>JAFXGK010000040.1 GCA_017513245.1 Clostridia bacterium
GCATTTCACACCCTCGATGGTGTTGTCAAGCAGATTGATATGAGTAACGATCAAATCCGTACCGTTCAGGCTGTCTGCATCCACCGCATAGGAGTGATTTTGCGAAGTGATTTCAATTTTACCCGTTTCCAAATTTCGTACCGGGTGATTTCCACCACGGTGTCCGAATTTCAGTTTATATGTTTTTGCTCCGTAAGCCAGGGATATAATTTGATGACCGAGGCAAATACCGAAAATCGGGTATTTACCGAGAAGGTTCTTAATAGTTTGGATGGTCTCAGGCACATCGGTAGGATCGCCGGGGCCGTTGGAAATAAAGATGCCGTCGGGATCAAGTGCCATAATAGCTTCTGCCGGAGTATTCCACGGTACGATCGTAACCTTGCAGCCACGCTTATTTAATGACCGCACAATATTCATTTTCATACCGCAGTCGATGGCTACCACATGAAATTTTGGGGTTTCTGCGTGAGAAACCATGATTTTATCACAACTTACATGGGATACTGCATCGGTGGGGATGTTGGTAGATTTCAGTTTCGCAAGCCCTTCTTCCAAGGTGGTAGAAACATCGGTTATGAGAACCTTGCGAGAACCAAAGTCTCGGATAGAACGGTTCAGTTTTCTTGTATCAATGCCGTAAATGCCGGGAATACTAAATTTTTTCATCACCTCCGACAAGGTGGCGGTGCTTCTGAAATTGGAGGGTTCATCGTTATATTCACGGACGATAAGTGCGCCAAGAGTGGGTGTATTCCGCTCATAGTCGTCGTCCGCCATACCGTAGTTGCCGATCAGCGGATAAGTCATAACGACCGCCTGATAGGTATAGGAAGGATCGGACAGTATCTCCTGATACCCGACCATAGAGGTATTGAAGACGATTTCGCACACCTTTTCATCATGTGCGCCAAAGCCGTAGCCGTAATATTCCTGTCCATCTTCTAAAATAATCTTTCTGTTAAATTCCTTTACCATCTCTATACCTCTTTCTTCCTGTCGGATAAACGCATTTTAAACCGATCCTTTCGGGTATCTGTCGGAACCTTTGTGGGATAATCGCCGTTAAAGCAAGCACTGCAAAAGCCACAATTATTCGTAAGTAAGCTTAAAGTTTCTACCGGAAGGTAGCCCAGCGAGTCAGCGCCGATGATGTCTGCAATTTCTTCGATACTAAATTTACAAGCAATCAGGTGTTCCTCGGAATCAATATCCGTTCCGTAATAGCAGGGATGCAGAAACGGCGGCGAGGATATACGCACGTGGACCTCTGTAGCACCGGCATCACGAAGCAGCTTTACGACACGACCCATCGTATTACCTCGAACAATAGAGTCATCCACCAAAACCACTCGTTTGCCTTTTACGCTTTCTTCTATAGCAGCAAGTTTGATTTTCACACCGTCAAGTCTTGCTCCCTGTCCGGGCGAGATAAAAGTTCTGCCGATATACTTATTTTTGATAAGACCGATGCCGTAAGAGATACCGGATTCCTGGCTGAAACCGAGTGCCGCATCCAGTCCCGAATCGGGAGCTCCGATAACAACATCCGCCTCTACAGGA
>JAFXGK010000041.1 GCA_017513245.1 Clostridia bacterium
CGTAAAGAAGGCAATCGCCCAGATTTTACTTGACGAAGGATATATTAACGGCTTTCAGGTTATAGAAGACGGAAAGCAGGGCATCATTCACGTAACATTAAAGTACGGCCCGAATAAATCGCAGGTACTGACAGGACTCCGCAGAGTATCCAAGCCCGGCCTGCGTATCTACACTAACGTAGAGGATATGCCGAAGGTCATGAAGGGCCTCGGTATCGCAATCCTTTCCACCTCGAAGGGTATAATGACAGACAAGCAGGCTCGCAACGCCAACGTTGGCGGCGAAGTTCTCGCTTTCGTCTGGTAAGGAGGTGCTGAGGAATGTCAAGAATTGGTAATAAGCCGATAGAGATTCCTGCCGGTGTTGAGGTTAAGATTGACGGTACTAAGGTAACCGTTAAGGGCCCCAAGGGTACGCTCGCAAACGAGTTTTCGCCCGTAATCACCATTAAGCAGGAGGGTAACGAAATCTTAGTTACCCGTCCGTCCGATGTAGCAGCTCATCGCTCGCTGCACGGCCTGACCAGAACACTCGTTGCCAACATGGTAATCGGTGTTACAGAAGGCTACAAGAAAGAACTCGAGGTTAACGGTGTTGGTTACCGTGTACAGAAGCAGGGTAAGGACCTCGTTATGAACCTCGGATATTCCCATCAGGTAATTATGCCTGAGGTTGAGGGTATCAGCATTGAAGTACCGAATCCGAACTCGATAATCATTTCCGGTCCGGATAAGCAGAAGGTCGGTCAGTTTGCCGCTGAGGTACGCGAAAAGCGTCCGCCTGAGCCGTACAAGGGCAAGGGTATCAAGTACGTCGGAGAATACATCCGTCGTAAAGAAGGTAAAGCCGGCAAGGGCGGAAAGAAATAAAGAAGGAGTGTATAAGACATGGTTACAAAGTCTGACAGCAATAAGGCTCGTCTTAAGCGTCACGTTCGCGTACGCAGCAAGATCAGCGGCACCGCAGAGTGTCCTCGCCTGAATGTATTTCGCTCCAACAGCAACATCTACGCCCAGCTCATCGACGACGTAAATGGCGTAACCTTAGCTGCAGCCAACTCCGCTGAAAAGGATTTCGGCGCAAACGGCGGCAACAAGGAAGGCGCTCGTAAGGTTGGACAGTTAATTGCTAAGCGTGCTGCTGATAAGGGCATCACCGATGTCGTATTCGACAGAGGCGGATATATCTATCACGGCCGCGTACAGGAGCTTGCCGAAGGTGCCCGCGAGGGCGGCCTCAAGTTCTAAAAAGGAGGAGGAATACTTTTGGCTACTAACATTGACGCAACTACATTAGATTTACAGGAACATGTTGTTGCCATAAACCGCGTTTCCAAGACAGTTAAGGGCGGCCGCGTAATGAAGTTCTCGGCTCTCGTAGTTGTTGGTGACGGAAACGGCATCGTAGGTTTCGGTATGGGTAAGGCCGGTGAAGTTCCGGACGCTATCCGTAAGGGTATCGAAGATGCTAAGAAGAACCTC
Source organism: Clostridia bacterium (assembly GCA_017513245.1). Taxonomy (GTDB): domain Bacteria; phylum Bacillota; class Clostridia; order Oscillospirales; family Acutalibacteraceae; genus SIG589. The sequence goes on from JAFXGK010000041.1 coordinate 1,483, forward strand.
ATTAAGGTTCCGCTTAAGGGCACAACTATTCCGCATGAAATAATCGGCGAATTCGGCGCAGGCAGAGTTCTTATGAAGCCTGCTGCACCCGGTACCGGAGTTATTGCCGGCGGTCCCGTTCGTGCTGTTGTTGAAATAGTAGGAATTCGTGACATCCGTACAAAGGCTCTGCGTTCCAACAATCCTTGCAACGTAGTACGTGCAACTATGGAC
>JAFXGK010000042.1 GCA_017513245.1 Clostridia bacterium
ACTTTTTTCAAAAATTTTTTCCCCCCCCCACGCCCCCACCTTTTCAAAAACTTTCCCTAAAAGCAGGGGAAAGGAAAGAATTTTAATGGATATTATAAATTTAAACTTTTTGTTTAAAAAGCAACAGAGTGTTTGGGAAGAGCTGAACGTTTAAGAAAGGAGGAAGTAAGCGTGCTTTATTCGGTTGGCAAGTATATAAAAGAATGTATAAAAAGCGTTGATCCGATATTGCTTGTGTGCACGGTCTTGCTTTCTCTTATCAGTATTGTGACGATATTCGGCGCGGTCGATAATTTCGGTCAGCGAAAGCTTATCATGCAGATAGCGATGACTATGGCGGGAATTGTGGCGATGTTTATTATTGCGAACGTCGATTATCATTTGCTCGTCGACAAGCTCTGGATATTTATGCTCGCGGCGTCGGCTCTGCTTTTGGCAATAACGCTCGTTTTCGGAAGCTCGGGCGAGAATATGGAAACGGCGAACACCTCGTGGCTGAAGATCCCCGGCATCGGAATAATGATACAGCCCTCGGAGTTCGTTAAGATAACGATGGTCTGCACGTTTGCCAAGCACATTTCCTTGGTGCGTGACCGTATAAATTACCCCAAGGAGCTGCTTGGACTTGCGCTCCACGCGGGAGCTATCGTTGGATTGATACTTATTTCGGGCGACCTTGGCGTCGCGCTCGTGTACATTGCCTTCATTTTATTAATGTTATTCGTCGCGGGGCTGTCGGGCTGGTATTTTCTCGGCGGAGGCGCGGCGGTGACGCTGGCGTTTCCTTTGCTCTGGGAATTTCTCGCAGATTATCAGAAAAAGAGAATAATCGTGGGCTTCAATCCCGAGCTTGACCCTCTCGGAAAGGGATTTCAGCCGTTGCTCTCCAAGCAATGCATACAAAACGGCGGTTGGCTTGGCATCGGTCTTATGGGAAAGGGCGATTACGAGGCTTTGCCCGCATCGCACACCGACTTTATGTTCGCTACCATAAGTGAGAAATTTGGATTTATCGGCGGGGCGGTAGTAATTATTCTGCTTGCGGTGATGGTAATACGCGTTTTTGCAATCGCCAAAAGCTGCGGGAACGACTACGGTTGCTTTATTTTGGTGGGCGTTGGCGCGATAATCGTGGTTCAGACGCTCGAAAACCTCGGAATGTGCCTTGCGATGCTGCCCGTGGTTGGTCTGACTCTCCCGTTTTTGTCGTGCGGAGGCTCGTCGGTGCTTGCTACGTATATTCTTATCGGGCTTGTACACAGCGTAAAAAAATACCGCCCGAGAGTGCGCGAAAGGGAACGAAGTCACTTTGTTTCCTGATCTGGCACGATCTTGAATTTGACTTTTGGTTGTTTTGGATTATTTTGGAACGGGTTTTTGTTGAATATGCACAATTTTCGCGAGAATATTCATACAAAATGATCTGTTTATACGAAAAAACATCTTGTTCACAATTTGTTAACCAATTAACCTGAGCATAGTGATATAATGTGTGAGTAAATTGAAAAAACGCGCGAATTTCCGGACTATTTTGGAGATCGCGGTCGGTTTTTCTTACAAAAAATTATTTTATTTGGAGGATTCACAAATGAAAAACTCGAATTGGATGAGATTCCTTCTCATCGCAGTTTCCGTAGTTATGGTTCTTTCTTTGTTCGCATGCGGCAATAAGGGCGGCAAGGACAATGAGACCACTGCAGGAACCACCGAGGGAACCACTGAGGGTACTACCGAGGGCACTACCGAGGGTACTACCGAAGGCACAACTGAAGGCACCACCGAGGGCACCACTGAGGGTACCACCGAGGGCACCACTGAGGGTACTACCGAGGGCACTACCGAAGGTACTACCGAGGGCACTACCGCTCCCGAAGAAACCACTATCTTTGAAGCAGAGAACACCTACACAGGCAACTGGCAGGTTTGCTGCGACGGTTTCGATTACGCAACCGCTGCTGACTTCTCTGACGCTAAAAACTTTAGCGGCGGCAGCACTAATACGGCTGGACTGTTTAAGAATGCAATAACCGCACGTTTCGTTAAGTTCGGCGGTTGGGCAGGCGTTGGCGGAAAGTCTATGGACGGTGTATCCGTTAAGATCTACTCCGCTGCAGGCGAAGTTCTTGAGACTATCGAGCTCGTTCTCGATGCAGCTGACGGCAACAGATTCTTCGTTGGCGAGGCTGGTGTACAGGGTGCAGTTGCAAACTTGGGCGAGAACACCGTAGGCTACAGAATCTACACCGATATCCTTGACCTTGCTGAATACTCCGATTCTACCGTTGTTGTAGTTATCGAAGTAAGCCTTGCAGATTCTGACGAGGTTGTAAACCTTGTTAACGTTACCGTAACCGTTCCTCACGTTGAGGTTGAGGAGCCCACCGAGGAGTCCACTGAGGAGTCCACTGAGGAGTCCACTGAGGAGTCCACTGAGGAGTCCACTGAGGCTACTTCCGAGGAGTCCACTGAGGAGTCCACTGAGGAGTCCACCGAGGCTACTTCCGAGGAGTCCACTGAGGAGTCCACTGAGGAGTCTTCCGAGGAGTCCACTGAGGAGTCTTCCGAGGAGTCTTCTACTGAGGCTCAGGCTTAATTGCCACTGAACGCATATAGCGATCAATACATACCGAGGCGCTGCTTTTTGCAGCGCCTCGGTTTATACTGTCGAAAAAGCTGTTCTACCGCAAGCGGAGAAAAAGCAAAGATGTCAAATAACTGAACAAATAAAAAATTCCCAAAAGATAAGCACAGGGCTTTCATCGAGAAATCCTTGTGCTTGCTTGCTTTTTCCGTTTTTGCACTCTGGCGTACCCTCGTACGCCGACGAATGCAAAGAACGGAAAATATACCTACCTTTTTCGAAGTCTTCCGGCGTGTCGAGGCTTTCTCGACACGCTGACCGAGGCATTGCTTTTTGCGGCGCCTCGGTTTTTGTTTAACGGCTTGATATTCACCTTTGTTAAGGCGGTGTCATATCTTATAATAGTATTTGAAGCTTTCAAAATCGGTTTTTTAGCCGATTTTTGTACATTGTGTCGAAAAAAAGCTGTTGAATTTTGTTGTTTTTGATAAAAAAGTATATTGTTCACAATTTGTTAACCTTTTAAGAGCGTAAAAGTGGTACAATGTAAATCAAGATATGGGGTCGAGCTTTGTTTATCGATCTTGTTTCAAAAAAATTTATGGAGGACTTACTTATTATGAAGAACTCAAAATGGATGAGACTGCTTCTCATCGTAGTTTCCGTAGCTATGGTTCTTTCTTTGTTCGCTTGCGGCGATAAGGGCGGCAAGGACAATGAGACCACCGCAGGAACCACCGAGGGTACTACCGAGGGCACAACCGAGGGTACCACCGAAGGCACAACTGAAGGCACCACCGAAGGTACTACCGAAGGCACCACCGAAGGTACCACCGAAGGCACCACCGAAGGCACTACCGAGGGTACCACTGAGGGTACTACCGAAGGTACTACCGCAGGCACTGACGCTCCCGACGTATTCGAGGGAAGATGGCATACTTCCGTTGATATTTTCCTCGCTGACCTTGATGGCAATCTTGGAGACAACGTACTTACCGGCGACTTTACCGCTGTAGATACTGTGATCTCTAATGCATGCACCAATAAGGACATTGGTCTTGCTATCAGAGATAACGCAGAGGTATATTATCCCTCTGTAAACGCAAGCGTTGTTTTCTTGGCTGTAGGTTGGATCGCAGTTGACGGATACGACATTGAAAACTTCACTTGCACCGTATACGCAGCAGACGGTTCCGTTCTTAAGACCGTTGAGCTTGGTCTTGCTGAGGCTGAGGTTGGCGTTGTTACCCACGTTTCTAACAATATGGGCTACGCTGCAGGCACCGTTGCACACAGACTGACTGTCGATCTTGAGGAAGAGCTTATCGATCTTGCTGAATATGCAGGTCAGACTGTAAAGGTAGTTTACTCTGTTGACGTTGTTACCACTGAATACACTATTGACATCGTCGAGCTTGAGGTAGCTGTTCCTGCAGCTTCCGAAGACACCGATGGCACTGAGGGTACCGAGGGTACTGAGGGTACCGATGGCACTGAGGGTACCGAGGGTACTGAGGGTACCGAAGGCACCGAAGGCACCGAGGGTACTGAGGGTACTGAGGGTACCGAGGGTACTGAGGCTACCGACGTTACCACTGAAGAAGTTACCACTGAAGCAGCTCCTACCGAGGTTGTTATCGAAGGTGCGGCTCTTCAGGCAGCCGTTGACGTAGACAAGGGCTATAGCTCTGTTCTTAACGCTGACGGTACCGTAACCGTTGCTCAGATTGAAGGTGGTGCTAACAGACATCCCTATGGCGCCGACGACGCTATTCCGCTTACCCAGTTTGGAACTGTTTGCCCCGCGTATGCAGTTATCAGATATAAGACAACAAACTCGAGCTTGGCATATTTCTATGCTACCACCGAGGGTAATGCTATAGGCGGCGCTGCTACGATCAGTCTTATAGCAGACGGCCAGTGGCATAACACTATTGTTGATCTCTCCACTGTTACCGGATATAACGTAGGTGATAAAGTTGATTTCTTGCGTCTTGACGTTTGCGAAGGCGCTGTAGGAGAGGCAATTACTCTTGAATACGTTCTTCTTACCGATGACGTTTCCGATATTGAGGTGGATAAGGTTGTAAGATGGCACAATTCCGCTGATAATTTCACCTACTCTACAGGTCCTGCTCCCGAATATGCGGGCTTGACACAGATCACATTACAAATGACGACTCTTGGAAATACTACTATTCCCGGCGCTGCTACTTTGACAGCAAGCTGCATTTGGTACAAATGGGGTTGGATCGCAGTTGACGGCTACGACGTTGAGAACTTCGCTTGCAAGATATACGATGCAGAGGGAACTCTCCTTGATACCGTTGCCCTTACTCTCCACGAGGCTGAGGAGGGTGTTGTAAACCACGTTTCTACCAATATGGGCTACGCTGCAGGCACCGTTGCACACAGAATTGGTACTTTGGAAGGTGATACCAACGAGATCGTTGCACTTAGCGAATATGCAGGCACTACCGTTACCGTTGTTTATCAGGTTGAGCTTGTTGGAACCGATGACGTCATCGAAATAGTTAAGACCGTCGTTACCGTTCCCGCAGCTGAATAATATAAGCTGAACATATAAAGCTTACGGCTTTATAGCAATAAAATTGGAGCTCCGCTTCGGCGGAGCTCCTTTTTTAGTGATATGCCGACGGGGGTCGGAGTGGTATTTTGGCTTTGCGAAAGTGATATTGCTTGGCTGTGCATCGTATGATATTTTCACTTTGCGAAAGTGAGGCGAGAGGGTTTGTGCACTATGCAACAAAACAGGGAATAATAATTGTCATTTTTTATAAAAAATGAAATTGTTCACAATTTGTACACCTTTTAAATTGCGGTGAGTGGTATAATTTACATTAAGATAGGATCGGCTTTTTGTATGCGGATCTTGTTTCAAAAAATTTTATTGGAGGACTTATATTTATGAAGAACTCAAAATGGATGAGACTGCTTCTCATCGTAGTTTCCGTAGCTATGGTTCTTTCTTTGTTCGCTTGCGGCGATAAGGGCGGCAAGGACAATGAGACCACTGCAGGAACCACT
>JAFXGK010000030.1 GCA_017513245.1 Clostridia bacterium
CGGAGAATACCCCGAGCGCTGGAATTTATCCCACGCCGAAGAGATAATCGATATACACAGGGCTTACTTTGACGCAGGCAGCAACGTTGTCTGCACCAACACCTTTGGTGCAAATTCGCTTAAATTCGAGCCCAACGAGCTTGAGGACATAATAAGCGCCGCTATCTCTAATGCCAAGGCCGCAAAGGCGCAGTCTACCTCGAAAAAGGAAAGGTTTGTGGCTCTTGACATCGGCCCGAGCGGAAAGCTGTTAAAGCCGCTTGGAGACCTTGATTTTGAGGACGCGGTTGAGGTTTTTGCCAAGACGGTAAAGCTCGGCGTTAAATACGGCGTTGACCTTATCATAATAGAAACAATGAACGACAGCTACGAAACCAAGGCGGCGCTTCTGGCCGCCAAGGAAAACAGCGATCTGCCGATAATTGTGTCAAACGCCTACGGCGAGGACGGCAAGCTTATGACCGGCGCGTCCCCCGAGGCGATGGTTGCCCTGCTTGAGGGTATGGGAGTTGACGCCCTGGGTGCAAACTGCTCGCTGGGGCCACGTCAGCTTGGCGGCGTGGTAAGAAGGCTGCTTGAAAAGGCATCGGTGCCTGTAATACTAAAGCCAAACGCGGGTCTGCCGAGGTCAGAAAACGGCAAAACGGTTTTTGACATAACCATAGACGAGTTTTCCTCCCAAATCGCAGAGCTTGTAAAAGCCGGAGTTCGCGTAGTGGGCGGCTGCTGCGGCACCACACCCGAATACATAAAGTCGCTTTGCGACAAGATTGCTCCGCTTGCCCCTGTGAAAATAGAGCCGAAAAACCTCACCGTGATTTCTTCCTACTCGCACGCTGTGGAGTTTGGCAAAAAGCCGATTCTTATAGGCGAGAGGATAAATCCCACCGGCAAAAAGCGTTTTAAGCAGGCTCTTTTGGAAAACGACATCGACTATATTCTATCCGAGGGCGTAAATCAGCAGCAAAAGGGCGCTCAGGTGCTTGACGTAAACGTTGGTATGCCCGAAATTGACGAAACAGCCATGCTCAAAACGGCTGTTTGCGAGCTTCAGGCAATTATAGACCTCCCGCTCCAGATCGACAGTTCCGATATTGCGGCAATGCAGGCCGCTCTGCGCCGCTACAACGGCAAGGCTATGATAAATTCGGTAAACGGCAAGGATGAAAGTATGCGATCCGTTTTCCCGCTTGTGAAAAAGTACGGCGGCCTTGTGGTTGCACTCACCCTTGACAACAACGGAATTCCCGAAACTGCCGAGGGCAGATTTAAAATTGCCGAAAAAATACTTAAAACTGCCGCGGAATACGGAATTGACAAAAAAGACGTTATCTTTGACCCTTTGGCACTCACCATAAGCGCCGACACGGGCGCCGCAAAGGTTACCCTCTCCTCGCTAAAGGCCATAAAGGAGCGCCTTGGTTGCCACACCTCCTTGGGCGTTTCCAACGTTTCGTTTGGTCTGCCTAACCGCGATGCTATAAACGGAACCTTCTTTGCGCTAGCCCTCGAAAACGGGCTGTCCGCCGCCATTATGAACCCCTATTCGGCGGATATGATGAAGGTGTATTACACCTACAACGCGCTCAAGGGTCTGGACTCAAACTGCAGTGAGTACATAGGCGCGGCAGGCTCGTTTGTAACCGAGGAAAAGGCCGCAAATGCTCCTCAAAGCGTCTCAGATCAGTCGTATTCGGACTGTCAATACGCGATCATAAAGGGCTTTAAAGAAAAGGCGGCGGAAATCACCGCCACCCTCCTTTCGCACACTTCGCCGCTCGAGGTAATAAACAGCGAGATCATTCCCGCTCTTAATATTGTTGGAAAGGGATTTGAGGAAAAAAGGTTTTACCTGCCCCAACTGCTTATGAGCGCAGAGGCCGCAAAAGCCGCCTTTGAGGTTATTAAGGCCGCGTCGTCGGGCAAGAAAGGCTCAGTGTCTCAAAACACCTTTGTTATTGCCACCGTCCGCGGGGACGTTCACGACATCGGAAAAAACATTGTCAAGCTGCTGCTCGAAAACTACGGATTTAACGTTGTGGACTTAGGCAAAGACGTACCGCCGCAGGTGATTGCCGACAAGGTTGTCGAGCTTCACGCTCCCGTGGTGGGCTTAAGCGCTCTTATGACCACCACAGTTGCCCAGATGCAGGAAACCATAAAACAGCTTCGGCTCAAGGCACCCTGGTGCAAAATTATTGTGGGCGGCGCTGTGCTCACGCAGGAATACGCCGACAAAATCGGCGCTGACAAGTACGCCAAGGACGCTATGGAAGGCGTGCGCTACGCGCAGGAAATCATAA
>JAFXGK010000043.1 GCA_017513245.1 Clostridia bacterium
AAGATACAACTGCCACAGGTATTATCCTTTTTCGGCGGCACAAGATTCGTGCCCATCGTGTGCAGCATCGTTTATCTGATCGTGGGCGTTGTGATGTTTTTCGTGTGGCCTTTGATTCAAAGCGGTATCGCCGCGCTGGGCCAGCTTGTGCTTGAATCAGGCTATGCCGGAACCTGGATATACGGTGTGATCGAACGCGCTCTTATTCCCTTTGGCCTTCACCATGTTTTCTATATGCCCTTCTGGCAAACCGAGCTTGGCGGCGCATTGTTGATAGACGGCGTCACCGTTACCGGCGCGCAAAACATTTTCTTTGCAGAGCTCGCCTCTAACTCCACCGTGCATTTCTCTGTATCTGCTACAAGATTTATGTCGGGCAAATTCCCCTTTATGATATTCGGTCTGCCCGCGGCGGCCCTTGCTATGTATAAAGCGGCTCGCCCCGAAAAGAAAAAGGTGGTCGGCGGTCTTCTGCTTTCGGCGGCTCTTACCGCCATGCTTACCGGCATTACTGAGCCGTTAGAGTTCACCTTCCTATTTGTGGCCCCCGCTATGTATGTAGTGCACTGTATTCTTGCCGGTCTCTCATATATGCTTATGCATATTTTCAATGTGGGCGTAGGCATGACCTTCTCAGGCGGTGCAATAGATCTTACATTGTTCGGAATTTTGCAGGGTAATGCTAAAACCAATTGGATATGGATAGTGATAATCGGCCTTATTTATGCCGTAGTTTATTACCTTGTTTTCTACTTTATGATCACTAAGTTTAATTACAAGACCCCCGGCAGTGAAGCCGATGACGAAGAAACAAAATTATTTACGCGCAAGGATCTAAATCTTCGAAATGAGGCGTTAAAGGCCGCCGACAAATGCACCTCAGACACGGTGAGCGCCTTAATACTGGCGGGGCTGGGAGGTAAAGCTAATCTTGTTGATTTAGATTGCTGTGCAACCAGACTGAGAATATCCGTCAGCGATCCTGCTCTCGTAAACGATGCACTTTTAAAGCAAAGCGGTGCTTCGGGTATTATTCACAAGGGTCAGGGCGTGCAAATAATTTACGGACCACAGGTGTCGGTAGTTAAATCCGATCTTGAAGACTTTTTGGATTCTCCGAAATCAGACGAGCCATTCAAATTCGAACCCGATAACACCCTATTAAAAGAAGAAAATCCCGAAACTCAAAAAGACGTGACAGCTTCATTTGAGCTAGCGGCGCATATGAACGGCACCGTTGTTAATTTGGAAGATGTTGAAGACGAGGCATTTTCCTCTGAGGTTCTGGGAAAAGGTATCGCCGTTGAGCCGATAGAAGGAAAGCTTTATTCTCCCTGCGACGGCAAGGTGGATATGGTTTTTGATACCAATCACGCCGTCAACATCGTATCCAAAGAGGGCTGTGAAATACTTCTGCATATAGGCATAGACACCGTAAAATTAGGCGGGAAATATTTTGAAGCCCATGTAAAAGATGATTGCGAGGTCAAAAAGGGCGATCTGCTCATTTCTTTTGACCTTGAGGGAATTAAAAGCGAAGGCTACAAGGTGACCACTCCTATGGTTATATGCAACACCGACGATTACACCTCGGTTGAAGCTGTTTCCCAGGGCGAAATATCCAAGGGCGATAAAATACTTGAAATTAAATAAAATCAAAGGGGCTGTACATTATGAAACAATTCAATTATACAATTACAGACGAAGTCGGCATTCACGCAAGGCCTGCGGGTATGCTAGCTAAGACGGCAAAGGGATTTCAGAGCGAGATCATCATAGAAAAAGATGGAAAGACCGTAAACGCCACCAAACTGATGATGCTTATGGGCATGGGTATAAAATGCGGTGATACCGTCACCGTCACCGT
>JAFXGK010000020.1 GCA_017513245.1 Clostridia bacterium
GCATTGAAGCAATCAATCCATTGCACAAGTATTTCTTTCGGAGTCATTGTTGTTGCTATTTTTATGAATTCAAAGATGGATTTCCTATTAAAGTTCCTTTGTTTTCCAAGCCCTGTTCCCGATTAAAATGGAAATGGTAATAATAGCAATGGAGAGCAATAAAAACGGAATTTGCAATCCGTCGCTTATCACGGAACCGACTTCGAAAAACTGAAGAGGTGTCAGAAAACGCAGCATTCCGATTTTTGTATAAGCGGCTATCATATATAACACATAAAACAACAGGAATAACAATGTGGAATAGCGTGTTGCCGATTTATAGGTACGGGTAATGCCCGAAACGGCAAAAGACAGGGCAAACAAAGTGGATTGGGTCAGGAACATACCGGCGGTTGTAGAGAAAGGAACATCGGTCTGACCCAATTCCCCCAACGGAAGTATGGACATGAAATAATTGCATACGCCGCAGAACGCCGAAAAGACCAGCATATTGAAAATGCCTGCAATGACTTTCGACAATACGATATCCCTGCGGCAGACAGGTTTGGTAAACAGATATTCGGATGTCCCCTGCTTCAATTCCTTAGTCATGCAACTGCTTCCCAAATAGGCGGCATAAGGGAATGCCAGCAAGCCTGTCCAGTAATAAATGCAACTGTACCATCCTATTGGTGAAGCGATGTTGTCGCCAACCCCGAACATGATTTTCAAAAAGTCGGGAAAAAGAGCCGCAGCATGCGTCAACTCTTCCAGCGAACCTTCCAGTGAGAGGTACTCAAAATAGGCAAACGCTATCAGCATGAGTTCCAAGGAGAGCCATATCGCTAACATACCCTTTGTCTGTCTCAGTTCATTCTTTACCAGTGCTTTCATTTTTTAATTTCCTTATGCTATAAACGTTACATCCTTGCTTTTGAATCTTCTGGCGGCAGAAAGATACAGAACCGCCACAAACAATACATACCACACGATATATTCCAGTGGATAGCCTCCTTCCGAAAATATATGTCCGACTTCAAAAAACGAAAACGGCGAAAGGAAGTCTATCAGCGGAACACCGGCTATGCGGGAAAAGCTTGTCAGGCAGTATGCCGTGAAGACGGTAAGCCCGGCAACCACGAGCGGTGATTGTATGGCGGGCTTATATACCCCGACCCATACTCCGAGTATTCCGAAAAACAGGGCAATCAACACAAAAGACAATGCCACCGGCAGGAATCTTTCGGAGCATTCAATACCCATCAGGGACAAAGTCGCATAAGACGACAGCACATATACAGTTCCGGCAAGCATTATCCCGCCGAGCATGCAAAGATTTTTTTCCCGGAATATGCGCAGGCGTCCTATCGGCTTTGTCATCAGGTATTCAGCCGTGCCTTCGGTACATTCCTTTGTGTACAAGGAGAGTCCGAAGTGCATGCCGAATATCCCGATTGCCATTGAAAAGAACACGTTGAGGAATGCGTACATACCCAAGGGTTCTTGAAACAAGTCCGCCGTCATCCCCAAACTGTCGAAGAACTCGCTGTTTTCATAAATCTTTGAGAGGGAGCCGACAGAATCCAACGCCCCATAGTAAGCCGGAGTCATGCACAGAATCAGCAGCCCGACAGCAAGTGTCCAGCAGACAATGTATCTGAAATTCTTTTTCCATTCATACCGAAAAACAGTCATGGCAACCTCCTTTTACTCGTAATAGTGCATGAAAATTTCTTCCAAAGAGGGTTCTTCGATAAAGACATCCTCCAATGGAATCATCCGCAGTTTCTCAATGAGGTTCACTACCTCTCCGCTATACATGAAAGAAACGGAATTCCCCGCTTGATTCTCGACATAGTTTTTTATGCCTGCGGTTGCAAACAAGCCTTCGGGAACGGTATCTTTTGCCATCAGCGTAACTTTTTTATAACCGTTTTCCCTTAACTCCTTCATCGATTGAATGCCGAGCAACCTGCCCTCTTTCAAAATGGCGACCCTGTTACATAGCCTTTGTACCTCGGTCAATACATGCGACGAAAAGAAAATGGTCATTCCCCGCTTCCGGTTCTCCTCCGACAGAATGTTGTAGAATGTCTGCTGCATCAAGGGGTCGAGTCCGCTGGTCGGTTCATCCAGAATCAACAGTTGCGGCTCGGTGATAAGAGCCGACACGATTCCCACCTTCTTTTTGTTGCCGAGAGACAATTCCTTGATTTTTTTCGATAGGTCGAGATTCAGCAGTCCGGAAAGTTCCTTTATCCGTTTACCGCACTCCTTTCCGTATAAATCTGCGGTATACTCCAACATATCCTTTACTCTCAACGTATTGTAATAGCTGTTTTCAGACGGGAGATAACCCACCGATTTCGCAATTACAGCCGCTTCCCTGTTGCAATCCATCCCAAAGATAGCCGCTTTGCCCGCATCGGGTTTCAAGAGTCCCATCATGATACGGATAGTAGTGGTCTTGCCTGCTCCGTTCGGACCTATGAATCCGAATATCTCGCCTTGTTTTACGGTAAAACCCACATCGTCGATACCACGGTGCATGCCGTAGGATTTTGTAAGGTTCGTCAATGAAATAACCGTGTCGCTCATAAATATTCCTCCTTATAAAAATTGCGTTTCAACATTCTCAGCAAATCCTCGAATTCTGCCATGATGCGGTCATAGTCGGTATCCTTATCGTTTTCGAGACGGAATGCCATCCCTTCGCCGAGCAGCATGATTGTGTCCATTATCCGGTCAATATCTTCAGGATGCCTGAATTTATCCGCATCGGTTTTATCCAATACCATTTGCATGGCTTTTATCTTGCCGTTGCCAACCATGCTCCCGATAGTATCCTTTACATCGGCTGCCTGTTCGGCAAGCGCTCCGGCAATGAATGAGGCTATGTGCGGATGAAGTTTGAGATTATTTATTTTCATGACGCTCGCTTCCATAACTCTGTCGAAAAAATCGACATTAATATCCAATGAGCAACGGTTATATGTATCGGACATTTGAGATGAGCAATATTTCAGCAGATACTCATACAGAGCCTTTTTACAGCCGAAATATTGAAACATGGAAGCCTTCGATATGCCGGCTGCCACGGCAATGTCATTGATGGATGCCTTTTCGTATCCATGTCTTGCAAAGCATGCAAGTGCGGCATTTATAATCTTATCCTGCTTTTCTTTTTTTAATTTCAATAGCTTATCCATATCTTGTCCATTAAAAATAACCGAATCGATTATTTCCCCACTGCAAAGATAACGGAATATTTTGAATATCCAATGACTAAAAAATATAACAATCTATAAAATCGATTGGATACCATGATTTAGAAATCATTTTCCTGAAATGACATAACTAACTATATATTATCAATAGTATAAGACATTTACAACTTGAATATATGTTTTTTTTGTTGGCGTATGTTCTGCCTTAACTTCTCGAATTGCTCCTTGAACCACTCGGCAATGGGTTTTCGGTCGATGGCAAGGACTAACTTCGTTTTGTCCGTGGGGTCTTTCAGTACTTGGAAACCAGCCCTTTCGGTCGTGAATTTCCGCTTGTGTTCCTCCGAATAGAGTTCCCCTGCATACTCCAACGGCTTGCCGCTGACGAGCGTTGCGGTCTGCCTTTCATCGAACCCCACAAGGCGGCATAGGTTTTCGATACGGAGCATTTCACGCAGGTAGGGAAACCATGCCGCCGCCTTTGCGATTACCGTTTTCAGAAACGATATTTCCTCCTTGTGCTTCGTTTCCTTGTCCGCCATTTCCTTTCGGTGCTTCTGCTGCATATCCGACAGTTGTCGGTTATGGTCGGTCTGCATGGCCTGTATCTTGTCTTGCAGTGCCTCTATCGTTTCCTCGTGGTCGGCTATCTCTCTATGCAGGGCGGTGTTCTCCCTTTCCAATGTCTTGACCTTGTTGCTGCCGAAAAAAGAACCGACACTCTCGGCGATGTTGGCGGCTGCAGCGGTTGCCGCCCCTTTCAGCTTCTCGGTCTGTATCTCTTTTTTCGCCTGCCTTAGTTCCTCCTGCGCCGTTTCTTTCTGCTGCTGCAAGTCCACCACTTCCGCTTTAAGACTGTCGGCGAGTTTCTGTATGTCCCGATAATACTGCTGCGTGGACTTGTGGCGAGCCTTCGAGCCGTCTATGCCCCTTTGCAGCCCGTATTTCGCCATCGCTTCGGCATAGGTATCTTGGTAAGACTTCAATTTCAGCCGTGTCATAATATCATCGGCGCATAGCCTTACGGTGTCGGTCGGCTTCTTGCGGTATCGCTTCTTCGTCTGCTCCTCCCGTTTCCTGCGCTTGCGCTCTCCCTTGACGATGGGGACGAGTGTAACGTGTATGTGCGGCGTTTCCTCGTCCCTGTGCAGGTGAGCCGCCACGATGTTCTCCTTTCCAAACGTGTCGGCGAAGTATTTCAGATTGTCGGCGCACCACTCGTCCAACCTGCCCTCCCGTTCGATGCGCTCCATATCCTCGTGCGTTCCCGACACGTTGATGCGGATTGCCCGTACTTGGTTGCTGCCGATTTTGCGTGTCAGCCCCGCTTCTTCCAGTCTCCTCTGAACAGCCGCCGAACGGTCTTTCACCCCGTCGGGGTATTCGATGAGCCTGCGGTTTAGGTGCGTGCGTGTAGGGTCGGCGTTCTTCGGTATGATGAAACGCTCGATATGGACGGTCGTTCCGCTGTCGCTGCCGTGCGCCTTTTCCATGTGTAAAACTACGAAACCCATATATTTTTCCTTTCTTTTTTTAGCTTGTGGAACAATGATTTTTGTATCTTCGGGTGCGGCAAATGCCGTCCCCGATGGGGTGTGCAGAGGGGCTTGCCCCTTGCCTTATTGGGGAATTTTCAGCGATACGGAGTATTGCGGCTCGGAAAATTCCCTAATAAGCTATGGTATTTTCTTCGTAAATACCTTGCGGCGTGCCGTCTGTCTATCCGTCTGCCTTTCGGCTGTGGCTGTCCCTGTCGCCTGCTTACCCGTATAACCCCACCTTATTATTTTTCCCCTTTCGGTCGGTGGGTGGCGGGGCGGTCGTTTCCGTTTTCAAAGGCTCTTTTGCACGGGGTGGTCGGATGCAAGGTTCAGGGGAAGAATACTACCCGAAGAATGAGGGTGGAGATTGTTCCCCTGACGGCGCAGCCGCCTGACCTTGAAGCCGACGGAAAGCCCCGTGCTTGCTTTGCCTTTGTAAACGGAAATGATTGCTCCGCTTGCCTGCGGTCGGGAAACGCCCCCTTTCCGTCCGTGTGACGGTATGACCGTATGAATGTATGACCGTATGACTGTATTACGGACTGATACCCCGACCGACTGACCGTTACGCCATCCATCGGCGGCTCGGTGTCGGTAACGACAGACACGAACACCGTCGTTTTTTCTTTTCGCCCGTGCATAATCCTATCCAACAATGCTTTGCGGACTTTCGCCGCCCCGAACGATTCCACACGGAAAGCGAGGGCGGCTATCGTTTCGAGGTTGTAAACCTCCGCACTGTATTCGTCTGATATGCGGACAGTGCGTTTTATGTCGTACTCTCTCAAAACTCCGCTCTTGCAAAGTGCCTTTATCCCTGCCCGAACCGTCGGGGCGATAACCCCGAACAGTTCGCAGATTTCCCACTCGGTCATGGCGGTTGCACCTATGTCGGTCGGCAAAGAGATACTGCCGTATTTGTCTATCGTGATGATGTTTCTTTCTTCTTTCATCGCTGTTCTGTTTTTAAGGTTTTAAATGGCTCGGCAAATACTCTTTTCCATGTCCTCCAACTTGTGCGACAAGGTTTCCATGTCTTGGCTTATCTTCTGGGCAGTGATTTTGGCGTAAATCTGGGTGGTTTTTATGTTCGTGTGCCCCAAAAGGCGGCTCACAGTTTCGATGGGTACGCCGTGCGATAAAAGCACGGTCGTGGCGTTCGTGTGCCTTGCCACATGGTAGGTCAGCCGCACCTTGAAGCCGCATTGTCTGCCTATCCCTTTCAGTATCTTGTTGCAACTTCCGTTGCTCGGAACGGGGAACACATGGCCGTCCCTTGCCAGCCCCTTGTATTTCTCTATGATGCGTTTGGGAACGTCCAACAGACGGATATTCGATTCGGTGTTGGTTTTCTTTCTTCGGGTGATTATCCACAGATTGCCGTCGAAGAATGTTTGCAGGCGGTCGGTGGTGAGGTTCTTCACATCGGAATACGCCAAACCCGTGAACACCGAAAAGACGAACAAGTCCCGTACAAGTTCATGGGCGGCGTTCTTCATCGGTGCGTCCATGAGCGTTTGTATCTCCGTTTGGGTGAGGTAGCCCCTGTCCACGCTTTCGGGAGAGTTGATATATCCCGCAAAGGGGTTGAACGGCAAACGTCCGTCATTCCTCGCTATGGAAACGATGTGTTTCAACACAATCATGTAGCCCCAAACGGTATTGGTGCGGCATTTCTTCTCCGTTCTGAGGAAATACTCGAAGTCGTTGATGAAAGTAAGGTTGAGTTCCTTTAAGGGAATGTCCTCACGCTTGTAAGTATGGGGCAGAAATTCCCGAATATGGTTGCAGACCGTCCGATAACGGGTAAATGTACCTTGCGCCCTGCTGTGCCCGACTTTCTTCTCAAACTCGGCGTTGTGCTGCTCGAACAGCTTCAACAAGGTTTCCTGCTTGACGCCGATACCGAGATAGGCGTCTTTGAGTTTGGCGGCGGTAACATAACCGTCCGTCTGCATCAGTTCTTGATAGCGGCGGTTTACCTCCACACGGATTTTATCTACCGCAAGGTTGATTTTCTGCGCTTCGATGCTCTTGCCCGAAGCACGGTTGTTCTTCACGTCCCACAAGCGTGGGGGAACGTCCATCTTGCAACTGAACTGTTTAATCTCGCCGTCCACTGTGATACGGCACATCAAAGGCAGGTTGCCGTTGGGCTTCTCGCTGCCTTTCTTCACGTAAAATAGAACCTTGAATGTACTACGCATAACTCACTCCTTTTTTGGTTACAAAATTAAGTTACAGTGAGTTACCGACTGCTATGCAAATCTACGCAAATCGCAGAAAAAGAACCTTTTAGCAAGAAATCCGCACCCGTTACGGGAGTAATGAGGTGGTAACTGAACTCTTGCGCCGTTTGGCTTCGCACTGGCTTTCCGTTGGCTCTGCCCCATAGAAAAACAAAGCGTAACGAACGCTGTTTCAGCCAATTCGCTACGCTTTGCCCAAATTTACTTTTTCGCTATGTGTTTATTTTA
>JAFXGK010000021.1 GCA_017513245.1 Clostridia bacterium
ACCCGTTCCCATCCCGAACACGGAAGTTAAGCTCACTTGTGCCGAAAATACTTGGACGGCAGCGTCCCGGGAAGATAGGTAGATGCCAACACAGAAGTTTGCCGATTTAAGGATACCCTTAAGTCGGCAAACGCATATTTGGTCTTAGAACAAAAATGCCTGCTTACACGGCTGTTAACTGCAACGCTTGCAAGCGCTCGCTGTGCGAGATGAAGCGAAGCAAGGGTTGGCGCAGTCGTCGGTTGGTGCCAGCGGTAGCGCCGCAGCAACCGCTAACGACAAGAGGTCACAGGTTCGAGCCCGTCAAAATTTAATATTTGCCTCAATAGCTCAGTCGGTAGAGCACGCGGCTGTTAACCGCGGTGTCACAGGTTCGAGCCCTGTTTGAGGCGCCAAAACAAGAAGCTACCCTTTAGGGTGGCTTCTTTGTTTTAGTGTTCATCTTTCTATGGCTCTCACCTATGCCACCGTGTTTCCACAGCCGCGTCGCGGTATCAAGCTGAATATAAAAAAAAACAGATAAGCCGTGAAACATCACGGCTTATCTGTTTTTTCTTCAATGTCTTTTATGTGTTGCTTTAAAACAAGATTAATATATTGCGATAGTGAACGGTCATCATATTCCGCATGCTCTTTCAGTTTTACTAAAATATCATTATCGATAGTTATGCTTATTTTTTCTTTTAAGGGTTTCAAAATTATCACCTCTTGATTATTATATGATAAAATACTTTAATATCTTGACAAGTAGTATAAAGTAGTATAAAATAAGATTACAAAGTATTGATCGAGGTGTTTTATGTGCACAGACTTCCACTAGGCTTTGCTATAGCAATTTTAATTTTTCAACTAGTTCTTGCGATAGGTGATCCGGAAATTTTTGATGAGTCAATTTGGTTCACAATAGTGTTAAATGCCATATTTATTATTATAGCACTTGTGCGTAGAGCAAATGCTATAGAAGAGGAAAAGGAAAGTATAAATAATCTATTGGCTTATGAGAAGAAAGAAGTTGAATCGATTTTAAATAACAATAATTTAGATGATGATAAAAAGATTTCAAAAATTATTAAGTTATCAAACGAGGGAAATTCTTTTGCAACCTTATTTTTAAAAGAATTAAGTAAAAAAAATGAATAGTGGTGAATAGGTAATGGAAGTTAGATATTTAAGATATACGCTTAAAGAATTTCAAAACATTATAGAATATTATCTTGGAACACCTAAAATATACAAATATTGCTATGAAAATTCCAGTGAGTTCAAGGAATTTATTGATAATATAAACGAGAGCAGAAAAAAAGAAATCAAAAAATTGCACATGGCATATTATGCCGTTAATTGCAAGGAACCATTAGTGCATTTAGGAACTTTCGGCTTAAGCTTTTTAGGGAAGAAAATTGCAGAGAACAAAGAGTTTCAAAAACTTGATGAGACAATAAATAGTGATGAGTTTAAAACCCTTTTTACTCGTTTCGATGAGGTATTAGCAGTTAACGGAATAGAATGGTTAAATGAATAGCAAAAAAGTCAAAAAGTCATTCGTTCGCTCTCAAGGTGTATTACCAACCCACCCCTCGGGGTGGGTTTTCTTTATCCTTTTCACCTTGCAAAACCGTTTTATAAGTGTTATATTATCACTATATTACTTAAATCGGAGGGATTTTATGAAGGCGTACAGCGAGCTGCCCGAGGGCTACAAAGAAATACTTTCAATCGACCTGCAAAAGGATAAAAAATTATCGGCGAAAATTCATATTCTTGCCCTGATTATCGCGGTTTTGGCGGTTGTGCCGATGCAGTTTTTCGTGCCTGCAACCGAACTGTTTTCCATGGAAGACTTAGGCCTTTATTCTATCCGTTTCGTTTCGATTTTTGTGCTTATAATAGTTTATATGGTGTTGCACGAGGCGGTGCACGGAATTGCTATGAAAATCTGCGGTACAAAGAAGGTAAAATACGGGTTTACGGGCTCGTACGCATATGCCGGAAGCACCGATTTTTACGATAAAAGCGCCTATATTTTCATAGCGCTTGCCCCCGTAGTTTTGTGGGGAATAGTGCTCGCCGCAGTTTGCTTTTTTGTACCGCGAGAGTGGTTTTGGGTTGTGTATTTTATCGAGGTTAATAACCTTTCGGGCGCTGCAGGAGACCTCTACGTAACGGTGCGTTTTTCCAAATTGCCCAAAGATATTTTGGTGCGTGACCATGGCGTGGGAATGGCGGTTTTCAGCAGGGAAGAGGATGCCCGATAATCGCTTGTACAGTGCGTTTGCAGCATAAATCTGTTGACACGTTAAACCATTAAAGTTATAATATAATTGTCGAAAAAAATCGAAATAGTTTGAGGAGAATCGGAACGTATGAAATGTGAAAAATGCGGCAGCGAGAATTGCCAGATAATTCAGGAAACATCCACCTCGGGATCTGATTTTTCCGCATCAAAGGGCTGCTGCGGATACCTTCTTTTCGGACCGCTCGGAATACTTTGCGGCCTTTGCGGCAAAGGCAAGCAGGTAAAGAGCAAGGGATATTGGATCTGCAACGATTGCGGAAATAAATGGACCGTATAAACAATAAAAAAATTAAATTTTGGCTGGCGCTTATGCGTTTCGGCGCGCGATGCGGATGCCATCAAATGGCTAAAAGAAGCTTCTTTTTTCGCGGGTATCAGTTTCCCGTGTGCGCCAGATGTACAGGCCTTTTTATCGGTGAAATCATATCGGTAATTTGCCTTGCTTTTGGCTTTGAAATCGGGTTTTTGTGGGGGCTTGCCTCGGTGATTCCCCTGTTCGTTGACGGCGGTCTGCAGTATATTGAAGTTTTCGAGTCTAACAACATTCGTCGCGTAATTACGGGTGTTGTTGCGGGCTTTGGGCTGACATACGTTTATTATTACGCAATAGTTTTTGCAATTGAAAAAATAGTAGGGCTTTTTGCGTGAAAACAGTTAATTTAAGGCAGGGGAGATTCCCCGGAAGTTTTGGGTGACGAGGATGAAAATCGGCTTAGTGCTTTCGGGCGGAATGGCCAAGGGCGCGTACCAGGTTGGTGCTTTGCGTGCCCTCGGCGAGTTTATACCGCTTGGGGAAATTGAATATATAAGCTGTGCATCCGTCGGCGTGCTTAACGGATACGCCTACGCTACGGGAAATCTTGACGAGGTCGAGCGGATGTGGCGTGAGCTGTGCGGCGAGGACAAGAAGATGATGATAACCAAGGTTCTGCGAAGCAATATTCTGCAGCAGGATATCATCGATATTTATGACGCCGAAAAGCCGCTTGCGTCGCACTTTTATTGCTCGCTTTTGGAGGTTGCTCGTCGCAACATGGTCTATAAAGACCTCTCGACGGTCGAGCATTCGCAAATCCCAACCTATCTAAAGGCCAGCGTAGCGATGCCGGTATACAACCGTGCCGTTAAGATTGACGGCAAGTCGTATTACGACGGCGCCATGATTGATAATATTCCGGTGTTTCCGCTAACCGAGCTTGATTTGGATTACGTTATCTGCATTTACTTCGATGATACCAGCTTTAAGTTTGAAAGCGAGGGCTTTGACAGCAGGGTAATTAAACTTACCTTCCCGACCAAGAATCGCCTTCGTCAGTCGGTGGTGTTTGAGAAGGATAAAATTGACGAAATGTTATCCGAAGGTTATACCCTCACAAAGCCGATGCTTGAAAAGTATTTTGCCAACGGCTTTGAGGACGTTGAATACGTAAAGAGGGTTATAGCCGAGAATCAAAACACCGCTTCGGAAAATCTTCGCGTTACGGGCGACGTGCTGGTAACGAATCTTAACAAGGTAACCCAAAAGCTTACCAAAAGAAAAATACAGTAATGGGAGGACTAAAGAATGAAAAATGCGTTAAAAACCATATCCATTATTACGGGTATTATAAGCATTGCTTCTGCAGTGGCATATCTGCTTATCTACCTTGAGGAAACTGCAGGCCTTATGAGCAAACTTAAGAATAAAATTTCCCGTCGCAAAAAGACCGAAGATGACCTCCTCGAGGAGGCTGCCGAGCTTTACGGCGAGGAACTGATTGAAGAATAATATTTGCGCTATTTAAAAGACACCTGTACCGATGGTATAGGTGTCTTTTGTTTGTTCTATAGAACTGTGCTGGCAGCATATAAAAAATGCCCAAAAATATTCATAATTTTTGGATAAAAATGCAATTTATTATTATATATATAATAATTTGTTAAAAAATTGATAAAATATTCGTCATTAATTGTTGACGAATTATGCAAATTGCAGTAAAATATTGTTAAATACGTTAGAATAGGAGGAGGATATCTTGAAACGTATAATCAGTTCAATTCTGCTGGTTTTTACAATCATGCTTTCGGTGCTTTTTGTGCCGACTGTAACGACCAATGCGGCACCGGCAGAAACTAAACGTGCGATAGCCATCGTGTTCGATAACTCGGGTTCGATGTATTTACCGTACAACAAGGACGAAAGTTTCAGAATGGCCTGGTGCCGTGCGACCTACGCAATGGAAGTTCTGGCCACTATGATGAACGCTTCGGACGAAATGTACATCTACCCGATGCATCCCATCGAAGTAGGCGGCAGTAAATATAATTCGTCAAATCCCTTAAAGGTAACGCAGGCCACCGCATCGACGATTAGAAACATCTACACACCCGATCCCAAGGCAACCCCGATTGAAACCATCACGGCAGCACGTGAAGGTCTTAAGAAGGCGGCAGCCGACGAGAAGTGGTTGATTGTTTTAACCGACGGTACTTCGTTCTATAAGGGCGGCAAGGACCTAAAAGACAAAACAATGGCTGAACTTAAAAATGTTCTTACCACTTGCGTGTCTGAGGTTAATACAGCATTCCTCGGAATCGGTAAGGATGCAGTTCAGCCTACCGGAATCAGCGGAACCTACCGCTTCATATCCGAAAAGGCAAACGACAGTGCAGACGTACTTGAAAAGCTTACGGCGATGTGTAACAACATCTTCGGACGCGACACTCTTCCCGGCAAGGGCAAGACGGTAACCTTTGACGTATCGATGAAAAAACTTATTCTGTTCGTTCAGGGTAAGAACATCAAGGACGTTAAACTGGAGGGTTACACCCCCATTGGTACCGACGAGCCTAAGTATGGTGAAAAGGGCGGCGGCGGACAAGGAAAGGACTTCACGATAGACAAGAGTCTTCAGGGCGTAATGCTTACCTTCACCGACGTTGCAGCAGGAGAGTACAAGATAAGCCACAGCGGCGACGCTACAAGCATCGTAACCTACTACGAGCCGGACATTGATATGAGCGTAGTAATCAAGGATGCCGCAGGCGAGGTTATGGATCCGAAGGAAGAGCTTACAGCAGGCACCTACGTTATCCAGTACAACCTCGTAGACCGCGACGGAAAGGAAACCAAGTCCGACCTGCTCGGTAAGACCAACTACGAAATCAAGTACACCATAAACGGTGAGGAAAAGGTGGTTAAGGCCGATAAGTCGGGCGAGCTGGAGATTGAGCTTCAGCCTAACGACACCCTTGATGGTGACTTCACGGTAACCTATCTAAGCGGCTACACCATCCACCGCACGGGACTTGACTTCGGTTGGCCCTCGGGCGGAATCAAGATGGGACCGCCTCCCGCAGGTAAGCTTGAACTTTCGCTTTCGGGCGCAGATAACAAGTATAATCTTACCGACCTCGAAAGTAAGGGTAAGATTCGTGTAAACCTCGTGTACGAGGGTAAAGAGGTAACCGGTGACGAACTTAAGCAAGTAACCTTGGTTCCCACAATGAACGGCGGTAACGCAGCCGCAACCATTGAGCAGGATGATGAAGGCTACTACGTAGCACTCGGTCCCAACGGAACCCTGGTGGACACCGAAACCGGCACCTATACACTGGGCGTAAGCGGTATTTACACCACGGTAGACGGACTTGACAGTAACAAGGCCGTAGACAAGGTTAAGTTTAAGATTTCCGACAACAGTAACCCCATCAAGATGAAGGTTATTGTTGAGCAGGATTATTACCAGATATCCAAGCTAAAGGATGGTAAGCCGATAAAGGTTGCCTTCTCACTCGGCGGCGAGCCGCTAACCGAAGAGCAGATGAAAGACCTGCAGTTTGACGTCGATGGCGGAAAGCTTAAGCTTATCACCGAGCGTATCCCCGGTGAATCGGCTTACTCCGTAAGAATCGACCCCAACAGCAAGCCGAAGGATGACTCCTATAAAATCAAGTTCACCGCAACCGGTAAGAACGAGATCGGCAGGGAAGTAACCGAGAAAGCGTCGGCTAAGATTCAGGTTCGCGCCTGGCCGCAGTGGTTACGCATCCTGCTCCCCATACTAATCATTCTTCTCATAATCCTCCTCATTGTTATGTATATGCGCCAAAAGGTATTACCCAAAAAGGTAGGTATCACAGGCAAGCCCGAATACATAGTAAGCGGCGACCCGGTAACGGGTGCACCGCGAATGGAGGGCAAGCTAAAGGCTAAAAAGCGCGGTGTAATTACCGTCCAGACGCCGAACTACAGCAACCCCCTCGCAAAGACGGGTGTTTCGGTAGAGGTTGAGGCTGTATCGCCCCGATACGTTGCATCAAACAAGCGCAGAATGCGCGTTACCGCTGTCAGCCCGATTGGTAAAAACGGTGTTGAATCGTTCCAGTTTGGCAGCAAGGTGTTTAATGTTGACTACGAAACTGGCAAGTTCGTAGCACCGGGCATGAAACCGGGTGAATTCAAGCCGTATGAAGTATCGGGAACGATACCCGTTAAGGTTTACAAATCAGTCGAGGATATTTCGGTAAACTTTGACTGTAAAATAGCAGCTAAAAAGAAATAATTAATTGTTGTGAAAGCAACAGAATGGAGTGTTAACCATGGCAAAAGAAAAGATTAAAGTCAACCAGGTCGAAGCCCCTACTCTATTTATCGGCGTCGGCGGTACCGGTTGCGATATCGTTAAGCGCGTTGCAGAAATGTGCCGCCCCGGCGAGACAAAGAATATAAGCTTTGTCTGCCTTGACACCAACGTAAACGACCTTTCCAACATTCAGAAGAGTGCTGCCAAGATTTATTACGTGCAAACCTCCAATACACAGACCGTAGGTGACTACCTCGCTTACGACGAAGGCGCTCGCAGAGATTGGTTCCCCAAGAACGCCGTTATTTATGATAAGACCGTTTCCGAAGGTGCAGGTCAGGTTCGCGCTATTTCGCGTCTGGCTCTTAACGCCACCATCAAGACCGGTAAGATTCGTCCCCTTTACGATGCTATCGATGACCTTTTCCGCAAGGATGGCCGTGAGCTCAAGCAGGCTCTCCGTATCGTAATGGTATCCACCTCCTCCGGTGGTACCGGTTCGGGTATTATTCTTCCCCTCGCTATGTACGTTCGCGACCACGTAAGCGCAAAGTATCCCAATACCAGCCTTATCGTTCGTTCGCTTATCCTCCTGCCTGAAACCCTCGACAGCGTTATCGACTCGTCGGTTGAGCGTGACAGCCAGAGAAGAAACGCCTACGCTACCATCAAGGAAATCAACGCCTTCATGATGAAGGGCTCGGGCTTCTTAGACGTTGAGGGTGACCTCAAGCGTTACGGCAACCTCAAGATGGAATTCCCGATTCCCGGTACCGATGATACCAAGGAACTCGGAGTCCTGCCCTTCGACTTCTGCTTCCTTATGGACGGCCAGGATGCTGAGGATACTACCCTCGTAAGCATCAGCCAGTACAAGCAGCAGGCCGCCCAGGCTCTTTACGAGCAGAACATTGGCCCGATGCAGAAGAACGCCTTCTCGGTTGAAGACAACATCATCAAGGAAATGTCCAACCCCGGTAACTTTGGTCGTAACCGTTTCGGCGCTATCGGTGCCAGCGTTGTTGCTTACCCCTATGAAAAGGTTGCTGACTACGTAGCTTACGATTGGGCTATTAACAGCATCGGCGGCGAAGGTGAGGCTGCTAAGTGGCTCCGCTATGACAAGGAATTTGAGCTTAAGCGTGAGGAAGGCCGCAAGAAGGGCCTCTCCGAGAGCGAAATGCCCAAGCGCGCCGACGTTTATATCGAAAAGCTCAATACCTCTTCCGATAACTTCAGTAAGGATATGCGCAGCCGCTATCTCGGCGAATCGGGCAGAAAGCGCGTAACCGCATATATCAGCGAATTAAACAAGTACATAATGCAGTCTGTTTACGCTCAGAAGGATATCAGCATTGCCCAGTCGGCAGCTAATGCCCTTCAGGCTGAAATCGATTTCAAGAGTGAGTCCGCACAGCCGGCCAGCGATTATCTCGATGCATTACGTTCCTTCGAATATGCAGTAAGAAAGAATGCAAAGCGCGTAGCAGAGGGTGTTGCCGAAGCAGCCTTCCGCAACGATAAGAAGACCGTTAACAACAACGCTCCTTACTGCCTTGAGTTCCTTCTTAAGAACGCCTATAAGGAGATTGCACACCCTGTTGCAATGCGTCATCTCCTTTACTCGGTATACGAGATCTTTGAGAAGCGCATTAAGGACCTTACAATGAAGGATACCGTAAGCAACCTCGACGTATACAGTGAGGAAGGCAATGCCGATAAGTACAACGTTAAGTTCGGCAAGAGCACTTTCGGTTCTCTTGAGGCTCTCTGTAAGGCAGAGGTTAAGGATCCCAGCCTTGGCGATAAGCTTAAGGGCTGCGAAAAGATTCACGAGCGTCTTAATGAGATATTCCCTGAGTACTATCAGGCTATCACTGCTCACGCTGAGCGCGAGGCTCTCCTTGCCGCATACCAGATCGGTATCGAGTTTGTTCGTCAGCTCAATGAAGCATTCGAGCGCTTCTTTGCAACCTTCACCGAGAAGGTTGGCAACCTCAACCGTAAGAAGGGTGACCTTGTTGATGAGCTTTCCTTCCGCAAGGGTGACTCTACCTTTAATATCTGCAGCTCTCGCGAACTTCTCGACGAGCTCAGTAACTCCACCAAGAACCAGGCTTCCGAGGGCGCACTGCTCGATTCCGAGGCTAACGGCGATATCTTCGACGCTATAAAGAAGAACGTTGAGTTCGAGCGCGAGATTCAGGCTATGGAGGTTGTCGAGGAAGACCGCAGAATTGACATTTTCGATGACGTTCTTGTTGGCTACTTCAAGAAGGACGTTCGCCGCAAGTGCAGCGATACCATCGACGTAAACATCATCGAGGCAATCGCTCTTGAGCAGCGTCTCCTTGCCCGAATCAAGACTCGTGACGAGAACGAAGAGGGTGAGAAGGTATTCGATAAGGTAACTAACGAGGATAAGGTTCGCCACATTCTCGAGGTTATCGCAATGGGTCAGCGTCTTGCAGCACCCAGCGTTCAGCGTATGCGTAACGTTGAGTCCCGCGAAATCAGCCTTTGCGCTTACAACCGTTCGCTCGACGATATGCGCACCTTCCGCGTTAAGGAGCTTATGCCCAAGGGCAACTCGGTTGACAGCGTTTCCAAGTACGAGCTTCGCTTCTTCAACGCACTTTACAACCTCACTCCCGATAAGCTTAATAAGTTTGCTGCTGCCCGTCAGATGGAGACCACCAAGCGTCGCAGCGGTCTTTACCACAACGCATACATCGAGTATGCAAAGGATATCGGACCCGACTCCACCAAGGGCTCTAAGATTTCTACCCATATCGACAAGCGTTGGGATTCTATCGCTGTTATGCCTGAGCTTGACCTTGACTATCAGAGAGCAGAAATGCTTAAGATCCATCAGGCTATGATTTACGGTCTGGTATTCGATGCTATCCGTCACTGCAAGTATTCTCTCACTGCAGACGATAAGATGGTTTACAAGTATCGTAACTCCGACGATATCGACGTTTCTCTCGCAGTTTCCAACAACACTCCCTGCGACGAGTTCTACGAGATCGTTGACTCGCTCTACATCAGCTCCTTCGTTGTAAGCGATATCGACGTTATCAAGGCTAAGAAGAACTACAAGGATAGAATGCATCACGCAAACTATGCCGAGACCGAGTTCAAGAAGGCTCTTGACAAGTTCGTTATCGATGAGATTCGTGAAGGCTTCGAGATCCCCGAAGGCGAGAAGAGCTCACTCTTCGAAATTCCGGTATACTACTATGCATCCCTGCCCAACAATAAGCGCTTCTTAGGCGAGATTTCGGCCATCATCGACGCCGTTATCAAGACCTTCGAGGACGAGCTTCTTATGTGGGAAGAGAAGGATGACGTTAAGTTCGTACTTTGTAAGATTCTTGACGAGCAGTATAACATTCTTATGGAAAACTATGAGAAGTATCCCAAACTGAGAAACAACTACTCTGCAAAGGATAACCCGGTAATCGACACCATCATCAGAAAGATTACCGCTATCGTTGAGTCTACTCCCGAACCGTCCGATTACAAGTCCATGATCGAAAAGATGAAGGAAAAAGTAAAGTAAGAAAACTTTAAATTGAATTACTGCCCACCGCCTTCGCGCGGTGGGTGGAACGGACGGAGGTGAGTACCGTTGTTTACCGTAATAATAGCGGAAAGAGAATATATTGATAAAAAAGACGAATATCAATCGTTCTTAAGCCCTTTCTTAGATGAAAAGAAGGTAGCCTTCTGCGAATGGGATAAAGATAAAGAAACCTTCGCAGAGATGGTTCCCGCCATCTTTGAAACCGTCGGAAGAAGAAAAGAGTGGCGTGCCGTTATAGTCTGTGACGAGAGCGGACTGAATCAAAAGAATCCTTTCGATTTGGTTACCGAACTCCCCACAAAACTTAACGCTCCCATCGGAACCGATGCCAACAGCGAAATAGGCATAGCTTACGAGGCCCATCAAAAGGCCGAGCACGAAAAGAAACTTCGCGCCTACGAGCAGGCATCGAAAAACGCTTTGACTCGACTTGTTACATTCCTTTGTGATGCTCCTACGGCAACCATGCCCGAAAACGCACTTGACTGTGATACCGAGTATCAGAGATACGTTGTAGAAATCCAGCGCAAGCAGGAGCTTCGAGCAGCTATCCTCAAGGATGAACACATCGAAACTTCTAAGCCTACCGAGGTAATCTGCGTTGCAAAGCGCACCTGCCCCGAAGTTACTGCCGATTACGGCACCGTATGGGAGTCGCACGACGAGGAGGAATACTCCCGCTTCTACGACAGAAATATGTATTTCGACAGAATGAGATATTTGATTTTCGATATTCTGCCGAGAGACCAAAGAAACTACAAATTCGACTATATCAGATTCTTATATGCTACTATGCTGCTGGCTGCAAACGACGTTCCGGGTGGTTGCTTAAGCGCCAAGCGTATATATCAGTTGGTATGCGACACCGATGAGGAAGCCCTAAGACGTCTGCTTTACTCGCAGGAGGCTAAGCTTAACCTCACCGAGGAATATCTTAACCAGCGCATATATGATATCCAAAGAGCAGTTCCCAAGCGACTGTCCGACCGTGAAGCTAAAAACCTTTTCGGTTCCAGCGCCATGGTTCCGGTATTGCTGGATGAGAACGTAGAACTCGATAAACTGTACGTTAAGGATAATCGAATCGGACTTGCCAACGGTTGCCCCCGTGAGGAAGAATCGGTGTGGGAAGGCGAGTACTACAAATCCAAGAAGGAATTTGCATTACTGCTTAAGCATTCACGCCGTTCGCTCAAACGAGCAACCAAAGGCGTTCGCGATAACGAGGATCCGGATTTAAGCAACGTTCAGTACTTAAACGAGTATCAGCTCGAGGACGCTGTTGAGTATATCGACAACGAAGAAAAGACCATGGTCGAAAATATACCGCCTGATTTATATAATGAAGAAATTTATTATAAAAAGCTCTCTGCAGAGAACAAGGCGGTACGAAACAAGGTGCGTCAGCGTATGTATCGCAACTCCACACTCGTGGTTGGCGCGTTGGCACTGCTGGCATTTGCCCTTGGCTTCTTTACATTATTTATAAATGTAGGCGATTCCGATTTGCTTAATCTTTCGGCATCGGGAATCATCCTGCTTGTAGCAATCGGAGTAATGGTTGTTACGATAATTGCAACCTTATTCTATCTGCGTTGGACCTTGGTTCGTCTTTTTAAGAGATACAACCGAACCATGCACGGAATTTATAACGATATTCACGGCGCAATGGAAAAATGCTCGACCTATCTGGGCCACATTTGCAACGTTCGCCGCGGATTCGCAATCCTTAACGCTTCATCCGCTAAGGAAGATCCCGCACGCGCTAAGGTAATACTTTACCGTAAGCACATTACGGATATCAAGATTGCCAAGGCAAAAACAAGAGAAATCTTCGGTCACTTTATGACCGAGCCCGTATCTGGCGCTATTGAAGAATCGGAATACGATTACGATTTCAACCGTCCCGTAGAATATGATTATCCCTTCCCGTATAACGAGGAGCGTAAAGCCAATATCGACTTTATGCAGCCGGGTCTTCGTGTTCCGGTGCCGGTAGATTTCGTTAAGAGTCTGACTGTAAGGAGGGAAGAGATCTATGATTGATAAGATTATATTCCTCCTTAAGGTCCTCGCCTTTGTATTGCCCTTTATTCTGCTGGCGTTGCTCAGCAATAAGGCAAACCTCAAAAAGCAGGACCGCAGCCGTCAGTGCTATATGCCCTTCGTGGCAGTGGTATACTGCCTCATCACGGGAGCAATAATATCGCCCATAATCAATCTGGTTATGGACTTTATCAATAAGATTCCCGTATGGCTCAATCGCTTTGCCGATTGGCTGGCAGGACTCTTCAGCGGCAAGCTTGTAGCAGTTGCCGACTGGATTTCCAAGATGATGGACAAATTCGAGCATATGCTCGAAACAATCGACCTCACCCTTTGGGCAGGCCTGCTTGTAAACATCTTCATCATCGGCGCCTTTATTGCGTTTAAGGCACCGGTTATCAGATTCCTTAAACTCTTCTGCAAAGAGGGTAAAAAGCATTACGAAACCTTCGCCGGACTTGTATATTATAAGGACGGTCGCAAGGGCACCTGGTTCGTAAAGGATACCTTTACTCAGGGCGTACTGCTGCTTAAGGTTTTCTATATCGTGACCCTTATTCTTGCCCCCATAGGCGTATGCGTTACCGCATTTATGTTTGATCACGAGCTTACCTCGTCGCTCTTCTATCCCGTATTCAGCGTAATAATGGTTGGTGAAGTTTATTTCTACTTCAACGGCCGTTTCAACGAACTGCAGGAGGGAAGCCTTGAAGGCGAGCGCGAGCACGCAAGCGAAATCTGTGACTATACCCTTATGCGTAACGTTCTGCGTCGCAACTTCGGCGATAAGCTATTAGGTGAAAACACCACCGTAAACAACGACCTGCTTTACTATCGTACCAACGACGAGCTGTTAAAGCTCCTCGAGGAGGACGACGATGCAGCCGTTGAATCCTACGGTAAGTTTATGCATAAGAAGACGCTTGCCGGTCTCGAACTTGATCAGAACTATCTGATGTCGGGACTTGAGCTCTTAAAGGGCAGAAGCATACTCTTTAACAACCCCTTCTATTACGACCTCATTCCTTATGCCTTCTATCCGATGAACCGCGCTATTCTGCGCCGTAAAAAGGTGCTTATAGTTCTCGGCCGCCACGCGATAGAGGACGAGATAATGCAGTGGTGTAACGAAGGTCTTACAGCAGTAAACCATATGCCCGAACTTTGGAGCATAGAGGTGCTTGATGCGGCCGGTTCTAATCCCGACGTCGGTATTATTACCCGCTCGCAGGTACACGACCTTAAGCTCCACGAAGCAAACGAAGCCTTCTTTAAGGACGTTGAATTCGTTATGCTTATCGAGCCTTCAAAGCTGGTATCCACCGCGCAGATCGGTCTTAACTCTCTCGTGCGTCACTGCCGCAGAGACGGTAAGAGGCTCGTCTTCTGCTCCACCGATAAAAACTGTGACGGTATAGTTGATGCGCTTTCGCACATCCTTATGACCAGCCTCGAAGCAGTTTCGGCAACCAAGCGTCACGGCGGCACATCCTCTTATATGTGCTGGGAGGTTGACGAAGACCATCTGCAGCACCGTATGCTGCCCAACCTCACACGCTACCTCGGCGTTGGTACCGAGCTTTCGTTTACCGCACTTAAAAACCAGATATCCAAGACCTATTGGTACGGCGGCGACGCGTTCCCCGTACGCGATATGCACTGGATTGTTAAGCAGTACCATTATGACCTGCTCAACTATGCGGCACTTCCCACACAGCAGACCCTTGTGGACGAGGTCTTCGAGGCAACGCCCAATATGTGGAAGTCCAACGTTGAGGACTACAAGTACATCACCGTTGAAGACGAAAACTACAATATGTTTGAGGTACAGCGTGAGTTCTCTACCCGTGCAAAGAAGCAGGGCTTTATAAACGTCGTATCGTCCGACTATCTTTTGAAGGACTATATGGCTGCCAACGATTCGATATTCCACGCCGATTCTAAGGCAATACCCTATATCGTAGCCGACTATGCCGGCACCGAGCGAAACATCATCTACCGAATCTGTCTGCGTCTGAGTTCCTATATGGTGCCCGAGAACGAGATTGCGCGTGAGCTTTCGCTTATCGATATGGATACCGAGAATATCGCCGACACCCTCTGGAAGAGCATTTGTAAGTGCTCGCAGAGCGCAGGTCTGGCAGACGTAAACGGTGAAGAAGAACTCCACATAACCAAAAACGGCAAAAAGTACGTATTTGGCCCCGGAGTTATCAAATTCACCCGCAAGTATTCCTTCAAAACCGGCGAGCTTGATAATTTCTACAGCATCGATAATAAAGAATTTGTTGACGTATTCTTGGGTGACCTCTGCAGCGCAGAGTACATCGCAGAAGACGAAAAGGGCGATACCCAGTACCTCGGCAGTGAGCTTCGCGGTCAGGTGTTCCAGAAGTATCTGCCCGGTCAGTTCTTTACCTTCGGTGGTAAGTATTATGAAATGCTGCGTCTAACCGCCGACGGAACGGTAGTTGTCCGTCGTGCAGCCGACCATATTAACGGTCGTCCGCAGTATCGCCAGATAAGAAACTACACCTTAAGCAACGTTCAGGATACCGGCGTTATGGGTGATATTAAGGATATTGGCGGCATTAAGGTTACAAAACAGAATGCCGATATCTTGGTTGAAACACCCGCATACTGGAGAATGAGTCGTTATAACGATTTTGCTACCGGTAAGCGCATCACCTTAAACGGCGTACCCAACCGTGAATACCACAATAAGCAGATACTTAAAATCGAATTTGGCGATAAGGTATCGGCTGAGGTTGTTCACACTATGACGCTGCTTATAAACGAAATTTTCCGTACTCTCTATGCCGACAATCAGGGTATGATTTCGGCAGTATGCGCAGGAGAACTTGATGCTCCGTTTACCTACTCGCTTGCAGGCGCAGACGGCTATGTTCCGTCCGAAAACAGCATCTATATCATCGAGGACAGCCAACTTGATATAGGTCTGCTCGTAAGCGTTGAGCGTAACCTTAACCGTATTTTCTCTATAATGTGCGACTATCTTAAGTGGCACACCGAGGCATACGAGGAAAGCATCAATCCTCCGAAAGAGGAGACCGAAAAGCCCGACTACACCAATCCTGAAGAGGGCGATAAGCCCAAGAAGGAAAGAAAGGGCATCTTTAAATTCTTTGCTAAGATTGGCGGCTTCTTTAAGAAGCTGTTCTCCAAGATTGCTGCATTCTTCAAAAAGCTGTTTGGCCGTAAGAAGAAAAAGGACAAGCCTGTTGCCGAGGGCGCAGGAGAAGGAGTCGAAACCGCAGCAATTCCCGTGGAGGGTGCTGACGGTGTTGAGTATACTCCCACCGAGGAAACCGAGGGCGAGGATACTGCCGCTCTGGACGGCGAGGAGATGGATGCTCCCGCTGAAGCCACTGATGAGGAAACCGATACCGCGTACGTAGACGGTGAAACACCCGACTATGACGAATTCGGCACCGATGAAGAGTCGGATACCGAAATCACCGACCAAGACGACACCGTCACCGATGAACCCATCGATGAGGAAACCGCAGAGGACGGCGATTCTACCGAGGTTACCGACGAGGAAACCGAAGAAGAGGATGAAGAAACTATTTCTAACGAAAGTATGATGTTCTTCAGCATTTCCGCACCCAGATACTTAGCCAACACAGCCCCCGAAGACGGCGCTGCAGAGGCTCCTGAAA
The DNA here is from genome assembly GCA_017513245.1 of Clostridia bacterium. GTDB lineage: Bacteria > Bacillota > Clostridia > Oscillospirales > Acutalibacteraceae > SIG589. Next base: position 16,180 of record JAFXGK010000021.1, read on the forward strand.
CAGCGGAAGAGCCTGCCGCCGAAGGCGAAGAGGCAGAAACCCCCGAGGCACCTGCAGAGGGCGAAACACCTGCCGAAGGTGAACCCACTGAAGGTGATACTGAGGGTGAAGCACCCGCCGAGGGCGAACTCGAGTTTGAACCCGCAGGTGAAACCGCCGTACGCGAGGGCGTCAAGTACGAGCGCAAGCCCTATCACGAGCGTTTCTATATGCTCTACGGCTTCGATGCTATTCCCGAATCGCTTAACGTTACGGCAACTCTTGAAGCATTAACCGGCCTTGGCTACGATAATGGCTTCTTAGAGCAGGCCCGTAAGGGCAAAAACGTTGCCGAGAATATCGAAAAATCCTTCGATCCCAACCGCGCAAACAGCCACTACTGTGACTTCTGCGGAGTTGAACTTCTCGGTACCGAATACGAAATTCTGGCTGACGGCCGCGAACGTTGCATGAGCTGCGGTCGTACCGCCGTTAAGACAGAGGAAGAGTTCCGCAAACTTTATGAAGACGTTATCCGCAACCTCAAGGTATTCTACGGCGTAGTAATTAACGAACCCGTAAAGATCCAGATGGTTAACTCCAAAAAGCTGCACAGCCGTCTCGGCAAGCAGTTTGTTCCCACCGGCAAGGCCGACGGACGTGTCCTCGGCGTAGCTATTAAGGATAAGGACGGATACAGTCTCCTTATTGAAAACGGTTCTCCGCGAATCAGTGCTACCTTGACTATGGTACACGAGCTGACCCACATTTGGCAGTACATTAACTGGGATGCCAAGGAGATAAAGAAGCTGTACGGCGCTTCGCAGAACCTCGAAATTTACGAGGGTATGGCAAAATGGAGCGAAATTCAGTACGCCTATCTTATCAATGAGTCGGTTACCGGCAAACGTGAGGAAATCCTCACCACACTTCGCGATGACGAATATGGCAGAGGCTTTGTTAAGTACGTCTCGGTATATCCGTTGTCCGAAAAGGTACAGTTGGAGGGCGAAACACCCTTCACTAACCCGAAAAAGCCGTTGTAGTCATCTTAATGCAACGCGGTAGCAATTACCGCACGACGCAAAGCCGCGCAGGTATGCAATAGCGTATCTGTGCGGCACTTGCGCGAAAAAAGGGAAGAGGGTAGAAGCATGCTTTGGTATATAAGTTTGTTCCTGTCGATAGCGGTGTTGGCAATTATTTTGCGCATAGCAGTCGATAAGCGCAAGGGTAAAACGCGCATAGTCTACGTTATGTTAGGTTGCTTTGCGGTTACCTACTTACTGTATTTGCCTCCGTTTTTGGCCCAATACGATAATTTGGCAGCAATCTTAGGCGGCTTTATAAATGCGCTTCAGGTAATCACGCTCGATGCCGATTATCTTCAGTTCTATGACGTTATAAAGAGCGAAGTAGGCGTTGCCTTCCTTACGAACGCTTATTATTTCCTGCTTGCATTTATCCATATTGCTCTTCCGCTTGTATCTGCATTAACCGCCGTAACCCTTATTATTCAGTACATTTCCGGTCTGCAGATGAAAATGATACGCCGAAGAAGAAAAACGCTTCACGTATTTTCCGAACTTAATAACGAGGCTATAGTTTTAGCCCGCAGCATCAGAGAAAACGATAAAAAATGCGAAATAGTTTTCCTTGATATAAAGGACAACTCCGCAAACAACGATAACCTAAATCAAGATCTTCAAAGCTACGTTCTTAACGAGCATATCGAATCAGTAAAAGCGCGCGCCAAAAAGCGCAAGGTTTATTATTACTGCATCTCCGCCGACGAGGAAGAAAACCTGAATTCCGCACTTGCAATTCTTTCCTTCCTCAGCAACCACCCTCAGGAAATCCAGCGTAACAACTACGTTACTCTGTTTTCTACCGACCCTGCGGTAGAACTTATGCTCGATTCTATTGAAAAAGGTTCTGTAAACATCAGCATCGTAGATAAGAATCGAACTGCTTCCTATCGATTATTACAGGAACACCCCCTGTTAAAATACAGCGAAAACGGCGAAATTAACGTTCTGCTTTGCGGCTTTACCAGCGTTTCGCAGGCGGTATTGCGTGCTATATCCTGGTGCGGTCAGCTACACGGCTACCGCCTTACCGCAACCGTTATAGGCCAGGATTTAGAATGGTCTGCCGCCGATTTCAAGGCCGATTTCCCGGGCCTTTTCACCGAAAGATACGATATTAATTTTATAGATTACAAAAACGAGGTTGAGTTTTTTGAAAAGTTAAATAAAACCGACGTAAACTTCACCTACGTTGTCGTATCGGAAAACGATTTCAGAACTACGATTGAGCGTGCAATCGATTTAAGACGCTTTTTCTACACAACGGATAAAAAATTCGAAAAAGCGCCTCCGATTTTCGCTTATATCGAAAACACCCACAAGGCCGAAGCCGTAGCCGCGCTTGCCACCGCAGAATCAAACCCTGCCCGCAAGATGCATTACGATATTACACCCTTCGGTACCACCGAAAGCGTATATTCGTTTAAAAACATTACCGGCTCCGATATAGAAAACCTCGCCCGCAATATTCACCTCGTTTACGAGGATATATTCAGCGACGGTCCCATCGACGTAAACGGTGCGCTCAAGCGCTACAATATGTTTGAGGTTAATAAAAATTCCAGCCGCGCAAATGCGCTTCATATCCGCTATAAGCTTTTAATGCTGGGCCTTGATTATGCCGAGCAAACCGAGGCTGAGGAGGTTGAGCTTGAGGATTACCTCGATGCCAAAATACTCGAACTTTTAACCTATGCCGAGCACGACCGTTGGATGGCCTTCCTCGAAAGCGAAGGCTGGATATCCTCGAGCATCGAGCAGGTAAAGGCCTATCAGGCTTCAGGCATCAGCAGGGGCAGACATAACTGTCCCATCATCAAAATGCATCCGTACATTTGCCCGTTTGAGGAATTACCCGGGCGAAGCGAGCAAATGGGTCTTCCCGATTCAACGGTATATGACCGTGAGCTCATTGCCCGAATTCCCGATATTCTTCACGATAAGTGGGGAACTGCAGGCAAAAAGTATAAGATAATTAAATCCGACATTGAAATCGGCAATTAAATAACCTTAAAGACGGCATCCGCGTGATGCCGTTTTTTTGTGAAATTAACGATTTCATATTGTCTTTTTCCGAGGATTGTGATATATTCAAAAAAGAAAAACCAAAGTGAGGTAAAGCCATGAAAAAGGTAATATTATACGGCGATTCCATTCGTCTTTCCTATATGAACGGAGTAAAAGAACAGCTCGGCTCGGAATTTGAGGTTTATTCACCGAATGAAAATTGCCGATTCGCAAAATTCGTTCTCCGCCAGATTTTTGAAGACCGTGAAATACTTAAAGATACCGATATCGTCCACCTAAACAGCGGACTTTGGGATATCTGCAATCTCTTTGGCGACGGCACCTTCACAACCGAAAAAGAGTATATCGACTGTATGCTTCGCATTGCCGATATTCTGCTTTCAAAATGCAAGAAGGTTATCTTCGCAACCACAACACCGGTTCGCCCCGAAAACTTCTATAACAGCAATAAAGATATTATTCGCTTTAATGAGATAATCGTTCCGCTTTTAAAGGAAAAGGGCGTTATAATCAACGACCTTTATACACCCGTTGCCGCTGACCTTGAAAAATACATAGCCGACGATATGCTCCACCTGTCCGCTGCAGGCGTTGAGCTTTGCACAGGCCTTGTAGTAAATAAAATTAAAGAGGCCGCAAAAGAACTTTAAGGGAGAATATTATGAAACACTTTTTGGTTGTAGTTGATATTCAAAACGACTTTGTAAACGGCGCTCTCGGCACCGCCGAGGCGGTAGCAATGCTGCCTGCCGCTTGTAAAAAGATAAAGGAATGGGACGGCGATATTTTCGTAACCTATGACACCCATTTTGAAAACTATATGGATACCGCCGAGGGGGCAAAGCTGCCCGTAAAGCATTGTATTAAAGGCACTGCGGGCTGGGAGCTCAACGCTCAAATAGCCGCCGCGCTCGAGGAAAAAGATTACGTTTCGGTAGAGAAAATCACCTTCGGCTCAACCGTTTTACCTACTTTAATTGAGGATGCGATGGAGGAAGAGGGATTTGACGAAAATTTTGAAATCACCTTAATCGGCCTATGTACCGATATTTGCGTTGTATCCAATGCGCTTATTCTAAAGGCTAATTTTCCCGAAGCTTATATAGCGGTTGACAGCGCCTGCTGCGCGGGCGTAACTCCCGAAACCCACGAAGCCGCGCTCACAACAATGAAAATGTGCCAAATCGACGTGCTGTAAAATGCATAATAACCTCCGAACAAAACCGTTCGGAGGTTTCGTTTTGTATAGGAAAATACCATTTTGTGCATTTACTTTTACTGCATAGAGTGTTATACTCAAAATAGCAGAAAGGGGATAGCAAAATGCCTGTTTTAAGCTATAACGAAAAAGACTTCCTTTTAGACGGAAAACCCTATACCATTATTTCCGGTGCAATACATTACTTCCGTGTTGTTCCCGAATATTGGGAGGACCGTCTTTTAAAACTTAAGGCCTGCGGCTTTAACACGGTTGAAACCTATACCTGCTGGAACCTGCACGAGCGCCGCGAGGGCGAGTTTGATTTCAGCGGTATTTTGGATATCGAGCGTTTTATATCCATCGCCGAAAGCCTCGACCTCAACGTCATAATCCGTCCCGGCCCGTATATCTGCGCCGAGTGGGAATTCGGCGGTCTGCCTTCGTGGCTTTTAAAATATGAAAATCTAACCCTTCGCTGTGATGATGAACTGTTCTATGAGAAGGTAACACCCTACTACCGCGAGCTTTTTGCGCGTATTCGCCCCCATCTTTCAACCAACGGCGGTCGCGTATTTATGATGCAGGTGGAAAACGAATACGGCAGCTACGGCGACGATAAAACCTATCTGCAAAAGACCAAGAAAATCTTTGAAGAAAACGGCATAGATTGCCTTTTATTCACCTCCGACGGTACCAACCCCTCAATGCTTTCGGGCGGCACTCTGCCCGAACTTTTGGCGGTTGCAAACTTCGGCAGTGCCCCTGCCGATAAACTGGCAAAGCTTCACGCATTTAAGCCCAATCAGCCCTTAATGTGCGGCGAGTTTTGGTGCGGCTGGTTCAGTCACTGGTATGAAGAAGGCCACACCCACAAGCCCGAGGCCATCGCCGCAATGCTCGACGAATTCTTTGAAGCGAACGGCTCGTTTAACTTCTATATGTTCCACGGAGGTACAAATTTTGGCTTCACAAACGGCGCAAACCATATGGGCGGCACCTATCAGCCGACCATAACAAGCTACGACTATTGCGCACCTTTGAGCGAAGCAGGCGATATGACCGCCACCTACGATGCGGTTAAAAAGAGCATCGAAAAGAATACGGGTGTCAAGGCCCCCGATATCGAGGTTCACGATACTGAAAAAGCCGCCTATGGCGAGGTTACCCTCGGCGAGTCTGCAAACCTGCTTGATAATTTAACCTCCATTTCGACCCCCGTGCACACCGTTGCTCCCGCTACGATGGAGCAGCTTGACCAAAACTTCGGTTATATCCTTTATTCGTCGGTAATCAATGGCCCGATTGAAGAGCAGGAACTCGAGTTCACCCAGCTGCACGACCGCGCGCACATCTTCCTCGACGGTAAATTAGTCGGCCTTCGTGAGCGCAGCCGTCGCCGTGACAGTGTACAGATTCCGCTAGGCATGGGCGAAAGTGTAAGGATCGACATCCTCGTTGAGAATATGGGCCGCGTAAACTACGGTCCCAAGCTTCTTGACCGCAAGGGTATAGTCGGCGGTATCCGTATAGGCAGCCGCTTCCACTTCGGTTGGGACAACTATTCTCTGCCGATGGAGGATCTTTCAGGTCTTGTCTGGACTCCGGCAACACCTGCCGAGGTTCCTACGTTTTATAAGGGTAGTCTTAATATTAAGGGCGCGCCTGCCGATACCTTCGTAAAACTTTCGGGATTTGAAAAGGGCTTTATAACCATAAACGGCTTTAACCTTGGCCGCTTCTATAACTCCGCAGGTCCGCAGAAAACGCTCTACGTTCCCGCACCCATACTCCGTGAGGGAGAAAACGAGATAATCGTCTTCGAATCCGACCGTTGTGTGGAACCCAAAATCGAATTCCTCGATACCCCCGAAATCTTATAGCACCCAAAACCACAAGTGTTTACTTGTGGTTTTTTGCTTTTATTTTAAATTTTGAGTAATATATTGTTATTGTAATTAATTTTTCAATGTGCTACAATTCTTGTGTAATTTTGGCGAGGAGAGATAAAAATGCAGATTAAAGCGGCAATATTCGATATGGACGGCACCTTAGTGGATTCGCTTGGATTCTGGGAAATCTATTGGGAAAAGATGGGCAAAGATTTTTTAGGTGTTAGCGGATTTCGTCCGTCTTTGGAGGATGACAGAGCCATTCGCACCATGACTATGGCCGGCGCGATGGCACGAATCCATAAAAACTATAACATTGCCAAAACCGCACAAGAACTTACCGACTATGCAAACAAATATATAGCCGAATTCTACGTAACTCAGGTTGATTTAAAGCCGGGCGTTCGTGAGTTCCTCGATTATTTAAAGGCTAACGGAACCCGTATGTGTATCGCTTCGGCAACCAATCTTGATAACGTAATGCTGGCGGTGGACCACTGCGGCATACGTGATTATTTTGAGGAAATCATTTCCTGCGCGGCAATCGGCGCAGGCAAAGATAAGCCCGATGTTTTCCTCGCCGCCAAAGACCTTTTGGGCACAAAAATCGAGGAAACCTTCGTTTTTGAGGATTCGTACATTGCCGTAAAAACAGCCAAGAGCATCGGAATGCCCACGGTCGGCATTTTCGATATAAACAATTCCTACCGCGAGGAGCTTAAAGCCACCGCCGACTACTATATCGGCGAAGGTGAAACCATGCTAAAGCTTATAAAATAGGTGACGATATGTTAAAAGAAAAACTGGCCCGCTTAGAGGAGGTCTGCTGGCGAAACGACGGTATAAAGCCGGCGGAAATCGCCATACCGCAGTGCGAGCTTAAATTCTCCGATATCGAGGCTGCAGCCGCGCGATGGCAGCGCTTTGCTTCGTATTTCAAGGTGGCTTTTCCTGAAACCGAAGCCACCGACGGTATACTTGAAAGCCCCCTTCGCGAAATTCCTGAGATGAAGGCATATCTCGAAAAAGAATATGCCACCGAAATAAACGGCGGCCTCTGGCTTAAGATGGACAGTCATCTGCCCGTATCGGGTTCTATTAAGGCCCGTGGCGGCGTTTATGAGGTGCTCGCAACCGCAGAGGAAATCGCCCTGCGCGAGGGACTAATAACCCTCGACAGCGACTATAGCGTGTTCGCCGATGAAAAGATTAAATCCGTGCTTTCTCGCTATTCCATAGCCGTCGGCTCAACGGGTAATCTTGGCCTCTCTATCGGAATTATGAGCGCAAAGCTCGGCTTCCGCGTGACGGTTCATATGTCGTCCGACGCACGCGAATGGAAGAAAAATATGCTCCGAACTAAGGGCGTAAAGGTTGTAGAATACGAAAGTGACTATAGCGAAGCCGTCCGCAAGGGCAGGGAAGAAGCCGAAAAAGACCCTTACTGCCATTTCATCGACGACGAAAATTCCAAAACCCTGTTCCTCGGCTACTCCGTTGCCGCCTTAAGGCTTAAAAAGCAGTTGGAAGAAAAGGGAATAAAGGTTGACGCGGACCACCCCTTAAACGTCTATCTGCCCTGCGGCGTAGGCGGCGGCCCGGGAGGGGTTGCGTTTGGCCTTAAGCAGATGTTCGGCGATAACGTTCACTGCTTCTTTGCAGAACCCGTAAGCGCCTGCTGTATGATACTCGGAATGTCAACGGGCCTTCACAGCAAAATATCCACCGAGGATATCGGTATCACCGCGCGTACTGCGGCTGACGGTCTTGCGGTCGGTCGTGCATCCGGATTTGTCGGCCGCCTTATGGAGCCGTTTATGAGTGGTTGCTACACCCTGACCGACGAGCGTATGTGCCGCCTGCTTGCCGCCCTGGCCGATTCGGAGGATATATTCCTTGAACCGAGCGCGCTTGCAGGAATGTACGGCCCCATACTTACCGAAAGCTCGGAGGAATTCGGCATTTTCGGTAAAAATAAAAACCGCACCCATATCGTGTGGGCGACGGGCGGAAGCATGGTACCGGCTGACGAAATGAAAAAATATTACCTTTCGGGTAAATAGAAAAAAGACACAGTGCTTTGCACTGTGTCTTTTTTATTATGATAAATACCTCACATTTGGGCAAAATAGCATAAAAAGGAGAGATTATTATGATACACGAAGATACTATAAAACTATTGCGCGAATGTGATGCAGGCGTAAAAATGGGGGTTTCATCCATCGATGACGTTATGCCATACGTAAGCTCAGAACGCCTGCGTGATGACCTTGCCCACTGCCGCAAGGAACACGTAGAACTCGCGCTCGAAATCCAAAACAAGCTCGGCAAATGCCACGACGACGGCAAGGATCCCTCGATTATCGCCAAGGGCATGTCCTGGATGAAGACCAACGTAAAACTCGCTATGAACGAGTCGGATCCCACCGTGGCCGACCTCATAACCGACGGCTGCAATATGGGCGTTAAGACACTAAACCGCTATCTTAACGAGTACGCGGCCGCCGACGAGCCCTCGAAGGATATCTGCAAAAAGCTTATAAAGCTTGAGGAGAAGTTGGCCGAGCAGTGCCACGCATTTTTATAAAAATATTGTGTTTTTAGGATAGAGATGGTATAATCAAACCAAGATCATTTTAGTCGGAGGTTTGATATGAAAAAAAGCAACGTGTGGCAATTCATAAAATTTACCCTGTTTTCCATCTCTGCAGGCGTTATACAAATAGGCTCCTATACTCTGCTTTACGAACTGCTTAAAGGTCAGGAATGGTTTTTAAACACCCGTTTTTCACCCTTCAGTACCGATGAGGCCTATCTGCACGCCGTAGCATATCTTATATCACTTGTTTTATCTGTATTGTGGAACTTTACCTTTAACCGCCGCTTTACCTTTAAGTCGGCCGCAAACGTACCTGTCGCAATGCTCAAGGTAGCAGCATTTTACCTTGTGTTTACACCGCTTACCCTTTGGCTTGGTCCTCTCGCCGTGGCGGCAGGTGTGAACAATTATATCGTTGAGCTTCTCACAATGCTTTCAAACCTTATCCTCGAATATCTTTTCTGCAAGTTTGTAGTATATCGAGGCAAAGAAAATACCATTTAACAAAAAAGCCGTTTTATCGCTCGATAAGGCGGCTTTTTCTATTGATATTTTTCGCTCGTGTGATATAATCTTAGTATGCAAAGAATAGGGGTGTAGATATGAAAATATTTGACGCACATACTCACGCAATGGCTGAAAAACCTCAGCCTGAACTGCTGCTTGCCGAGATGGAAAAGGCAGGCGTTTTCGGCGGCTGTGTTTTCTCAAATCGTCCATACCATTCGTATGAGGATATCGGCACGTCGTTCGACGAAAGAATGAACGAGGTTCTCGCATGGGCAAAAGGCTACGAGGACCGAATTTTCCCCGTTATGTGGATACATCCGTACGAGCCTAATATCATCGAGAATATACATAAAGCGGTCGAAAACGGCATCTGCGCATTCAAAATAATCTGCACCGATTTCTACGTATATGAGGAGGAGTCACTTCGCGTCCTGAGTGAAATTGCTTCGCTCGGTGTTCCCGTCTTTTTCCATTCGGGCATTCTTTGGGACGGTCGCGTATCCTCGAGTTACAACCGCCCCGTAAACTGGGAGGCCCTCATTAACATAAAGGGACTTCGCTTTTCTATGGGTCATTGCTCGTGGCCGTGGATTGACGAGTGCATCGCCCTTTACGGCAAGTTTTTAAACGCATTGCTCACGGGTGACACCGCCGAAATGTTCTTTGATATCACCCCCGGCACCCCCGATATTTACCGTGAAGAGCTGCTTACTAAGCTCTTTACCATCGGCTACGACGTAGGCGATAATATTATGTTCGGCACCGACGCATATTCGAGTCATTACAGCGCTGACTGGTCTGAAAAATGGCTTGAAACCGACAAGAAAATAATGGACAAGCTCGGTGTCAGCCGCGAAAATCGTGAAAAGCTTTACTATAAAAACCTTATGCGTTTTTTAGGTAAGGATGATGCCGCCGTTTCGCATAACGCCCCCGATACCGATAACGCAAACGCTTGGTCGCCCGTAAATCCCCGCGTGGCCGAGGTTGCAGAGAAGTGGTATAAAAAACTCGGCTTCCCGAGCCGCTTCGATAAAGAATTCCGGAAAGCCCTCAGCGAAACGCCGGTGTCCGATGCCGTTACGGTTGAGGATTTTAAATCGGGCACCGAAGGTAAGCGAAATTTAATAACCGCGCTCTGGCTTTGCGAAGAGCTCGCGGAAAAATACAGACAAAAAGGAATAGCCGAAGAAGTTCTGCTGGATACACTTTCGGACCTCGTAATCTGGACCGAAACCTGGAGTGATATTAAGGGTGAACTCTATTTGGGCGAAAACGAGTGGCTTGCACGTCACCTTGGTATGCGCCTTGTAAAGCTCGGCCGTCTGCAGTACTGTATGGCTGAAAGTGAGCACGATATCGAAAAATACGGCATAAAGAAAGGCGACGCCGTGCTTGAGGTACATATACCTGCCGTAGGTCCTTTAAGTGCCGATGAATGTGTTTCTTCGCTCGCGGCTGCAAAACCCTTCTTCGCAAAATATTTTCCCGATTTTGAGTATAGCGTCCGCACCTGCCATTCCTGGCTTTTAGACCCCACCTTGTCGGAGGTGTTAAAAGAGGGCAGCAATATTTTAAAATTCCAAGAGCTGTTTGATATCGTACATACCGAAAAGGCCGACGATATCATACGCTACGTATTCCCGTGGGATACGGACCGTCATAATATCCGTTACCGCGTGGCCGACGGCAGCCTTGCCGTCGCAGTTAAAAAGCGTATCAACGCGGGCGGCGATTTCCTTTGCGGACTCGGCGTTATTAAAGAATAGGAGAATAAAAAATGCATCTTATCGTCTGCCTCGATAAAAGCGGCGGAATGTCGCTTTTCGGCAAGCGCCAAAGTAAGGACCGCGTCCTTCGTGCCGATATTTTAGATAGCGTCGACACCCGACTTTGGATGAGCGAATATTCCTTTTCGCAGTTTGAAGAGGAAAGCGATAAAGTATTGGTTGATTCCGATTATCTCAATAAGGCAGGGGAGAACGACTACTGCTTTTTGGAGCTTGAGGACGCAGAGGCCGCTCTGTCCGTAGCCAAAACCGTAACCGTTTATAACTGGAATCGGGCCTACCCGTCCGACCGTAAGTTCCCCGTAGCCGATTACAAAAGCCGTTGGCAACTATTGTCGGCCGAAGATTTCGTCGGCTCGTCGCACGAAAAAATAACGAAAGAGGTATATAGCCTGTGAAAAAACTAATAGCTTTAATACTCTCGCTTTTACTCTGCTTTTCGGCAGTAGCCTGCGGCGGTACCCAGCCTGCAGGGGATGACGTATCTTCCACCGTCTCCGATACAAACGATGCTTCAAGCGGTCAGACTGCCACGGGCGAACTTGATATCAACAATCTGCCCGAGTATGTAGATACCCCCTTCGTTTCTCTCGGAAAAACCACCTTCACCTCGGCTGAGAAGACCACAGAATCTTTCGAAACCTATGCCGAGCTCGATTCGCTCGGTCGCTGCGGCGTTACCTTTGCCTCGGTCGGCAAGGATATTATGCCCACCGAAGACCGCGGAGCAATCGGTCAGGTCAAGCCCACCGGCTGGCACACCGTAAAATACGACTGCGTTGACGGTAAATATCTTTATAACCGATGCCACCTTATAGGCTTTCAGCTCACGGGTGAAAACGCAAATGAGAAAAACCTTATTACGGGCACCCGTTATATGAACGTTGACGGTATGCTTCCGTTCGAAAATATGGTTGCCGACTACGTGAAGGAAACCGGCAATCACGTAATGTACCGCGTAACCCCCATCTACGTCGGAAACGAGCTTCTCTGCCGCGGCGTGCAGATGGAGGCTTACTCGGTTGAAGACGACGGCGACGGCATCGATTTTAACGTCTATGTATTTAACGTTCAGCCCGGTGTCGAAATCGACTATAAAACGGGCGAGAGCCGTCTTTCGGACAGTACTCCTGCCGTTTCGTCCGAACCCGAAAACAGTGATGCTACAGTAACCTTCGCACTCAATACTAACACCAAAAAATATCACCGTGTTGACTGTGACAGCGTTAAGGATATGAACCCCAATAATAAAAAAATCTATACAGGACCGCTTTCGGGACTCGAAGGATACTCCCCCTGCGGCAACTGTAAACCTTTAGAGGCGCTTAAATAATGGAACAAAACAGTTTTAAAAAGGGAATAGTCGATGGCCTGCCGATTTGTGTAGGCTATTTCGCCGTTTCCTTCGCCTTCGGCATTTTTGCGGTAGGGCAGGGGCTTACCTGGCTTGAGGCGGTGCTGATTTCGGTTACCAACCTGACCTCAGCAGGTCAGCTTGCAGGCGTACCGATAATAGCGGGCGGCGGCACCTTTGCCGAACTCGCCGTATCGCAGCTTGTAATCAATTCGCGATATTCGCTTATGTCGGTATCGCTGTCGCAGAAACTGTCGGGCAAGGTAAAACTTTGGCAACGCTTTATAATAGCCTTTGGCAACACCGACGAAATCTTTGCCGTCGCAACCGCAAATCCCGGTCTTGTTGGTTCTCGCTATATGTACGGCCTTATCATAACCCCCGTACTCGGTTGGTCGGGCGGAACTCTTCTCGGCGCCGTAGCGGGCGATATTCTGCCGGCCATTGTAGTAACCTCGCTCGGCGTAGCAATATACGGAATGTTTATTGCCATTGTAGTACCGCAGATAAAGCGCGAGCGTTCTGCCGCCGTGTGCGCAGGTATTGCGGTAGCGCTCAGTTGCGCCTTTTATTTCGTACCCGCGCTCTCAAAGGTGCCGAGCGGATTTACAATTATCATCTGTGCGATAGCGGCAGCGCTTATAGCGGCGCTGTTGTTCCCACTTCCCCGAAAGGAGGGCGCAGCCGATGATAAGTAAGGAATTTTTACTCTATTTACTCGTGCTTGCAGGTACTACCTACCTCGTTCGTATGATACCGCTTGTACTGTGCAAGAAGAAAATCGAGAACCGATTTTTACTTTCTTTCCTGCACTACGTTCCGATAGCCGTGCTCTCGGCTATGACCATTCCTGCAATCTTCTACGCAACCGACAGCATCTTGACCGCTACGGTTGGCTTTGCGGCCGCCATCATTTTGGCCTATTTCGGACAAAGCCTTGTTACGGTAGCCGCGGCATCCTGCGCCTGCGTGCTGATTGCCGAGCTTATAGCAAAATTATTCTAAAAATCATCATATTTATGCAAAATTGTGCATATTACCCAACTAAAAATGCATAAATATTGAATAATTATGTAATTATATGCTTGACAAAGTATAATTTTAGTCATATAATAGTGCTTGTGTTAAAAAACGTGCATAAATATTCAGGAGGCATTCCCAATGAACAAAGAAAACATCAAAAAAGTAGTTCTTGCCTATTCGGGCGGACTTGATACATCTATAATGATTTCCTGGCTTAAGGAAAACTACAACAACTGTGAGGTTGTAGCTGTTTCGGGTAACGTTGGTCAGGCCGACGAGCTTGAGGGCCTTGAAGAGAAGGCAATAAAGACCGGCGCATCCAAGCTTTATGTTCTCGATCTTACCGAGGAATACGTAAACGATTACATCATCCCCACAATGAAGGCAGGCGCCGTATACGAGGAATACCTCCTCGGTACCAGCCACGCACGTCCCTGCATTGCAAAGGGTCTTGTTGATATCGCAATTAAGGAAAACGCCGACGCTATCGTTCACGGCTGCACCGGCAAGGGTAACGACCAGGTTCGTTTCGAGCTTGCAATAAAGCATTTTGCACCCAATATGCCCATTATCGCTCCGTGGCGTGAGTGGGAGCTTAAGTCCCGCGACGAGGAAATCGAGTATGCCGAGGCACACAACATTCCGCTTAAAATTAACCGCGAGACCAACTACTCCAAGGATAAGAACCTCTGGCACTTATCTCACGAGGGTCTTGACCTCGAGGATACCGGCAACGAGCCTATGTACGAAAAGGAAGGCTTCCTTGAGATGGGCGTATCTCCCATCGCAGCACCCGACAAGCCCACCTACATCACCCTCGATTTCGAGCAGGGAATACCCGTAGCCCTCGACGGCGAGAAGATGACCGCTAAGGAAATCATCTTAAAGCTTAACGAAATCGGCGGCGCCAACGGTATCGGCATTATCGATATCGTAGAAAACCGTCTCGTTGGTATGAAGTGTCGCGGCGTTTACGAAACCCCCGGCGGCACCATCCTCTACAAGGCACACAGCGTACTCGAGAGCATCTGCCTCGATAAGATGACCCTGCACGAAAAGCAGAAGTTATCCATCACCTTCGCCGAGCTTGTATACAACGGTCAGTGGTTCACTCCTCTGCGCGAGGCTCTTTCGGCCTTCGTTGACAAGACTCAGGAAAAGGTTACCGGTAAGGTACGCTTAAAGCTCTATAAGGGCAATATGATTAACGCAGGCGTTTGGAGCCCCTATTCGCTCTACAGCGAGGAAATCGCAACCTTCGGCGAGAGTGACTATGACCAGCGCGATTCTGCCGGATTTATCAACCTTTATGGTCTGCCGATTAAGGTTCAGGCAATGGTTGACGGCAAAAAGTAAAGAAATTTCTGTCCTGCACAACTATTGTGCAGGACATTTCTGCTATTTAAAAGGAGTAAGAAACTATGGCAAAAATGTGGGCAGGAAGAACAAGCGGCGTGACCGACAGTCTGGCCGATGACTTCAACTCATCAATACATTTTGACTGCAGAATGTACCGTCAGGACATTATGGGAAGTATGGCCCACGCGGCTATGCTCGGCAAGCAGGGAATAATAACAAAAGAGGAATCCGAAGCCCTCATAGCCGGCCTTTCGGATATCTTAGCCGATCTTGAAAGCGGCTCGCTTGAGTTTGATATGACCTGCGAGGATATTCATATGTTCGTTGAGCAGGTGCTTACAAACCGTCTTGGTGACGTTGGCAAAAAATTGCATACCGCTCGCAGCCGTAACGATCAGGTTGCGCTCGACTTGCGTATGTACCTGCGTGATGAGGTTGACGAAATACTTGCATTCCTTCGCGAGCTTATCACCACCGTGTGTGACCGCGCCGAGGAGCACAAGGCCACCATTATGCCGGGCTACACACATCTTCAGCGTGCCCAGCCGATAACCTTCGGCCATCATCTTATGGCATACGCTATGATGCTCTTGCGTGACGTTGACCGTTTTTGTGACTGCAAAAAACGCATAAACGTATCTCCAATCGGCAGCTGCGCGCTGGCAGGTACAACTTATAATACCGACCGCGCCTTCGAGGCCGAAAAGCTGGGCTTCAGCGCGGTTGCGCAAAACAGTATAGACGGTGTTTCCGACCGCGATTTTTGCCTTGATTTTATGGCCGCAGTCAGCACCCTTATGATGCATCTGTCCCGTCTGTCTGAGGAGATTATTCTTTGGTCGAGCTGGGAGTTTAAATTTATCGAATTATCCGACGCCTATACTACCGGCAGCTCGATAATGCCGCAGAAGAAAAATTCCGATATGGCCGAGCTTATCCGCGGTAAAACGGGTAGGGTATACGGTGACTTACTTGCCCTGCTTACAACCCTTAAGGGACTTCCGCTTGCCTATAACAAGGATATGCAGGAGGATAAGGAGAGCGTGTTTGACGCCGCCGATACCGTCAAGATGGCCATCCCCGTTATGAACGGAATGCTTGCTACCATGAAGGTACTGGGCGATAATATGAAGGCCGCCGCCCAAAAAGGATTTATAAACGCTACCGATATGGCCGACTACCTCGTTAAAAAGGGAATGCCCTTTAGAAGCGCTTATAAAATTTCGGGCGAGCTCGTAGCCGAGTGTATCGACCGCGGCTGTGTGCTCGAAACCCTGCCGCTTGAGGCCTACACCGCAAAGAGCGAGCTGTTCGACGCCGATATATACGAAACCATCGACCTTGAGGTCTGCGTAAACAAGCGCATATCCGAGGGCGGTACCTGCGTTTCTTCGGTTGAAAAGCAGATAGAATTTGTAAGAAACAGTCTTTAAAAAAGCTGATAGGGAATAGCGTGTCGTCCTTAGCGAACGATTACAAAAACCCTTTAAATGACAGAGAATGCGGTATAGCCATGATTGGCCATACCGCATTTTTTTGCTCTGCAGGAAAATTAATTTAAGCATATTTTTGTTTTTGTGCCATTACCCCTTTAAGGTCTTGACGAAATGAGTGAAGCGTGCTATAATGGCATTAACAAAATAGTTGCATTGTTAATGGATCCAGCTGTCTGCAGAGGAGGCTGAATCCGTTTTGTTTTTTAGCAGTAAATTTATCTAAAATATAAAAGGAGATAGAATTATGGAAGTTCAACTTCAGGAGCTTATCGAGCAGATCAAGAAAGACGGCGCAGAGGTTGCAGAGGCAGAAGCCAAGGCTATAGTCGAAGCGGCAAAATCGGATGCCGAAAAGATTATTGCTGATGCAAAGGCGCAGGCGGAAAAAATCTTAGCCGGCGCAAAAACTGAAACTGAGCGAATGACTAAATCAAGCGAGGACGCCATCCGTCAGGCGGGTCGCAATCTGCTCATTTCTTTCAGAGAAAGTGTAGCAAGAGAACTTAAAACTATCGTTGGCGAAAATGTTACTGCAGTCTATTCATCGGATGCATTCGCAAGACTTATTATCAACATTGTTGAAAGCTGGGCAAATAAGCCTGACGCAGAAGATATTGCGGTGATTTTAAATACTCAAGATCTTAACGAATTAGAAGAAACCTTGCTGGCAGCCCTTAAAGAAAAAATGTTAAAGGGTATCACCTTGAAGGCGAATGATAATTTTGACGGTGGGTTCCGCATTGCCGTAAAGGACGGCAGCGCATATTACGATTATTCGACAGAGGCGGTTGTGGATATGCTTTCGAATTATCTTAGCCCCAAGGTTACCGAGCTTTTGAAAGAGGCGAAGTAATAGCTATGGCTGAATATTATTTAATATCGCAGTTGCCGTCTTTGGATGGAATAAGTGAAAATACTCCGCTTCCGATTACCGAAGAGCGATTTACAGAACTTTGCAAACGCTTTTTAGGAAAAAGATCGCAGGAGACAATGGAAAAGCTCACTCTATCGCCTTCCAAAAACAAAGAGTATTCGGGGTCTGCTTTGATTGATGCCTGGAACGAAAGCGAGAGAAATCTTAGATTTGCGCTTGGAAAAGTTCGGGCGGAGAAAATGAAGAAAGCGTTTGACACGGGAAACAGAATTTTCCCCGTGGAATATATCAAGGCGGCGAGCGCTGCAATGGAAATTGAAAATCCAATGGAAGCAGAAAAATATCTAAACAGTTACCGATTGGAAATTTTAGAAACGCTAAGGCCCATGGATAGCTTCTCTGAGGATTATATTTTCTACTACGGACTTAAATTAAAATTGCTTCTTCGCATAAGGCAGTTTGATACAAACAGCGGAAAAGAGGCATACAAAAATATATACGACTCTATTTTAAATGGAGATAGGTTGGAGGCAAAACAATGACCGAAAATAAAGGAAAGGTAGTAAGCATAAACGGAAACTTGGTGTCGGTAGAATTCGACGGAAACGTTTCTATGAACGAAATATGCTATGTTTTTGTGGGTGACACCGCCCTTAAAAGCGAGGTTATCCGCATAAAAGGAAACGTAGCGCAAGTGCAGGTTTATGAGATGACCGACGGTATTCAATGTGGAGATACGGTTGAATTTACGGGAGATATGCTCTCGGCTGATCTCGGCCCCGGCCTGCTCGGTCAGATATATGACGGACTTCAAAATCCGCTCCCCGTTTTAGCAGAACAGGCCGGCTGGTTTTTGGAAAGAGGCATTTACGCAGACGGACTTAATGCGGAAAAGAAATGGGAGTTTACACCGACTGCAAAGATAGGTGACGTAGTTCGTGCGGGCGAACACATCGGTACGGTTCCCGAAGGCCCGTTTACGCATAAAATTTTTATCCCTTTTTATCTGCTGGGAAACTACACGGTAAAATCCATTGCAGATAAGGGCGAATACAACGTTAAAGAAACGATTGCGGTTGTAACCGACGAACGTGGCCGTGAAATACCCGTAACCATGTCGTTTAAGTGGCCTGTTAAACGTGCGGTAAAATGTTATAGTGAGAGATTGGCACCTACCCAAACTATGGAAACCAAGGTGCGACTTATCGACTCTTTCTTCCCCGTAGCAAAAGGCGGAACCTATTGCACCCCCGGACCGTTTGGCGCAGGCAAAACAGTGTTGCAGCATACCACCTCGAAATATGCAGATGTTGATATTGTTATTATTGCCGCTTGCGGAGAACGCGCCGGTGAGGTTGTTGAAACTCTTACGGAGTTCCCCGAACTTACCGACCCTAAAACCGGTCGTTCGCTCATGGAACGCACCATTATTATATGTAACACCTCCTCAATGCCGGTTGCATCCCGTGAGGCTTCGGTTTACACTTCGGTAACCCTCGCTGAGTATTATCGTCAGATGGGACTTCACGTTCTTCTGCTCGCAGACTCTACCTCACGTTGGGCGCAGGCGCTTCGTGAAATGTCAGGCAGACTTGAAGAAATCCCCGGTGAAGAAGCCTTCCCGGCATATCTTGAATCCTATATTGCAGCCTTTTACGAAAGAGCAGGCTATGTACGCTTGCCGGACGGCAGTACGGGCTCCGTTACCATTGGCGGTACGGTTTCTCCTGCGGGCGGCAACTTTGAAGAGCCTGTAACGCAGGCAACCTTAAAGGTGGTAGGCGCTTTCCACGGTCTTTCCCGTGAGCGTTCGGACGCAAGAAAGTATCCTGCAATTGACCCTCTTATCTCTTGGTCGAAATATAACAGCGTTATTGACAGTGAAAAGTTAGAATTCTGCAAGAGCATTATTCATCACGGCGATGAGATCGGCTCTATGATGAAGGTTATCGGTGAAGAAGGTACTACTCTTTTAGATTACATTACCTATTTAAAATCCGAAATGCTTGATGCTGTTTATCTGCAACAGAACTCCTTCGATTTGGTTGAGGCGAACTGCTCACGAACACGTCAGCGCTACGTTACTGATAAACTTGTATATATTTTAGGCAGTAATTACGCTCTTCAAAATAAAGATGATGCGCGAGGTTTCTTCAACCGTATGCGTCAAAAATTCATTGACTGGAATTATACTGAATTTGAGAGCGAAGCGTTTAAAAAAGCAGAATCCGAGATTGATGAACTGTATAGCAAAAGCGACGGTAAAATATCCGCGCCGGCTGAAAAACTGTTAAAGGACGGTGAATGAGAGTGAATAAAGTATATAATCGAATAGAATCCATTACCGGTAACGTTATCACTGTCCGAGCAAATGATGTTAAGTATAAGGAACTGGCACAGATTAATACACGTTTCGGCAAGTCCCTGGCTCAGGTTAATAAAATTGAGGGAGATATTGTTTCTCTGCAGGTTTTTGCCGGCGGTCAGGGTGTTTCAACGGGAGATGAAGTGCGTTTCCTCGGCCACGAAATGAGAGTGTCCTTCGGCGAGGATTTATTGGGCCGCATATTCAACGGTTCCGGTGAGCCGAGAGATAAAGGCCCCGCCCTTACAGACAATATGCAGCCTATCGGCGGGCCTTCCGTTAATCCTACCAAACGTATTCTTGCCAACCGAATGATGAGAACCAACATTCCTATGATTGATATGTTCAACACCTTGGTTGTTTCTCAGAAACTCCCCATTTTCTCTATTTCGGGTGAGCCGTACAACCAACTTCTTGCCCGAATTGCAATGCAGGCAGAAGCCGATGTAATCGTTCTTGGCGGTATGGGCCTTAAATACGATGATTTTCTTTATTTTAAGGATGCGCTTTCCAAGGGTGGAGCACTCAGTAAAACCGTTATGTTTATTCATACTGCGTCCGATCCTACCGTTGAGTGTATGATGATTCCCGATATGGTGTTGGCGGTAGCAGAGCAATTTGCGCTTCAGAATAAAGACGTATTGGTGCTCCTTACCGATATGACCAACTTTGCAGATGCTATGAAGGAAATTGCTATTACGCAGGAACAGGTTCCTTCCAACCGTGGATATCCCGGAGATCTGTATTCTCAGCTTGCAGCCCGCTATGAAAAGGCGGTTGACTTTGCTGATTCGGGTTCGGTTACCGTTTTAGCCGTTACCACAATGCCCGGCGATGACGTTACTCATCCCGTTCCCGATAATACGGGATATATTACCGAAGGCCAGTATTATCTTAAAGGCGGCCGTATAGAGCCGTTCGGTTCTCTTTCCCGACTGAAGCAGAACGTAAACGGTAAAACACGAAAAGACCATCGAGCGCTTATGGATGCCATGATTCGTCTTTATTCTTCCTATAAGGAAACGCTTGAAAAGAAAAATATGGGCTTTTCCATGAGCCGATGGGATGAAAAATTACTAAAATACGGCGAACTTTTTGAAAGCAGGCTAATGTCGCTGTCGGTTAATCTTCCGCTTGAAGCTGCGCTTGATTTGGGATGGGAGATTTTGGCAGATTGTTTTGAAAAAGATGAAACCGGAATCAAGTCAGACCTTACTGATGAATTTTGGCCTAAAGGTTAAGGAGGTCTGTAGTTTTGGCAAAAATCAAACTAACTAAGAATGAGTTAAAGGTACAAAAGGACGCACTTAAAATGTACCGTAGATATTTGCCTACTCTGACACTGAAAAAGCAACAGCTCCAATCGGAGATCCGTACAATTGAAGCCAAGGCGAAAGCCGTGAGAAGGGAAAGAGAAGATCTTGAATTCGGCTTTCGTGAATGGATTGCAGTTTTTAGTGAAATTGATGCCTTCCCGAAAGGAATTATAACCGTGAGCAATATTCGCAAAGGAAAAGGCAATATTGCAGGCGTTGATATTCCCACGTTTGAGGGCGCGGATTTTTCGCGAGGAGATTACGATCTTTACGAAACACCTCTATGGGTCGATATTGCCGCAAACCATATGGAAAAGGCAATGTCCCTTGATTTAGAGGCGGAAGTGTTGGATGAACAGGTCAGGTTGTTAGAGATTGAATTGCTTGCAACCTCGCAAAGAGTAAACCTGTTTGAAAAGGTTAAAATCCCCGAAACCCAGGAAAATATCAAAAAAATATCGATTTATATGGCCGACCAGCAGGTTAGTGCCGTAGTGCGTTCAAAAATATCAAAACGCAAAATAGCCCTTCGTAATGCTGTGGCTTCCGAAAAGGAGGTTTATGCATTATGATAGTGCCTATGAAAAAAGTATCTCTTATTATCAGAGAAAACAAAAAGGATGAAACCCTGAAAAAACTTCGCAAATTGGGAATAGTCCATATTGAGATAACCGAAGGCTCAGGAGAGCGACTTGCTTTGCTGCGTGAACGGATCGCTTTGCTTGAAAATGCGATTTTTACCATTGGCAAACAAAAAAATATTGAGCAAAAGAGCGTGAGCGCTGAAGAGGCTTTGTCCGTTGCGACGAGAATACAAACGCTTGATGCAGAGAAGAAGCAGTGTGTGGCAGATCGAATTTCGCTTAACTCCGAGCTTGACCGGTTAAAAGGCTGGGGTGACATTGACCCGAGCAGCATCAGTGAATTGGAAGCAAAAGGTTATGAGATATCCTTTTACGAGATGCCGAAGAACGAATATGAGCTGCTTGCCGAAAACATCAAAACCGTTCGGATTGATACAGAAAAATCTACTGTCAGATTTATGCTGTTCAAATCCGAAAGGGAAGAACTTGATGAAGCTGCCGCAACGCTTAATGTATACCGTTTGGCATTGCCACAGTTTTCCACAAGTGAGATGAAGCAAAGGCTTTCACAGCTCAGCACTCGTATAGACGAAATCGACGCGGCAATTGCCGCCGATGCGTGTTATATCGAGAGCATTAAGGCCGCCGTTGGAGTGACCGAAAAGGAAATTGAATTTGAAACCTACGCTACGGGTATGGCAGATGAAGATTTATCACCCGAAAGCGAAGCATCACTTTCGGTTTCCTATTTCACAGGTTACATTGAGGCCGAAAACCTTGATAAACTAAAACAAACCGCCCAAAACAATTCGTGGGGACTTCTTGTAGAAGAACCCTCGGTTGAGGATAACGTTCCCACCAAACTTAAAAACAACAAGTTTGTAAGTCTTATTTATCCGCTGACCGACTTTTTGGGTACCGTTCCCGGATATTTTGAGTATGACATTTCGGGTTGGTTTTTAGCGTTTATACTCATATTCTTCGGAATCATTTTCGGTGACGGAGGATACGGATTGCTCATTTGTGCTGTTGCGGCAATCCCGATTATAAAATCGCTTATTACTAAAAAGCAGATTTCACCTATGTTTTTGCTTGTGGGATTGTTCGGTCTTTCAACCGTTCTGTGGGGAACGCTCACCTGCACTTGGTTCGGACTCTCTCCGGAGCAGTTACCCGGTTGGTTAAAGAGTTTATCTATACCGGTAATTTCAAACGTGTATGCCGATAAGATATGGCATCCGTTCTGGACCGGTGGCACAGTAGGACTTACTACAGCGCAAAATCTGCAGATATTCTGCTTCTCGCTCGCGCTGATTCAACTTACAGTTGCGCATATCAAAGGTGTTTTCAGAAATAAAGGGTCTATTAAAATGCTTGGCGATATCGGCTCGATATTACAACTTTTTGGTATCTACTATTTGGTACTGAGTCTGGTTGTAAATGCCGAGGTGTTCAGTTTTGGACTTGTTATCGGCGGCATCCCCATAGGAACGGTCGCTATTGCGCTGATAGGCGTTGGCTTCGTGCTAAGCTTCGTATTTTCTAACTATGAAGGAAGCATTATTAAATCCATACTTTCAAGTCTTACCAATATTGTATCGGTTTTGCTTGGTGTGGTAAATGTATTTTCGGATATTGTTTCGTATATACGACTTTGGGCTGTCGGTCTTGCCGGTGCAGCAATCTCTGCTACCGTTAATGAGCTGGCAGGTCCCTTGCTTGGCAATTTTATGTTTATGATACTTGCTATCGTTCTGTTGGTGTTTGGACACGGACTGAATATGATTTTAAACATTCTTTCCGTTATCGTCCACGGAATCAGACTTAACACCTTAGAGTTCTCCTCGCATTTAGATATGTCGTGGAGTGGGCATAAATTCAAACCGTTTAAAGAACAAATTGATTAAAGGAGAATCATTATGAATTTAGGATTATTAGGAACGGCATTGGCAATGGGCATTGCCGCAATCGGTTCGGCAATTGGTATCGGCATTGCAGGACAGGCATCAATCGGCGCTTGGAAAAAGTGCTATATGAGCAATAAGGCGGCGCCGTTTATTCTTACCGTTTTTGCAGGCGCGCCTCTTACGCAGACCATTTACGGCTTCCTTTTGATGCAGCAGATGAAGGCTTCGTCTGCTGACCCGGCCTTTTTGTTAGGCCTTGGAATTGCATCCGGTGTTGCTATGGCATTTTCTGCCGTATTTCAGGGCAAGGCCGGCGCAGCAGGTGCCGATGCTTTAGCAGAAACGGGAAAAGGCTTTTCGCAGTACATTACTGTTGTAGGTCTTTGCGAAACCGTTGCATTGTTCGCACTCGTTTTCAGCATGGTAGCGTTAGGATAAACCGCAACTCCCTAAGGGCGCCGCAAAAATGCGGCGCCCTTTTCTTATTATGCAATCTTAATGTTATAAAAATCTCGCTTATACCGTCATAAAAACGAAAACGGGTATAATTGAGCGTCGCCTAAAACAACAGAAACCGGAAGGCATTATGCCTTCCGGTTTCATATTGCATATTTACTTCGTTAAGAGACGGGGGATAAATATTAAGCTTTTAATTATTCTTCGTCATCTGCTTCGTGGCGTGCAGTAGGAGTTACCGAAGCAATATTAAAGAAATTTTCCATATCCTCATCGCTTATCGGGTCGTTGTAACGGGCCTTTTTAAGCTTGCGCGATTTAACGATTAACGCAATGATGAGAATTATGATTATAATGAGAGCCGCCGCGAGCGAGCAGCACATTATTTTTTCGGTAAGGGTAAAGTTTTTAAACGTTGCAACGGGGTCGAATTTGCCGCCGTCCTGCTTTACGGTGTCATCAGCGGCGGAAAGACTAAACTCGGGCGCACGCTGAATGGTGGTCTCGAGCATATCCAAACGGAAGAAGCCTTCCTTGCCGTTAGCATAGCAGTAAATAACGTAGAAGTCCGAAAGAGCCTCGTTCTCAGAGCAGAAGGCCTTTACGGTGCCGCTGCCGAGGGTGGTTGCGGTTTCATAGTAGCCGTTCGGCACGGTGTAGTTTTCGGGCAGCTCTGCGAATATGTACATTACATTATCAACTGTCATATAGTTCAGTCGTACAAATTCATCGCGATGCTCTTTATAAACGTAAAAGTCTGCCGCGCCCGTCTGGTCGTGTGTTATGCTGTAGAGAACGTAATCGCCGCTTTCGCTCTTAAATACGTCAACCTCGGTGCCGTTATATGTGGCCTTATCGAGGTCGAAGCCTGCAGGAATTGCAACACCGGTCAGATCGGCCTTAATGTGGTGCATTTCACCGTTTATGATAACTAAAAGGGGATTAAGGTTTATCGACTCTTCAACCGTCGCGCGGCGAATTTTAAGCGAGTAGGTCTTTTTGGTTCCGTCCTGCGCGGTGACAACAATTTTGAATTCATTATCGCCAACCTCGAGCGTCTTTTCACCTGCGCCCGAAACGGTGGCCTTGTTGTGCGCGGCCTTGGCGTTGATGGTGACGGCTGCAACCGAATTCTCAACCGTTACGGCATAGGAAAGGGTGTTTCCGCTGAACATGGGGTCGAGCGCCGGTCCGCCGATATCGAGCGACGAAAGGTTTGCGTTGCTCGACTTTGCAGTGGAAGCAGGCGTCGAAGAGGTCTGCGGTTTTGATGACGTCTGCGGCTTGCTCGAAACTACGGGAGCCTTAACGTTAAGCTTTGCCGAAGAACCGCTTGCGGAAGTTTTCTTAAGCGAAGAATTAACGTATGAGGCAGACAGGGAAACAGTAGCAGAGCCCTCGGCCTTTACCTTGAAGGTTATGGGGTAACTAAGTCGTGTTTCACCATTCGCATCTTTAAGAATTCTAACACTGTTTCCCGAAGCGCTGTCGGCGCCCGAAACATATTGCAGAACAGAGGTGTTATAGGTGAGGGTTGCATCGACACCGTAGGTTGCCTCGCCTGCGTTGATTGTTGCTGTGATGGTAACAGAGTCACCAACTTTGGGTGAATTATTGCTGAATGCGATGGTGGTTGTACCTGCGGCCATAGCAGGAACCGTAAACACCGATACAAGCAGCGTAAGAGAAAGCAAAGCGATCAAAAAGGATTTTTTTAAGCCTTTCATAATATAACTCCTTAATTAAGTGTCAGTTTACCTAAAATATGCATTTTAATGGCGGCAATATCAATTATATCAATAGAACCGTCATTGTTTGCGTCACCGTTTAGCAGAGCACCGCCGGTTAAAGTGCGTTTGCCTAAAATATGCATCTTAACCGCGGCGATATCAATAACATCAATCGCTCCGTCGTCGTTAGCGTCGCCGCGTACGACCTTTTTGCCATCGGTCGAAACGGTAAGGGTGCAGTCGGCGGCCGCCGTAACGGTCAGCGTGTAGAAGTTATCGTAGCCCGACTGCGAACGAACGGGAAGTTTCACGACGTTCTTTCCGGCCTTTAGACTATACGTCGCGTTGCCGGAATAGGTTGCGGTTTGCGGCATCTTGACGTAAACCGTGGTGTTGCCCGAAATGTTTAAGGTATAGCTTTGATTATACATCGAGAAGGCGGGGGAGAGACCGGCCACGTCAATCTCGGTAAAGTAGTAGTTGTTAAGCGTATCGTTTTCGGGCGGATACGCAGGCGCCTTCTCGTACATATTCTTATATACGGGAATACGGAAGGTGAGGGAGAGGTTAGTTTTGCTCATATATACCTCGCGAATCAACTTAGCCGACGAGCGATGGTCATATATGCTCTGTGCGTATTGATGGGTGTAGGGGTTAATATCCTGCACGTCAAAGTCTTTATAATAATATGTGTCCTGACCTACTGCAATGTATCCCGAAGCGTAAAGCTTGGCGCCGCCGATTATCGATTTCGAGCGCGAGCTCCAGCCCTGCTCCTTGGCATAGGCAAGTCCGTTTGCGATAACGTCTTCGCCCGATGCCTTGTAGTTGAAGAAGTTGTAGTAGCCGGGGTATTTC
Source organism: Clostridia bacterium (assembly GCA_017513245.1). GTDB lineage: Bacteria > Bacillota > Clostridia > Oscillospirales > Acutalibacteraceae > SIG589. The sequence continues at coordinate 42,586 of JAFXGK010000021.1, forward strand.
TCGGTTGTGCCCGAAATAAGGTCGCTTTTTCCTTCGCGTCCTTGCTCGAGTATCAGCGTTGAGGCAAGCACGTAGGGGTTTACGTTGGCCTGCTTGGCGGCGTCAAGAATTATCTTAACGTAGGAACCTGCGTACACCGCATCGTCCTGCGCGGCGTCAAACCCGTTGGCAAGATATGAGCCCTTGACAAACTCGGCAAGCTCGGCTTCGGTTGCGGTACCCTCGGTGTAGGACTGCTGCATAAACATATAAACCGCATCGGTATTAATAAAATTGCGCGGGTCCATATAATACTCGATAACCTCCTTAGAGGCATCGGTCCAGTTGCCGCTGTAGGTTTTCCATTTGCCGGTGGTCCAGTTGTAGTTTTCGGGCCCCAGCGCACGCCATGAAACACCGTCACTCGTCATATTAACCAGCTTGCGGTGACCGAGTGTTTCGTTATGTACCGCCGTTGCAAAGTCGATATCAATATTATCGGCTACGAAGTTCCAGTTGGGGTAAATCGAGTGCAGCGTTATAAGCGCATCGCGATAGCTTTCGGGGAAGGTGGCAAGCTGTTCGGCAAAGGTGCCCTCGGGAACGACCGGTTGAATAAGATAAACGTACGAGCCGTGCATATATCCCGTTATATTGTTGTAGGTTATCTTGTACCAAACCGTACCGTCGGTGAAGGTGTAACTGGCAAGAGCCGAAACGTAAACGTTTGAAACCTTGCCAAGCGAAGCACCGCTTGTGGAGTAGGTAGAGCGTATATTAACGCTGGTACCGCCAACGTATGCGGTTTGAGGTTTGTCAAATACCTTTTCAACAGGTTTTTCAGCCGTTGCGGCCGAAAGCGCCGAAAATGAAAAAACAGATGAAATTGTCAGAACGAGGCATAAAATGACCGCAACGGTCCGTATCTTCTTCGACATTTTCCACTCCTAAGTATTACATATATATCTAATTATATTAAATACGCCTCATTATGTCAACCTTTTAAGGGCGGTAAATGATAGAAACTAAGGTAAAAAAAGAACTTTACGGTAAAAACGCCAAGAAAGAGTGAAAATAAACAATAAAACCAACAAACAAAGGTTACAATTGGTTAAAAGTTCGTATAATGCTTGACATTTATACTAATTTTTTAGTAAAATTGATATGCGTATTTGTACCATTTAAAATGGGCAGGTAGTTTTATTAAAAAGGAGTGTTATTATGAAAAAGCTGCTTAGCATTATTTTGTCGGTAATGCTTATCGTAAGTGCTTTATCGGTGCTTATGGTTCTGCCGACTACAGCAGCCACAACCCCCACGACCCCCGAAAACCTCATAGTGAATGGCGACATTTCTATGGGTACTTGGTCCGAGCAGGGCTATACAGAGCCTGCTATGGGCGAGGAAAACTGGGGTATGATAGCCGTCAATAACGCCTATGGTTGGCGTTCTTCCGGCTACGTAACCGCAGAAACCAACGCATCCTACGGTAAGCCCTATAGCAATGCCGCTATGTACTGGCATAACCGTGGTATCATGGTGACCAGCCATCCCGAAAATGTTTCCACTGCGCCTTCTATGCAGGTTAACAAGTGGAATCAGTCTATGCAGGATATTCTTCTTGAGGCAGGCAAGACCTATAAGGTTACCGCCAGTGCCACCTTCCTTCCTGCAACAACCGCCTCGAATTATACCGCCAATTTCGATATTGCTATCGTAAATCAGGGCGGTAAGTTTGTTGATGCCGTAACAAATAAGTTCACCGGTGTTTCAGGCAAGTCGTATGACCTTTGCGATTCGGGCGACGATATTTATAATTCGCTCTACGTTGACACCAGTGTAGCAGGCTTCCCGACCTTTACGTACAGCGATGCTACTTATTGGGATTTCGGCGGCTTTAAGGAGTATTCCTTTGTCTTCAATTCCGATGACGTTATAAAGGACTATGCTCTCACCGCTGATGAAAACGGCTATTACACAGCCACCCTCGCAATTCAGAACAATTCCAGCCTTGTTATGATAGCCGACGATATCTCGGTATACGAGGTTGCAACCGTTTCGGCAACCGATGGCGGTGTTGTTAACACCGATGCGGTAATAGTTGGCTCTACCGCAACCCTCGTTGCAAAGCCCTACTACGGCAACGGCTTCGCAGGTTGGTATCAGGGTGAAACCCTCGTATCCGATAAGGCAACCTACACCGGCGTAGTTACCGATGATATAACCGCAAAGTTTAACGTCTTTAACCAGATTGTAGACGGTGACTTTGAATCGGGCACCACCGCAGGTGTTGACGCCTTTAATGCAATAACCAACCACTACGGACATCCCGGCGCTTGCTATAATGCATCGCTCGTTGCTCCCGTTGGTTCTACTGCATCCAAGCACGGCAACTACGTTGCTCAGCTTAACTTCACCAACAAAACCAGCGCATCCAACCGTCAGGTTCTTAACATTCCCGTAACCATCGAGAAGAATAAGACCTATTATTTCGAAACCGCAGTTTATAACATTGACACCAACGTTGCAGAACCCCGTTATAACGTAGTGTTCACTCCCGCAAACACCATCGCTTGGAACTCGGGCAACATTGCTCAGTACGTTGACTCCTTTACCTTCAACTTCTACAGCGAGAAGAACGGCGTTTCCTCTAACGTTTGGTCCTGGCAGGGAAGTGCCACCGTTGATAGCGGCAAGACCGTTAAAAACTCGGCATTCGAGCTTAACTCCGCCGCTAACGTTGGCGTTTATCAGCCCAATGAGTGGTCGGTAATCCGCTTTATATTCGAATCGGGCGACAGCGCTGATTTATTCGGCAATGCCGATTCGGTAACCATCAATCTTCAGCTTGGCGCTCAGGGTTCGGCTTCTACCACCGGCCGCGACCTTCAGTTCGATAATATGTTCTTCGGCGAGGCTTCGAGCGCAACAGCCGTTCCCACCGCAACCGCCGGTGGCTATATCAAGACTGAAGCAGGCGCAGAAGCTTCGGCTACACCAATGTATATTAAGAGCACCGCTTCGGGCGCAGCCTTCGGTGCAAACGATAAAAACGTTTCCTACTATCCCGTAGTAGCAAGCGGCGACGTTGTTACCGCTTGTCCTTACTTTGGCAACTCCTTCGCAGGCTGGTATGACAGCGCAGCAGCCGATGCTAAGCTTCTCTCCACCAATGCTACCTATTCAGGCGGCCAGCCCGGTGTTGTTGCCAAGTTTAATCAGTTTAACCAGATTGATAACGGCGACTTTGAAGATGGCGACGTTAAAGATTTTTACATTAAGAACGGCGCTTATGGCTCCAGCATTCTCACCGAGGCAAACGGAAACAAATTCTTCCGTATGCAGACAACCACAACCGGCAACGATTTATACGCATATCAGTTCGGTTTCACACTTGAGAAGAACAAGAAATACATAGTTTCTTATGATCTGCGTTCGGGTGCCGATGAAAACGGAAACCTCATTTCCACTCAGGGAAGTGCCTTCCGCAGAATGCTCCTTGAGCGCACCGGTGAAAACAAACACACCTGGGGCAAGGTAACCTTTGCCGACACCTACACCTTAACTTCGGGTAATGATCACAGCGCCTATCGCGGCACGTTCGATGCCTTCCCCTCGGGCGGCAGTGATTTAAACCCTGCAGCATCTTCTACGTCCTTCCCGGGCACCTTCACAAAGGATGTAACCGATTGGACCCATTATTCTATTGTTATTGATACTTCTTCCATAAAGATTAAGGACGTTGAAGCAACCGGCGACAGCGTTGATTTCAACCTCCTTTTCGGACCTAACGGCGCCTGCACAATGGCTCTCGATATCGACAACATCGTGGTTTCCGAGGTTGTAAACGAGGTTAACGTTGTGGCAGCCGACGGCGGCTATGCAGAGCTTGACCGCACTGCAACGACCGCAGTTCTTCCCGTAACCTACAAGGCGCATCCCATAGCAGGCTATGGGTTTGTTTCCTGGACCAACGAGGGAGGTTCGGTTGTTTCCGAAAACAGCGTATATACTACCGCAAACGCAGGCACCTTAAAGGCCAACTTTGAATCGCAGATTCCGGCTACCAATAATAACGGTGGCTTCGTTGCGGATAACGGCGACGGCAACTATATCGCCAAGCCCTATTACGGTAACGTATTCGTAGGTTGGTACAACCTCGACGGTCTTGTATCCGAGGATGCTACCATCGCTTACGGCGACGCTGCTGACTGTGTTGCAACCTTCGCACAGTACAACCAGATTGTTGACGGTGCTTTTGATTACGATACGGGCCTTGCTCTTTGGCAGAGCTATGAGGACGTTAACGCTTTCGTTATTGACGCTGCAGACGGTATTTCGGGCGCAGGTATGAAGGGTTATTCCAACGGTAACTCGCTTATGTCTGCAAAGTATCCCGTAACCGTTAAGAAGAATTCTTCTTACGTAATGCAGTTCAATATGAAGATAGGTGATATAACCGCAAACGGTGAAAACACACCCGTTTGGGCACTTATGTTCTCGGGCAGTCCCGACGGCAGTGGCTGGGGCAACTGGCCTAAGCTTGACAGCTTTAAGATGACCTTAAGCTCTATCAGCAATCCCTCCGTTCAGTATACCGTAAGCGGCTACGATACCGCTCTTACACATCAGGCATCGTTCTTCACGTTAAAGGAAACCTTCGGTGACGAGTGGATTGTCGCCACTATCGAGATTTCGCTTGACGACGATACCTCCTATAGCGGCAAGGGCAACCTCTTTGCCAATTCCGATACCGCAACTATCTATGCGGCCCTCGGCCATAATCAAGCTATATCGCAGTCCACGGTATATTACGATAACTTCAGCTTCTACGAGAAGACCGATATTGTCTCCTTCGAGCATAAGGAAAACGTTCGTCCCGTACGTCAGGGAATAGGCCCGATGGCAACCGGCAGCGAATATTCCTTCACACTCGATAAGGCCGCAGGAACTACCGCAACCGTCGTTCATAACGATTCGGCAGTAGTAGCGGTTGACGGTGTTTACACCATCACACTTGACAGCGCAAACGATATTATTGTATCGCTTGATAACGATGATGAGTATCCCGAGGCAGGTAAGGATTTTGAGGGCAACAGCTTAACCGCTTATAACCACGATCTCTACACCAAAAACATTTGGGATGGCGAAATCGTATATCACGAAACCGCACTTATCTATAAGGGCAGAACCGAGATACAGCTTATGTATCCCGTTTCGGATATCGTTTCGGTTCGCTCCTACGATCTCCAGACCTCCTATGTTGAGGGCTTCGATTTCGAGATCAACGAAAAGGGCAACCTCGTTATCCTCGAAGGCTCCAAGATTCCGGTAGCCAAGTTTGGTATGACCGCCGATGCGGGCTCAACAAGCGGTTGGCAGTCGGATGACGCAGATGTTTTAATCTCCGAATACAGCGATGCAACCAGCGCAAACAGCAGTATCGTTGTTACCTATCTCCACGATACCGAGTGGGAAGGCGCAAAGCAGACCTCTGTTGTAAAGAATTTAAGTGTTTACGAAAAGCTTCAGAACGGTGAAGACGTTCATATCGTAACCTACGGCGATTCCATGAGCAGCGGTTGGAGTGCCAGCGGCGGTAAAACCAACGTTTATAAGGCTACCAACGACGGTACCATGGATTCCAGCGGCGTTTACTTTGCTCCCTATGCTCCCAACTGGATGATTATGTACATCGAAGGACTCAAGAAGATCTATCCCGACGCCAACATCACTTGGGAGAACCTTTCTCTCGGCGGTAAGGCATCCGAGTGGGGTCTTGCAAACTTCGAGGCTCGTTACAATCTCCTCAAGAATAAGGATATCGACCTCTTTATGATCGGTTGGGGTATCAACGATAACGGCGCAGGCCACACCGTTGAAGAGTTCAAGGCAAACGATCAGGGCATAATTGATGCCGTTCGCGCAAAGTGCCCCGAAACCTCGATTCTTCTTTACGGTGCAAACTGCACTAATACCTATGCCGAGATGTATGATTACGAAACCCTTATGGGTTACGAAGGCGCTCTCCACGAGCTCGCAGAAGAAAACACCAACACCGCAGCAACCAACCTAACCTCCATATTTATGGACGTTGTTGCTAAGAAGGAGCCCTGCGATCTCCTCGGAAACAACCTTAACCACGCAAACGACTTCGGTTGCCGCATCTACGCACAGACAATGCTCTCTGCTATGGCCCCCGTCCCCGCAGAACCCACCGTACCGGGCGAGTTCGAAGAGGGAGAGGACATCAGCGACCTCGTATCTGTAGGCAGCGGCTCCGCAGCCACCACCGACAGCTACACCGCAGATGATAAACTCGTAAACGGCTACGACGAGGCCACAATGGGCGACGGCTACTTAAAGGTAACCGCCAACGGCACCAATGCCGGCTATCTCGACGTTGGCTTCCCCGTAGAGCTCGTTAAGGGCGAAAAGTACCTCGCACACTTCAAGCTCCGCGTACTCTCCATACTTGGTACCGATCGTTTCGACGTTCGCATTGATACCAAGGCAGCATCCTGGTCCGGTTGCCCCGAAGGCCTTGCAGGTAAGGTTTACGCAAGCTTCGGCTACGGCAGTCTCTACAGCCGTGCCCAAACCCCCGAAATCTTCGGCGGTTGGAATTCCCAGGGCTATAACAGCAAGGGCTACGTTGATTTCTATATGGTTCTCGACGCAACCGATCTCGCAGCCGAAACCCAGACCGCAT
>JAFXGK010000044.1 GCA_017513245.1 Clostridia bacterium
CACGGGGGAGTATTAGTCAACTACTTCGATTCCCATGCTGCGTGCGGTACCGGCAACCATGCTCATGGCGGCCTCAACCGATGCTGCATTTAAATCGGGCATTTTCTGTTCAGCGATTTTTCTGACCTGTTCGCTGGTGATCTTGGCAACCTTAGTCTTGTTCGGTACGCCGGATCCGCTTTCAATACCGCAAGCCTTCTTAATAAGAACAGCTGCAGGAGGAGTCTTGGTGATGAAGCTGAAAGAACGGTCAGCATAAACGGTAATAACAACCGGAATGATAAGACCAACGTCGTTCTTTGTGCGTTCATTAAACTCCTTGGTGAAAGACATAATGTTTACACCGTACTGACCGAGTGCAGGACCAACCGGGGGAGCCGGAGTAGCTTTACCTGCGGGGATCTGTAACTTAATGTAACCTGTAATTTTCTGAGCCATTGTTTGCACCTCCAAAATTCGTGGTAGCGGCGCTTTCGGCGCCTTGCGAAGCTTTCGCTTCTCCCACCGTGGCGCTTAAAATTAGCGCCGGCGGCAACAAAGCCGCGTTAATTCATTCAAAAATTTACTTGTCCAGAGCAACCTGATCAAGTTCAAACTGGGCAGGGGTCTCACGTCCGAACATCGAGATAAGAACTCGCACGTCGTTTGCGGGAACGTCAACGTCCTCAACCACGCCCGTAAAGCCCTCAAGCGGACCGCTGATAATCTTAACGTTATCGCCGGCCTTGTAGGGAACCTCAACAGAGTGCTTCTCAACACCGAGAGATTCAACCTCAGCATCAGTGAGGGGAACCGGCTTTGAAGCCGGGCCAACGAATCCGGTAACGCCGCGCGTATTGCGAACAACGAACCAGCTGTCGTCGGTAACAATCATTTTAATAAGCACGTATCCGGGGAAAATCTTACGCTCGTATTCCTTTACGGTACCGTCATCCTTGACCTCAGTAACGGTCTCGGTAGGAATCTTGATATCCATAATGTAATCCTGGAGCTTACGATTTTCAACTATGGTTTCAAGGTCTTTGGCAACCTTATTTTCATAGCCCGAATAGGTATGAATAACATACCATCTTGCATCATTATAATCTGCCATTTAGAAACCTCCCAAAGTTGTGGGGATTACGCTCCTAAAAGGAGTTTAAGAATCTCAGCGAGACCCCAGTCAAGAACCCAGATAAAGGCACCGATAATAGCACAGATAACCAGTACTACTAAGGTGTTCTTTACAACGAACTTGAAGTTGGGCCATGTGATTTTCTTAACTTCACTCTTGTAATCTCTAAGGAAAGCAATAACTTTGCGGGGAAGGGTAAGCTTCTTAGTACCTGCAACCGCAAGTTTGTCATCTATAAGAAGATGAGCAATGCCGAATGCAGCGAAAACAAAGAGAACTGCAGTGATAACGGCAACAAAAACAGAGTAATTGATGCTTAAAACTGCGGAATAATCTTTGATCGGTCTGTAATCGACAAACTTCCATTCGTTACCAAGGGTGATAACCAACATGTAAACAGCCGAAACGAGTGCTGCAGCGGGTGCAGCGAAACGCATGCTCTTAAACTTGAAGGTAAGAGCGCTGAATACCGCGCCTAAAATGGTTACGATAATGCAGAACCAAATATGGGCGGACTTGGCCATCTCGATGGCAACCTTGCCGTACTTTGCGCTACCGCCAAAAGCGAGCTGAGCACCCGAAAGGGTAACGCTCTCAGCAGCGGTACGAATGGTAGCAAAGTCGGTCAAGAAGAATAAAGCAAGCGCAGCGACGCCGGAAACGAGGGCAAGAATCTGACAGATTTTATTAATAGCCTTCATTCTGTCAACCTCCTACTTTGTTTCCTTGTGGACGGTGTGCTTCTTGCAGAACCTGCAATACTTGTTCATTTCAAGTCTATCAGGATCGTTCTTCTTGTTTTTCATTGTGTTGTAGTTGCGCTGTTTGCATTCAGTGCAAGCTAAAG
>JAFXGK010000022.1 GCA_017513245.1 Clostridia bacterium
AACCGATAAATAAGAATTTGACGGAGGAGATTATTATGGACAATCGAGAAATCGTAATTCGTTTTTTTGATGAAGGTTATACCAATAAAAACTATGATTACATTATGCAGCATGTTTCGGAAGATTATTATGACCACAGTCCTGCAGGAGCACGAAGCAATAAAGCGGCAGTGGAAATTCTTAAAATCGTTGCCCAGCAGTTTTCAGATTTAAAAATAACTGTCCTTGACGCTTTTTCACAAGGCAATATGGTAGCTACCCGTGTCCTTTACGAAGGCGTGCATACAGGCGAATGTATGGGCATTGCCCCCACGGGTAAAAGAATATGTTTTGAAGCATTAGAAAACTTCAGATTAGAAGATGGAAAAATTGTCGAGTCTTGGGGCTATTGGCCTGATAAGGAGATTGAACGAATACTTCGATAAATTCCAATTTATCGAATAGGTGATATTTGTTTAGAAAAGGGTTTTAGGTTCTCCTAACAAGTGACATTTGGGGCGCCTAAATGTCCTGCTTGTTACGGTATAAGACAAAATTAAAGGAAGCACGAAATTTCGTGCTTCCTTTTTTACTGTCCTTAAGAGTATGCTTCATAACGGGAGGTTTTATTTTTATACTATAAAGGTATCGTTTGGTACTTCGCGAACGCCAACGCCGTTCTTTACCGCATAGGCGGCGGCGCGGCCTGCGTTTTCGCCCATGGCGCAGCAGTTGCCGGTTACACGGTAGGAAGCCATTGCGGTGTGGGTTCCCGAAATGGTCTTGCCTGCTACCAAAAGTCCCTCTATTCCCTTCGGAATAAGACTGCGGTAAGGCACCTCGTACTCGGTTACGTCACAGCAAACCTGCTCCTGGTCGTTGCCGTGGATATCAACGTTAAAGGTTACCCTTGCAACGGCATCGGGGAAATGCGAGCCGTTCATAATATCCTCGGTATTTACGCAGTATTCGCCCTCGATTCGGCGAGATTCGCGAATGCCGAGAAGCGGAGCCGACTGAACTAAATGCAAGCCCTCGAAATCGGGGTTGTGGTGCTTTAGCATCTCGAAGGTTTCAAGCATCTGACGGCGGCCCTCGATAACTGCGGCGGTGCGGTCAGCAGCCGAGAGGGGTTTTGCGTTCATATGGGTGAGCTGAACAACGCCGAAGCCCGAGCCGGGGGCAGGAATTAAATAAGGCACCTCAAACGGAGGCTCTTTTCCCTCGTTCGCATTTTTATAGGCTACACACAGCTCGTCATATATCATTTTACCGTCTTTATATTTCTCAGGGATACCGCTTACTATGTACATAAGGGTTACCGACTGGCATTTGCCGTCCTTATCGCCTACACGGCAAACGGCGCCTGCATCGGCCGCCACAAGGGCATCACCCGAAGCATCAATAATCACCTTGGCATAGCACTCACTCTCGCCCTCAATATTCTTAAAGCGGACGCCCACTATGCGGTTACCTTCCATAACAGCACCCTCGTAGTGGGTGTCGTAAAGGAGGGTAACACCTGCCTCGAGGCACTTGCGTTCAAGCATCTCCTTCATATATTCATATGTGAAACTGGCCTCCCAAAAGCCGCCCCATTGACCTTTTGATTTAAGTTCGTCAACGAGTTCTTTCATAAATCCTTTTTTGTTTTCAAAGTCAAAAATGGGATTAACAAATCCCGATGTCCACATTCCGCCAAGGCAATAGGTCTGCTCTATGAGCAGCACCTTCATACCCTCACGGGCGGCGCAAACTGCGGCTGCGGCACCCGAAGGACCTCCGCCTACTACTATAACATCAAAATTCTTTTCAGTCATTTTAAATCAACTCCTTGGAAAAGACTTTACTTTTCCCAACTTAATGCTATAATCATTATAGAAAAAACTTAACGGTTTTGCAAGACCTTTGGAGGGGTTTTATGGAAAATCCTAAAATTAAACTCTATTTTCATTTCTCACACAAGGAACACTTCGTTTACGAGAGAGAAACCTACGACTGCTCGGTTTTGTTTATTAACGTTTCGGGCAGTTTCCAATATCGCATAAATAACTCCGCGCTCGCCACGGTAAACCCCGGAGAGATAGTTTACTGTCCCCCGTTTTGCTCCTTTTGGCGAAAGGTTTTATCCCCCGTTGAACTGCATATGATAAAATTCGACGGTGAACTGCCAAAAAGAACCTACACCATAAATTCACGCATACGCGAGGACCTTAATGCCGTTTCGCACATTCGTTTCTGGGACGCCACGGAAGACAATCCGCTTCTCATCCATTACCTGAGCGATATTTTTTATACGCTGGCGCTAAAACCTAATTCGGTTTCGGCCGCGCCGATAATCAGGTATATGAACGAAAACTACTGCAGTCCCATAGGTAACGCCGAGCTTTGCGAATTTTTACACTGCTCGGAGGTCAGTTTGATATCGCAGGTGCGTGCCCTTACGGGTAAAACTCCGCACCAGTACATAAACGAAAAACGCATTGAATACGCCAAGGAACTTTTGCTCTCGGCCGATAACCCTATTGCCGAAATCTCGGCCTTTTGCGGATTTGAAGACCCGCTTTACTTCAGCAAGGCCTTTAAACGGCATACGGGAATGTCACCGAGCGGATTTAAATCAAAATATAAGATATAAATTAATTAACACAGCGCCCCTGTTGGGACGCTGTGTTTTTTATCGTCGGCAGGGCGGCGAGTGTTGAGCTCCGCCCTGTCGAGAGAGGTAAAATATTTTATTTAACCAAAGTTTTCGATGGTGGAATAAATTGTTAAGGAACCGCCGGGAACAGTATCGATAATGTTCTTGGTTACGTTCTCGAATGCCTTATCCGCGGTTATAACCTTGGCCGCCTGAGAAATCTCAATGTCGGAAGAAGAGTACTGATAGCGGTAAAGTGTTTCGCCGCCGATAGACTCTTCAAGACCTATGTTAACGGTTACGGCCTCGGTGTTCATATTAACAACAGCGAAGGACCAGCCACCCTCCTTGAACTCGAGAGCCGAGATATAAACGGAGGCAACGTCCTGAGACTGCTCTACGTTATAGGTGGTGCCGCCCTCGGTGCCGAAGTATCTGGAAAGCAGGCTGAGTGCATAGTATGCGGGATAGGGTGTTTCGGTGTTGTAGAGAGAGGGTATAACGCCGCCTATCTGCGTACCATACTTATACTCGCCGCCCGAACCATAATACTCAGACCAAGTCTGATCGAAGAACTGCCAGCAGGAAATTGCCGAAACGCCGGCATTGAATGCTGCCATCATCATGGTTGCGGTCTGCGGGCCCATCCAGGTATCGTCAAAGCTGTCGGTCATATAATGGTCACCGTCAACGTTGAACTCATCGAGCCAGAATTCCTTTACGTTCTTCAGGCCAAAGCCGTCAACCTTTTCCATAAAGCTCGAGTAGAGGCTGTAGTGATACTCATACGGGTCGTCGGTCGGGTTCTGGGGATGCTTATTGTAGTGAGAAGAGTAGATATCGAATATTTCGTCGTATCCCTTGCTTCCCATAAACGCAGTAGCAAGACCAATCTGTCCCGAAGTGTTGGACTGGTTGGGGCCGATGAGGGTGCACTTATCGCGGAGACCTGCGGCCTTGAGAGCCTTATGAAGGGCTAAGAAGGTTTCCTTCTGGTAATCTACGAATGCGCCGGTCGGCGAACCGCCGTCTTCACGGGGCTCGTTGAAGATGAAGAAGTTGAATGCGTTGTCAACGCCGTGGGCTTCAAGAGCGCGTACGGTCTGAACGCCCCAGTCGGCGTAGCGACGGTTCTGCTCTTCATAATCGAGTTCCTCGAAATAGGTACCCCATCTGAGGATAACCTTCGGGTTACCGTTTGCATCATAGGCGCGAGGCATAAGATACGGAACCTCGAGGAAGTAGTGGCTTGCGTTACCGCCTTCGATGAATGCGGGATACTGCCAGCCTAAAACGAGGCATACCTGAATGCCATACTCGTCAGCCTTTTTGCAGAACTCGTAGAATCCGAGCATCTTTTCGCATTCCCAATCCCAGGGATTGCTGTCATCGCCCGAATACATCCAGTCAGACTTAAACTGAACACGCATATGGGTGAAACCTGCATCCTTGTAGCGCTTAAACTCAAGGTCTATCATTTCGTCGGTATAGTCACGGTTGTTGGGGTCCATGCCCATAAACTCGGTTGCATGATAAACAGAGCTTGTAAGTCCGCGGAAGTTGGTGCAAAGCGGGTCGCTTCCATTGTAGACGTAGAGGTTGCAGATATCGGAACCGTCTATCTGACCCTCGGCAATAATTTCGTCATTGCCGGTATAGTCAAGGCCCAAAGTGATATCATCGTTACCGTAGGGATTTTCATCCTTGTCGGTATCCTTATCGGGGGTCTTGTCGGTGTCGGTGTCGGTGTCGGCGTCGGTATCACCGTCGCCGCCACCGTTTACGTGAACTATTTGCTTTATGCTGTCCTTACCGTCCTCGCGGTAGAGCACAATGCCCGTAACTGCGGAGGTTGCGATAAGAAGAAGTGCGAGGGCTATTGAGATTACGTTAATTAACTTTTTGTTTTTCATTAGTCGCGCACTCCTTTCTTGCGATTAATTACAATTAAGACAATCACCGCTAATACTGCGATTACTCCTGCCAAGCCGAAGAGAATGTAAGGAATAGTGTTGTCGGCCTTCTTGCCGGGAACCTTTACCTTCTCGATAACGGTCGTACCCTCATCATCCTTGTCGGTGGGTTCTTCGTCGTCAGTGGGTTCTTCGTCTTCTATGTCGGCGCCCGTGTCGGCTGCGGCCTTCTTGGCACCGAACTGCTCAAGTGTAATTCCCGCCTCTGTGAGGGCTGCCTCATCGTTTGTGGAGCCCTTAATCGACCATTCACAATCAACAATGTATGCCTTATAGTAGCCATCATTGTCGGTTGCGGTCAGGTAGGAATATCCGGTTTCGGTATCGGTTATCTTAACGATACCGTCGGAAACTGCACGGTAGCTGAGCTCTATGACCTTACCGTCAAGACGGGTTACGGCAACACCCGAAAGTCTGCCGGTTCCCACGATGAGCTCACCGTAGAGAGTACGTATCGAGTGACCGCCGGGAGCAATGTACATATTGTAGGTGCCTTCCTTAATGCCGTCGATACGATACTTGTTTTCAACAACGTCGGCAGTGTAGGTAACGCCCTTACCCTCGAGAACAACCTTAGAGCCCTCGGGCAGACCGCGAAGCATTCCGACAACGCTGTTTGTAACGTCGTTTTTACCCATATCTACTACGGGCAGTTCGTCCTTGCTGAGGCCTACGGAATCATCAAATGTGCACTCTGCAAAGGCGTGGTTGGTATTGAAGAGGGCTAAATAGTCAACGTCGAAGCTGCCTGCGGTACACTCGATTACGAGATACTCGGTCTCGATGCGGTTACCGTCGAAGGTGAAGCCGTCACGTGCCCATTTGCCGTCTGTATTAAGGTTAAGCGAAACTACGTTGCCTTCCTTATCGGTGAAGAGGCTCTTGCCGTCGGGCGTGTAGGAGAGACCTACGGTACCCTTGGACTGTGCGTTACCGCGAACGTCTGCCGCGAAGGTGTAGTTTGCTTCCCAGGTGATATTGTAGTCGGTTCTGGTCTTTACCGGAACGATTATCTTATCGCCTGCGTTAAGAGTAATATACTTGGAACCGAAGGATGCGTCGCCCGATTTTACGAAGGGAGCAAATGCTGCCTCGTTCTTTTCGAAGCTGTAGTCGCTGAAGTAGTTCTGCGAAAGGTCCTCGGTGTAGAGCTTATCGGCATCAGCGTTGTTGATGCTCGAGGTGCTCTCCTTAATTACGATATCGTCGAAGTAGATATCGCAGGTGGTTTCACCCTCAATACCGTTCACTACAAAGCTTACGCGGTTATAACCGGTCTTTATAATATTATCGGTAGTGAAGATGTAGCTGAACTTATGCCACTCGGTATCCTTAAGTTCGTATTCCTTTTCGGCTAAGGGGCTTACAACGTAAACCGGGTCGGAACGGTAGGCGGCAGTCATAAACTTGGTGCCGGCCGTTGCTGCCTTTGCATAGAAGGAAACTTCATAGGTTTTACCTGCTTCAAGTTTTGCAGTTGCCCAGGGCTGAGAGAGCTCGTGAGATACATACTCGGGCTTGTGCTTCATCAGTAACGACCAGTCGCCGGTTTTGGCTTCTGCGTTGCTGATTTCGTACCATTCGGGGTTCTTCTGATCCTTATGATCACCGCCGAGAGTTGTACGGTAAGCGGCGTTGAAGATATCTCTGTATTCGAGTTCCTCAAAGCCGAGTTTGTGTGCTGCTGCGAGTTCGGTTGCAGGCTTGATAACAACGTCGTCAACCATAAATTCAGCGCCGTTTAAGGACTGAAGAACTACGTTGTTCTGCGCGCGTGCGCCGTTTAAGAACGTTACCTCGTAGGTTTCCCAATCATTTGTAAGGGTTGCCTTATCAATTGCAGCGGTGCTGGCCAGGTCAACAAACTTGCCGCCGTCATAAAGCTTTTCGTATCCGCCTGCGGCAACGCCGTAAAGCAGTTCAGCGCCTGCGGCCGACTTAGCCTTGAAGGAAAGGGTGTATGCGCGGGTCTTTTCAAGGTTTACACCGTTGAAGATTGTGCCGCTGGAAACACCTGCGTTATTACCGCCGTTAGCTGCGATGGTATATTCACCGTGCCAACCCTTATCGGTCTTTGTGGTGTTGCTGAAATCACCGTTTTCTACGGTGTCGGAGTAACGATTGCGCTCGATAACCTTCATATCGTCAACGTAGATGCCGTCAACGCCGCCGTAACGGGTATAGTTAAAGCCAACAAAAGCCTCGGTACGGTTCTGGGAATTGAAGGTGTATTCAACCTTGCGCCAGGTCTTGCCGTCGCCGGGGAAGCCCATGCTTGCCATACCGGTATTCTGCGCAAGAATATCGGTGTGCTGGTTGCGAAGTGTTACGTTCTGGATGTTCTGCTTTGTAGTCTGATTTACGAAACCTTCGTACTCGGCACGATAACGGTGTGCTGCGGCCCACTCGAACTGAATAAACTCGCCGCCGTAGCACCAGAACGAAACGGTGTAATCGGTGTAGGGCTTGAGGTTGCGAACCAACAAAGTAGAGGTGCGGGAGTTGGCTACAATCTTTGCCATATAGTCACCGCTTACGGGGGTTATGCCGCCTGCGGCCTTGGTTACCTGATAGTTACAGAATGCAATGTTGGCAGTTTCGGTAGAGCCCGAGAAGATAAAGCCTTCAAACGCGCCGTTTTCGAAATCACCGTCAACAATCTTGTTTTCGGGTTCGATGTCGGGGCCTGCAAACTTTGCAATAACGTGCTGGGTCTTGTTAACCGAGAAGGTGTAGGGGTTGGCGGTAGAGAGAAGTACGGAAGAATCCATATAATCGTACCAGCCAAGGAAGGTGTTGCCGCTGTCGGGGGTTGCAGTTACGGTTACCTGAGTTCCCGAAAGAACGGCACCGCTTGCAGTAGTGTTAACGCTACCGCCCTGTGCTGCATAAACACCAAGGTTGTGCGACTCGAAGAGTGCGAAATCGTCGAAGTAGCATTCCTTTTCACCGGCCTGATATAACAGTTCAACCGTCATTTCAGTGTTGTTTCCGGTGTTGAACGGAACGGAGATAAGTTCCCACTGGCCGCCGTTCGCAGTGCCGAAGCCTGCTCCTAAAACGGTGCCTGTGGTCTTGCCGATTAATTTTGCGCTCTCGAAGTAGCAGTTCTGAAGATTCTTATGTGTGCGAACCTGGAAGGTTAAGAAATAGTCGGTGTTTGCCTTAAGACCCGAAATAACGGTCGAGAAGGTGTTGCCTCTGTGGAGAGCACTGAGCATCTGCTCACCGTCATAGGCTGTGCCCTTATCGGTTACGGTTACATCGAAATCATAAAGGTCATGTAACTTCTGATTTACAGACCAATCGCCGTTTTCACTTAAGGAAACGGAAGGCTTTGTGTTCTCATAGCCTGCATCGGGCCAGAGGTTGTTGATATTGAACTTTGCTTCGATATTATAGAAGCCGAATGCTGTGAAGGTGTAGTCCTCATCGGTGCTGAGGAGTGTATCGCCCTCGTACCAGCCGAGGAAGGTGTTGCGCTGATAGGGCTTTGCCGAAACGGTTACGGAGGTGCCGCCCATTACGCTGAAGAACTTTTCGCTGGTGATATAACCACCGTAAACTCCGTTCTGATTTGCAACCGAGGCAGAAATCTTAAAGGGAACTGCGGCTGCATCGAATAATACGAAATCATCGAAATAGAGGTTGGAGTTTGCCGAAGTGTACTTGATTTCAACGGTGAGCTTGGTGGCTGTGCCCGTCTCGGCCATAAGGTTAACCTTCTGCCACTGGCTGTTTGCCAGAACGGGGGTGTTCATTTCAGCTACGAGCTGACCACCTGCATAAACCTTAACGTATTCGAGGGCGGTTGCGCCATCGGTTACGCCCTTCCAATTGAAGGAAAGGAAATACTTGGTATTGGCTGCAACGTCAAGAACGGTGCTGATGGGAGCGTTAGGAGCGGTTACCATTATAGACTTGGTTCCCGTAGCAGCCTCGTTGCCGACAACGCTTGCAGCTGCCGATGCGGAGGTCGATGTCCAGTCAAGGCCGTTGCCGAGCACGCTCTCACCGAGAGCGGTATTTTCATAGCTCGAATCAGTGAAGAGGTTATTTACTTCGAACTTTGCAGTAAGCGCTACGTCCTTACGGATGGTAAGGGTAACGGTTTCGTCCTTGGTTACGAGGGTGCTGCCCTGGTACCAGCCGAGGAACTTATTGCCCGTGTAGGGTACTGCGGTGAAGGATCTTTCTTCGCCGCTGCTTATAGAATCAATTGCGTTTTCGCCGATTATGTAACCGCCGTAGATGCCGTTTGTCGGCTCAACCTCTGCCGTTGCGGAATAGAGGTTGTTATCCATAATGAACTTAGCGGTATACTTTTCGTCGCTTATCTGCTTAACGCGTAAAACGGTATCGGAGGATACCTTTTGGTTGTTCGCGTCATACCAGCCGTCGAAAATGTAGCCGGTTTCGGTTTCTGCGAAGAAATCAACGTACATATCGGGATAATAGGGATTATCGGTATCTACGTGATTTGCAAATATATCGGCAGTTCCGCGAGGAGCATCGGTCTGGTATGCGGGCTCGTCGGTGCGGCAGGAGTAAACCTTGCCGTATTCGCCGGCCGTTACCGAAACGATATCCGAAACGCCGGTCTTTGCAACAGAGCACGACATATTGTCGATGAGGTAGCTGTTGGTCTGAGCATCGGCGGTGCCGAGGGTTAAGTGATGGAGTGCGGTTTCCTGCGGGGTGAAGATAACGTAAACCTCAATCCACTTGTTAATGTCGGCGATGGCCGAGGTCATGGAATAATGCAGCTTACTGTCGGAGGTGTTATCGCCCCAGGCATAATTGTTCTGGTTGATACCCTCGGTGGATTCAAGCTGAATGTGGTAGGAATAAGGTAGGTTACCGTCCCACGATACGGCGCTGCCGTTTACAGCCTTGTCTACCGAAAGATAGATGTAATCTTTTCCTGCGGTGTAGCTGTTGCCGAGAACTGCGTAGTTGAACTTCCAGATATAGGTCTTGCCTGCCTCAAGGTTTACGGGGATGTTAAGTAATCCCTTACGCTTGGCGGCGTGCTGATTCTGGTGGGGAGTTAACTGCAGAGCATTGTTTCCGTATTCGGGACCGCTGTTTTCGATAGCGGTAGGAACTATGCTGTAGGTTCCCTTATAGGTCTTATCGTAATCGGTATAATCAGTGTATACCTGCGCGGTATTGTTGTTAACCTCGAAGTCACCGTCATAGATAAGGTTGTCGCTTGTGAACAACGCAACGTAGCCGAGGTGGCCTTCCTTGGGAATGGTAACGTCGTCGGTCTTGTGAACGTACGGAGTCTGTGTTCCGTCGAACCAGCCGAGGAACTTGTTGCCGTAGTAGGCGTGGGCAGTATAGGTGCCGTCGCCGTTATCGGTTATCGCGCCGCCGCCTTCAGCCGAAAGCTGCTTTGCAAACTTGGCGGTGTACTTCTCGCCGGTTGCAAGGAGGTATGCAGTAAGCTCGGTCGAAACGCACTGGTCGTTTTCATTGAACCAACCAACAAGCTCACAGCCTGCTGCGGGGGTTGCAACGTACTTTTCATAAATAGCGGGATAGAATACGTTTGCGGTGTCGCGGTTTGTGAATACGTTGGCCGAACCGCGAGCGCCTACGGTATAAACGTAGTAGTTATCATCCTTGCGGGGTGCGTTTGTTGCAATGCTGCCGCCCGAGGTTGCCGAAACGGTAGTTCTGTCGTTAGCGGTAGCTTCGGAGATGGAGAAATTATCGAGCACGAGGAAATCGGTGGTATCCCAATGTGTTCCGAAGTTGAAGCATGCAACGCCTTCGTCGCCGCCGCCCTGGAAGATGCTGGCATCCTCAAGCGGATTGAAGATGAAGTAAACTTCCTGCCAATAGGTAGCATCGGAGGTAGCGTTATCGTTTATGAACTTGGAAACGTACGCGTTTGCATCGTGGCCAACGCTGCCGCCCCAGGACCAAGTGTTCTTAAACTTGCTGCTGGTTGTATCGTTGCCAATACCCTCACGCTGGGAATGGAAAGTCCACTTGAATGTATTGTCAGTATCATCCCACTGAACTTTGCCGTTGCTGGCAAGGCCTGCAAGCGACATGTAAAGGGTATGATATGTATTGCTCTTAAAGTCTGCGATATCATCATCAAACTTATAGGAGAAACGAACGATATAATCGGTGTTCTTCTTAACGTTAAGCTTGAAGTGAACAAGACTCTTAACCTTGTTTACAACGCCGGTACCTGTTGTCTGGCTCGGGGTGAGCTTTAAGGCATAGTCGCCATAGCTAGCATCGGTTCTCTCAAGTCCCGAGGTTTCTACAATCGAGGTGGTGCCGTAGCAGTTTTCCTGCATCTTGGGCACGGACGGATTGTTAAAGTTGCTCATCAGGGTTGCATGATGAACAACAGCCTCAGCGTCGCCGTTATCGATAAGGTTTTTAATATCGAAAACAGCCTCGAGGGTGATGTCATCATCCGGGATGAAGGTGTAAGAAAGATTTTTGGATACGAGGGTTGCGCCTTCGTACCAGCCCTTAAAGCCGTTACCGTAGAACGGCGAGGCAGTTACGGTTGCACTCTCACCCTTTGCTATTTGCTGCTCTGCATCTGTCGTAACAGTTCCGCCGAGCAGTCCGTCTTGCGCTTTTACGGATGTTTCTACCGTGTATTGGTCGGCAGGCGTTGCACCCGAAGTGGTAAACTGCATACCAACCAACGAACAAGAAACAAGTAAAGCGAAAACTAAGAATAGCGCTAAATACTTTTTCATGTCTGCATTCTCTCCTTCTTTGTTGAAAATATACAAAAATTGCATTTTTCCAGTCTTGTTTTTATTATAACTTTACCCGACGCATTTCACAATGGAAAATATTAATAGTGATATGTAAAAAACTTAAGCCAAAACCGCTGAAAAGGGGCCTTTTCTTGTGAAAAACTTATCAGTTTCGTTTCTTTTTTGGAATTAAATGGATGAGGCGAAAAAAATTTTCAAAAAGATAAAACCGTTTGGCTTTAAAAATCTCCTTTATTAACGTAAGGCAAAAGCCTAAAACGTTATTTTAAAGGAGAAAAAACTATGTTAAACAATTCTTACTTTTTCATCACAGCGGCGGCATTCGCAATCATCGGCATCGCATTCTTAGCCATCTTTATTGCGGTAATAACACTCATTATCAAATCGGCCAAAAACGGTGGCATTTCACTCGGCGGTATACAGGGGGTAACCGACAGCGAGGCAAGCCGATTAATGCACGAAAATTTTATGCGCGATCATACCATAGCCCACAACAACGCAATGCACGCTCACCATACCGCAGTAGACATGCATAATTCGGCCGTAAATATGCACAACCACATGATGCATATGTAAAACAAAAACAAAAAGGTGTATGGAGGTTTTCTTCCATACACCTTTTTTTAATTATAAAATCAATGCCGTTCTTCACGCAATCGAAAATCAATAGGGCTTGGTGTAGCCCTTGTCGTACGATGACGTTGAAGACGACTGCGAGGACGATTCCTCCGAAGAAGTGGTTTCCTGCGGGACGCTTGAAGAAGCATTTTGAGACGAATCGGTTGAGGGCGCGGGCTTTGAAGAACCTTGAACCGATTGCTGAGAACTGTTGGCCGAAGACGTTTCATCGGGATTTTTGTCGGACGGGATGATAAGCTCGGGCGTAGCATCGCCTGCCAAATCTCCATCAGCCGAAGAATCCTTATCCGAAATTACATCATCGTAAACGGTTTCGGATGAAACATCGTCTTTATAATAAATTGAAACAGTTCCCGAAGAATTAGATTCTGTCGGTTTGTTATCCGCGCCGCCCTTTTTGCCGCATGCGGACAAGGCCAATACGGCCAGGCAAAGCATTAAGAGGACTATAAGACTTTTAGAACAAAATAGCTTCTTAATCATTGAAATCCTCATTACCGCCACCGCCGATATCTCCCAAATCGCCGGATGAAGCATTAAGGTCCATAACGTCGTATTTCGGCAGTACCCCTAATATCTCAAATTTCGGAGTTTCATATTCTGGTTTCATATCAATTAGCTCCTTCAATTTATTTCACGTATGTCCAGTAATTAGCTGCAACAAACTCGAGCAAATCGAGCGCCTGCTGGCGTGTAACGCCGTTTTCAACATAATCCTTGATTTTGGCATAATCCTCTTTTTCGGTAGGATAGCTCTTAAGGATTTCTGCGGCGGCCAGTTTTGCAACACCTACAACCGAACACGAGCTATAGCCATCGGTAACGCTTGCATTTGCATTTTTATTGTTGTTACTATAGTAGACCTTACCGTCTGCCACAAAATAAGCACGGGCCGAAACACGCGAGCCGATTGCATCAACGTTAGCGGCAATGCCGTTAAGGCTTGCATATATTTCACCATCGGGAAGCTCTAAATTCTCTCCTGTCTTTTTGGCAACGGCAAGACCGTACTCCCGGTTTTCAATCATTTCATAGGTGAGCTCGCGGTCGCCCAATCTTTTGGTGTACATCATAAGCACGCCGTATTCGGTGATGTTGCTGTTTTCGGGAAGAGCAGAATCATCCAGCGTTGCAGCGAAGCGAAGATCCTGCTTATCGGCGGGAACGGGCTCTTCTTCTGTTCCCGTTTTAATAGCGGCGCCTACAACGGTTGCCGCGTTGGGAACGGTATCGAGTTTTTCTTTGTTAACAACAGAAATATCGAGGGTATCGGTTCCTGCCTTATTGGAGGCAGTGGCGGTAACCGTAAAGTCCGCCTCTGCTTCCGATAAAACGTTAAATTTTACAGTAAACCAGGTTGAACCTGTGTCGCCGTTTTTTAAATCGGCAAGGCCCACAAACTTGATAGAACCGCTTGTTTCGGTGTTGAACGAGTCATCTATTTTGTTGCCATAGCCCACGAAAGCGCTCGAGAGAGCTATTGAGTCGATAGAAAAAGCAGTTGCATCATAGGAAATGGTTCCCTCTATTCCGCCAACCACGCTATTGGCATCGTTTAAAACAAGGTCGAGCTCATAATAATGGCCAACCGATGCCTGGCCATTACCGGAAAGCTTTAATATAGGCTCAAGCTCGGAGGCCATTGCCAAAGATATAACACCGGAAAGCAATGTTAAGGCTATTAAAACAGCGAGTACTCTTTTAATTTTTCTCATTCTATTTTCCTCCTTTTATCTTACTTAACGGTTATCTTCATAACATGGCCCTTTCCGCTATCAAAAGCGGTGGACTCAACAACATACTGCGGAATTACGGTTTCGGTGCCATCCTTTTCGGTTGCCTTTACCTCACAATAAAAATCATCGTGGTAGTGGCCACAGAAGAGGCCCTTAATAACGTCCGCATTCTGAGTTATGAGATTATAAACCTTGGTTGTTGTGGCATCTTTATTGGTGCGTACACCATCAAAGTTTTTGCCATTTGAATCCGTATTTGCGCTAAAGTCGTACACAATGCTGGAATCGTTGGTGTAGATAGGTCTAATCTCTTTATACTCGGGGTTGTTGGTTACGATGGGAACATGCTGGAATATAAGAATTATATATCCGTTCTCTCTTGCCTTTTCGATATCGGCGGCAAGCTTTTCATACTGCTCCTCCGAATAGCGGCTAAGGGCGTTATCCATTTGGACAACCATAACCTTATCCTTAATAACTCTTGACGTGTAGTAAGCGTCATGGCGCCAGTTTTCTTGAAGCGTGCTGTAGCGAGATTCTAACTGAACAGTTTCGCCCACTAAGCCCTGTGAACGCATCATCATATCATGATTTCCCAGAGTTATCATGGCAGAGGGATCTTTTCCCCAAAGGGTGTTTTTGATCTGCTCAATTCCGCCCCAAGTCAGGAAGCTTAAAATATCGCCGGTTATAACTGTTTGGTCATAGAAGTAGTTAGCATACTCCATACAAATAGAGGCGTTTCTAACACGCTTTGCCGGGTCCTTAGAGGGTTCTTTATCCCAAGTGCTCAAAACAGTGGGGTTGGCCTCGGCTATGTCACGGTCGTTTAATTCGGTGAAATGAACATCGGTAAGCTGAACAATTTCAACAATCTCGCCGTTGTTTTTGCCCGAATCAAACACAGCCTCACGAACTATAACATTGGTATCTCCCAATTCGTACATCCATGTGGTAAGGTCATCGCTCGAACCGGTGATGGTATGCTTTTCCTGCGAGAGATATGCATCGCGCTCGCTTGCGATTTCGTAGCCTAAAAGCTTGGTTCTGAGAACCTTGAAATCGTCGTTGTCGATAGCGCCGGAACGGTCAATATCGCTGCCGAGAACATAGCCGGATTCGGACTTTCTCGTTGCATATACGAGGTCGGCGATATTCTGAACGCCATCGTTATTGGTATCGTATCTGTTAACGTATACAGGTGTTCCGATAAGCGCTTCATCAATCACCAAATCTTCGGTGATTGTGAATTCTACGTCATAGGTTGCGGCTTCGGTAAGGACACCATTTTTGAGCCAGCCATAGAATAATTCATGCTCGCCTACTGCTCGCTTGACGGATGCTGTAATAGTGTCGCCGTGAAGCGGTTCAACGGTGGAAACCGAAACGTAACGGCTTATAGCATCGTCAACCGATACGGTGTGATACGGCTCGATGATTATATCATCGATGTAAACAGGGCCTGCTCCACCGGATACGGTAATGGTGAGCTGCATATCCTCTGTGGGGGTAAGTTTGCAAAAACGCTCGTTCCAAATGCCCTTTGCAGTGCAGCCTGCATAGGTTGTATCGCCAAGTGTGAAGTTTATGGTAGCAGACGTGCTTTCGGGCAATAAATACCAGAATGCAAGTCTATAATCCTGGCCTGCCTTTAAAACGTAAGAATACGTGTAGGAGCTGCCGTAACCATCCATACGGATAGAATTATTGCCCCAGTGAACATATTCGTTGTTATAGCCATAGGTAGTGGGGGTATAGAATTCTGCAATACCCTCCATTTTACCGTTCGACGGTGTTTCAAAGCCATAGGTCGCAGTGTCATCGGTAACCTTCACAAATACGGGTGTGAGTGTTACGTCCTCGGTAATACCCAGCATTACAAAGGTGCTGTTATGGGAAACGGTTTCGCCTGCGGCATTTATCCATTTATCGAAAACATATCCGCTATTTGCCTTTGCCGTGAACTTAACCGGCTTTTCGGCAACTATCTTGCTATCGCTTGCAGAGGCGTTACCGTTTTGTGCGGCGCCAACCGAAACGGTAATCTTGCCTTCATCAGCGGTGGGCTCAACACAAATATCATCAATATAATATACAGCGCTATCGCCGCTGATAACAAGAGTGATTTCATCGCTATCTGCAGCTGTGGTTATCTCTGCGGTGCAGGTCTGCCATTCATCGGCGGCCGAAAGAGCAACCGTTTCTACAGTTGTTCCATTCAAGCCGATAGCAGCACTTACAGAAGCACTCTGTGTTTGTGCAATGTATTTAAAGGAAACTGTATAGCTTGTGCCCGCAGCTAAATCTACCGGCAGAGCAATAACATCGCCCTGAGCATTTACGGAATATTTAATGCTCTTGTTTCCCGAATAAACGAACTTATAGGTAAATCCTTCAGTTTCGGGGGTGTACCATGCGGCATCATCTGATGTAATGATATTTTCATCCTCAAAATCAAATGCCGACTGCTGCTTTTCGAATACGGGCTTTAAGGTATATCCCGGCCAAGGATTGGTGGCAACGTAAGTTGCATCTTCCGATACAACATTGCCTGCCATATCGGTCCAATGCTGCAAATCATAGCCAAAATCGCGGGTTGCGGTAAATGTAGCAACCTTCTTGCCCTCATCGTTTGTAGTGATGTTAACCTCACCGGTTCCGCCAACAACACCGTCGTTTATAACGGTTATTACGGGAACAATGGAGATATCATCAAGGTAAACATCGGCCTCTGCGGCATTCAAGTTTATAGCAAGAGCGCCTTCTTTATCGGTAGTAACGGTTTCGGTATATTGCTTCCACTCGCCGTTGCCCACTAAAGCATTTCCGTTTACAGAGCCTACAGAAGTGCCGTTATCGGCTTTATACCAAAAAGATATATCATAGGTTCTGCCGGCTATTAAATTATAATCTTCAACAAGCCATTCAGCGGCATTAGCGCCTGCGGCATGGAGGCGAGAAGCGGATCCTTCATGGATATTTTCAGCATTCTCGGTATAGGAAGTGCCACCGATTCCTGTGGCGGAATCGCCTTCCTCAAAGCCTGTATTAAAGCCTTCATAATTATGGGGGGTAAGCTCCATGGGAGCCTTTCCGCCAATAGCGGATATCTCATAAAGGCGCATACGCGTCTCGTTTCCGCTAAGGAAAACTACACGCAGGCCAACATAACGGCCAACCGGCTTGGAACCGCCGGCGAAAACTACCGAAGCATCGTGGTTCTCATTTGCTGAGAAAAGCTCATTTATATCGTATGTGGCAACAAGGTTTGCGGCATCGTAAAGAGTATCCTTATCGTGCGAAACATAATATTCAATACCTGTTTCATATCCACCTTGCTGACCAACAACAAACTTATCTATTACGGCAGTGTAGCCAATATCATATGTGAGGCAGGTTTTGCCGGTGATTACACTTGTAAGGTCTATTTTAGAGTTTACAACACCATCAGTTAGCGAGGTGTCCCAACCCGATTCGCCTGCAGACGAACCGGTTAGTTCAGCAGTAAGACCGTGCAAAAGGTTTGTGTCCGCAAAAGAGGTAACGTTTCTTGTGCTGTAAAGCGCATAAGACGCGGGCTCTGTAACCTCGCCGTAGGCCGCGATTTCAGCTATACGGAAGTTTCTGGTTTCGCTGTTCATACCATAAGTGTCCGTTAGCTTTATTGCGATATACGAACCAACCTTAGGAACGGCAAAATGAACATACTGGCTACGGTAAGACCCACTAATGTCGGTCGAACCATCATAGGTATATGCCAAATTGTTTTCATTTAAAATATCGTTGGTGCTGTTGCCTACATACACCTCATAGCTCGAGTTTTGCGCGGCAGCTCTGTTATAAAGCTCGAAGCCGTCAACCCTTGCGGTGCCGCCAAGGTCATAAACCAGCAAAATATAATCCTTATCATAACCGTAAAGGTCGCAGTGCTTTGTGGCAAGAACGGTTCCGTCGTTAAGATAGGGCCAATTGTTACCGGCAGTGTAGTTATAGGTTTTAGCAGATGTAGATTTTGAAAGTTTAACAGTCGGTTCTTTGCCCTTTAAAAGGTTGTTTGCAGAGGAAATACGAGCCTCAACAGTATTGCGGTCACTGTTGTAGGTTTCGGTATCGAGTTCTTTACCATCGATGAATATTTCAGCAATTCTTATTCCCCACGGAACAGACTCGCTGTTGGTTGTATCATCGAAATAAATACCGAAGAATTTACCCGTCTTACGATTAGCGTTGAAATAGTATTCCTGCACCTGTTCGGTACTTGCTGCGCCATCCCAAGAGTAAATCATGTTTTCTTCGGAATAAAGATTATCGGCATCGTTGCCAACATAAATCTTATAAGTTGCTCTGTAATTTGCGTTGGATTGATACATTCTAAAGGCGCTGATTTCGGTTTCGGCACGCAGCGCAAAGGTTATAGACGGGTTTTCGATGGTATTCGAAATATAACTCTCTGTGAGAGGGTCGCCATCATAGTATCCCGAAGCTTTAGCGGCATTATATTTGTCCATGCCGGTGTACGCATGAAGCGAAGCATGCTTAAGCAGGTTATCATTGCTTATAGATTGGTAGTTATAATATTTCTGGTCGTATGTTTTAAGCGTAAGTGCCATACCTGCAACATCTTGGTTGGTATGGGTTCCGTTAGCATAAATTTCGGCAACGCGAACTGCGCGGTTTGCCGTTGCAATAACACCCTTGCTATCCATACATTCGGTGAACTTAATTCCGATTATAGAACCCTGGGGCAGCGCGCCGTTTGCATCGGCGGTAAACTGAACGTACTGACCCATAGAGGATGTGTAACCCTCGGCGGTACCATCAAACACGTATACAGGTGTGCCGGTATACAGCGTGGCATAGTCGTTGCCAACGTAAACCTCGTAGCTGTTTCGGAGATTTGCATTCTTAAGAATCAAGCCAAACTCGGTAAGGTTATAGATATCGTCCAGCTGGAAGGTAGTATAGGAATAAAGACCGGTATACGGATAAAACTCGTTCCACACTCCGTCCGTTGCGTTTTTAAAAGAGGGGCACGCATCCCATTTATTGCTGCTGTAATTATAGTTATAAGGAACAGCGCCGTAAAGAATACCCTTACTGCTTTCCAGCAGTTTATCAATCGATGCTTGATTGCTTTTAAGGGTTGTTACGTCCTCTCTATAGCCCTCTTTTTCGGAAAAACTCCATGCCAATGCAGTGTCGTTGTTCATAATCGGAACAGCAACAAGCATAAGACAAACCGAAAGAGTTAAGGCCAAAAGTTTTTTAAGTTTCAAGTTTTCGCGCAACATTATCACTTCCTAAGTTTTAATTCGTTAAAGCGTTAAACTTATACACAATGTATTATAGCATTAAATCAAAAATACCGTCAAGAAAAAACTGTTGTTTTTCCACCGTATACAAAAAGAGGTAAAAAAACAGCATATAAATTGAATGTACAGCACATCCGAAGCCATTTTTAACAAATTATCTTTTGTTAAAAAATATACTGCAAAAGCCTGATATAAAAAACTATATACTATTTCCCCGCGGTGTGTTACAATTAAAGCGGTGATTTGATGATAAAAATTATGTTTGTCTGCCACGGCAATATTTGCCGAAGTCCTATGGCGGAATTTATATTTAAGAAAATGGTGTCCGATGCGGGCCGCGAGGACGAGTTTTACGTTGCGTCATCGGCCACAAGCACCGAAGAAATTTGGAACGGCATCGGCAACCCCGTTTATCCCCCTGCGCGGGAAGAACTGCTGCGACACGGTATTGACCCTCGCGGCAAGCGCGCCGTACAGTTAAAGCGGGACGACCTTGAAAAATACGACCTTTTCGTGTGTATGGACCGCAACAATATCCGCGGTGCGGCAAGGATTTTGGGCAGCGACGATAAACTTTGTCTGCTTAAGGACTTTACCGACGGCGGCAACGTCAGTGATCCCTGGTACAGCGGCGACTTTGTTACGGCTTATAACGATATTTACGAAGGCTGTAAGGCCTTGCTCGAAAAATACTAACCCGATTGCGAGGAGTTACGATGGCAAACTATATAGTCATTGACGGCGGCACCACCACCACGCGAATAGGCCTCGCCGTTGACGGAAAGATTATTGATAAGATTAAAATCCCCCTCGGAGCCCGGGCTAATATGGAAAAACCCGGCACACTTGAAGCAGAGGTAAAAAACGCTGTAAACCAACTGCAGGGCAGGCACTCGGTCACGCCCGAATGTATACTCGCCGCAGGAATGATAACCAGCGAATTCGGACTTTTCTGTCTTCCTCATATTGAAGCGCCTGCAGGGATTGACGAGTTGGCGGCCGCAACCAAAACGGTAACGCTACATAATGTGTCTTCCCTTCCCTTTTATTTCGTGCCGGGAGTTAAAACACTCGGCCGACTTGAAGAAAGCGATATGATGCGCGGCGAGGAATGTGAGGTTTTCGGCCTTTACGATATAAACGGCGACGGCATATACGTGCTGCCCGGCTCGCACTCGAAAATCATACGGATAGCAGGCGGTAAAATCACCGATTTTCGCACTCTGCTTACGGGTGAAATGGTGGCTTCGCTCTGTGGCGGCACAATACTTCGCGATGCGGTAAAGCTTTCGTCCTCGCTCGAAGAGAGCTATCTGCTCGGCGGCTACCGCTACTGTCGCGAGCACGGCATAAACGAGGCGCTCTTTAAGGTTAGAATTCTTAAAAATCTAATGTCGGCATCGGCTGACGAGGTTTATTCCTTCTTCCTCGGTGCGGTCTTGGAGGGCGAAATCAAGAATATTCTCACCTACCCCGACGCCCGTATTTTCGTTGCGGGAAAGGCTGAACTTCGCCACGCGACGGCGGTTATCTTAAAGGCCGAGGGCAAGACCGCCACCGAGCTTGATGACGACGCGGTAGACGGCAGCACCTTCCTTGGTATGATAAAAATATTCGAAAACAAAAAAAGCAATAATTAGGGGCAGCGCTCTTAAGAACAAAAAAGATGCACGAAAAACTCGTGCATCTTTTAATTTAAAGCTTTGGTTTATAAACGTTCAAACATATCGGCAAGTTTTTTCGCGCTTTCACTAAGCTTTACTACACCACTGAAAACGTTATCTTCATTATAATCCTTCAAAAACGTGTCGGCCTCTAAAGTAAAATAGCCTTTATAGTTGATTTCCTTAAGAGCCCTTACGATAGCATCAAAATCGATGCTCATTGAAAAGGGAATTTGGTGGCTGTCGTGCCAACGATCGTTATCATGAATATGCAGAGCTTGAAGGCGGTGACCCAGCGTTTTTATCATATTAACGGCTCCGTCGCCCGAACCACGCATCTCGGCATGGCCTAAATCAAGACACGCAACAAGAAAATCGCTGCCGACAACGTCAATATGTTTTTTGAAATCTTCGCCTGTTGCGCATGCGGCAAAGGAGGATTCATCTTTGGTTTTATCCCAGTTCCACATATTTTCTGTGGCAATTTTAACGCCATAGCTCTTCGCAAAGGGCAGCAGTTCGGCATACATTTCGGCGTTTTGCTCTGCGGTTTTGTTGTTATCGGGATGGATAATACAAATTTCACCGCCCGCCTCTGCGGTACATTCAATGGCTCGCTTTAAACACGAGCGAACTTCAGGCACGTGAACAGGAAAAGGAGCGTGTGACTGATTGCATACAATACCGTTGTCGAGACCTATTTTTTTGAGCTTTCTTGCAAATTCAAGGTAATGAATCCCATTCAGCTGATTGGAGGCTTCTAACGGCAGCGGAGCCTCTTTGCTTCCGCGCATATCGAACATTGAAAAATCCCAAGCGTCGAACCCTGCCTTTGCGCAGAGCTCTACCGCCTTTTCCATACCGACTTTTTTTGCTATTGAATTAATTTCAGTCGATGTTTTCATTGAAAATCCCCCCTGTAAGCTTAGCTGCAACCGCCTTTATCTAACCGCATTATAGCATTTTCTTCGGTTTTCAGTCAAGCGAAAATAAAATCCCCTCGGAGCAACCGAGGGGATTAATTATTTGATTAGATGTGGGCCTCTTAACGAAATCCGCCCAATTACAAAGCAGCCGATAAAAAAATCTTTAAGTCTTGCTTTTTATTGTTTTCCAAGCTCCTTGGTTCGTTTAAAAGACTTGGCAACAGCGGCCGAAATTATACCCGAAAGGTCGTCGTCCTCAAGTGAGCGAACCCCCTCGATTGTGCTGCCGCCGGGACTGCATACCGCATCGATAAGTTCCCTCGGAGTTTTGTCGCTCTGCATAAGGTTAAGCGCCGAGCCAAATACGGTTTGGGCCGCGAAGGTAAGCGCTTTATCATCAGCAAGTCCGCATTCGGCTCCGCCGTCGGCCAACGCCTTTATAAACATATACACAAATGCAGGTCCGCAACCCGAAACTACTGTCGCGGCATCGATAAGTTCCTCTTTTATTTCGTCGAGTTTGCCCGAAGCCGACATAAACTCACAAAATACGGTTTTATCGGATTCGGTTACCAAACCATTTCCGCAGTAGACTATCATTCCTTCGCCCACCGCCACGGGAGTATTGGGCATTATGCGGATAACGGGAGCAGTTCCTACCGCCTCGCTCACCCGGTCGGACGGCACTCCTGCCGCCATCGAAACCAGCACAAAGCGGTCTTCTCTTTCCGAGAGAACGGGGGCAATATCGGCGAGTAAGGGGAATAGCACCTGCGGCTTTACACCCAAAAATATATAGTCGCATTCGCGGCAGATTTCCTCATTCGATGAGATATTTGCCGAAAGTTTTTTTGCCAAGGCATCGCGTTTTTCGATGTCGTTATCGGCAAGGAAAATATCGTTTTGCTGCTTTGCGGCGGCCGAAGCCAAGGCTCCGCCCATATTTCCGCAGCCGATAAATCCTATTTTCATTTTTATCACTACCTTATTTGTCCGTTTCCGTTTATAACGTATTTATACGAGGTCAGCTCGCACAGCCCCATCGGGCCGCGGGCGTGAAGCTTTTGGGTTGAGATTCCCATTTCGCACCCGAGGCCGAACTCGCCGCCGTCGGTAAAACGAGTAGATGCGTTAACGTATACGGCTGCGCTGTCAACACGCGAGGTAAAACGTTCGGCGTTTTCTTTGTTTTCGGTTACGATACATTCGCTGTGGCCTGTGGAGTGTGCGGCGATGTGGGCGATTGCCTCATCGACGCTGTCCACCACGCGCACCGCGAGAATATAATCGAGAAATTCGGTATCAAAATCACGGTCACCCGCCGTCGTGCCGTCGATAATCGCTACGGCGCGCGTATCAAGGCGAAGTTCTACGGGGGTAAGACCGGCCTTCTTGCGGTCATCCACCAGAACACGCTTAACTTCAGGCAATACACCGTCGGCTACCGCCTTGTGTATAAGCATTACCTCAGCCGCGTTGCAAACCGAGGGACGGCTGGTTTTTGCGTTGTTTATAATGTTTACTGCCTTTTCCTTATCGGCAAACTCGTCAATATAAACGTGGCAGATTCCGGTGCCCGTTTCGATGCAGGGCACCTTCGCATTCTCAACGCAGGAGCGAATAAGTCCTGCGCCGCCGCGGGGAATAAGCATATCGACAAGTCCGCGAGCCGTCATAAGTGCGTTTGCGCTGTCACGCGAGGTATCCTCAACCAGATTTATTACGTCTTCGGGCATACCTGCAGCCGCAACACCCTCGCGAAGGGCGGTTGCTATGGCTTTATTAGAATTTATGGCCTCTTTTCCGCCACGCAGAACGCATACGTTGCCGCTCTTTATAGAGAGGGCTGCGGCATCGCTCGTTACGTTAGGGCGGCTTTCGTATATCATCGCAAGCACACCGAGCGGAATCGATATTTTAGTTATTTCTATACCGTTTTCGCGTGTGACGAAATCGAGTTTTCTTCCCAGCGGGTCGGGCAGGCGCGTAACCTCAACCACGGCGTCGGCCATGGCGCCGATTCGCTCCTTCGTGAGGCGAAGTCGATCCTTCATTACCTCGCTGATTTTACCGTCGGCATTGGCCAAATCAATATCGTTTGCGGCAAGTATTTGATCGGTATTTGCACGCAAAGCCTCGGCCATCGCAAGGAGAGCCCGATTGCGCGTATCATTATCGGTTGTGGCGAGAAAAGCCTTGTGCACTACGGCCTTTTCAAGCAGTTCTTTAACTGTCATAAACTATCCCTTCTTGTGAAAGCGTGTGCCAACGGGCTTGCCGTCGGCTATGTCGTAAAGAAGATACGGGTCGTTACCCGAGGCTATTATCATATCGGTGCCGTTCTCCATACAGAGTGTTGCGGCCGAAAGCTTGGTATGCATTCCGCCCGTTCCGAGCGAGGAACCTGCACCGCCTGCGAGGGCGATTATATCGTCGGTTATCTCGGTTACGTCGGCAATCAGCGTCGCGGTCGGGTCGGTCTTGGGGTCGGCGGTGAAGAGGCCGTCGATATCCGACAAAATTACGAGCAAATCTGCGCGAGTGCTTACGGCAACGATGGCGCCGAGGGTATCGTTATCGCCCACTGCAATTTCATCGGTAGCCACCGTATCGTTTTCGTTGATAATCGGCAGCGCACCCATCTCAAGCAGTCGGTTTACCGTATTATTGAAGTTTTGATGGCGCTCTTCGTTTTGAAGGTCGCTACCTGTTATGAGTATTTGTCCTATTACGTGACCGTACTCGGAAAACAGCTTATCGTAGGTGTACATCAGTTCGCACTGACCTACAGCGGCCGCCGCCTGCTTGCCTGCCATATCCTTCGGTCTTTCGCGAAGGGAGAGTTTACCTACGCCCATTCCGATTGCGCCCGAGGACACGAGTATTACCTCGTTGCCTGCGTTTTTCAGGTCACTTAACACCTTACATATACTCTCTACGTGACGAATGTTGAGGTTGCCTGTGGCATGAGTCAACGTAGAGGTTCCGATTTTTACAACAATTCTCATATTTTTACCCTCCGAATCGGGTTTTCTTTAAGTATAACACAAATTTCTTCAAACACAATAAAAATCATTCAAGGGCACCGCATATAAACGGTGCCCTGTTTTTTAGGAAAGCAGCATACGGTCGTTTGCAAACTGACCGCTCGATGCCTTGCTGAAGAGCGCCATAAGGTCGGCTACCTCCAACTTTTTCTTTTCTTCTCCCGAGGCTTCATAGATTATTTTACCCTCGTGCATCATTATAAGACGGTTGCCGAGGCGGATAGCATCTCGCATATTGTGGGTAATCATAATGGTTGTGAGCTTAGATTCCTCTACAATACGCTCGGTGATGTCAAGCACCTTGGCGGCAGTCTTGGGGTCGAGTGCGGCGGTGTGCTCGTCGAGCAGTAAAAGCTTCGGCTTGTTCATAGCAGCCATAAGCAGCGTAATTGCCTGACGCTGACCGCCCGAAAGCAGACCAACCTTGGTAGAAAGACGGTCCTCAAGGCCGAGGTCGAGGGTTGCAAGCAGGTCGCGGTACATAACGCGGTCGGCATCGTTTATTGCCCACTGAATGCCGCGCGAACGACCGCGGCGAACAGCGATAGCCATATTTTCCTCTATCCACATATCGGCAGCAGTACCGGTCATGGGGTCCTGAAAAACACGGCCGATAAACTTTGCGCGCTTGTGCTCGGGCAGCTTGGTGATATCCTCGCCGTCGATGATTATATTACCCTCATCAACCGGGAAGGTGCCTGCTATGGCGTTGAGCATGGTAGATTTGCCTGCGCCGTTACCTCCGATAACCGTTACGAAATCGCCCTTTTCGAGGGTGAGAGAAAGTCCGTTTAAGGCTACCTTTTCGTTAACGGTGTTGGCATTAAACACCTTTACTACATCCTTAATTTCCAAAGAGCCCGATTCTCTGTTGCCGGTGCCCTTCTCAGAATCGAAGGAGTTGAAATCCTTCTGCATTAAGCACATGGGAATTATAGAAAGACCCACGAGCGATAAAACGAAGAACATAGGTCCGTTGCTCGAGGAATAACGGCGGTTTTCGGTAAAATACCAACCTACGTCGTTACCCCTGCTATACCACCAATAAAGGGCGTAAAAAGGAATAAGAAGAATACATAAAAGTTCACCTATTGCGCCGCTTTTTTTGTTGATAGCGCGGGTATTTGATACCAGCACATACATCCAATATATACCATATATGCCTACGGTTACTATTGTAAGCAGTAAGGATATGCCTACCTTTTTCTTTTTAAATTCAATCATAGTAATATCTCGTTTCTTTCAGTTTAGTTTCGGGACACCTTTATGCCGCCTTTTTCACACCCTTGCGCACCTTGGTGAAATACTTTTTCTTCATATACGGTACGGCGAGGAAGATTGCAACCACCAATGCCGACAGCATCTTGAGCAGGTCGGTATCGAGGCCGAGGAAGATAACGGTTTGATAAACTATGTAGTAAATAATTCCGCCTATAAGTACGCCGAGCAGACGAACAATAAAGTTCTGGCCCATATGGGACACAACAGCCTCGCCTATAATTACGGCGGCAAGGCCTATAACGATGGCTCCGCGACCGTCGTTAATATCGGCTTTGCCCGAATACTGCGCAAGCAACGCACCCGAGAAAGCAACGATACCGTTAGATATTGCAAGACCGACAACCTTATTGAGGTTGGTATTTATGCCCTGCGCACGTGACATTTTTTCATTACAGCCCGTAGCACGGACGGCTATACCGTAGCGGGTTCCGAAGAACCAGTAAAGCACGGCAACAAGAACCACGCAGATAAGGAAAAGATACACAAGAGCCTCATATTTGCGAAGCTGTGTAATAAGCACGTTAAAGCTGCGAGCCGGCAGAGCCTGATTGGCTTTGCCCATAATTTTAAGGTTTATAGACCAAAGCATAAGTTGGGTTAAAATGCCCGCAAGGATAGCAGGAATTCCCATAACGGTGTGGAAAAATCCCGTTACAAGGCCCGTAAGCATACCTGCGATTATCGCAACCAGCATAGCAGGCCAAACGTTCCAGCCCGAAGCCATAAGCACGGCGCAAACCGACATACCGGTTACAATTGAGCCGTCAACCGTCAGGTCGGCGACGTCGAGTATTTTATAAGTGATGTATACACCTATAGCCATAATGCCCCAGATCATACCCTGAGCGGCAGCACCCGGCATTGCATTAAGCCAATTCATAAAATCCATATTTTTTCTCCTACTTATAATAATAGCAAATGTGCCGCGGCACAAAAACGTGGCGGCACATTATATTTTACTATTTTTGAAGACAAAGTCAACCCAAATTATTCGAGTGCCTCATAGCCTTCGGGAATTTCGATTCCGAGGTCCTCACAGATAGCCTTATTGTACTTCTTAACCGGTGCGTTATCATATTCGATAGCCATTTCTTCAATTTTTGCTTCGCCCTTTAAGATCTTTGCGGCCATCTCGCCTGTTACGCGGCCAAGCTGCTCATAGCTGATGGAAAGCGTTGCAATTCCGCAGCCCTTGCAGATTCCTGCCTCGCCGGCAATGATCGGAACCTTCTTGGGGGAAACAACGTTGTTGATGGTAGCAGCACAAGATGCGGCAGTGTTATCGGTCGGGATATAGAGCGCATCGCAAGCGGCTGCAGCTGCCTCGGCAACCTGAGCAACGTCGGACGAATCGGCAAATTTGAAATCCTTAACGGTAAGGCCCTTACCTTCGAGGTATTCCTTAACCACCTTTACCTGGTATGCAGAGTTTGCTTCACCGGAAGAATAAAGCAGACCGACAGTCTTGGCATCGGGAATGAGATCGATAATCATCTGAGCCTGCTCGGTTAAAGGAGCGAGGTCAGAGGTACCCGAAACGTTGGAACCAACTACGCCCTTGAAATTGTCAATCTTGAGCGCTACGCCGTATTCGGTAACCGAGGTGCCGAGAATCGGAATCTCTTCGGTTGCATTATAGGCAGCCTGCAGGGCAGGTGTTGCATTGGCCATTATAAGGTCAACCTTTTTTGCTACGAAATCGTTTACGATGGTAACGCAGGTATCGGTATTATTTGCTGCGTTCTGCTCGATAAATTCAACGTTATCCTCACCGAGTTCTTCAACTAAAGCATCCTTGAAGCCCTTGGTTGCGGCGTCGAGAGCGTCGTGCGTTACAAGCTGGCAAATACCAACGGTATACTTTCCGTCATCAGCGGTTTCTCCGCAACCTGCGAAACAGAGTGTGAAAAGCGCCAAACAGAGCACTATTGCGAGTAATTTTTTCATTTTCTTTTCCTCCTGTGGGAACCGGTTTTGCTTTAACGCTTTAAAGCGTCGGCTCGTTAAAGTAATTACATTATAGCACCATTATTCTATTTGTCAAGTACTTTTTTAAAAAATATTACTCGCGGTAAAATCGGCGCCGTTTTTGTACTCCGTGGGGGTGGTTCCTATTATATATAGGAAGTTGCGGTTAAAGGAACGAATTGAATCAAATCCGCAGGCGTAGGCTATGTCACTTATACCCATATCGGTCGATAACAACATTCGGCAGGCCTCAAGCACGCGAAGATAATTTATATAGTACCTAAAAGGCAGGCCCACCTTTTCTTCAAATATGTGCGACAGCCGCGACGGGCTTATATGCAGATCTTTTGAAAGAATGGAGAGGGTAAGCGGTTCGCGGTAATTGAGCAGGCAATAATCCAGTATTCGCTTTACGGTGCCCCCTACCGTGCCATCAGCTATTTCGGTATGAGGCAGCGTTTCGGCAAGCACCGCCGTCATCACGCCCGAAAAGAGATCTATGTTCTTTTCTCCGCTTCTCGACAGAAGCCCGAGCATGGTTTTTACCTCTCTTGACATTTTGCGTGCAGGCACAAACGGATTTTGCGGTCGCTTGGTGGTAAAAAGGCTGCCAAACTTCGGCACGGCCTCACACGGGAAGATAGCGCAAAAGTATTTCCCCTCGTTGCAGCCTGAATAGCTGTGAACGCAGTTTGGAAACACAATGAGCATATCTCCCGGAGAAAGGGTATATTCGGTGCCGTCCACACGCGCAGTGGTGCTTCCCTCCCACACGTAGACCATCTCGATATGAGAATGCAGGTGCGGCGGGAAGGCCAGGTTTTTTGTTAGATTGCTTCTATATTGCGAATGGAGCTGAACAAAATTACTCATATTTCACCTCTTCAGCAGATTTTGGCCACTAATCGTCTGTTTTTGGCTTGAATTATAGCATAAAATATCCTAAAATGCAAGGTAAGGAGATGATTTTATGAGCAGATATAATCGCATGAATACCTTTCCCCCGCTAAGTCAGACAGTTTTAACCGCAAGCGCCGAGCACAAGCGTCTTTCACGCTGGGCTGCGGCTCAGGGTGCGGTTTTACTTAAAAATGAAGATAACATCCTGCCCTTGGCCAAGGGCAGAACGGTTTCTCTTTTCGGTCGCGCCTGCATTGACTACCAGAAGGGCGGTCAGGGCAGCGGCGAGGTTTGGAGCTATCATATTACCACCCTTTTTGAGGCCTTTACCGAAAAAATGCGTGAGGGCAAGGTGAATATGCTGACCTATCCCGGCCATTTTTACGGTCATAAGGTTATTTACGAAAAGGTAACCGATGAGCCCGAGATTCCCGAGTTTATGGTGAACGACGTTGTCGGTGCCGACGGTGTTGCAATTATTATGATAGGCCGCACCTCCACCGAAGGACGCGACCGCACCGCCGAGAAGGGTGACTTCTACCTCACCGACGCCGAAAAAGCACTCGTTGATGCCGTTTGCGCCAAGACCGATAACGTAGTTGTCGTACTCAACGTTGGCGGTATGATTGACACCTCCTGGATAACCGATAACCCCCGTATTAAGGGCGCACTGCTTGCATGGCAGGGCGGTATTGACGGTTGCGGCGCTATAGCCGACCTGCTCTGCGGCGATGAGACACCCAGCGGCAAGCTTTGCGACACCTTTGCACGCGAGTTTACCGATTATCCTTCGGCCGAGCATTTTAACGATTCGGATGATTACCTTAAATATTACGAGGACGTTTACGTAGGCTACCGCTATTTCGAAACGGTACCCGGCGCCGCCGAAAAGGTTTGCTACCCCTTCGGTTTCGGTCTGTCGTATACCACGTTTGAGATGAGCGACGTAAAAGCCGAGCAAAACGGTGACGATATAACCGTAAGCGTTAAAGTTACCAACACGGGTGACTATGCAGGTCGTGAGGTTGCTCAGGTTTATTACAGCGCTCCGCAGGGCGTGCTCGGCAAGCCGCGCTATGAGCTTGCCGCCTTCCGCAAGACCAAAAAACTCGCGCCCGGTGAGAGCGAGGTTCTTTCTATGACCTATCCCGCCGAACAGATGGCAAGCTACGACGACCTCGGCAAGCTAAAGGCCTCGGCCTACCTGCTCGAAAAGGGGGACTATAAGGTGTTTGTCGGCAACTCGGTCCGCAATCTCACCGATACGGGCTTTGCCTATGAGGTTAAAGAGGATTTCCGCGTGGTTGAGCAGCTCTCGGCCCGTTGCCGTCCGCAAAATCTTGAACAGCGTATGCTGTCCGACGGCAGCTTTGAAGAGATGCCCTCCTTCCCGCTAAACCGTCCCCACGATAAACAGCCCGATTTCACCTATAAGCCGACCGACAAGCCTTATACCCTGCTTGACGTTTATGAGGGTCGCTGTGAACTCGACGACTTTATCTGCCAGATGACCGACGACGAGCTTATCTACATCACGGGCGGTCACGAGGGTAAGAGCTTTTCAGATACCAGCGGCATGGGCGGCATTGACCGACTCGGAATTCCGCTTTCCAACACAAGCGACGGACCTGCAGGAGTTCGTTTCCGCACCGGTCTCGGTATGTGTGCTACAAGCTGGCCCTGCGCAACGCTCGTTGCCTGCAGCTGGGACCTTGAGGTTGCAAAGACCGTAGCCCTCGGCGGCGCACGCGAGATGGATGAAAACAACCTCAACATCTGGCTCACTCCCGCTATCAACATCCACCGCAATCCCCTCTGCGGTCGAAACTTCGAATACCTTTCCGAAGATCCGTTGCTGGCAGGTAAAATTGCCGCAGAAGAGGTTCGCACCATGCAGTCGCTCGGAATTGCCTGCTCTGTAAAGCACTTCGCCTGCAACAACAAGGAAACCAACCGCAACAAATCCGATTCGATTATCTCCGAGCGTGCGCTCCGCGAGATTTACTTAAAGGCTTTCGAGATTGTTGTAAAAGAGGCCGACCCCTGGACCATTATGACCTCCTACAACAAGCTTAACGGCATCTACACCTCGGCCAACTACGAACTTATAACCGGCATTCTCCGCGGTGAATGGGGCTATAAGGGTATGATAACCACCGACTGGGTTACCCTCGCCGTTCCCGAAGAGGAACTCATTGCAGGTAACGACATAAAGATGCCCAACCGCGATAACGCCGTTATCAAGGCCGCTCTCAACGAGGGCAGACTTACCCGCGGCGACGTTGCCGTTTGCGCAAAGAGAATTCTTAAAATGATTCTTAAATGTATGTAAAATAAAAGCGGGCTTTTGCCCGCTTTTATTGTTGCAATATTAACATATTTGTGTTATATAGTAGGTAAGAAAAAAAGAAATGAGAAAGTGTTATGTTGTTTTCAAAAGCAAAATGGATATGGATAAACGACTCACCAAAGCCCGACGAATACGCCGTATTCGAAGAGGAGTTTGAGTTTTCAGGTGACAAAATCGTTTTCACAGTTTCTGCCGAAACCGATTACGTATTATACGTAAACGGTGTTCTCGCGGGTTTTGCGCAGTTCCCAAATTACCCCGACACCAAGTATTTTGACGAGCTTGATATAACGCCGCTTTGCAAAAAAACAAAAAACCGCTTTACGCTAACCGTTCGCCACGAGGGCGCAAGGTCGCTTACCCACATTCCAAACGGCGCAGGTGTTATCTTCTCGCTTGATACCGGCAAAAAGAACCTGACCTACAGCAGCGCCCAAACCAAGGGCGGCTATGACAACCGCTACGTTCAGCACGAGGCTCGTCCCATTACCATGCAGATTGGTTTTGCCTCGCATATGCGGGTCGGCGGTTACTGCTGTGATATGAACTGCGTAGAGGTTACACATTCCTACAATCTCGTTCCCCGCCCCGTTCTTAAAACCGAGGCACAAACTAAGGTAAATGCGGTGCTCATCGACCGCGAAAAGCACCTTTACGATTTGGGCCGTGAGACAGCGGGATATTTGTTCGTTAAAATTCGCAGTCTTCGTCCTTCAACCGTTACGGTTGCCTATGGTCAGCACATTGCCGACGGCGCCGTTCGCCAAAAGATAGGCGGACGCGATTTTTCGCTAAGCTTTGACACCGCCGAGGGCGTCTGCGAATTCACACAATATTTCATCAGAATTTCGGGACGATATCTGCAGGCCTTTTTACCCGAGGGCTGCGAGATTATCGAACTTGGAATTTTGCCCTATCTTTATCCCGTAAACGAAAAGCCTTTTGAGCTTAAAAACGAGCTCGACCAAAAGATTTACGATACCTGCGTTCGCACTATGCGCCTTTGTATGAACCATCATTACGAGGACACACCCTGGCGCGAGCAGGCGCTGTTCCTTTTGGACGCACGCAATCAAATGCTTTGCGGATACTACGCCTTTGGCGAAGAAAGATTTGCCCGCGCAAACCTTGAATTCGTTGCAAAGAGTCTGCGTGAGGACGGATTTTTGGAGCTTACCTGTCCCTCTGTCGGCGCCGCACCCATCCCGTTTTTCTCGGCAATGTATCCGGTTGCGGTTTACGAATATATTGAGCACACCGGTGACCGAGATGTTTTGACAGCAACCATGCCCGCTATGCTCAAAATTATGGAATCCCTTCGTGCACGTATTGAAGAAAACGGTCTTATCCGTTCTCTCCCTGCTCCGTTTTGGAACTTTTTCGAATGGGGAGAGGGCTCGGCAGGCAAAATACCCGGCTCACCGAACTACGTTTATGAGGATTGCTTCCACTTGGTTTTAAATTGCGCCTTTGTTTTTGCGGGAAGAAAATTTCTAAAACTTTGTGAAATGGCAGGAATTAACTTTGAGTTTGATTTCGATGCCATGGCAAAGGTTATTGAGAAAAACTTCTTAAACCCCGAAACCGGCTCGTTTATTTTAAGAAGTGACCGACCCGAGCTTTACTCGCAACTCGGAAATTCTTTTGCGTTGCTTATCGGACTCGGCGATAGCCGAACCGCCGAGGCAATAAAAAACGACAAAAGTTTGGAAGAGACCTCGCTTTCGATGCTAACCTATAAATATGATGCGTTGCTCGCGGCGGACCGCGGCAACCGCGACTATATTTTAGATGAAATTCGTTCGCTTTACGGATATATGCTCGATAAGGGCGCTACGAGCTTTTGGGAAACCATAAAGGGCGAAGCCGATTTTTCCGGCGCAGGCAGCCTCTGCCACGGCTGGAGCGCGCTCCCGATTTATTATTATCATCTTTTTAAATAAAAAAGGCTGAGGATTAGGGGTTGTATCCGTAAGGATACAACCCCAGTTTTATTCGCCTTCCGGCGAGTTGTATTGCTATGCAGTTGTATTTGGACTAAGGTCCAAGTGATATTGCCTTCGGCAGTTTATTGGCGAATAAAATATCACTGAAACCGAAAGGTTTCAATATCACTTTTGATTTATCAAAAATACCACTGTGAGACCCGTCTCACAATATCACTTGAAAATTAAATTAAAAATTTATATAATAAGCGCAGAGGTGATTTTATGAGTTTGTTTGATTTCTTTAAGAAAAAGAAGGTTGAATTAACAGAAGAACAGTTAAAATGGAATAAAATGTGGGAGCTGTGGACTGAGGAAAAAGTGGCTTCCCCGTATGCAGAACTTATGACATATCAAAGTGAAATCAACAATGGTGGACATGACCAGTATTTCTCCAATGTTGAAAATACAGGTGACTTACAAAAAGAACTATCTACTTTAGAAACAATTTTATCTGCAAAGTTAAAAGCAAACTTAAAAAAAGCACACAAGGCATATCTTGTTTTGGAAGAAAAAGAGGACGATGAAAAGGCGGAAGAAACATTAGAACAATGTGATGATGTGTTCTATGAAAACGAGGAAGAAATTAATCGTTTGCTTGAAGAATATGCTTGTAAAATAGAATTGTGATTTAACCCGCTGTTCACTTAGCAAGGTTGAAAGGGGTTTAGGTTTTCCTAACAAGTGAAAAATGTGCCGTACATTTTCCCTGCTTGTTACGGTATGAGACAAAAAATTAAGAGCTGTGTAGAAAATTTCTACACAGCTCTTTTACTGTCCTTTAGAGTACAACTCTTATTCCTCAGCCTTTATTCTTTTCTTATAGGGTATATTTGCAAAAACCAAAAGTATTACGGCAAGCACGACCATTGTAACCAGCAGCGAATAAATTATTCCGGTTGCGAGTGCGTACATCGACGGACTCGTGATACCAAGGCTTGCTATATTTCTGAATATGAGCATATACGCAGGGAAAATAATAAGCATAATTCCTGCGCTTGATACAGCTATACGGAAGAATATTTCCTTGCCCACCTTTGCCGTAACGAAAAGCAGTCCCGCCGCGCCGAGGGCGGCTACCGAAAAGACTATCCACACAGCAGGGCTGAGCATAGACGATATCTTACCGCCGAATTTTATAAACGCGGAGTTAACTAAGCGCTTATATTCGTCAGCGCAGTGTGTAACGAGGCGATCGATATTTTCTTCGGTGCTGTCCTCGCCCGCCTCAACCTTTATTTCCTTCTCTTCGGCATAGTCAAGAACGTACTGTTTCATTTGTTCTTTAAAGGAATCAAGATTGACGCTCTCACCGCCGAAGGCCGCGTTCACGGTTGCGTTTATGTCACGCGAGAGTTGCCCTCTATCCAATTTATCATTGAAAAAATCCTGCGGCAGTCCGCCGGGGATTGCATAGCCTTCAAGCTCTGCGAGCACTTCTTCCGTCACCTTTTTATCGTAGCTTTTGCCCGTAAGAAGCGAAAAATAGGGTTTTGAAAACACTATTCCCACCGTGAGCGCAATTATCGCAAGGGCCAGCAAAACCGCAGACGCAAAGGCAATAATCGCGGCTAATGCTTTTTTAAAAACTTCACTTTTCATCTGTTTTTCCTATTCGTTATAAAGAATTTTAG
Source organism: Clostridia bacterium (assembly GCA_017513245.1). Classification (GTDB taxonomy): domain Bacteria; phylum Bacillota; class Clostridia; order Oscillospirales; family Acutalibacteraceae; genus SIG589. Next base: position 34,800 of record JAFXGK010000022.1, read on the forward strand.
GACCCGATACATACTTGGCTCCCACGCAGAAGCGGTAACGGGTAATTCCCAAGGCGTCAAACGGGTAGCAGGTATAAAGCTCCAGATTTTCGTGGTCGGCATCGAGGTTATACCAGCTGCTGTCGTTAGCCTTTTCGATGGTCACCGAGCCTACTTCGTATACATAGTTACCATAGTTTGTATCGATTTCGATTTTATCGCCTACCTCAACCTCGCCGAGTGTGTGCAGGTAGGTATTATTATGCCCCGAAATAAGCACGGTAGTTCCGCTTCCGATAAACATTGTACCTATGTACTGGCACACGCCCTTTTTCAGCAATTTATCGTTATCGCCGTAGTAAAGAGGCGCCTTAATATCGGCCGACTCTATGCGAAGTTCACCATAACAGTCGCCGTATTTCGGAAAGGTCATAACGCTCGACGGCACCGTGTCGGTATAACCGTCAAGACGGTTAAGCATAAGCTCCTGCGACTGGTATTCCTTTCCGCCTGTTATTAAGTCCCACATTCCGTCAACGGTAGACAGAATAGAACCAAATGCCAAATAAATCAGCAAATATCCCGTTAAAGCAAAGGCTAACGGCGCAATAACTCGCGCCGTTAGCCACTTTAAACCTTTGATTTTAATTTGCACGGCTTAGAAAAGTCTTGCCTTTTTTGCTGCGCCGAGAGCGCCTACTACTACGAGAGCAAAGCCTGCGCAAACAGCGATAAGAGCGGTGTAGTTGAACTCAGCACCGGTGGTCTTGATGATAGCGTCGTCATCAAATACGGTTGCGCCTGCAGCGTTGGTAATAACAACGTGCTCACCGTCGAATACGAGGGTAAGTCCTACAACCTTACAAGCCTTCTGGCCCTTATCGAGGATAGCCTTACGGGTTGCGGTCGGGAAATGAACGAAATCTACGGTGTCGCCCTTAAGATAGGAAGCGTCAGCCGAAAGGGTTTCCTTAACGAGAGCTTCGCCTTCCTTAACGAAAGCGATGATAGCATCAGCGTCAGCAGGGGTGATGTCACCCTCGGTGCTTGCAAAGAAAGCCTTTGCCTGATTTACATAGTTGGTGGGAATCTTAAAGGTGAAATCCTTGCCGCCTACCTTGTAGGTTTCCTTAGAGCCAAGGAAGTCAACAACCTTCTGCTCGTTGGCACCGAATGTGCCTGCTGCAGAAGCAGAGAATGCGAAAACAGAAACGATTAAAAGCGCTGCGAAAAGTACTGCGAAAAACTTTTTCATAATATTCAACCTCTCTTTGAGTATATGTTTTTATTAGTATAACACACCTGCGCCCAAATGTAAACTATATTTTTTAAGAAGTAATAAAATAAAATTATTTTTCTTTTCGGTAAAATTACTCTTCTATTCTGTAGTATTATTTGGTATAATAAGTAAAATGGATGATTGTTTGGAGGCTGACTGCATTGAATATAAACATTGACGGTCTGGACATTCACTATATCGACGAGGGCGAGGGTCCGGTTTGCCTGTTTTTACACGGCTGGGGCTCTTCGTGCGACGCCTACCGCGGAGTTATCACTGCAATAAAGGGCAACTACCGCTGTATCGCCATTGATTTTCCGGGATTTGGCAAAAGCCAAATAATGGATGCTCCTTGGGGACTTGACGACTACACCTCCTTAGTAAAGAAGTTTTGCTCGGCGCTCGAGCTTGGTGACCCGATTATCTTCGGTCATTCACACGGCGGCCGCGTTGCACTGAAAATTGCGGCAGAAAAAATTCTCCGCCCTCAGAAAATGGTGCTTTTTGATGCGGCAGGTCTTATTCCCAAAAAGAGCCTTAAAACCCGTGTTCGCGCCCGAAGTTTTAAGATAATTAAGGGTTTTTGCACCCTGCCGGGACTCAAAAAGCCCTGCGCAGGTCTATTGGAACGCGCGAGAAACTACTATGGCTCGGCCGATTATAACGCGGCTCCGCCCGTGCTCCGTCAGACGCTCGTATCCCTCGTTAACACCGACCTTCGCGATATTTTAGAGAAAATCGAGGCATCGACTCTGCTTATCTGGGGAGAAAACGATACCGCCACTCCCCTGGCCGATGCTAAAATAATTGAAAGCAAAATCAAAGACTGCGGTCTTTACGTTATAGAAAACGCAGGTCACTGGTCGTTTGTTGAGTACCCGGGCATTGCAGTCGCCGCAGTAAAAAGTTTTTTAGGGGTTAGATAATGGAGTATTTAATTTTTAAGGCAGTTTTCGCCTTAATACTTGCTATATGCGCAACGGTAGGCGTTACCCGCCAGTTCCAGATGCTGCAGCAAAATTCATATTTTGCCTCCCGCTATTTCGGTTGGCTGAAGCTAAACCGCCCGTTTTCTTTCGGCCGCGTGTTTTCGCTTTTGTTGGGCGGCGGCGTTATAGCGTCGTGCATTCTTTTTGAGCGCTCCTTCGGTGACGCCGACCACAGCCGCTATGTAACGGCAATTATTCTCGGCAGTGTGTTTACCGTTTTATCACTTTTAGCCGCTTATGCATGCGCCGCGGCGCCGATAAAACAAAACCGCCGCTCGATAAAGCCGCTGGTCTGTACCGCAAGGGTAAAACGTATGTACGTGACAGCGGCCGTGCTTTGTCTTACGCTTGGCGCAGCTTCGTTAGTTGAGGGCGCGGCAGGACTCGTCTTCCTTGCCGTTCTTCTTATCCTCTGCTTCCTGCCTTGGACGCTTACTTTTATTGTTCTCGGTATAACTAAGCCCATAGAAAAGCTTATTGCAAAAAAATATATAAACGAGGCAAAGCGTATACTCAAAAACCGCCCCTCGCTTACCACGGTTGGCGTTACGGGCAGCTACGGCAAAACGGGTACTAAGTTTATTTTAAAAGGTCTGCTTGAAGAGGGCCTTAACGTTACCGCAACACCCGGCAGCTTTAATACCCCGATGGGTGTCGTTCGCACCGTGCGCGAGCATCTTCGCCCCGAGACCGAGGTCTTCATCTGTGAGATGGGCGCCAAGAAAAAGGGTGATATTAAGGAAATTTGCGATATTGCCGCGCCGCAGATAGGCGTTATTACCTCGGTTGGGCCCCAGCACCTTGATACCTTCGGCAGTGTAGAAACGGTGGCCGATACCAAGTTCGAGCTGGCCGACAGTGCAAACGAAGTATTTTTAAACTACGACAATGAGATAATACGCGCTCGCGGAGCAAAATATAACACCACCTCCTACGGCACCACGCCCGACTGCGACGTATACGCCGAGGATATTTCATACGGTAGTTTCGGCGCCGATTTCGCGGTTGTTTGCGATGACGAACGAATTCCGATTTCAACCCGTCTGCTCGGCAAGCATAACGTGCTTAACATTACCGCAGGCGTAGCCGTCGCAAAGCGACTCGGTCTTTCGAGTAAGGCAATTTCCTATGCCGTTTCGCGACTCTCGCCCACCGAGCACCGACTCGAGCTTAAAAACTTTATAAACGGCTCGCTTATGATAGACGACGCCTATAACGCAAATCCCGAAGGCTCGGTTGAGGCGGTTAACGTGCTCGGTAGTTTTGACGGCCGCAAAAAAATCTTGGTTACTCCGGGTCTTGTCGAGTTAGGCGACAAGGAATATGAATATAATTATAATTTAGGTCTTGCGGCGGCAGAAAAATGCGATATAATTATACTTGTCGGACAAAATCGCTCCATCCCCTTAAGGGATGCCATAAACACGACCGATTTTAATAAGGATAATATTTTTGTCGTTTCCTCGTTTGCCGAGGCAATGGAAAGGTTGCGCGTGTTAACCGATAAAAACACCGTTACCCTCATTGAAAACGACCTGCCCGACAACTATTTAAACTAACCCTCAGGAGGGATATATATGTCAATTAACGTTGCGGTATTTTTCGGCTGCTGCTCGGTTGAGCACGAGGTTTCAATCATCTCGGCCGTTCAGGCTATGCACAGTTTTGACCGTGAGAAGTATAATATTATTCCCGTTTACGTAACCAAAGAAGGCGTTATGACCACGGGTGACGAACTTTTTGACATTGAAAACTATAAGGATTTACCCGCGCTCTTAAAAAAGCTGCGCGCCGTTACCCTCGTTCGTGAGGGCGGAGAGGTTGTTATGAAGGGCTTTTCGATGTTCGCGAAGGCTACACGTATCGACGTTGCCTTCCCCATCGTTCACGGCACCAACTGCGAGGACGGCACCGTTCAGGGCCTTTTCGAATTTTTGCGCCTGCCTTACGTTGGCTGCGATATCATTTCGTCGGCCGTCGGTATGGATAAGGTTATTTTTAAAGACGTTTTAGCTTCGGCCGGACTTCCCGTTCTTCCCTGCGTCAGTTTTTATTCGCGCGAATATTTTGAAGACCGCGAAGCACTTTTATCGAAAATCGAAAAAGAAATCGGCCTGCCCGCTATCGTAAAGCCTGCCAACCTCGGCTCGAGCGTTGGCATTACCAAGGTTAACACACCTGAGGAACTCATCGACGCGATTACTCTCGCCGCCACCTTTGCAGACAAGATTCTCGTTGAACGCGCCATAGTCGGCCTTCGCGAGATTAACTGCTCGGTGCTCGGCGACTACGATGAATGCATCGCCTCCTGCTGTGAGGAGCCCATCGCCCACGACGCTATACTATCCTTCGAGGATAAGTATCTTTCGGGCGGCGGCAAAAAAAGCGGCGGCAGCAAGGGTATGCAGTCGCTCTCGCGTATTATTCCGGCCGAAATCTCGGAGGATAAGACCGAAGAAATCCGTCGTCTTGCCTGCCGCGTTATTAAGGCCATAGGCGGCGCAGGAATTGCGCGAATCGACTTTATGCTCGACACCGCCGACGGCGACAAGGTGTACGTTAACGAAATCAACACCATCCCCGGCTCGCTCGCTTTCTACCTTTGGGAAAAGAGCGATATCAGTTATAAGGAACTGCTCTCACGCGCCGTTGACCTTGCCTTTAAACGCGCAAGAAAGCAGAAAAATTTAAACTTTACCTTTGAATCCAACATTCTCTCGGGCGTAAAGCTTGGCGGAACCAAGGGCGCGAAGGGATCTAAAATGTAACAAAAAAGTCCTTAGTCTTGCGACTAAGGACTTTTTTTATTTAATTTTTTGCATTACCCTATTAAGCGGATAGAAAAGGAGTGCGGTAGTAAGTATATTACTTATGCAGTGAATAACGTCAAAACCGAGGCCTGACGCTATCCAACTGACACCAAAGCCGACTCCGCCTATAAAGAAATTCGGGATACTCGAAAGCACGCCGAAAAGAATGCCGAAAATACCCGCGATTACCGTATAGATTGCAGGACTGCCGAATCGGCGCACAGCGCAAATCACAAGCACGAGTATCGCCCACACGTATAGATAGGATATCATCCAAACGCCGGTAGGATACAAAAGCAGTTGCGCCGCCACGAAGGTATACACCGACCAAAGGGCCTTAAGTCCTACGTTGTGGGTTAGCAGTATTATAAGCACCGTTACGAGTTCGATATTCGGTAATGCAGCCAGCACCTCTTTAGACACAATAAACAGCGCCGCAAAGAGAGATAACAGTATTATTTCGCGAAGGGTCGTTTTAGCCCTTTGTGTAGGTCGCTTCAAATCGGTCTCCATCCTCTATTATGAGTTCGTTCATACCTTTTGTGGTCATAAGGCCATCCTCGGTTATGCACCACCAGGCATTATCGTTTGCCCATACCGCCTCAACGCCGTCGATTACGGTGTAGAAGCCTGCCTTATACTCGGCCTCGGTGATAAGCTTTTCTTCCAACAGTGCATCAGCGAGGTACTCGGCATCGGTGGAAATTTCGTACGCCTTTTGTTCCCCGTTTTCATACACTACGGTGAAGGTTATGTCCTTGTTGCCCGTCGCCGCTTGGTCAGACAGCAGGTTCGGCACTAAGACTGCCGCGGCTATAAGCAGCAAAAGCACGGCCGCAAGAATGCTAAACAGTATAATTTTCTTTTTTTGCATTAAAAAAACTCCCTTTTATCTTACTTGACAAAGTTTCGATACAAAGAGAGAATCAGAAGTAAACCCCATCGCTCTGACCAACGAACGAGGTTCCCTTGGTGACCGTCAAGAACTCGTGACACTCTGCACCGAAAGTTATAGGTAAGTCTTCCGACTGGGGGCTCAAGCGAATAACGCAGCCTTCCCGCAAAAGCAGTGGCACACAGCGTTTTCTTGCCCGTCACGGCGACGAGTTCGTCGGGGAATTACACCCCGTTCCTTATTAAGTCTTGTAAAAAGACGCCTATAGCATTTATTAATTTGTCAATGTGATTATAGCACCGAGCGCGATTATTGTCAAATTAAAAGAGCCCGAAACTGCGTTTCGGGCTCTTTTTTTAAAGTTCTTCCAAGAACTTAACTATCATATCGGCTAATCTTGCGTGTCCGCGGATATTCGGATGAAGTCCGTCGGGCATAAACTGCTCGCGGTGCTGAGCGAGCTGCGGCTGAATTCCGCTTTCTGCCCAAACGTCAAGCACGGGAAGAGAAAACTCCTCTGCCATCTCGAGCAGGACTCTTCTATATTCGGCAAGCGGTGCGCCGGGCACGCGGAAGAGATTTTCCCCGTGGCGATGGAACGGAGTTATAACCACAACGGGACAGTTGGGGAACATCTCAACAACCTTATAAAAAAGGCTGTAAACAGCTCCGTAGAAGGTGTCGATTGTGCGGTCGGTAGGATTGCCTATCCTCTCACAATGGCCGAAATCGTTGGTTCCGCCGAAAATAACAACCAAATCAGCGTCTCTGTCCATTTGATCGGCGCGGTAGTTGAAGTCAACGCGCTCCGACCACGTGAGCTTTACAATCGAGGTGCCGCCCTTGCCGTAGTTGCGGCAAATGGCGCCGGTTTTTTCGGCAACCAGGCTAATAAAAGCATACTCCATCTGGAGAACACCGTCGGGTTCGGGAACGCCTACACCCGCAGTAATGCTATCGCCCAAAAAGTTAATTTTTTTACCCTTGAGTTCCATAACGTTCTCCTTAAAGTGCCTTTAAGAATTTCATTAACTTATCGGCAATAATTGCGTGGCCTTTATCGTTGGGATGAAGGCCGTCGGGCATATAGGTTTCGCGCATTACGGGAATTTTGGGCTGAATTCCGCTCACCTTATAAAGGTCGAGCATCGGCAGCGAGTAATATTCCGCTACGTTACGAAGCATATCAACATATGCCTTTAAAACGCCGTAGGGAGCCTGCTTATTATCACCGCGAGGATTATCCTCGTTCCAACGATGAAGAGGAGTAAGCACTACTATTCTGCTGTCGGGATATTTTTCAATCAGTTTAAGGTAAAGTTCGTGAAGTCCGCCATAATACGTATCGGCCGTGCGGTCGGAGAACATACCGAGGCTTGCATCGCCGTGGCCGAAGTCATTGGTGCCGCCGAATACAACGACAATGTCTGCATCGGGGTCCATCTCTTCAACGCGGGAAGAAAAATAAAGGTCGTAACGAGCGTTTTCAGAGGGGGTCTTTTGCTTGGCTATACGTGTACCGCCGATACCGTAGTTGCGGCAAGCGGCGCCGGTTTTTTCGGCAAATACCGAAACAAAACACTTATCGGGGCTGCTGGCTCCGACACCTTCTGTTATACTGTCACCTAAAAAATTTATTTTTTTACCTTTGAGTTCCATAAAAAATCCTCCCTTGCGGTTATGCCGTTATTATACTATCATAGCGCCACAAAAACAACACTATTATTTTACTTTTACCGCAAAATTTTGACTACTTGCGGAATTGTATCGGGTTTTTCATCGCCGATTTTTATCGCCTCGCGGTATTTATCGGCCGCAGCCGAAAGGCTCTGCTCATTGCAGGTGTAGAGTGTGCAGAGGATGTCGCCCTCTTCTATTTTGTCGCCCGTTTTCGCATAGAGCATTATACCTGCGCTGTGGTCGATACCGTCATCCTTTTTAAGACGACCGCCGCCGAGAATCACTACCGCAGTGCCTATCATTTCGGCATCCATTTTTGTTATAAAACCGCCGCGGTCGGCCTTGATTTCCAGCGAATACGCGGCCTTCGGGAAGAGCGATACGTCACTAAGCCAATCGGAGTTTCCGCCCTGGGCAGAAATCCACTGCTTCATTTTTTCAAACGCCGCTTTGCTTTCTATAGCGTCCACAACCTGCCGTTTCGCCTCATCGGGCGAGAGCGAAAGCGAAAGTGCCGCCATCTCGGTTGCCAGTGCAACGCAGGTTTCGTAAAGGTCGCCCTTCACTTCGCCGCGAAGCACCCCTGCCGCCTCGATAACCTCAAGTGAATTACCGACAGCCGAGCCTAATGGTCTATCCATATTGGTGATAAGGGCCGATACGTTGCGGCCGCATCTTTTGCCGATATCTACCATCTTGCGAGCCAGCGTTTCGGCGTCGGCTTCGCTCTTCATAAAAGCGCCGCTGCCCATCTTAACGTCGAGCACTATGTTTTTGGCGCCTGCGGCCAATTTCTTGCTCATAATACTCGACGTAATAAGCGGAATGCTGTCAACCGTTGCGGTTACGTCACGGAGAGCATAAAGCATTTTGTCGGCGGGTGTGAGGTTTCCGCCCTGCGCTGTTACGGCAATGCCGATTTCCTCGGTTTGAGATATAAAACGGTCGCCCGAAAGCGAGGTGCAAAAGCCCTCTATTGATTCGAGCTTGTCGGCGGTGCCACCCGTGTGACCCAGTCCTCTGCCCGTCATTTTAGCAACCTTTGCGCCCAGTGAGGCGAGAACCGGAGTTATAACGAGGGTGGTTTTATCGCCCACACCGCCGGTGCTGTGTTTATCGACCGAAAGGTCACCGAAGCAGGAAAGGTCAACCGTATCTCCCGAGTGTGCCATAGCGTCGGTGAGGATTGCTGTTTCCTCGTCGGTCATACCGCGAAAGAATATCGCCATTAAAAGGGCCGATACCTGATAGTCGGGAATTTCGCCGGCCACGTAGCCCTTTATGAATTCGCGAATTTCTGCTTCACAGAGCGCATATCCGTCGCGTTTTTTCTTTATAATATCGTACATTCTCATAGCGTATCACCTTTTACGTTTTCGGGGGTGAAAGCATGCGGTAATAGCTCACATAGGGTGTATTCGCGGTAGCCCTCGGGCGTTACGCAGAGGACTGAAAAGTCGGCACTGCAGAACTCTGCCATAACCTGGCGGCATACTCCGCAGGGCGGAAAAACATCGCCCTCGCCTGCTACGGCTATCATCGAAAACTCGCGTTTTCCGTCGGTTATTGCCGCAGAAAAAGCACTGCGCTCGGCACAGATTGTCGGCGAATAGGCGGCGTTTTCAATATTAACGCCGGTATATACGTTGCCGTCGGCACACAGCAGTGCTGCACCCACACGGCAGGAAGAATAGGGCGAATAGGAATTTTCTCTAGCCCTTTTCGCAATCTCACAAAGTTCGTTTTTTTGCATAATATCAACCCTTATATATTTCTTTTAAAAGGCTCTCGCCATCGCCCTCATACGGCACCGAAAGATACTCGGCCACCGTAGCCGCGATGCAGGAAAACCCCTCGCGCGTGCCGAGATTTCCGGGGATAATTTTTTCGCCTATTACGATAAGCGGCACGTATTCACGGGTGTGGTCGGTGCTGCCGTCGCCGGGGTCACAGCCGTGGTCGGCGGTGATTATAAGCATATCGTCCTGGCGCATACCCGCTATAAATTTTGGCAAAAAAGAATCAAAATCCGCAAATGCCTTTGCGTAGCCGTCTATATCCTCGCGGTGACCGTAGGACGAATCAAAATCCACGAGATTTACAAACGTAAGTCCCTCACTTTCACGCGAAAGCGATAAAAGCGCCTTTTCCATACCGTCATTATTAGACTCGGTATAGACGTATTCGCTTATTCCCTGCCCTGCGAAGATATCGTTTATCTTGCCTATGGCAAAAACCGAAAGTCCTGCCTCGGTTATATAGTCGAGCAGGGTTTTACCCTGCGGCGGAAGAGAATAATCGTGGCGGTTTTTGGTACGGTAAAATTTTTGGGGAACGCCGTCAAACGGTCGGGCTATTACTCTACCTACCGCGTGCTCGCCCGTTAGTATTTCGCGGGCCGTCTTACAGATTTTATAAAGCTCGTCAAGGGGCACAATCCCTTCGTGTGCCGCGATTTGAAAAACGCTGTCGGCCGAGGTGTATACTATAAGGTCGCCCGTTTTTATATGCTCTTCGCCGTAGTCACGGATAACATCGGTTCCCGAGTAGGGCTTGTTGCAAAGCACTCCCCTGCCTACGGCCTTAGAAAATCGGGCAAGCAGTTCTCTCGGAAAACCGTTTGGATAGGTAGGAAGCGGACGCTCCGACACGAGGCCTGCAATTTCCCAGTGGCCGACGGTGGTGTCCTTTCCGTTCGATTTTTCCCCGAGTCTTGCAACGGCAGCCGAGAGTTCGCCGCTACCGAGATACGAAAGCCCGTCAATGCACGAAAGCCCGAATTTTTTCATATTGTCGGCCGAAAAGCAATCGCTTTGGCTTATGCGCTTTAAGGTATCGGCGCCGCTATCGCCAAATCGGGCGGCGTCGGGCATTGCGCCTATGCCGCAGGAATCGAGCACGAATATAAATACTCTTTTCATCGGTTCAGTTCCACACAAAGATCAAGCGCCAATTCCATCATTTCGGTGAAGGAGGTTTGCCTTTCCTCGGCGGTGGTGGACTCACCCGTCAGCAGATGGTCCGACACGGTGCAGATAGCAAGCGCATTCTTGCCGCTGCGAGCCGCGTTCATATAAAGGGCCGCCGCCTCCATCTCCACCGCTAAAACACCCATTTTATTCCAAGCGGGTGTGGGGTCTGTATCGTTATAGAAGGTATCGCTCGAAAGCAGATTTCCCACGTGGATGGATAGATTTTTACCTTTAGCAAGGGACACGCATTTTTCAAGCAACGAATAACTTGCGATGGGGGCGTAGGTGCCGGGCAAATTATACTGCGATGCGTAATTACTGTTGGTGCAGGCGGCCTGGCCGATTACTATATCACGCACCTTGATTTTCTCGCTCATGGCGCCGGCCGAGCCTACGCGGATGATATTCTCTACTCCGAAGAAATTATAAAGCTCGTAGGAATAGATGCCTATAGAAGGCATACCCATTCCGCTTGCCATAACCGATACAGGCACACCCTTATATTCACCGGTATAGCCCTGAATTCCGCGGACGTCGTTTACAAGGCGCGCATTCTTAAGATAGGTTTCGGCAATGAATTTTGCGCGAAGAGGGTCGCCCGGCATAAGCACGGTTTTAGCAAAATCTTCGGGGGTTGCATTTATATGGGGAGTTGGATATAAAGCCATAATTTTCTCCTTAATAACCGATTCCTTCATCGGTGTTTTTAATTATTTTGACAATGCGGCTGGTGCCGAGTCGTGTTGCGCCGAGTGCTAAGAAATCCTCCGCGTCCGAGAGCGAGGATATTCCGCCCGCGGCCTTGATTTTAACTCCGGGTGCTACGTGCTTTGCGAAGAGGGCAATATCCTCTCGCGTGGCGCCGCCCGTGGAAAAACCGGTAGAGGTTTTAATAAAATCGGCGCCCGACTGCGACACTATTTCGCACATCTTTATTTTTTCCTCGTCGGTCAGCAGGCAGGTTTCGATTATTACCTTTAATATCTTGTCGCCGCAGGCCTTTTTAATCTCGCAAATTTCATTCAGCAGATAATCATAGTCGCCTGCTTTCAGCGCGCCCACGTTTATTACCATATCGATTTCATCGGCTCCGTTTTTTACGGCATTGAGAGTTTCATAAACCTTTACGGCTGTGGTGCTGTAGCCGTTTGGAAAGCCGATAACGGTACAGATTTTAAGCCTCTCGCCAACGTACTCCTTCGCAGCCTTTACAAAGCAGGCAGGAATACACACGCTGGCAGTTTCGTATTTTATGCCGTCATCGCAGATGAGCTTAATATCTTCCCACGTCGCAGACTGGGACAATAAAGTGTGGTCAACGCACGATAAAATCTTTTTTATATCCATAGTTTTTCTCCTATCATTTTCTATATTTACAGTACCATATTTACTTTATGTTTTCAAGGCCTTGATTTTTAAATAAAATTATGCTAAATATAAATTAAAAGGGGGCATAAATATGGAATTTTTCGAGAGAAAAGAATGTCTTGACGGTGTTTGGCGACTTTACATTGAAGAAAACGCCAAATGCAAGGATTGGGAGAACCAAGACGGCGCCTTTACGGAGCAGTTTTTAAAGAGCAAGGGACTTCACGCTATCGAGGGCACGGTACCCGGCAATTTTGAGCTTGATATGCAAAAGGCAGGGCTCTTGTGCGACCTTTTTTACGACACTGATATCTTAAAGGCCCGCTACCTCGAAAACCGACACCTTTGGTACGTTTGTAATTTTAATTTCGAAGGTGAGCCGTGCGAGCGCGATTTTCTTAAATTCTGCGGTGTGGACACCGATGCCACCTACTACCTGAACGGTGAGTATATTGATCACACCTGCAATATGTTTATTGAGCACGATATTGATATATGCGATGCTCTCAAAGTGGGCGAAAACGAGCTTCTCGTTCACATTTCGCCCTCGGCTATCGTAAGCCGCGAGTATAAAACGGGAGCAGGCATCACTACGGGCCTTCGCTACCATTACGGCGCCTTGGCACTTCGCAAGGCCGCAAGCACCTTCGGCTGGGATATTATGCCGCGAATTCTGTCGGGCGGTATTTGGAGAAGTGTTTATCTCTGTCGCCGCAAGAAGGAATGCATTAACTCGGTTTATATGTATACCCCCGATAAAAACAACCCTGCAGGTCAGCTTTTATATTTCGATACCACGATTGAGGGCGATCATTCGGTTGACTATTCGATTCACGTTACGGGCAACTGCGGCGATTCGTTTTTCGAGGCGCGCGAAACCCTTTGGCATACCGAAGCGAGAATTTATATCCCCGTTCCCAACGTTAAACTTTGGTGGCCGAAAAATATGGGAGAGCAAAACCTTTATACCGTTACCGTAAGGCTTATGCACGGAAGCGAGGTTTGCGATGAATATTCCTTCCGCCAAGGCATTAGATATTTCGAGCTTAAAAAGACTGATTATATCGACGAAAACGGCGAGGGCGATTTCCACTTTGAGGTAAACGGAAAGTATCTCTTTATTATGGGCACCAACTGGGTGCCGCTGGATGCTTTCCACTCGCGCGACCGCGAGCGTCTTCCTATGGCGCTTGAGTTGCTCGGAGAGAGCGGCTGTAACGCCGTGCGCCTTTGGGGCGGAAACGTTTATCCCGACTCGGAATTTTACGATTACTGCGACCAAAACGGAATTGTTGTTTGGCAAGATTTCGGAATGGGCTGCGCAACCTATCCGCAGGACGAGCGATTTGCCGGTTTGCTGACCAATGAGGTTATCTCTGTTGCCAAAAAATACCGTCAGCATCCTTCGCTTATGCTTTGGTCGGGCGATAACGAAATCGACGTATTCCATAAGGGTCATCGCGACCCCAATAAGAACCGCCTGACACGCGAGGTTATTCCGAGAGCCCTTGAACGCGAAGACCCGCTTCGCATTTATCTGCCCTCTTCTCCTTATATTTCGCAAAAGGCTTACGACAATAAAATGACTCATCGCCTGCCCGAAGAGCATCTTTGGGGACCGCGCAAATATTATAAGCAGGATTATTATAAGAACTCTATTGCAAAGTTTGCCAGCGAAATGGGATACCACGGTTGTGCGTCGCCCGAATCGATAAAGCGCTTTATAGCGCCCGAAAATCTCTGGCCCGCAACGCCTAACGATGCCTGGGTACTGCACGCTACGTCACCCGAGACCGACGAGGGCGCTCCCTTCGCTTACAGAATTAAACTTATGCACGAACAGCTTGATATTCTCTTCGGCGGCTCCGTGCCCGACGACCTTTATGATTTTGCGCTTGCAAGTCAGATAAGCCAGGCAGAGGCACTTAAGTACTTTATCGAGCGTTTCCGCGCCGACAAGGGCGACAAACACGGCATTATTTGGTGGAATCTGCTCGACGGTTGGCCGCAGTTTTCGGATGCCGTGGTTGACTACTACGGCGTAAAGAAGCTCGCTTTCCCCACCATTCAGCGTGTGCAAAACCCGATTTCCATATTCTGCGGTGAGCCTGAGGACGGCGCTGTTATGCTCTACGCAGGAAACGAAACACAAGACAGAAAATTTGTTTCCTTCAAGGTGTATGACGTATCATCCGACACTGTACTCTTTGAGGGCGAGGGCAATGTTGAAGCCAACTGCACCGCCGAGATAAGACGGCTGCGTCTGCCGAGGGCAAAGGGTATGCTGCTCTTTGAGTACACCGCGGACGGAAAAAGTTTTAAAAACCATTACCTTTACGGCGAGGCTCCGTTTGATTATCACGACGTTGTTGAACTTTACGAAAAAGCCGGAATACTTGAAATAGAAGGCTTTTAAATTAGAAAACACCCTGAGGTTTCCCTCAGGGTGCTTTTTTTAATTTAGTTCTCTACTTTTCTCTTTTTGCGAAGAGCAGTGGTGCCTAAAACGCCGCCGCTTACGAATAAGAGCGCAAGCCAGAGATTAATGTTGTTGCTGTCGCCCGTCTGCGGAATTTCCGGAACTACGGGCGGTGCGGGAGGAGTATAGGTGTTGACAAATGCGATACCCTCTACCGGGGCGGTATCGAGTTCGTACTTGTAAACGAGAATGTACTCGCCCTCGCCGTTGTCGGTTGCCGCTACGGTAACCTTGTATTCCTTAGCGTCATAGGTTACGTTTGCGGCATTGCCTGCCTTTTCCTTAACGTAGAATACGTGTTCGCCCTCGGCGGTGATTGCAACGGAACTGAACTGTACGCTGCCGTCAGCCTTGTTCTTTACGGTTTCGAGCAGGGTCTTGTTAGCATCGTAGAGCTCGAACTCGAACTCGCCGTCGGCGAGAACGCGGCCGTTTAAGGTCTTCTTAGCGGTAATCTCTGCCGCTGCGGGAGCAACCTCGTAGATGTTTTCAAATACGAGGGTTTCCGCAAACTTGTCGGCGGGTACGATTACGCCACCCACCTTAACCGATGCGTTAAGAATGCCGTCGTTATCGGTATCGTCAGATACGGTAACCTCAACCTCATAAACCTCGGTCGAATAGGTTACGCCGCCTGCGGTTCCTACCTTTTCGGTCAGGGTGTACCTATAAACACCAACGGCAGAATAGGAAAGTTCATACTTAAAGGTGGCTGCCTTATCCACGCTGGCGTCATTGCCTGCGGTGGCGGGAACGGTCTTACCGTCCTCGAGCAGTTCGAACTCGAATTCGGCCTGTGCGAACTCGCGGCCATCCATAACCTTAGTGCCCAAAAGTTCAACCTTTACGTCGGCCGGATCGTATACGTTTTCGAAATTAAAGCGAGTGCTGTCCTCTTCACCCGTAGCGGTTATTATCTTGGCCGATACGGTACCATCCAGATTATCGGTTACCTTAACCTTAACGGTGTAAACGGCATCGTCGTAGGTCATGCCCTTAAGCGGGGTTGCAGGAACGATTTCGCGAACCTCGTAATTGAATTCGCGGCCTGCGTCGGTCGGGTCGAAATCAAGGGTTAGCTGAGCGCTTCCGCCTGCGGTTTCGGCCACGTCAACCTCTGCGCCGGTGGTTGCATCGTATATGCCGAAGCGATAGCCGTCGCGGCCGAGGCCTGCGTTTACATTATCCGTAACAAGCTTATTGATCTCAACGGTTACCGAGTCACCCTCGACGGGTGCGTAGCTGTTTTCGAATACGAGAGTATCGGCAAAATCAGCGGCATCGGTTTCTACTCCGTCAATCTTAACAACGTGGTTTAAGACACCGTCGTTATCGCTGTCGTCGGATACTATAATTTCGATATCGTAAGACTTGCCCGAATAGGTAACTCCCTTTGCGCTGCCGCGCTTTTCGGTAAGGGTATAACCGTAGGTTCCCACCTTATCGAACGTTAATTTTTCGAAGGTGAATGTGGCAGTCTTATTGGAGGGTGCGGCGTTACCTACGGTAACGGGAACGTTTTCGCCGTCACGGAGAAGTTCGAAGGTGAATTCATTTGCCGCAAAATCGCGACCGGTCATCTCCTTGGTGCCCGTGAGAACAACCTCTACGTCGGCGGGATCGTAAATGTTTTCAAAGCCAAGGGTTACGCCCTCTAAATTGCCGTTGTTTGTTACTACCACGGCCGAAACCGTGCCGTCAAGATTGTCGACAATCTTGATAACAACCTTTTGTGCGGCATCGTCGTAATCCATACCGTTTTCCTTCTCATCGGGAACGATTTCGCGAATTTCAAAGGTGTATTCGCGGCCTGCATCGGCTGCCGGGAAGGTCAGGTCGATTGCGGTATGACCGTTTGCATCGGTGGGGGCCGAAGTTACGATAGGTGTTGTGCCGCCCTCAGCGAAGAGGCCGAAAACGAAACCTTCGCGGCTGTGGCCGGTGCCAACCCTGTCGGTAACAGTCTTATCAATGGTTATGATAAGCTCGTCACCGTGGACGGGTGCGTATACGTTCTCGAAATCGGCGGTAACGGTATATAACTCGTTCATCAGGCCAACGCCTGTGCCGAGGCCGGGAATGATATCCTCTATTTCAAGTCGGCCGTCCATAGTAGCATCGGCTACTCTTACGGTGAAATAGTGATAAACTTCGTCATAAGTGATGCCGCCTGCAGGATTTGCAGGTACCTCTTCGATAACGCGGAAGCGATAATCGCCCACCTCTTCGAAAGAGAAGCCCGAAAGATCGGAGTCGTCTAAGAACGAGAAGGTGTAGCTCTGGTTGGCGGCGGTTACGGTACGTGCGTCACCAACGTTTACCCAGTTTGCGCCTTCGAGCATCTGAAGTCTTATGTTAAAGCTATCATTTGCAAGCCAGCCTCTGCCCGAAAGGGCTTTGGTTCCCGTAACCTTTATTCCGTCGGCGCGAACCTCTAAAGGCTCATACTCATTAACGAAATGAACGGGCACAACTGCGGTTGCAGTGTTGGGCAGGGTTACCTGAATGTTGTTGTTTACCGGAGTATAGCCGTTGGGAATATTTATTTCGTTTATAACGTAGGTTGCGCCGGGGGTTAATCCCGAAAGGACCCTAGTTTCGCTGGCCTTAATTGTAAAGGTCTGCTTATTGCCGGGGTCTGCGGCGTTGTACCACTCGAAATCGTAGGTCTGATTTTCGTTGTAGGTTATGGCCTCGTCGTGAACTATTTCCTTACTTACAACTATAGTTCCGTCATTAACAACGCGGGTGTTGGTGAAGACGGCCTCACTGAAGCCATCAGCGGGAACGAGTGTGGCGGTTGTGCCGTTTTGCAGCACGCCGTCTACGTAGAGCGAAGCGACCTTATAATCGCCGTTTATCAGCTCGGAAACAGTATAGGTGTCGGTATCTAGAAGATAGAACGATTCGCCCGCCTTAATGCTTACTGTTATTTCGCCGCCGATTATAATCGCCTCGCGTTTGGTAAGGGTTCCGTCGGCTGATTCAAAATAACAGGGAATTCTGCCATAGGAATTGCTGCCCATATTCAGAGCAAACTCATAGTAATTGTCGGTGCCATAGAGGGTGTCGTCGATTTCCTTGGTAAGCTTGATGCCGTGGGGAATATCCATATAAAGCACGCCGTTGTTGCCGTGGAGTGAGCCTATATAGAAGCCGTCACTATTGGGGATTTGCTCAACAACGGGATACTGAGAATACGGAAGCGAGCCCGTTACGTTGTTCTGCTTTGGATCGTTATACGGCTCAAGAACACGGTGAACGGTGCCTGCAGGAACGTCCCACGTGCCGTCGGTATTCTGATTGGCGGCTGTGAGAACGCCTATAGTGGCGTCGGACATTGCCTCGTATTCTTTTACTATCTGGGTACCGCGGAAAATGACGTATTCGCGGTAGTATTCGTTGCCGTCGCCTGCTGTGGGCATAGCGCCTTTATACTTTTCGTATACCGGAGTCGCACCCGCGGCGGCGGTGTTAATAAATACGGGGGTTTCCTCGGAATAATAGTAGCGCTCGTTCTGTACGGAGGGCTCATAGAAAACTATTGTATCCTCGGTGGTGGGGAAATGCTCGTGGTTGACGTTGCCGTTAAACCAGTTGGTGTAGAAATAATATCTGCCGTCATCCGCTTTGCCGTCACCGTCGCTGTCAACAATATGAGCGGCAGGGTCGGTTACCTTATCTACTACGTTAACGGGGGTGATATCGTCGTTAAGACCAACCTCGAACAAAAGACGGATAGGCTCGGCTGCAACGTATTCGATATCAGCCTCGGTTGCCTCGTTTATGGTTTCTGCGTTGATGGTGATGTTGTAGGATACAACCGGAACCAAGGATGCAGGAACCTTCCAGATTACCGATACGTTGTTATCGGCTATGCGGGTATGCACCTGGGTGGAAATATACATAAGGTCGGTAGCGGCGTGTTCGCTTGTAACCTCACCGAGCATACCGTAGGAGCGGTTAATATAGGTGGCCTTTATTCCGCCGATTTCGGGGATATCCGCGGCGGTGTGGCCCTCATGCCAGTGGCCCATAAAGTTGCCGTTATCATCGGCATACCAACCGATATAGTTGGACCATGTGCCATCGTCGAAGGAACGCAGCTGGCCGGCGTTATAAGCGCTGTTGATAAGGTCGCGTGCAACCTGAACATCGGTAATACCTATACGCTGCATAACCGACCACACAACGTTATCGCCCTTGTCAGTCGGGGTACCGTCCGGATTTTTCAGTTCAAAACTATCCTCACGGAAAGCAGTGGCTAAGCGCTCGCCGGTGAAGAGGGTGTTGCCTATTACAATACCCTTGATATCCTTAACGTCCATGTAGTGGCCGATATCATCGTGGAATTCTACAAAGCCGTCGTGGTCATGGTTGTCGCCCTCTACGAGGGTGGGATAATAAAGCGACTGAATAATTATCTGATTAACGATATCGCCGAAAGCGGTGATAAGGCCTGCCGCATTGCTTGCAGCGAAGGGACGGGTTACGTAATTTTTCTGTTCGGTCGAAGTGATTTCAGAGAGCTTCGAAACGGCAACCTGATCGGGGTATCTGCCGCTCTCGATATCAACTAAAAGGTTGGAACCCTGTGCGGTTTCAACGTAATCAGCCCAGAGATCATCGGTGTTTTCGTGCTGTTCGGGGTTAAGAACGGCACTGTCAAGGCTCTGATTGTTTGCGCCGAGTCCCAGTGTGTAGAAAAGCGGAGTAGCGCCTGCATAGTGGTCGTCAACGGTCTTAACTACGTATGCGGCAGTGAGCTGGTTAACGAAATCAACCGCACTCTTTAATGCAGTATCGTTAATGGAGCCGCCGTCGCCAAGGTTAGAGGTGCCGAGGCCGACGGTGTTGCGGCCGTTATTTTGGCCTGCGAAGTTGGTGGTTGCGGTGGTGGGCTCGCCGTCCGACATCAGAACGAATATCGGGGTACGGGCGGTGCCTGCCTGCAGCTCGCCATCGGGAATTACGGTATCGGTAACGGCTAAGAATTCCTCCATCGCCATATAAACACCGTTCTGAATATAGGTGCCGCCGACAACGTTCTTGCTGCGAACGGTAACGGAATTATTGTTGCCGTCGCGAACGCCGCTGTTGATGGAAATAGAACTCTGGCCGTTATTGGTAAGGTAGGTTCCGCTCTGGTGTGTGTAGCGGTCGAGCGGGAGCAGTACCGACGCGGTATTGCCGCCGGAATTTCCAAAGTTGGAGCTGCCCGAATAGAGAACAACACCTACGCGGTTGTGCTTATTAAGTCCTAAAAGGCGGTCAATTGCATCGTTGGCCGAGGTTACAAGGTCATCAACGTAGCCGCTTGTCGCCATCGAACCCGAAACGTCAAGAACAAGCATGGTATCGGTGGGCGTATAGGAGTAGCCGACAATCGACTTGTTGGATGCCAACGCCGACAGCGCAACTATAAAGTTATTGTTGCTGTCAAACATGGTAAGGCCTGCCGCCTGACCGTTTACGTCAACAAGGTTCGAAAAACTCGATGCGTCCGCAAATACCGATTTGTCGGTCCAGATGCGACCTGCCTGAGTTGTATCGTCGGACGGGAAAAGAGCAGTCCAAGAATTATAGGTAGAGGGGTCTACCGCCTTGCCGCCCAGCTTCAGTCTGTTTGTCGTGGCGGCAGACGCAGAAAACGAAAACGCCGGCACCGACATAAGAACGATAGTAAGCGCAAGTATTATGGATAATACTTTTGTAAGTTTGCTTGTGTATTTCATAAACAATTTCCTTTCTTCGCACAGGCGAGATAGTTGTTATATTATAAACTTAGTTTCGGCCTTTTTTTAGGTCCTTAAAGGTTTGTTCGTTGGTTTTCGCAACAAATTTCTTAAAATCGCGCAACACACGGTGACCTATCTTCTTATAGTCCATCGCGAGCACTTTTTCGATTTTCGCCTTGCGAATGTCCTCCGGCACACAGTATATGCTTAAGATAGCGTTTAAAGCACCCGATATTCTCGCTTCGAGTGAAACCGAATCATCGGTTGTCATAAGCGTTGCATACTCGATGCCCGAAACGATTATTTCAGCTTCCGCAAACTGCTCGTCATCCCAATCGGGACAGTATGATCGGAATACCGTGCCGGCACGGGCGGCATCGTTTTTGCGAATTATATCAAGACAGATGGGGCTTGAGTAGGTTGCGAGATAAAATTCCCTCGCAATTTCGTCCTCCTCACACATAACGGCCATCGATGAAAGCTCCAGACAGACCGCCATAACCGAGCTCAGTCCCTCATCGGCTTCCTCCTCCATCATCTTCCACTGGAAATCGCACAGCATTTCAACGAGCTCTGCAAGCAGATGCTCCTTTGTTGGGAAATAGTAGGTAAGATTTCCCGTGCTGAGCTCAAGTTCCTCACAGATGGCTCGCGGCGTTGTGGCCGAATAGCCTTTTTCTAATATTTGTTTTGTGGCAAGCTGAATTATTTCGTATTTAGTGGTGTTTACACGCGCCAAAACGGCACCTCCGGAAAAATAATTTGTCAAAAAAATTGGATTTATGCTAAATTAGGACAAATCCTAATTTGTACTAATCCTATTTTAGCACGCGTCCTAATTTTTGTCAATATATTTGGAAAATTTTTTTAAAAAATAAAAGACCCGATAGGTTTTATCCTATCGGGTCGATTATTATTCTTTCCACTTAATAAATCTATAGCTTTCGAGAATTTGGAAGAACTTTGCCAGGCGCTCATAAAGCGGATGTGCAGCCTCACCAAAATGCTCTTCAACCAGCGGAGCTATAGCGAAGATTGAACGCTCGCCGTCAATCTGCAGCCAAACAAAACTGCCGTTTTCATCAAGATGAACGTATGAAATTTTAGGCTTTTTAAAAAGCAGTTGGGCGAACCTGTTAAACACGCCTTTATTTTCTATCTCGAGGGTTACTATTCCCTTTTCGTCGGTCGAGAAGCCTATCTTCTCACTGCGAACGGGAACCTTTTCGAGATAGTTTGGCGGCAGCGGCTTATTCTTCATCTGCTGCTACCTCGGCAAGGTTTTTACGCTTTTTAAATACCGAGAACTTAAGAACGGTAAAGATAATGATTGCGAAGAGAACGAGTGCGGCGATAGTGGAGACCACCGGAGAAAGGCCGAGCAGACCGCTGATATCGATTGCCTCGCCAACGCCGAATACGGCCAGCACTGCAAGCAAAATACCTACAAGTCCCTCACCTGCAATCATACCGGAGCAGAAGAGGATACCGTCATTAGTGATGGCCTGCTTCTCTTCCTTGCTGCGACGGAGTTTATCAACGAAAAGACGGATAAGACCGCCAACCATGATGCAAGCGTTGAGGTGAACGGGCAGGTAGATACCGATTGCGAAGGGCAGTACCGGAATGCCGATAAGCTCTACAACGATAGCGATAAATACGCCGGTAAATACGAGAGCCCAGGGCAGGTTTCCGCTGGTAACGCCCTCGATAATGGTCTTCATAAGGTTGGCCTGCGGTGCTGCGAGCTCAGGTGAGCCGAAGCCCCAAGCTTTATCAAGCAGGTAGAGAGTTCCGCCGATGGCGAACGCTGCGGCAACAACACCCATGATTTCGCCGTACTGCTGCTTCTTGGGAGTTGCACCAAGAAGGAAGCCTGTCTTGAGGTCCTGCGAGGTGTCACCTGCGATAGCGGCAACGATGCAGATGATGGAACCGATGGCGATTGCGCTGCGCATAACCTCGGCAACCGGAACGTCAGAGCCGCTTGTAAACTTAAGGATAAGGGTTGCAATAAGGAGTGTGGCAATTGCCATACCCGAAACGGGGTTGTTACTGCTGCCTACGATACCAACCATACGAGAAGAAACGGTAGCAAAGAAGAAGCCGAAGATAACAACGATAACTGCGCCAAGCAGCGACACGGGAATAGAAGGAACGAGCCAAACGGCAAGGGTCAGAATTCCGATAACGATAAGAATTATCTTCATGCTGATGTCCTGCGCGGTACGCTCCTTGCCGCCGCCGAGACCGCCCGACATGCCCTTGAGGGCATCACGGAAGGTACGAACGATAAGCGGAAGCGACTTAATAAGGCTGATAATTCCGCCTGCCGCAAGTGCGCCTGCGCCGATGTACTTAATATATGAGCCCCAAATGCCGTATGCGCCGTCAGCCGCAAAAATATTTGCGATGGTGTCGGTGCCGGGGTACATAGTAGCATCACCGCCAAAGAGAACGATAAGCGGGATGAGTACAAGCCAACTCAAAACGCCGCCGGCAAACATATAAGAAGAAATGCGCGGACCGCAGATATAACCAACCGACATAACGGCAGGATAAATCTGAGTTCCGATTTCGCCGGCATAGCCCTTAACGCGGAAGGCAATCTCGCCGGGAACGGCCTTAAGACCGTCGATTATGAACTTAAAGAGAGCTGCAAAGCCCATACCTGCGAAAACGGTAGAAGCGTTTGCGCCGCCCTTTTCACCCGCAAGCAGAACCTCTGCGCAGGCCGCGCCTTCGGGATAAGGCAGTGTGCCGTGCTCGCGAACGATGAGCGCATTGCGAAGCGGAACCATAAAGAATACGCCGAGAAGACCGCCGATAAGAGCGATAGACGTAATCTCGAGGATGTCAGGCTTGTCCATAATGCCTTCCTTTGCCCAGAGGAAAAGAGCCGGCATTGTGAAAATAGCGCCCGCTGCAAGCGACTCACCGGCCGAACCGATAGTCTGAACCAGGTTGCTTTCGAGGATGGAGTTCTTGCGCATGATTACGCGAATAACGCCCATTGCTATAACGGCGGCAGGGATAGAGGCCGAAACCGTCATACCAACTCGAAGGCCTAAGTATGCGTTTGCTGCGCCGAATACTACTGCTAAGATGATACCCATAATGATAGAGGTTACGGTAAGCTCAGGGGTTACCCTCTCGGCAGGAATATAAGGCTTGAATTCCTTGTTTTCCATAGGATTTTCTCCAATCTAATTTTATCCTTTTAATTTTACCATAAAACGCGCTGTGTTTCAACAAAAGAATTGTTTAAAACAGCTCGTTATGGATAATTCCCGCGATTTCCGCAAAGGCGTTTGCGTCATAGGTCGAGGGTCCGGGCGCGTTGGTGAGAATTACTAGGATGTAGGGCGAGCCCTCTTTCCAAACGATTCCGGCATCGGTATACGATTTCCAATCGCCGCCGCTGTTGTGACCCTGCTTGTGGGAATAATTAACGTTTAACGACTGGGTCGAATAGTTGCCTGCCGTTCCCGTGCAGCTATCGTAAAGGAACTTGGCGTATTCGCCGCCCTTTTGGAAATAGTTATATATCTCGCGCCAGGCAACGGCCAGCTCGCGCGCACGGGTTTTAAGGCTCCAAACGGTCGGACTTATCTGCAACGAGTCGCAGCCGAGCGAGGATATCCACTCGTTATAGCCGTCGCGGCCGAAATAATCAACCGACATTAAATAACCCACGTTGTCGCTGATCGACATACTCTTGCCGAGCAACGTCCGCATATCGAAGACCGTGCCGTAGGGCGAATACTGCATATCCCCCGTACCCGGCTCATAGTGCTTTGATTCATAGGTCATTTTGGTGGATAGATTTGCAACGCCCTTTTCCATCTGACGGCAGCAGTAAAGGGTATAGGGTGCCTTTACCGCGCAGGCGCAGAAAATCTTCGCCCTTGTGTTATAGCCGAGAGCCTTGCGGCCGTCGAGCGAATAGGCCACAACCGAAACCTTGCGGTCATAGCCGTCGAGCGCGGCTTCAAGTCGGGAAAGCGCGTCGCCATACTGCTCACCGGTGAGGTCGCCCATTGCGATTACCTCGCGGTCACGCGTCGGCATCTTGGCCAATAAATCGCCATAAGTTTCGCTTACGTCAACGTCGGGCACCGACGGTGTCGGCTCGGACGAGGCAGGCTCCGACGGGGCGCTTGATACGTCTGTTATTTCGCTTGGAACGGGCGTACTGCTTATATTGTCGGCCGCGCCGCCGCAGCCCATAAGCAACACCGCCACTAAAAGAAGTGCTGTAATGATTTTCGCATTCACGATTATCACTCCCCTTTTCACTTTCTACTATTGTACCATTAAACCGCCGATAACACAAGAAAAACCACCCCAAAGCATCGCAAGGGGTGGTTTTTTAATTTATATTATTACCTAAAACCAGCTTTTGACCTCGCCCCAAAGGGTGAAATCATCGGCAAACGGGAAGGTAAATATGCCTACGAAGAAGATTGCAAGAATAACAAGCGGCAGAACGTAGGTCATGTAGGGACGCATCCAGCGAGCAAGCTTGAGTCCCTTACCTGCGTTGGCCTCGGCAATGAAATTATCAAAGCCCCAGCCACGCTTGCTTACCGAGAAGATAACGTAGCAAGCGGCACCAAGCGGCAACAAGCAGTAGGATACGAGGAAGTCCTCAAGGTCGAGCACCGACGAGCCGGTGTTGAAGGGAACGAAATCGGACCAGAGGTTGAAGCCGAGTGCGCAGGGAACCGAAAGGATAAGCACTGCCACACCGCAGATAAGGCAGGCCTTAACGCGCGACCAATTTGTAAGCTCGCGAACGCAGGCGAGAATATTCTCGAAAACTGCGAGGATGGTGGAAAATGCTGCAAACAGCATAAACATAAAGAAGAGCGAGCCCCACCAGCGGCCGAAGGACATATTGTTAAACACCTTGGCCATCGAAACGAACAGAAGGCTCGGACCTGCGCCGGGCTCAACGTTAAAGGTAAAGCAAGCCGGGAAAATAATAAGACCTGCCACAACTGCAACGAAGGTATCAAGGCCTAAAATGTTAAGCGATTCGCCAACCAGCGAGCGCTCTTTTCCTATGTAGCTGCCGAAAATGGCCATCGAACCTATACCAAGGCTTAAGGTGAAGAATGCCTGATTCATGGCGGCAACCACAACGCTGCCGGTAATTTTTGAAAGGTCGGGCTTTAAATAGAAGGTAAGACCCTCCTTTGCGCCGGGCAAAGTAAAGCTGTTTATAGCCAGTATTATCATAAGAGCCAAAAGCGCCACCATCATATACTTGGTTACACGCTCAACGCCCTTCTGCAGGCCAAACGAAAGAATAAGGAATCCGAGCACAACGATTACTGCCATAAAGCCTACCGTAACGCCGGAGCTTGAAAGCATCCCGCCGAACTGCGCAACCGAGGCTTCGTCGGTAATTCCGGTCATCTTTCCCGAAAGGAAGGATACGAAATAGTAAAGAATCCAGCCCGTAACCGACGTATAGAACATCATGAGCAGGAAGTTTGCAACCAGCGCCGCATATCCGTGCAGGTGCCACTTCTGACCGGGCTTTTCAAGCTTTTGATAAAGCTTTACGGGGCTTGCCTGACTGGCGCGGCCGAGCGAAAACTCAACCACCATAACGGGCAGACCTAAAACAAGAAGAAACAAAAGATAAATAAGCACGAAGGCACCGCCGCCGTACTGACCCGCCATCCACGGGAATTTCCAGACGTTGCCTACGCCGATAGCGCAGCCTGCGCTGAGCAATATGAAGCCGAGTCGGCTTCCGAGACGTTCTCTCTGCATAAAAAATACTCCTCAAACTAAAATAGCGTTTTATAAGAATGGCAAGAGAAACACTCTCCCCCACCTTCTTCCAGAAAATTATACCATAGTTTTTCATTTAAAGCAATAAAAAGAAAAACCCACCCGAGGGGATAGGTTTAATTTTAACTAATATCTTCAATTTTAATCTTGCTCGTGTGTGGAATAGGCTTCCAACTTACCTTTATAAAAATTGCTATCAGCTTTGTATATTTATCGATAATATCAAACGTCGGCCAAGTAAAACAAAAAAACGCTTTTTTCCATAATGGAATTTTCTTTATCCTTCGGCGTTCTATTATAAATATGTATATGGCCGTCACTATGTTTTTAAAATACACGCTTATTCGGTAAATTAACCTTGCGCAAACGGTACACAACATCGATATTCCCATAGCGCCTAGCCCGCCGTCGGACGACAGACGCACGTCGCCGAAAATACCTCTTAAAATCAGTGCTATATTATTTGTGCCGCCGAACAGCCGCATATCAACGCCCGACGAATATCGCATACACGCCGCCAACAAGACAGAAACCAGCAGCCATTTCAAGGGATAAACTATCGCAAACGGCGTTAACTGCATAAGGGTGTCAAACGAGGCAAATCGATGCCGCAGCGACTCCAGTATCCTTCCAAAAAGGGTCCTTTCTTTTTCTTCGGCCCTACCCCATCGCGTTTTTATGTATGCCTTGCCTAGAAAAATATTTAGAAAAAGATATCCTCCCGACTCCATAAACGCCTGCAAGTGTCCTTTCGACCAGCGAAGGCGCTGCCTTAACGCTATTTTTAGGCTGACCGGCTGTTCGTCATAAAATACCGCAGAATCTTGATAGGTTATTTGATAACCCTGCGCCACCGCGTCGGCCGTGAGCGCTCGGTCCTCGGTGAGCGACGTATATTTCCAACCATCCTTCACAATTTCGTTTGAAAACAAAAAGCCCGTACCCTGAATATTGGTAGCAAGGCGAAAAACCGATCTCGCTCTATGATTATGGCGCACCGAACGTAGCCAGTGCAGCGCGTAGGTTGAAGCTATCCAATTTTCATCAAAGTTTTTGGAATTGCGATATGAGGTTATGATTTTGGCACCACTGTCAAAAGCATCGTTCATTTTAGCCACGTAATCGCGCGAAAGCAGATTGTCAGCATCAAAAACAAAATATCCCTCAAAGCTTAATCGGCCGTAATCCTCACCTATTCTCTCAAGTAAAAACTGCAACGCATATCCCTTTGTGCGGTGCGCGTCATCAAATCGCTCGTAGCAAATCGCGCCGTGCTCCCTCGCTGTTTGTGCAGTTTTATCGGTGCAGTTGTCTGCCACAACGAAAACCGTCAATTTATCACGCGGATAGTCCTGCTGCTTGATGCTCGATAGCAGATTGCCTATTACCGCTTCTTCGTTTCTTGCAGCAATCAGCACGGCATATTTATGCGGCTTGCGTGCGGGCAAAAATTTTCTCGTAAAAAATATTCCCACCAGCCTGTATATGCCCCTATATGCCACCAAAGACGCTGCCAAAGCGCTTATAGCAACGCTTATTTTTTGAGCATCCCCAAACAGCGAACCAAAAAATTCTATTATTTCTTGCATTTTCCACCTCTAAATATCCCGTATTGGGATATTTATATTATACCGATATGGGATAATGATGTCAAGAGATGATGAAATGCGGTTAAAAGAGATACGAAAGTCAAAGGGAATATCTCAGCTTAAATTAGCGCTTGACCTTAACACAAATCAAAACACCATAAGCCGATACGAAACCGGCGAACGTGAGCCGGGAATAAACGAGCTTATAAAAATCGCTGATTATTTCGGCGTTTCAGTTGACTACCTATTAGAGCGCACCAATAATCCTAATATGCAAAAATAAATTACTTTCACAGTAGCATAGACTTGAAACTTGTCTAATACGGCATAAAGAAAAACCACCCTG
This sequence comes from Clostridia bacterium, assembly GCA_017513245.1. GTDB lineage: Bacteria > Bacillota > Clostridia > Oscillospirales > Acutalibacteraceae > SIG589. The sequence continues at coordinate 62,732 of JAFXGK010000022.1, forward strand.
ATGGGTGGTTTTCTTTATGGGACCGACACTCAAAATGGAACCGGTCTAAAAACTTGGTTTTCTAAAAACTATACAATACAAACATCAATTCCTTTTATTGAAACACAAAAATATTAACGACAAGACGGCCGAAACAAATACTGGTAAAATCCAATATAAAATTTCGGGAAGCGAAAGTAGTAAAACTGGAATCGACAATACAAAGCCAAAAATAGTCACAAATATGGCGATTTTATTAGAAAAAGTCTTTTGAAATAAAATAACCATATAGCAAGCAAATTGTATTACAAAAGGAAGAACCCAAAAGATCGCAAAATTTCTTGCAATCCCAAATTCTATAATAGAAGATATACAGAGTGCCAGCTCCGCTAAATATGTCAACGACGAAACAGCTGCAACAACTTTTCTCATATTATCACCACCTTAGGAGTTCATTATAGCATATCATCAATAGCTATTCAACTCGAACCTGTGCACCGCGAGCGGTGTCGCGGTTTGAGCCCACGGGAAAGAAAATATAAAAAATCAGCAGACACCTTAATAGGTATCTGCTATTTCTATGGCGCCTCAAACAGGGCTCGAACCTGTGACACCGCGGTTAACAGCCGCGTGCTCTACCGACTGAGCTATTGAGGCAAATATGCGTTTGCCGACTTAAGGGTATCCTTAAATCGGCAAACTTCTGTGTTGGCATCTACCTATCTTCCCGGGACGCTGCCGTCCAAGTATTTTCGGCACAAGTGAGCTTAACTTCCGTGTTCGGGATGGGAACGGGTGGACCCTCACCGTAATCAACACCAACTTGTGGTTGAGCTTTCGCTCTTCCGTATATAAAACAGTTTGCACTGCTTTATGTCTGGCTTTTCCGCCGGATGGTGACCCGTACGAGATTCGAACTCGTGTTGCCGGCGTGAGAGGCCGGAGTCTTAGGCCGCTTGACCAACGGGCCATATATCTTAACGCACTTTCGTACGGTTAAGGCGTTTTTGTGCACCATAGAGATGCACATTGGTGCACCATCAGGGACTCGAACCCGGGACACCCTGATTAAGAGTCAGGTGCTCTACCAACTGAGCTAATGGTGCGAGTAGATATCACACCCTGAAAACTAAACAAAGATGCTGCAAAGGATCATTTATAGGTCAAGCCCTCGGTCTATTAGTACTGCCTAGCTGAACGTGTCACCACGCTTACACATGCAGCCTATCAACCCGGTAGTCTTCCGGGGACCTTACTAGCTTATGCTATGGGATATCTTATCTTGAGGTTGGCTTCACGCTTAGATGCTTTCAGCGTTTATCCAATCCGCACGTAGCTGCCCAGCTATGCCCTTGGCAGAACAACTGGTGCACCAGAGGTGCATCCATC
>JAFXGK010000045.1 GCA_017513245.1 Clostridia bacterium
TCGCCGTACTCGGTAGCTTTACAGATAAAGTCCTGTTCGTGTTCCTTAACATACCGCAAAACCCGCCGCATATCTTCCAGCACTAAATCAAGAAGTACGTTTTTGCGGATATAATGAGAGGTACACTCGCTGCCTGTCCTTGCCCTGTTGCGCCATGCGCCGCAAGAATAGGAAAACTTGCGCGGCTCGATATTTACGCCCTGTTGGTAATACATCTTATGTCTGCAACCAGCGCAAAACAGCAAGCCGGAAAAAATATCAATCTCCGCTGCTTTTGTCGGGCGGTGGCGGGTAGCAATCCGCTTTTGCGCAAGTTCAAAGGTTTCCTCGTCAACAAGCGGCTCATGGGTGTTTGGGAAGAAATAGCGTTGTTCTTCTTCGTTCTTCCGGGTCTTTTTCGACTTGTAGGATACCTTGTGAGTTTTCGCGGTTATGGTATGCCCTAAATATTCCTGCCTTGCTAATATGTCATAGAGCGTTTTGTCCGGCCAAGTATAGGGGGCGATCATTGCCCGCTGATACCGCGCCTGTCCTGTACGCTGATAGCGCAACGCTCCAATCGTCAAGACTTTGTTTTCCGCAAGCCATTTTTGGATTTCGCACATACGCACGCCGCTAACAAACATAGCGAAAACCTGTTTGACAATCGGCGCGGTTTCCGGGTCGGGTATAAGGTGGTGGCGGTTGTTCGGGTCTGGGATATAGCCGTATGGATATTCCCCGTTGACGCGCTCGCCTTTTTGCGCCTGTGCCTGTTTAACTGCGCGGATTTTCTTGCTTGTGTCGCGGGCGTAAAACTCGTTAAACCAGTTCCGCAAGGGGGTAAACTCGTTATCCTCCCGCGCTGTGTCAACTCCGTCGTTGATCGCGATATAGCGTACTCCGTTTTCGGGAAATACAATCTCTATGAGTTCGCCCGTTTTCAGATAGTTTCTGCCAAGACGGGAAAGGTCTTTGGTAATGACCGTCGCCACTCGTCCGGCTTCCACTTCCTGCAACATCGCTTGCAGCCCCTCGCGCTCAAAACTCACGCCGGAAAATCCGTCGTCCACAAAAAACTTTGTGTTCAAAAAATGGTGTTCGTCCGCATAGCGTTGAAGTATCATTTTTTGGTGCTGTATGCTTCCGCTTTCTCCGGCTTGCATATCCTCTTGACTTAAACGGCAGTAAAGGGCGGTGATTTTATTCGACTGTAACATTAGTCCTCCTTTCCGACAGCCGAATAAACAGGTATAATGTGTTGCTATCATTATACCATATCCCGCCGCCTAATGCACTACTCGGACGCTAAAAATCCCGGATTTCCGGGCTTTTTCTGCAAATCCTTTACAATGAGTTTCTCAATCTTTTTATGGATTGTATCGGTTGCCTTTTCACTCGGCAACGCTTGAACAAGATAGGTGATTTTCCCTATTTTGCGTTCGGTTGTAATTGTCTGTTTTTTATCCATTAGAAAAACCTCCTTTTCCTGTATGGATAAACTATATTCGTCAAAAGGCAAAAACGGGCGGTTGTTAGCTGCAACCTCACGGGAGTTTCACCCCGGCCCATGCTTATGGGTGCGCCGCGCAATACTTTGAGGGTGTTCAACGCGGGAGTATCATTGTGCCGCCTTGTATGTCGTCGCCCACAAGCTGCTAAACCTGTTTTACGGCGCGGTAGTTCTCGCTCGGCTTTTCCCCTATGGGGAAAAGCTGTCATGGCGTACCCGCCGACTGGCTCGGTACAGACGGAATGTACCCGTTTGCCTGTTATGCTGCGCACCAAAGGCCGCTTTCTTTGTCAAAGAACAATAGGCTTTGTCGGCCTGCAAAAGCACATCAACAGCGGATATGCTTTTGCGGAACGACAAATAGCCCATAACGGGAAGCGTGGAAAGGGGACACGCTCCCCGCATGGGCTAAAAGATTATCCTACATGAAAAGCAAGGGTGCGGGTAATAAGGCGCACTTGCAGCCTGTTACGCATTTCCTCGTCCACATAGGAATAGGTATTGCCCGCGTCGTCTTTCAGCGTGCGGGTACAAAGTTTCGCTATGTAACCCTCGTAGTGCTTCAAGATCGCGCACATGGCGGTTGTGTCGCCGTTTGCCGCTGCGGAAATGACAGGGAACGGCAACAGATTTTCAGACTTCCTAACGGTATTCATCATCTGCTTTTCCCTCCAAATACTGTTTGATTTTCGCAAGCGCGGATTTCCTGTGCCGGAAAACCGTCGTGCGTACAACATTCAGCAGTTCGCCAATTTCCGCGTCGCTCATATCCAAGAAGTAGGACAAAAGGATAATGTCGCGTTTCCTTTCGGGCAAAGCGTTAAGGGCTTCGGCAAGCAGTTCATTTTTGACGAGTACATCAAAGCCGGACACTTGAAAACGGAAATAATCGCTTTCGTATTCGTCCGTTGTGAAAAGCTGCGCGAGTTCGCTTTCGCTCAAATCCGAAAAAGTAACTTCGCGTGCTGCGCGTTTCGCAAGAGTGCGGCGGTGGCTTTTCGCTTCGCCGACCAAAGTTTTCTTTGCTAATGCGTCGTACTGATGTTGTATTCTTTCCTTGTCGGAAGAAGATAGCTCCATAGAGTTCACCTCCTTCCCGCGTGGAGTAGAGGACGGGAGTTAAGGGCTTGTCCTCTCTGCCCCTTTCGCTCCGTACCCGTTCGGGAGA
>JAFXGK010000031.1 GCA_017513245.1 Clostridia bacterium
ATTCCGTGTTGGCGTTATCAAAAACTGGAATTCCCGTTGGTTCACAAAGGACAATGTCTTCGGTGATACATTGGTAGAGGACTATAACCTCCGCAAGTATTTAAAGAAAACATTGTATTCTGCAGGCGTTCCGAAGATTGAAATCGAGCGTGATGCATCCAAGGTTCGTATTCATATCCACTGCGCAAAGCCGGGTATGGTAATCGGCCGCAACGGTGCAGAAATCGAGAAGCTTCGTGAAAAGTGCCAGAAGATGCTCGGCAAGCCCGTAGTAATCAACATCGTTGAGGTTAAGAGCCCCGATTTAGATGCTACCCTCGTTGCCGAAAACATCGCAGCTCAGCTTGAAAAGCGTGTATCCTTCCGTCGTGCACTCAAGATGTCCATCGGACGTGCTATGAAGCTCGGCGCAAAGGGTATTAAGACTCAGGTTTCGGGCCGTCTCGGCGGTGCTGAAATCGCAAGAACAGAGCATTATCATGAGGGAACCATCCCGCTTCAGACCATCCGTGCTGACATCGACTATGGTTTTGCCGAGGCAAACACCACCTATGGTCGTATCGGTGTTAAGGTTTGGATTTATAAGGGCGAGGTTCTCCACGATGCTCGTAAACCTAAAAACGAAAGGGGAGCCCACTAATGTTATTACCGAAGCGCGTAAAATACCGTCGTGTTCAGCGTGGTCGTTTGACCGGTACTGCAACCCGCGGTAACACCGTTACCTACGGCGATTTCGGCCTTCAGGCTTTAGAGCCTGCATGGATAACCTCTAATCAGATTGAGGCTGCCCGTATCGCTATGACCCGTTACATTAAGCGTGGCGGTCAGGTATGGATTAAGATATTCCCCGATAAGCCGATAACCGAAAAGCCGGCAGAAACTCGAATGGGTTCCGGTAAAGGTTCTCCCGAATATTGGGTAGCCGTTGTTAAACCCGGCCGCATAATGTTCGAAATCGGTGGAGTTAGCAAAGAACAGGCTCAAGAAGCTATGCGCCTTGCCGCAAATAAGCTTCCGATAAAGTGCAAGTTTATTGTTAAGCAGGAAATGGATGGTGAGCAGTAATGAAGGCACAGGAAATCAGAGAAAAGAATCTTGCAGAACTCAAAGAGCAGCTGGCAAGTTTAAACGACAAATTATTCAAGCTCCGTTTCCAGCTTACAATTAACCAGCTCGACAACCCGACCGAAATTAGCGCTGTAAAGAAGGATATCGCACGTGTAAAGACTGTTATGCGTGAGATGGAACTCAAGAACAGCGCCAATTCGTAAGAAAGGCAGGTATAAGCTGTGACCGAAAGAAATCTTCGTAAAACAAGAACCGGCTACGTTGTTAGCGATAAGATGGATAAGACCGTTGTTATCGCAATTAAGGACAACGTTAAGCATCCTCTTTACGGAAAAATCGTAAAGAATACAGTTAAGCTTAAGGCTCATGATGAGAACAATGCCTGCGGTGTAGGCGATAGAGTGCTCGTTATGGAAACAAGACCCCTCTCCAAGGATAAGCATTGGCGCGTGGTCGAGATAATCGAAAAGGCTAAGTAGTCTGAAGGAGGAAAACACTGTGATACAACAACAGAGTTACCTCAAGGTTGCTGACAATACCGGTGCAAAAGAACTTATGTGCATCCGTGTTTTGGGCGGCTCCAAAAGGAGGTATGCCAACATCGGCGATGTAGTCGTTGCTTCTGTTAAGAAGGCCACTCCGGGTGGTACTGTTAAGAAGGGCGATGTAGTTAAGGCCGTAATCGTTCGCTCGGTTCGCGGACTTCGCCGCAATGATGGCACATACATTAGATTTGACGAAAATGCAGCCGTAATCATCAAGGAAGACAAGAACCCCCGTGGTACTCGTATCTTTGGACCGGTTGCTCGTGAGTTACGTGAGAAGGATTATTCCAAGATTCTTTCTCTCGCTCCCGAAGTTCTTTAAGGGAGGTAAACAGAAATGAATAAGCTTCACGTAAAAGTAGGAGATACCGTTATTCTTCTTACCGGCGACGATAAGGACCTCGGCAAGAAGGGCAAGGTGCTCGAAGTTAGCCCCAAAGAGGGTAAGGTTATTGTTGAGGGTCTCAACATGGTTAAAAAGCATGTAAAGCCCCGCAAGGCCGGAGATCCTTCGGGAATTATTGATACCGAGAGTGCAATTCTTGCATGCAAGGTTCAGGTAGTTTGCCCGAAGTGCAACAAGCCCACCCGCATAGGTCATAAGATTTATGCTGATGGCAAGAAAGACCGCATGTGCAAAAAGTGCGGCGAAACCTTTTAGGTAAGGAGGATTTGACATGGCAAGATTAAAAGAAGAATACAAAGCTTCTGTTGCTCCCGAGTTGATGAAGAAATACAACTACAAAAGCACCATGCAGATTCCCAAGCTTGATAAGGTTGTAATCAACGTCGGATGCAGCGACGCAAAAGAAAATTCGAAGGTAATTGATGCTGTAATGGGCGACCTCGCTCTTATCACCGGCCAGAAGGCTGTTGTATGTAAGGCAAAGAAGTCTGTTGCTAACTTCAAACTCCGTGAGGGTATGCCGATCGGTGTTAAGGTAACTCTTCGTGGCGAAAAGATGTATGAATTCGTTGATCGTCTTTTCAACATGGCTTTACCGAGAGTTAGAGACTTCAGAGGAATCAACCCCAACTCCTTCGACGGTCGCGGAAATTATTCCATGGGCGTTAAGGAACAGCTCATATTCCCTGAAATCGAGTATGATAAGATAGATAAGGTTCGCGGTATGGACATCATCTTTGTTACTACCGCAAAGACCGACGAGGAAGCACGCGAGTTATTAACACTCATGGGCGCCCCGTTTGCGAAGTAAGGAGAAGGAACTATGGCTAAAAAATCTATGAAAATTAAGCAGGCTCGTCCCGCTAAGTTTTCCACAAGAGAATACAGCAGATGCAAGATCTGCGGCCGCCCGCATGCTTATCTTCGCAAGTACGGCATCTGCCGTATCTGCTTCAGGGAGTTAGCTTATAAGGGTGAAATTCCCGGTGTGAAGAAGGCAAGCTGGTAAACAGCATACGCAAAGGAGGTTGACAGCATGCAAATCACCGATACTATCGCTGATATGCTTACAAGAATTCGTAACGCAAATTCGGCAAAACACGAATCGGTAGATATCCCCGCGTCGAACGTAAAGAAGGCAATCGCCCAGATTTTACTTGACGAAGGATATATAAACGGCTTTCAGGTTATAGAAGACGGAAAGCAGGGCATCATTCACGTTACACTTAAGTACGGCCCGAATAAATCGCAGGTACTGACAGGACTCCGCAGAGTATCCAAGCCCGGCCTGCGTATCTACACTAACGTAGAGGATATGCCGAAGGTTATGAAGGGCCTCGGTATCGCAATCCTTTCCACCTCGAAGGGTATAATGACAGACAAGCAGGCACGCAAAGCCAACGTTGGCGGCGAAGTCCTCGCTTTCGTCTGGTAAGGAGGTGCTGAGGAATGTCAAGAATTGGTAATAAGCCGATAGAGATTCCTGCCGGTGTTGAGGTAAAGATCGACGGTTGCACAGTAACCGTTAAGGGTCCGAAGGGAACACTTTCTAATGAGTTTTCCCCCGTTATCACCGTTAAGCAGGAGGGTAATGAGATTTTAGTTACCCGTCCGTCCGATGTAGCAGCTCATCGCTCGCTTCACGGTCTCACCAGAACACTCATTTCCAACATGGTAATCGGTGTTACTGAAGGCTATAAGAAAGAACTCGAGGTTAACGGTGTTGGTTATCGTGTTCAGAAGCAGGGTAAAGACCTCGTTATGAACCTCGGATATTCCCATCAGGTAATTATGCCTGAAATCGAGGGAATCAGCATTGAAGTTCCGGGACCGAACTCGATTATCATCTCCGGTCCGGATAAGCAGAAAGTCGGTCAGTTTGCCGCCGAGGTACGCGAAAAGCGTCCGCCTGAGCCTTATAAGGGCAAGGGTATCAAATACGTCGGAGAATATATCCGTCGTAAAGAAGGTAAGGCCGGCAAGGGCGGAAAGAAATAAAGAAGGAGTGTATAAGACATGGTTACAAAGTCTGATAGCAATAAGGCTCGTCTTAAGCGTCACGTTCGCGTACGCAGCAAGATTAGCGGCACCGCAGAGTGCCCCCGCCTGAATGTATTTCGCTCCAATAGCAACATCTACGCCCAGCTCATCGACGATGTAAACGGCGTAACCCTCGTTGCAGCCAACTCCGCTGAAAAGGATTTCGGCGCAAACGGCGGCAATAAGGAAGGCGCTCGTAAGGTTGGACAGTTAATTGCTAAGCGTGCTGCTGATAAGGGCATCACCGATGTCGTATTCGACAGAGGCGGATATATCTATCACGGCCGCGTTCAGGAGCTTGCCGAAGGTGCCCGCGAGGGCGGCCTCAAGTTCTAAGAAGGAGGAGGAATACTTTTGGCTACTAACATTGACGCAACTACAATGGATTTACAGGAACATGTTGTTGCCATAAAACGCGTTTCCAAGACAGTTAAGGGCGGCCGCATTATGAAATTCTCGGCTCTCGTAGTTGTTGGTGACGGAAACGGCACTGTAGGTTTCGGTATGGGTAAGGCCGGAGAAGTTCCGGATGCTATCCGTAAGGGAATCGAAGATGCTAAGAAGAACCTCATAAAGGTTCCGCTTAAGGGAACAACCATTCCGCATGAAATAATCGGCGAATTCGGCGCAGGTAGAGTTTTAATGAAGCCTGCTGCACCCGGTACCGGAGTTATTGCCGGCGGTCCCGTTCGTGCTGTTGTTGAAATAGTAGGAATTCGTGACATCCGTACAAAGGCTCTGCGTTCCAACAATCCTTGCAACGTAGTACGTGCAACTATGGAC
>JAFXGK010000023.1 GCA_017513245.1 Clostridia bacterium
ATTTCGGATAAATTACTTAAGTCCGTCGAAGAACTCGATCGGCTTAGAATCTGCTTTAAGCGTTACAATAGCTTTCTTCCAAGAAGAGGTGTAGCCGCTGTAACGTCCCATGCGTCTTTCCTGTCCGCGAACGCTGATGGTGTTTACCTTTGCAACCTTTACCTTGAAGAGGTTCTCAACTGCCTCGGCAATGAGTTCCTTATTGGCGTCCTTGGCTACCTTGAAGGTGTATTTCTTATCAGCAATTCCGGCCATGCTCTTTTCTGTGATGATCGGAGCTATAATTACATTTTCATAGGCCTTCATTATGCGTATACCTCCTCGATCTTAGCTACAGCACTCTTAACGATTACGAGTGTATCGGCATTAACGATGTCGTAGGTGTTAATGGTGTTGTACTGAGCGGTCTTAAGACCGGGAACATTTGCGCAGCTCTTTACGCTAACCGGATTGTTATCGGCTAAAACGAGAAGAGTCTTCTTGCCTGCGCCGATTGCCTTTAAGCAATCAACAACTGCTCTGGTCTTGTAGGTTTCAAGCTTAAACTCATCAAGAACGATGAGAGCCTTGTTCTGTACCTTATCGGAAAGGGCAGACTTAACAGCAAGTGCACGTACCTTCTTGTTGAGCGAGAAGGAATAATCTCTCGGCTTCGGTGCGTGTACGATACCGCCGTGTCTCCACTGGGGAGCTCTGGTGGAACCCTGTCTTGCGTGACCTGTTCCCTTCTGTCTCCAGGGCTTCTTGCCGCCGCCGGAAACTTCGGTACGAGTAAGTGTGGACTGTGTGCCCTGACGCTTGTTGGCAAGGTAGTTTACAACAGCCATATGCATAACAACCACATTGGGTTCAATTCCGAATACGGCCTTGTCAAGGTTAATCTTCTCAACCTCGTTACCTGCCATATCTAATACTGCTATTTTAGGCATATTTTACACTCTCCTTCCCATTAGGCCTTAACGCTGTCAAACAGAACAACGATTCCGCCCTTGGGGCCGGGAACGGCGCCCTTAACGGCAATGATGTTGTTTTCAGCGTCAACCTTAACTACATCAAGGTTCTGAACGGTTACGCGCTCAGCACCGAGATGACCGGCCATCTTCTTGCCCTTGAAAACTCTGGCAGGGTCGATAACGCCCAGCGAGCCGCCGTGGCGGGCAACAGGACCGGTACCGTGAGACATCTTAAGGCGGGAGAAGTTCCAGCGCTTGATTACGCCGGCATAGCCCTTACCTTTGCTGGTGCCTCTTACGTCTACTTTGTCACCTTCTGCAAAAACGTCAGCCTTAATTACGTCGCCAACGTTCATTGCGCTGATGTCGCTCAGACGGAACTCACGGAGAACCTTCTTCGGAGCAACATCGTTCTTTGCGAAATGTCCCTTCATGGGCTTGTTTACCTTGTTAGCCTTCATATCGCCGTAGCCGATCTGAACAGCCTCGTAACCGTCGGTTTCAACGGTCTTCTTCTGGCAAACCATGCAGGGGCCGGCCTCGATAACGGTTACCGGTACTACATTTCCCTTTTCGTCGAAGAGCTGGGTCATACCAAGCTTCTTTCCTACGATTCCTTTGTTCATTTTATTTCCTCCTTTTGGTTATTGGTTGACCACACGGGGCCAACATGACCTGTCGGCTATTAGAGCTTTATTTCAATCTCTACGCCGGCGGGGAGCTCAAGACCCATAAGAGCTTCAACAGTTTTGTTGGAAGGTCTTAATACGTCGATAAGCCTTTTGTGGGTGCGGGTTTCGAACTGCTCGCGGCTGTCCTTATACTTATGAACTGCGCGAAGAATGGTTACTACCTCTTTCTCGGTGGGCAGCGGCACGGGACCGGAAACGCGAGCACCTGTGCGCTTTGCAGTCTCAACGATCTTCTCAGCCGACTGATCAACTAAAGCGTGGTCGTAGCCTTTGATTCGAATTCTGATTTTTTCCTTTACTGCCATTACTGGTCGCCTCCTTAAATTAGTTGGCGGGCAAAAACTTACACCGTGCCGTGTGTTTCTTTTAGGCACATTATAAAACCGAATGGGCTGGGGTCGCAGCTTCATCCGGGTACGGCACTGCTTTCGCAGCGTCGCTGCACCATGGTTTCGCAAGCACCATAATGCATTTAAGTTTCATTCGCCCGGTTTTTAAATCGGACATACTCCGCAGAAATTTCCCGACTCGAGGTCGGCCACCTCCTGCATCATCGCATATCTGCACGCATAGCGTGCCATAGCATAATACCACAAGTAAAGGGGTATTGTCAAGCATTTTTGCAAAGTTTTTTTATATTTTTTTGGACGAATTTTTGGGCCCGTTTCAGGCCCTTATATATATAATGTATAGCCGAGGGCAAAAAAGCGCCCCGAGCAACACTGCTCGGGGCACTGATTTTACTCTGCGATTTCACCTACGCCGTTTAAAATTACGCGAGGCGCATAGGGCATTTCTTTAAGGTCTTCCCTGCTTGTAACACCCGAAAGCACGAGCACGGTATCAACACCCGACTCGATTCCCGCTATGATATCGGTATCCATACGGTCACCGATAATGGCGGTATCCTTAGTATCACAGTCAAGCAAGCGGATACCCGTTCTCATCATTAAGGGGTTGGGTTTACCGAGGAAATAAGCCGATTTGCCGGTTGCAAGCTCGATGGGAGCCACAAGCGCGCGGCAGGCCGGAACTATCTGATTTCCTTCAACGGGGCCGGTCATATCGGGGTTGGTTCCGATAAGTTTGGCGCCTGCGTGAACCAGTTTTACAGCTTTGCAGATGTTCTGGTAGTTATAGGTTTGAGTTTCGCCTACTACAACGTAATCGGGATTAACGTCGTTCATAGAGATGCCTGCGTTATAAAGCGCGTTATAAAGGCCGGCTTCGCCTATGCAGTATACCGAGCAGCCGGGTTTTTGGTGTTTAAGAAAATGTGCGGTTGCGAGGGCGCTGGTATAGAAATGGCTCTCGTCAACGTCAAGTCCCATACGAGAGAGTTTTTGGCTAAGTTCAAGCGGAGAACGCTCGCTGCTGTTGGTTAAGAACAAAAAGCGTTTATTATTCTTATTAAGCCAGTCTAAAAACTCGTGCACACCGGGAAGGAGCTGGTTACCGTGGTAGATAACACCGTCCATATCGCATATAAAGCCTTTTTTAGCTCTGATATCTTCAAGTGTAACTCTCATTGGAGCACCTCTCTCATTTATTAATATGCCTTACCCCAGTAAAGCATCTTGTCGGCCTTTTTGCCGCAGCAAACGCAGGTATCGCCTATATGCTCCTGCTCAAGCGGAATACAACGCGAGGTAACGCCTGCCTTCTCCTTAAGCGCGTCCTCACACTCACGGTCACCGCACCACATAGCCTTGATAAAGCCGGGCTTTTCATCGGCAATCTTAATCATTTCGTCAAGGTCGTGGGCAACGTAGGTCATACTGTCTCTACGGTTGCGGGCAGCCTCGAGCATAGAATCGCGAACCTCAACAAGCAGACGTGCAATCTCGCTTTCAAGATCGTCAAGCGATACGAAATACTTCTGACGGTTGTCGCGGCGAACGATTACGCACTGATTCTTTTCGATATCCTTGGGTCCAAGCTCAACACGGAGCGGAACACCCTTCATTTCATACTCGGCGAACTTCCAGCCGGGGCTCTGCTCGGAAAGGTCAATCTTAGCGCGGCAAACCTTGCAGAGACGCTCGTAAACCTCGTTAGCCTTCTCCACAACGCCCTCTTTATGAGCGGCGATGGGGATAAGAACGGTCTGAATGGGAGCAATAGCGGGCGGAAGAACAAGTCCGTCATTGTCGCCGTGGGTCATAATAACGGCGCCGATAAGACGGGTTGTGCAGCCCCAAGAGGTCTGGAAGGGATAGGCAAGTTTATTATCCTTATCGGTGAACTGAATATTGAACGCGCGGGCAAAGCCATCGCCGAAATAGTGCGAGGTTGCGCTCTGGAGAGCCTTTCCGTCGTGCATTAAGGCTTCGATAGTATATGTATCGGCAGCGCCTGCAAAGCGCTCTTTTTCGGTCTTTACGCCCTTGACAACAGGGATTGCAAGATACTCCTCAGCAAAGCGAGCATAGGTCTCAAGCATACGCACGGTCTCGGCCTGCGCCTCCTCTGCGGTGGCATGGATGGTGTGACCCTCCTGCCATAAAAATTCACGCGAGCGAAGGAACGGACGTGTGGTTTTTTCCCAGCGAACAACGCTGCACCACTGGTTATAAAGCTTGGGCAGGTCGCGGTAGGACTGGATTATGTTTGCGTAGTGGTCGCAAAACAGAGTTTCGGATGTGGGACGAACGCAAAGACGCTCCTCAAGCTTTTCGTTGCCGCCGTGGGTAACCCAGGCAACCTCGGGAGCAAAGCCTTCTACGTGGTCCTTCTCCTTCTGGAGCAGACTTTCGGGTATGAACATGGGCATACATACGTTTTCGTGGCCCGTTTCCTTGAACATACCGTCAAGTGTTTTCTGTATATTTTCCCAAATAGCGTAGCCGTAAGGGCGAATTATCATACAGCCTTTAACAGATGAATAATCCATCAGTTCGGCCTTTGCTACGATATCTGTATACCATTTTGCAAAATCCTCGTCCATCGAGGTTATTGCTTTTACCATTTTTTCGTTTGCCATAGTTTTTCGCTCCGATTCTTTAATAATCGGTAATATTATACTTTATTATCTTAATTAATGCAATACCTCTTTTGCCTGAAAAGCGGGAAGCATAGCATAAAGTTTTGGCTTTTTCGAAAAAAACTGTTGACAAAGTCACCTTTCGGGCATATCATTCTCTTAGAACGTATTAATGTTCGACTCTGCTTTAGCGGGGTCACTAATTCAGGAGGTTATTTTATGGTATTTGAAAAAATACGTGCAATTCTTGCAAACCAGCTTGACGCAGCTGAGGACGATATTACAATGGAGACCGATATTGCCGCTGATCTCGGAGCCGACAGCTTAGACGTTGTTGAACTGATAATGTCTATCGAGGACGAGTTCGAGCTTGAGATTCCCGATGAGAACATCGAGAACATCAAGACCGTTGGCGATGTTGTAAATTATATACAGAGCATTCAGTAAGACATTACCGTCTATGGCAAACCATAGACGGTATTTTTTAAAATTCGGGAGGTGAGAGTTTTGAATATCGGCGCCATACTCGCAAAAAACGGCATAAATGCGCACTGTTTTGATACGGTGGAATCAACCAACACGTTGGCCAAGCAGGCCGCGATGGAAAACGAAAAAGAATGGACAGTTTTCGTTGCCGACCGTCAAACCGGCGGCAGAGGACGAATGGGCAGACAGTTTTATTCGCCCGACGGCGGCCTATATTTCAGCGTTATTTTACGCCGGGCTCTCACCTGCGATACGTCGCTGCTGATTACTACCGCTGCGGCGGTGGCAGCCAGAGACGCTATAAGGTCGGTTTTCGGCAAGGATGCCGATATTAAATGGGTGAACGATATCATTTTATCGGGCAAAAAGGTGTGCGGTATTTTGGCCGAATCGGCCATTATGGGAAACACCGCCGCTTTTACCGTGCTCGGTTTGGGAGTTAATCTTTTCGGCGACAAAACGGCGGTGCCCGACGAGCTTAAAAATATAATGGGATTTGTGTCTGACGCGCCTGCCGACGAGCAAAAAAAGGCGGCGTTCATAGCAGAATTCTTAAAGGGTTTTAAAGGATATTATGTAAACCTAGAAAACAAGCCTCATCTTTTTTCTTACCGTGAAAATTTGATAGTCGGCTGCGAGGCAACCATCCTTCGCGGCGACAGAGAAGAAGGCGCTCGCATAATAGGGCTCGACGATGATTTCAAACTCATAGCGGCCACGGAAAAAGGTGAAGAAAAGCTTTCCTTCGGGGAGGTTAGATTAAGGCTATGAGCGGCAGATACAGAAAACTAACACTCACGGCGCTTTTTGCCGTAATTATCGCGTTTTTCTCGTGGATTTCAGTGCCCACTCCCCTCACCGTTCCGGTCACTCTGCAGGTGTTCGGAGTGTCGCTTTGCGGCTTTGCCCTCGGAGCTAAATGGGGCGGCGCCTGCATTGCCGTATATATTACAATGGGGGCCGTCGGTCTTCCCGTTTTTTCGTTTTTTCAGGGCGGAATAAGCGTGCTTACTTCGCAGAGCGGAGGCTTTGTTTTCGGCTTTTTGCTTTTAGGAATTTTTTGCGGACTTTCAAGATTATGTAAACCTAAATTCCTTATGCCGATTTTAGGACTTTTGCTCTGCCATACGGTTGGGGTTTTACAGTTTTGCCTCGTTACGGGCAGCGGCGTTTTAGGTGGAATTATTACCGCTTCCCTGCCCTTTATTTTGAAGGACGGTGTGCTTATATTTTTGGCACACCAAACAAGTAAACGCATAAAGCTGGGTGAGATTTATGATTAAGGTTTTGCATTTTGATAAACAAATAATCGTTTGCGAAAAACCTGCGGGAATTTTGTCGCAGGCCGACTCTTCGGGCGCCCGAAACCTGCCCGAAGTACTGAAAAAAGAAACGAATTCCTACTACGTTGAGGCGGTGCACAGACTTGATAAGCCGGTAGGCGGCGTTATGGTATATGCGCGCAGCAAGCCTGCGGCAGGAATACTCTCTGCCGCAGTTAAGGAACACCGTATGCAGAAAACTTATTTGGCCGTTGTGCACGGCAGACCCGAACACGACAGCGGCACGTATAAGGATTTCCTTTACCGCGACGCTAAGCACTGCAAGTCCTACGTTGTTAAAAGTGAGCGAAAGGGCGCAAAGGAGGCCATACTCCACTACGAGGTGCTCGATAGTGCAAAAAGCGGAAGCGAGACCCTTTCACTTGTGAAAATCGAGCTTGAGACGGGCAGAACGCACCAAATTCGCGTTCAGTTTTCCTCAAGGCAAATGCCGCTTGTCGGCGACGAGCGCTACGGCGGCGCAGCAGACAAATGCCCCATTGCTCTTTTTTCTCACCGAATTGCTTTTTCGCACCCTAAAACCCGTGAAAATATGGAATTTTCGCTCTGTCCGCCCAAGGTTTTTCCTTGGAATAATTTTAAAATATAAAAAAAGAAGCCTCCGTTTGACACGGAGGCTTTTTTTATTCTACCGTTACCGATTTTGCAAGGTTTCGAGGCTTATCAACGTCGCAGTTTCTGGCTACTGCGGTATAGTAAGCCAAAATCTGCAGCGCTATTATTGCAACAACGGGAGCAAAGATTTCATCCGTTTCGGGCAGCACCAGCGTATAATCCGACATCGGCTCTACGGCCTCTGCAGCCGCCTTGGTGCAAACCGAAAAGACGGTGGCGCCGCGCGATTTTACCTCGCGGACGTTGCTTATGGTCTTATCCAGCACCTGACTTACGGTTATCACCGCTATTACGGGCACGTTGGCATCGATAAGTGAGATGGTGCCGTGTTTTAACTCGCCTGCCGGGTAGGATTCGCTGTGGATGTAGGAGATTTCCTTAAGCTTCAGTGAGCCTTCTTTGCATATTTCGGCATCGATTCCTCGGCCGATAAAGAATAGGTTCTCATATTCTGCTATTTTTTCGGACAAACGCTTTATTCGGCCGCTCATTTTGAGAGCCGCGTCAATGGCCGCAGGCAGGCTGTTTGCCTGTCGTTCGCAAAGGTCTCGGCACTGTCCTTCCGATATTTGATGCCGCACGAGGGCAAGTTTGAATGCGATTTGGTAAAGCACGGCGCACTGAACGGTGTAGGCCTTTGTGGAGGCAACCGAAATTTCGGGGCCTGCCCAAGTGTAGATTACGTAATCGGCCAGACGAGATATAGTAGAGCCCAAAACGTTTACTATCGCGAGCGTCTTGGCGCCCGCTGATTTTGCAAGCTCCAGGGCCGCGATGGTATCGGCGGTTTCGCCCGACTGCGATATCAAAATAACAAGGGTATCCTTGCGCAAAATAGGGTTCCCATAGCGGAATTCAGATGCTATTTCCACCGAAACAGGTATCCTCGCAAAGCGCTCGATAACGTTTTTACCCACAAGACCGGCATGCATTGCAGTACCGCATCCGATTATCTTAATTTCACCGATTTCTTCAATGTTTCGGTCCAGAATATCACAATCAAAGTACGGTACGCCGTCGCGCAGACGCGGCAAAACAGTATTGCGCAGAGCTTCGGCCTGCTCATTGATTTCCTTGAGCATAAAGTGATTGTATCCGCACTTTTTGGCCGCCTCGACGCTCCAGGTTATTTGGCTCTTTTCGGGAATTATTTCGGCTCCGTCCGCCGTGAAAAAATTAATTCCCTTTGGCGAGAGCACCGCCACCACGTTTTCGGGAAGCTGATAATATTCCTTTGCAAAGGGCAGTATCGCAGGGATATCCGAAGCAAGATAACTGCCGTTTGGGGTATCAGCACAGATAAGAGGACTGCCGCTTCGCACGGCGTATAGATTTTCACGGTCGCCTTTAAACATAACCGCAAAAGCAAACGAGCCGCGAATGGCCCGAGCGGCCGCGTGAAGCGCCGCAACGGGGTCCTTGCTTTGCTTATAAAAATAGTCGATTAGGTGAGCGGCCGCCTCGGTATCGGTTTCGCTGCGAAAGCGATATCCCTCGGATGACAGCATCTGCTCGAGCTCCTGATAATTTTCGATAATGCCGTTATGAACAAGACTCAGTCGCGACGAAAGATGCGGGTGCGCGTTGCGCTCGCTCGGTTCACCGTGGGTTGCCCAACGGGTATGACCGATGCCCGTGTGGCCTTTAATTTTTCTGCCTGCCTTGATTCTGTTTGTGAGGTTCTTGAGTCTTCCCTCGGTTTTGATGGTTATAATGCCTTCCTCATATACCGAAATGCCTGCAGAATCGTAACCTCTGTATTCAAGGGCAGAAAGCCCCGAAATCAACACCGGTACAGCCTGTTTGGTGCCGGTGTATCCAATTATTCCGCACATATATTAAAACTCGCTTTCAAGATTCTTACGCCAATTGTTTTTTTATTATCGCGGCTACTTCCTTTGCCGTCTTTTCAATCGTTTTAGGGTCGTCACCCTCCACCATCACGCGAATGAGCGGCTCAGTGCCCGACGGACGCACTACGATTCTGCCCGTGTTGCCAAGGTCGGCTTTAGCCTTATCCAACGCCGTTTTTATTGTCTCATCGGTATAGTAATGGCGCTTGCCGTCGGCCGAAACCTTAATGTTTATTATGGTTTGGGGACACTTTTTCATAACCGACGCAAGACAAGACAGTTTTTCGCCCTTTCGGCGCATAAGCGACAGAAGTTGTGCCGCCGTGAGTTGACCGTCGCCCGTCGTTGCAAAGTCGCGGAATATTACGTGGCCCGACTGCTCGCCGCCGAAGACGGTATCGTCAAGCAGCATCTCCTCGAGCACAAAGCGATCGCCAACCTTGGTTGCAACAAAACGAATACCGTTTTGCTCGCAGAAACGGGAAAATCCCAAATTGGTCATAATTGTGCCTACTACGGTGTTTTTGGCAAGACGTCCGCGCTCTTTTAGGTCAAGAGCGCAAATAGCCATAATTTCATCGCCGTCGACGCAGTTACCGTTTTCGTCGACGCAGAGACAGCGGTCGGCATCGCCGTCGAAGGCCACGCCCACGTCCAGCCCGTTATCGACAACGTATTTTGCAAGCGCTTCAAGGTGGGTCGAGCCGCAATCGCGGTTTATGTTTTGACCGTCGGGTGACGCACTTAAAATATGGGCGTTTGCTCCGAGACCGTCGAAAATCGCGGCCGCCGTTGCGCTCGCGGCACCGTTGGCACAATCAATAGCAACCTGAAGTCCGTCAAGCGAATAGAGCACACTGCTTTTAACGTGGTCGCAGTAGTCCTTTACTGCATTTTTCGCTACGGTTACCTTGCCTACGGCATCGCCGACAGGTGACGGCGGCAGTTCACACTCGCCGAGCACCATATCCTCAATTCGTTCTTCAAGCATATCGGGTAGTTTAAAGCCGTCGCCGCTGAAGATTTTTATTCCGTTATATTCGGCCGAATTGTGCGACGCCGATATCATCACACCTGCATCTGCCTTGTATTTTCCGACCAAAAATGCTACCGCAGGGGTCGGAACCACGCCGAGGTTTATAACGTCGGCTCCGACCGAGCACAATCCTGCAATCAGCGCGCAGGACAGCATATCGGACGAGGTTCTGGTGTCGGCACCCACGACAAAAACGGGTCTGCGACGGCAGCCGTCAGCCAATACCGCCGCCGCGGCTCTGCCTATTTCCATTGCGCGTTCGCAAGAAAGCTCGGTATTTGCTATACCGCGAACACCGTCTGTTCCGAAAAGTCTACCCAAAGAAATCATTCCTTTCAAATATAGTCGGCCATGCCGATTTGACACAATAATTTTATCACAGCAAAAATTGCTTTGCATTACCTTTAGTGGTTTGCAGGATTTTTTTGTGCAGGTTTTATGTTATTTGGGTTATTTTTTCTGTTTTGGAGATTTTTTATACAAAAATTCTTCGAAAAAAGGCCATCTGAAAAACGCATTTTCAATCACACTTTTCGCAATTCCTAAAAAATTCCCCCGTTAATCTTTTTATACAAATAGATGACACAATTGTTAACAAATTTTGATAATTTTTCCTTGATAAATTATATGTTATATATTATAATTAAATTTAAGATTTTACATCTTAGGTTCACAGTAGTAAAACTTTAGGAGGAAAACTTATGAAACACCGCTATGAAGCGCCCGATTTCGAACTGCTTCGTATGCTCGCCGCCAATGACGTCTGCTTTGGCGATTCGAGTTTTGACGTAGACGGCGAATTCGGAGACTACGAAACCCAGCCCGACGAGGGCGGCGACGATCTTTAAGGAGGAGAGAAAAACCTATGAAAAGAATACTCAGCATTATTCTTTCGGTAGCACTGTTGCTCGGCACCGTAACGGTTTTGACTCTGCTTCCCGTTTCGGCCGACACCGGAAGCGCCGTTAACCTTATCACCAACGGCGACGGCTCTATGGGCATTTGGTCAGACCACGGTTACGAAACCGCGGCATACGGCACCGACGACTGGGGTCTTATAGTTGCAGGCAACGCCTACGGTTGGCGCGCTGCAGGCCATAAGGCCGACTATACCCCCTATGCCAACGCCATGACCTATTGGCACAACGTTGGTATTTTTGCCGCACAGTACCCCGACAGTCCTGACGGTCCTTCCATTCAGATTAACAAATGGAACCAGTCCATGCAGGACTTCAAAATTGAAGCCGGCAAAAACTACATAGTTTCGGCAGACCTTGCCTTTATGCCGACTAAAAATACCGATAACTACACCGGTACATTTGATATCGCAATTGCCAATAAGGCAGGCGTGTTCATCGACGCTGTCAATAATAAGTGGTCGAGCGTTACCGGAGGCAAATATGACCTTTGCGACTCGGGCGACGCTACCTATAATTCCCTTCGCGTTGATACAAGCGCAGCGAATTATCCCACCTTTATCTATAATGATGCAACCTATTGGGATTTTGGAGGCTTTAAGACCTATTCCTTCACTTTCTCGGCAGATGACGTTATTGCAGGATACGGACTTTCGGACGGCGACGGTGACGGATTTTTTGACGTTACCTTAGGCATTCAGAACGACTCGAGCCTTGTTTTGCTTGCTGATAACGTTTCTGTATATGAGGCTGTTGCCCTTACCGCTGCGGACGGCGGCTATATTACGGGTGATACCTCTGCCACTGCAGGCGAAAGTGTAACCGCTACCGCCGTTCCCTACTACGGCAACACCTTCCTCGGTTGGTACAACGGCGACACCCTGGTCTCCACCTCTGCCACCTACAGCGGTATATTAAATAATTCGATAACCGCAAAGTTTAACGTTTATAACCAAATTGTTGACGGTAACTTCGAGGCCGAAAACGGCGCCGGAGCAGGCTTCTTCAACTCGGTTTATTCTGCGGCTAACGGCGGCAAAAATACCGTCGCAGCCGTTCCCTCCGGCAGCAGCGCCGCACACGGACAGAATGCCCTTTACTGTGCTCCTGCCACTGCTGCAAACACTAACTGTGACCTTATTACTATACCCGTAACAGTTAAGAAGAATACGCAGTACGTATTCCATCTTTCGTATTATTCGGTAAACACGGCCAACACAGGTTATATCGGTCTGCATTCCGAAAAGTCCTTTACCAACGGTTGGACGAAATCCACCTTCGTTCCCTCTTACACCTATCACTGGGAGCTTGAAGGCGCAACAAATCTGAACGCCTGGACCGTATGCGGCGGCATTGACGGCAGCTACGGTATGATGCGCGACCAGACACACGCATCCGTAGGCGCAGGCGCCAATAAGTGGGTTGACCTTTGGGTAACCTTTAACCCCGGCGAATCCACCTCCGTTTTTGAAGACGGAAAAGACACCGCTGCTATGCGCATTCTCTTCGGTGTAGGCAACAGCGCCACCAACACCTACTACGTTGATAACGTAAGCTTTACCGAAGCAGGCACTGCCGCTAACACAGCCATTACCGCTGCTGCTTCAAACGGCGGCTCGGTTTCGGTTGCAGAGCCCTTTGTCCCCGATGCAGTTTGCTATGCAAATACGGGCGGCGCCAAGATTGGCTCTACCGCTACCGCAGTTGCAGGCTCTACCCGCTATTCGCAGGTTGCAATTACCCGTTACACCGCAACCGCCAACACCGGTTATGAGTTCCTCGGTTGGTATGATGCCAACAACAAATTGGTTTCGACCAATTCTACCGAGAGTTTTGCCGCAGAGGGCGTTTACACTGCTAAATTCGCCACTGCCCCCTATGCGCAGGACGGCGGTTTCTTAGTAAAGAACAACGATGACACCTACACCGCCAAGGCCTACTACGGTAACGTCTTTAAGGGTTGGTACGACATCGACAACAAGCTTATAACCACCAACGCGACCACTGCTAAGCAGGTTGGTATGTATGCGGCTTTTGATAAGCACAACCTTATAACCAACGGTGACTTTGAGGACGATTACGTTAACTACTATGTTCAGAACTCAAATTCCACCGCCACAGTTAAGACCGATAAGGACGGCAACAAATATCTCCGTATGGATTCGACCACCACGGGCGCCGCTCTTTATTCCTTCCAGTGGAATTTCAAACTTGAGAAAAACAAGAAATACGTAATCTCCTACAGATTACGTTCGGGAATTGACGACGAGGGCAACCTCCTCTCCACGCAGGGTATGGCTTTCCGTAAGATGATTCTGTATCACACGGGCAACCACAACTACACCTGGAGTGATCCGCTGTTTGCAGAGCAGATAAGCTTAACCAGCGGTTCGAAGAACTATTACCTCGGCACTCCCGATCTGCTGCCCTCAGGCGGTAACGACCTGAACCCCGCAAGCACATCCACCTCCTTCCCCGGCAGTTATACCTATAGCTTGGACGAGTGGACTTATTATTCTTACGTGCTTGATACTTCCTCGGCTTCCCTTGCAAACGGAACCGATATTTCCGACAACATTGACCTTGCCATGATATTCGGCGCCAACGGCGCAGGCACCATGGCCCTCGACATCGACGATATTTCGGTTTCGGAAGTTAAGAGCATGGTAAGCTTCGGTGAAAGCAACGGCGGCACCGCAATGGTTGACCGTTTGGCTTCGACCGCAGTTATACCTGCCACCTTCACCGCAATCCCCAGAGATGAAAACTACGTATTCATCGGTTGGGTAGACGAAAACGGCAACGCTGTTTCGCCCAATAACCCCTACTCTACCTTTGATGCCGAAAACCTAACCGCTAACTTCGCTTTCTACGATCCCGAAGGCACAACCTTCCAGGTTAACGCCAAGATTGAAAAGCAAAACGGCGTGTACGGCGGATACCTGACCGGCGAAAAATCGGCTACCGGTGTTCTTGGAACAGCCGTTACCTTTACTGCAGTTCCCTACGTTGGCAACACCTTCGACGGTTGGTACGTGGGCGGCAAGAAGGTTTCCTCCAGTGAGCAGTACACCTTCTATATTGCAGGCAGTACCGAGGTTGTTGCTAAGTTTAATGTAAATAACCTTTGGCCCGACGCAGGTTACGAAAATACCGTTCGCGATACCTCGATAATTTCGGATAAGGCACTTCAAAACAGCGCCGATGCCTATTTCGAGTGGCACTCCTACAATCCCTCGGTTTGGTGGGATGCTAAAGTTCTGACATCTAAACCCTACTCGGGCGAAGCATCGCTTGAACTTACGCACCGTAACAACGAGGTGCTCCGCAAGGTTTCGGGACTTGAGAAGAATACCGATTACGAGTTATCCTTCTACTGGTTTATCCGCAACCAGAATTCGGGTGGCACGGGTTCTGCTCCCTCCTATCTTAAGGATATTCGTTTCTACGATATGAACGGCACCGTATTCAGCTATACCACACTTAATACCCAATACGACGCCGACTTCCAGCAGAGCAAGGTTTACTTCAACAGCGGCAACAACACCGAAATCTACGTTGCTTTGACCTACTTTGCAGGAAGCAGCAGCATCGTTTGCGATGATTTCTGCTTAACCCCCGGCACCGGCGACGAGTACGTTAAGGTTTCGTATGACAGCGGCAGTGACCGCGTTGGCGTTATCACCGAGATGGCTCCCTTGGGTGAATACACCATTAAGGCTCCTCTCTTTAATCCCCCCGCCAAGAACTTCGTTGATTGGTCTATGGGCGGCTCTAATTACGCCAGCAAAGCAACCATCACCCTCACCGGTGACGTTACCTTCACCGCTAACTACACAGATTTTGTCAGCAACCAGCTGACCGATAATACTAATTTCCACCCCGGCAACTACGATTTCACCTTTGCGGTTCTGCCCGATGAGCAGAAACTGCTTCTCCATTACCCCGACCACTACGTTGATATTACCAACTGGCTGCTTGCCAACCAGAAGGATTACAACATTCAGGGTATACTTAATATGGGTGACATCACCGAGCACGGAAGCTATGAGCAGTGGAATGCAACCTATGAAGCATTCAAACCCATTATAGGTAAAATCCCCTTCGCTATCTCGCTCGGCAATCACGACTATTCAAGCAGTGGCGGCGCAGCGGCCTACAACTCCAAGATTGACCGCTTAACCCACATTTATAACCATTTCTACAAGCAGGCCGATTTCAGCAAGGTTCCCCAGTGGGGCGGCGCTTACGACGATTCGATGGATAACACCTATCATAAGTTCGAAGTAAACGGCGTTAAGATTATGGTTATCTCGCTTGAGATTTATCCCCGCTATGACGTTATTAACTGGGCTGCAAAGCTCTGTGAGGATAACCCTGAATACAAGGTTATCGTTACAACCCACGCACACCTCGAATCCGACGGCAGCCGCAAGACCGAGGCTGAAAGCCCCTACGGCTTTACTAACCCCGAAGAATCGAGCAGCCCGCAGGAACTTTACGACCAGCTTCTTAAGGTTTATCCCAATATTGTAATGCTCCTTTGCGGACACGAATCCAGCTCGCAGACCAGAGTTAACACCACTACCGGTGTTAACGGCAACACCATCTATGAAGTTCTTATTGACAACCAGAACGACGATATTAACTACAAGGGCGTAGGTAACGTTGTTCTTATGGGTTTCCGCAATAACGGAAATACGGTTGACTTTACAACATATTCCACCGTTCAGGATAAGTACTTCTTTGCCGACACAAACGAGTTTACCCTTGAACTTGACAGAACGGTTGACGTCGAGGGTAACGGCGACGCATCCTACGATAAAAAATACGTAGGCGACGTACTTGTTACCTCATTTACCGCCAAGCCCTACTACGGTAACAGCTTTGTCGGTTGGTACGATGCCGACGGAAACCTCGTTTCCAAGAGCCTTGATTATTCGAGCGCTACCCACAACTACCTTAAGGCTGTTTTCTACGGCTCTAACACCATTAGAAACGGTGACCTTGAGGATGACTATATCCCGAGCATCATGTTCTCGGATACGAACAGATTATCGGTTGAGAAATTCGGCAACACCGTTGAGGGTCACGGAGAGCAGTACCTTAAGTTAACCGTTCCCTCGCAGGAAACCGTTCAGACCGGATTTAAGCTCCCCGTTAAGAAGAACACCGGATATTCGCTTTCCTTCGATATTAAGGTTAACGACTTCGGCCCCAACGGCGCAGTTCGATTTGGATTTATGTATGACAAAGATTGGGAGGCTTCCACCATTATCGGCGGCGCAACCCAGACCTTAGTAAATCCGAAGACCGGATATACAAAGACCTTATCCACCGAGGCAAACGCTGCCCACCGTCCCAGCAACGCTCTCACATATAGAGAATACGTTGATAAATTCGGCGGCGATTGGGTTCACTTTACCATAGTATTCAACTCCGGAAGTGATGCAAACGCATTCGGCAGCAAGGACACCGGATATCTGAAGTTAATGCTTCATAACCTTAATAACGGCATTGACCTTCAGATTGACAACATTATCTTCTCAGCCGCTACAGAGGTTACCGCCGATGCACAGGCAGGCGGTACCGCAAGCGCCAACAAGGCAACCGCAGTTCTCGGTGAAGAGATCACCTTCACCGCCACCCCCGACTATGGCAACCGCTTTGCAGGCTGGTACACCTTAGGCGGAACTGCTGTTTCCTTCGACAGCGTATTCACCACCACCGAACACACCAACCTTATTGCCAAGTTTACGGTATTTAACAATGCATCAAACGGCGGCTTTGAGGATGGCTCTACCGGTGACTGGTTCACCGTAAATGACGGTGTTTCCCTTGAGATTGCTAACCACGCTTCGGCCGACGCCGACTTTGGTTCTAAGTATCTTAAGGTTACCGATAACGCTACGGGCTACCTAAACTTCGGTTTACCGATTGATGCAGAGCCCAACACCCGTTATATGGTTCACTTCGCATTTAAGGTTACCTCTACTACAAACTCGCGTATCGATATTGCCGTAAGCCCGAAGAACGCATGGGGTGCTTTCACCGACAGTAACACCTACTTCTCTACCGCTTCGGCAAGTGCAACCGATACGGGTATGTACGACAACAAATATCCGAACACCATAAAGAATACGTTTGGTGACGGATTTATCGAAACCACCTTTATCATCGACACCGCCGAGGAATTGGCCGACGGAAAGACCATGTATCTCCTCCTCGGCGCTAAGGCTGACGGCGTATTCTCGATCGATAATGTTTCGGTAACCAAGATATCGGATATAGCTCCCTCCATTTTGGGCGCAACACTTATCAGCGAAACAGCAGAATACGAAGAGGGCGACATTGTATATCAGTCGAGCTTTGGTCTTGTTCCCTCGTTTGCAAAGCTTACAAAGGTTGGTACTCTTGCCATTCCGACACAGCTGCTTTCGGGCGAACTTACCCTCGCAACAGCTAACAAGAGCGAAGCCAGCGTTTCGGATACTTCGGGACTTAACCTGAATTCCACCGCTTACTACGCTACCTTTGCAAATACCAAGAGCATTAATCCTTCGGCTAAGATTTCGGCCAGATCGTTCGCAACCCTTACCGATAAATACGGTAAGCACGAGTGGACCTTCTACTCTGAGAATAACGATGCCGCTAAGGCCATAACAAACGGAACCTATAACCGCTCGGTTAACCAGGTTAAGCGTTTGCTTGCCGTAGCACTTATCGAAAACTTCGCAGGCAACTATCCCGCCGACTTCTACAGCGACGAAGACGTTACCGAAACCTCTAACGTTAAATCCTCGGCCAGCGTTTCTGCCGAAAAGGTTTGGAACTTCGTTAAGCGTAACGCTCATCTGTTTGCAGACGTTGATACCTACGCTCCCGAACAGGTTAACCTTTTAAACGACGCAAGCTTCGAGAACGACGAATTCTACTTAGGCGGCTTTAAGACCATTACGGTTACCGATAACTCGCTTTCGCACACGGGTGAAAACAATAAGGGTATCGCCTACGTATACGACCACGACGGATTTATCTACTATTCCGGCGGCGATTATTACTTCGGAACCGATAACTCCTTCAGCGACTTTATCGACGTTACTTCGAATATTGCACGTACCGGTAACCGCAGTTTAAGACTCAGCACCCGCGCCGGTACACTTTCCTATATTCTCGATAATCTAAAGCCCAACACCGATTACGAATTCTCGTATTATTGGTATGCTCCGAGCCCTGTATTCGTAAACAGGTCCTACATCTATCCGCATACCTTTATGAACGTTGGCTACACCTATGTTGAAGACGTTACGATTGACGGCACCGGTTATCGCAAATATAAGTACGACACCGCCGATTACCTTGCCCCCAAGCAGATAGGTATTGAGGCAAACGCACTTGATTACACCATGGGCGCCGTTTACTCGAACGAACAGTGGAAAAAGGAAACCCTTAAGTTCAACTCGGGCAGCAGCACCTCGGTAGTATTCGGTCTTGCTTACGGAAGCCGACTCAACGCGGGCATTGTTTACCTTGATGACCTCTGTCTTAGCGAAACCGCCCTCCCCTCCGCAACAATTGAAAACGGCAGTTTCGATAACAGTACGGCAGGTTGGGAAGGCAACGCTACCACCTACAAGGTTAACGGCGACTACGCTGCAACCTTCAACAAGCGCAGCCAGTACTTAAAGCAGGGTATATCTGTTGAGCGCTATACCGATTACATTTTAACCGTCAAGGCCAAGACACAAGAGGCTGACGCACTCTACTTCGGTGTTACCGATGCAGGTGCCCAGACCCTTAACCCGACAACAGTCCTTACCAATTCCTCGTCAACGGTAACCGAGGAAACCGGTACCGTTACCTACAAGGTAGGCTTCAATTCGGGCGTCAACACCTCACTCAACGTATTCTTGCAGTCGGTTTGCGACAGCAAGGTAAACGTCTTCTCGGTTGAACTCACCGAAACCGAAGAGCTTATTACCAATAACGTGATTGACTTTGAAAATGGTTTAACCACCATAAACGGCGGTATAAGTCCTGCATATGAAATTGCAAAGACCAACAACCTTTGGTACTCTGTAAGCAGTGCTTTTGCACACTCAGGCAAATACTCGCTCCGTATGGCCGCAACGTCAAGTGACACCAACGCAAAAACCGACGTTACCACCAACGACGGTGAGCTTCTCCGTCATCCGCTTTATCAGAGTTGGTCATCATTCAACACAAACCCCGGCGACTGGTACACCGTTTCCTACTACGCCAAGGCCAAGACTGCAGGCGTATCGTATGAGAGTTCGATTCGCACCATCGACGGCAGTGATTGGGATTATATGCAGGCTCTTGATAAGAAGACGGTAACCTTAAGCAGCACTGAATGGACACTTATTGAGCACACATTTGCCAATAACTGTGTTATTACTGATGACTGCAAGATAAATCTTGTTATCTCGGCAAACGACGGCACCACCGCCGATATCTACTTTGACGACATTGTTGTCAAGCGTACCAACGCAGTTGCCGAGCAGAACGTTACGGCTCCCTACACCGAGTCGGTTTACAATCTCGCTCCGAACGGTAACTTCGAAACTGCCAACTCGGCATACGCCGCAGGCACGACAATGGCTTCGAGCGATGCTTACGAAGGCGGTAGCTTCTTACGCGTTACCGCAGGCAACAAGATTATCGTTCCCGTTAAGACTCGCATTGAGTTCAGCTATGAGAATTCTTATTACTACACCCTCTCGGCAGCAGTTCGTGCAAGCGCCGGCGGCGCAGGCTACGTTGGAATTTCACACTCAGCCGACGGTAATACACCCGTATTATTCGCCAACGGCAACGTAGCGGCAGTTAATGCAAACGGAACCGGCTGGAACTTTGATGCATTCAAGTTTATAAGCCCCGACGTTCGCCCGACCTACCTCGTTATCGAATGTACCGCAGGCTATATCGACGTTGACGCTATCTCGCTCTTCACCGATATCCACGCATTCGAGCAGAAGCCGGTTGAGGAATCGCCGACCTATGACTACAACGATACTTCAAACGCCATAACAAACGGCGGTACCGCTGCAAGCGGCGCTGTTTCGCTCACCGTTAACAACACCTCTTCGGGCGTTGCAAACGATGAGTTCTCGGGTCTTTCGGCCACCGTTTACTTCCCCATCATCGATGACGTTATGGGACGTAACATGACCGAAGAACAGCTCGATATGGAACTTACCCGTATGAAGAACGCAGGCATTAAGCGCGTTCGTACCATGTTCAGATCACACTGGGCTTACACGGGCGATGACAGCAATCCTTGGGATTGGAACAGCAAGCAAATGCAGGAGTTCTATGCTTGGTGCGATAAGCTGGCAGAATACGACATCGACGTTATGATTCTCGCAGGCTGGCATCTTTCCTCCTACGTTTACGGCTCTTCCTCGATTTCCGACGTAGACTACCTCTCGCCCAGACTGCTTGATAAGAACGGTAACGTTCAGTATGCTATCTCTTGGGGTATTTTCCATCCCGTAGTAGATATGGATCTGGCGGCCAGCCGTTACGCCACCTGGATGACCGAGGCAATCAACGCCATCCGCAACCACGGCGTAACCAACCTCACCCACGTTCTCACCTTTAACGAGCCCTCGCATCAGAACGGTACTCTCTATCGCGGAGCACACGCCGAGCAGATGCTGCAGCTTGTTGATACCTTAGTTGATAAGATGAAGTCGACCTATACCGACTCCACAAAGACCAAGACCGTTCGTGATTCGATTATCCTCGTTGGTCCCAACCAGTCCGGTCCCAGTGAGCATGCCGGCCTTGCTGAATACTTTGCAGCAAACTCCAAACACGGCATTGACCTGTATGACATTTGGACCGCGCACTTAATTGAAGGCGCACAGGACCGCACGGGCGAATACGACCCCGCTCCGATGGTAGGTGTTTCGGGTGACGTTTACGGCGAGGCATACAACCGTTTCTCGGCATGGCTCTCTAACCTCGAGACCGTTAACAGCAAATTCGCAGACACCGCGTTCTGGTGTGACGAATACGCTCAAAGCGGCTACGGTATCGCCAACGTCTACGACGACGAAGGCCAGCGCTGGTGGGGCGTTAAGAACGCAGGCCAGTACGCAGCACTCATGAACGCAGGTCTCTCGGGCGGTATACTCTGGCAGTTTAGCGACTGCTTATGGTCGTATATCGCAGGTAGCGGCGGTGAGTTTAACCACGGTATGCATATGGGCGGTGCTTCTACCTCCTTACTGCAGACTCAGACTCCATACTACATCTACTACTCGACGAGCTTACTTACCAAATATCTCTCGTGTAAGGATGGCGCAACCACCTACGTTTCGAACTCTGCACACAATAACGTTCATATCTCGACCGTTAAGATGGCCGACGGAAACTGGTCGGTACTCGTTGTAAACAACAGCGAAACCGCACAGAACATCAGCGTTAAGTTCTCGTCCACCATCGGCGGCAAGACTATGTACCGTCACGTTTATGATGTTGCATCGGTTACTCCCGATTCTTCGGCTACCATTATTCCGGCCGATAAGACCTACACGGGCGTTACCACCAGAATAAACGACAGCATCCCTGCCGGAAGCGTTGTAGTTTACACCTCCATTAAGGGATAAAAACAAAATAAAAAAACCGTCGGGAAACCGGCGGTTTTTTTGTTGCCTTTAGGACTAAAATATATTATTATATAGTTATAACCCGAAAGGAGCACTGACATGACTAAAGAAACTGACTTTGGCGAGCTTTACGGCGTTGATATTATAAAGTATACCCTCTGCGGCAAAAACGGCCTTGAGGTATCTATAATCAACTACGGAGCCACCATAACCAATATAATCTTTGACGGACACGACGTCGCTCTCGGCTACGACAGCCTCGAGGCATACCTTAAGTCGGACGGATATCTCGGCGCCACCATCGGCCGCTACGGCAACCGTCTGGGCGACGGTATATTTAAGCTCGGCGGTGTTGAATACGAGGTTGGCTGTAACGAAAAGGGTGTTACCCATCTGCACGGCGGCTTTGTAGGCTTTGATAAGCAGCTGTGGGACGTTGTTGCCGCACGTGAGGAGGGCGAACCTTCGATTTCCTTCAATCATATCTTCGATGATATGGAGGAGGGTTACCCCGGCGAGCTCGACGTTACCGTTACCTTTACCGTGACCGACGAGAACGCTCTGCGCATTGAATACAAGGCAATTTCAAGCAAGGATACCGTTATAAACCTCACAAACCACACCTATTTTAACCTAAATGGCTACGACGGCGGAAATATCCTCGATAACGAGCTTTATATCGACGCTGACTCATTTACCCCCTATAACGATAAACTCATCCCCACGGGCGAAATTCGCGACGTTTCGGGTACTCCGTTCGATTTCCGCGTAGCAAAGGCTATCGGCCGCGATATCGAAAGCGACGACGAGCAGATGAAGTTTGGCGGCGGCTTTGACCACAACTTCTGCCTAAACGGCGGTGACGGCGTAAAGATTATCGCCTACAGCCCCAAAACGGGCATTGAGATGAAGGTTAAGACCACTGAGCCCGGCGTTCAGCTTTATACCTCTAATTTCCTCGCTAACATTCTCGGCAAGGGCGGCGGTCTTTATAAGCATCAGGGCTTCTGCCTCGAAACCCAGCACTACCCCGACAGCCCGAACCACGATAACTTCCCCTCGACCGTGCTTCCTGCCGAAACCGATTTTTATAGCGCAACCGAATACATTTTCTCCAAGAGATAAAAAAACACCCCTGAACCTTGTGTTCAGGGGTGTTACTTTTATTAGCCGCCGAGGTAGGCTTTTTTAATAGCGTCGCTCTGTGCGAGTTCCTTACCCGTACCCGAAAGAACAATTCTTCCCGATTCGAGAACGTATGCACGGTCGGCTACCTTTAAGGCCATTTCGGCATTCTGCTCAACCAACAGGATGGTAGTTCCTGCGGCGTGCAGTTCCTTAATGATATCAAATATCTGCTTAACAAGGATGGGAGCAAGACCCATAGAAGGCTCGTCAAGCATTAAGAGTTTCGGCTTGCTCATAAGAGCGCGACCCATAGCGAGCATCTGCTGCTCACCGCCCGACAGCGTTCCTGCTATCTGGTTCTTACGGTGCTTAAGACGCGGGAAACGCTCGAAAACGTCCTCAATCAAAGCGTCAACCTCGCTTGCCTTGGTGGTGTATGCACCCATCTGAAGGTTTTCAAGAACCGTCATCTGCAAGAAGATTCTTCTGCCTTCCGGAACGTGGGCCATTCCCTTGGAGACCAGCTTGTGGGCCTCGGTGTGAGAAATATTTTCATCGAAGAGGACTATGGAGCCGGTCTTGGAACGGAGAAGTCCCGAAATGGTTTTAAGGGTGGTCGACTTACCTGCACCGTTAGCGCCGATAAGCGCTACGATTTCGCCCTCGTTAACCTCGAGGCTGATATCCTTAAGGGCGTGAATTTTACCGTAGTAAACGTTTGCATTTTCTACCTTAAGCATTATTCCGCCTCCTTCTTTCCGAGATAAGCCTCGATAACCGTGGGGTTCTGCTTAATCTCGTCGGGGGTGCCCTTGGCTATAACCTTACCGTGGTCAAGCACGCAGATACCCTCGCAGATGTTCATAACGAGGTTCATATCGTGTTCGATGAGCATAATAGCAATCTGGAAAGAATCGCGAATCTTGCGAATATTTTCCATAAGCTCTGCCGTTTCGGACGGGTTCATACCTGCCGCAGGCTCATCAAGCAATACAATGCTGGGGTTGGTTGCAAGGGCGCGAACAATTTCAAGTCTGCGCTGTGCGCCGTAAGGAAGGCTGCCTGCCTCGTGCTTTGCAAGGTCGGCCATGTGGAAGAAATCAAGCAGCTCGAGCGCACGCTCGGTTGCCTTCTTCTCTGCTCCGCGATAACCGAAGGTATGGGTCAGCGAAGCAAAAAGGCTTTCCTTAGTAGAATTGTGAAGTCCAACCTTTACGTTGTCGATAACCGACATATTGGAGAAAAGTCGGATATTCTGGAATGTACGGGCAATACCCATACGGTTGATGTGTGCGGTGCTCTTTCCGGTAGTGATTTTACCGTCGAGCATTATGGTTCCGCGGGTGGGCTGGTAAACGTTGGTAAGCAGGTTGAATACCGTGGTCTTACCTGCACCGTTGGGGCCTATAAGTCCGCAGATTTCGGTGCGACCTACCGCAAGGGTAAGATCGTCAACGGCGGTAAGTCCGCCAAAGTCGATACCGAGGTGATGGGTTTCAAGGATAGGTGCCTTGTCAAGGTCACGCTCGGGAACGATGCTTTTACTCGGAAGCGGTACCATTTTAGACATTATCTCCCACCTCCGTTGGCTTAGTTTTCTTGAATATTTTTTCAAGTATAGTATCCTTGAGCATCTTTACCTTCTGGCTGTTCTTAGCGAGCATAACTACAATAAGAACGATTGCGTAGATAAGCATACGATAGTCAGCAAAGCTACGCAGCAACTCAGGTACTAAGTAGAGAACTACGGTTGCAAGAATGGTGCCGGGGATGTTGCCCATACCACCGAGAACAACGAATACTAAGATAAGAATAGAAGTATTAAAGTCGAATTTCTTGGCCGCAATACTCGAATAATTCATAGCATAAAGCGCACCTGCCATACCTGCTAAAACTGCAGAGGTAACAAAGGCGGTAAGCTTATACTTGGTTACGCTGATACCAACCGATTCGGCCGCGATGCGGTTGTCGCGGATAGCGGTAATGGCACGGCCCGAACGGCTGTGGATAAGGTTTATAACCACAAAGAGTGTTACGAGCACGAGTACGATACCTGCACCGAAGGTTGCAATTTTTTGAACACCAACTGCGCCCTGAGGACCCTGCAGTACGATACGGCCGTTTTCCATGTTAAGGTTGTCGGCGGTGCCTGTGCAGACATGAAGTCCATTAGCGTCAACGCCTACGTAGATGTAGTTGATGATGTTTTTGATAATTTCGCCGAAGGCGAGGGTTACGATAGCAAGATAGTCACCGCGCAAACGAAGAACGGGAATACCAACCAAAAAGCCTACGATACCTGCGAAGATACCGCCGATTACTATCGCAATTAAGAGCTTAAGCGGGTCGGAAGAAATACTGTCGCGTACCATTGCGGCTGCAACGATTCCGCTGAAGGCACCAACGCTCATAAAGCCTGCATGGCCGAGGGAGAGTTCTCCCGATACGCCAACAACCAGGTTTAAGGAAAGCGCCATTACAACGTATACGCAAACGGGCACCAAAAGACCGCCTAAGAAGTTGTTTATCATTCCCATGGACTGTGCAATGGTAACAACAACGAAGGCCACTATTACCATACCGTAGGAATATATGTTGGTGCGAGCATATTTACTGAGTGATTTTAAATTCTTCATACGCCCCACCTTATACCTTTTCATTAATCTTCTTGCCGAAAAGACCGGTAGGTCTTACCAGCAGAACAACTATAAGTATTGCAAAAACTATAGCATCGGTAAGCTCATAGGAGATGTATGCCTTACTGAGCGTTTCGATAACGCCGAGTAAAAGTCCGCCAACCATGGCGCCGGGGATAGAACCGATTCCGCCGAAAACTGCTGCCGTAAAGGCTTTGATTCCGGGCATAGAGCCGGTAGTAGGCATAATTCCCTTAGATGTAGAGCAAAGCAGAACACCTGCAATTGCTGCGAGAGCAGAACCGATTGCGAAGGTAACCGAAATGGTGGAGTTAACGTTAATACCCATCAGTTCGGCTGCATCCTTATCTTCGGATACTGCGCGCATAGCTTTACCGATTTTGCTCTTCTTAATGAACAGCGTCAGAGCAATCATAATAACAACGCTTACTACGATGGTAACGAGGGTAAGACCCGAAATCGAAAGATCCTTAATTGCTAATGCGAAGGAAGGAACTACCGAAGTAAAGGTCTTGGTTTCGCTGCCGAAAATAAGCATAGCCGCATTTTGCAGGAAATAGCTTACACCGATAGCGGTAATAAGTACGGCCAAGGAACCTGCCTTACGCAGGGGCTTGTACGCAAAGCGCTCGATAGTAATTCCGAGCACGGTACAAACAACCATTGCCGCAAGAATGCCCAAAATAGACGGCATACCTGCAGAGACCATTATCTCGTAACAGATATATCCGCCAACCATGATAACGTCGCCGTGGGCGAAGTTAAGCATTTTAGCAATACCGTATACCATTGTATAGCCGAGTGCGATAACGGCATAAACGCTACCGAGACTCAGGCCGTCGATCAATTGAGTGATCAATGACATACTAACACCTCAAAAAACTTTATATAATAAGAAAATAGGGGTTGGATGTACAACCCCTTTTTTCTATTTATAACCTAATTTTAGATTACATACCAACGTAAACGCCGTTTTCGATTACCATGCCCTTAGGAGCCTTGGAAACAGCGCCGGTAGCATCC
Organism: Clostridia bacterium; assembly: GCA_017513245.1. Lineage (GTDB taxonomy): Bacteria > Bacillota > Clostridia > Oscillospirales > Acutalibacteraceae > SIG589. The sequence continues at coordinate 26,324 of JAFXGK010000023.1, forward strand.
CATTCCATATCAAGACCGGTGATACCGTCGAAGGTGAAGTCGCCTGCGAATGCAGCGGTGAGCTTCTCGCAAACTTCTTCTGCGCTCATGGAAGCGGTAACGCCCTCAGCCTTGCAAGCCTCATAGATTGCATAGATGCAGTCGTATGCGTTTGCAGCAAACTGAGAAGGAACAGTGCCGTAAGCATCCTTGTACTTCTTAACGAAGTTCTGGGTCTTCTCGTCCTCAGCGTCAGCGGTGAAGGGGGTGAGAAGCATTACGCCCTCTGCAAGAGAGGTATCGAAGTTTTCGATGGTGAGAAGGCCGTCAAGACCGTCAACGCCGAAGAACTTAACGTCGTACTTCATTTCTGCTGCCTGAGCGAGGATAACAGAAGCGGGAGTGTAGTAGATGGGCATGAAGATAAGGTCTGCGCCCTTCTTCTTAGCGTCGTTGAGCTGTGCCTTGAAGTCGATGGTCTTGTCATCGGAGAAGGAGGTTACGCTAACAACGTTAAGGTTTAACTCTTCAGCCTTTGCAATGAACTTGTTGTAGATACCGGTGGAGTAAGCGTCAGCGCTGTTGTAGATAACAGCGATCTTCTCGCCTAACTTCTGCTCGGAGATGTACTGTGCCGAAGCAGTACCCTGGTTGGGGTCGGTGAAGCAAAGCTGGAATACGTTTTCCTTACGGGGAATGGTGATGTTGCCCTTTTCATCCGGGAAACCGCCTAAAACGTCGGTAGAGGATGCGGAAGGAGTGAGAGTGAAGATCTTGTCTGCATTACTCTCGGTGGAAACAGCGATGCAGGGAGAGGTGGTAACAGTACCCATGAGGATCTGCATGCCCCAGTCCTTTAAGGAGTTGTAAGCGTTTACAGACTTCTCTGCGTCGTGCTCATCGTCTTCCATTTTGAACTCGAACTTAAGGTCGCCTTCAAGAGCATTGATTTCATCGATAGCGATCTTTGCGCCGTTTTCAACGGCCTGGCCGTAGATAGCAGCGTCGCCTGTGATCGGGCCGATACCGCCGATCTTGATAACGGTAGAGTCACTACCGCCGCCGCAAGCTGCAAGTGCAAATATCATGCAAGCAGCCATCAGAATTGCTAATAACTTTTTCATTTCTTTTTCCTCCAGAAAAATATTGATAAAAAAATTTTAAGGTTTTCTTGCGGTTTTGTCAAGTGTTTCTGCGAAAAAAACTTTAAAAAATACCTATTATTTTCATATTTTTTGCATTTTTATGCGTTTTAGCGCTTTAAATCGCTCACGAAGGTGTAAATTGAGTTCGCAAACGGGTAATCCAACCACGTTAAAATAGTCTCCTCTTATGCCTCTGACAAGTACGGCTCCCCTACCCTGAATCCCGTACGCGCCTGCTTTATCCATACTTTCATTATAAGAAAGATATTCCTCGACCATCTCGTCGGAGAGGGGTAAAAACTCGACTTCTGTCGATACGCTGAAGCTATCTACCGTATCTCCGCACACTATGGAACAGCCGGTAATTACGGTGTGGGTATTGCCCGAGAGCAGCTTAAGCATTGCTCTCGCCTCGTCCAAATCGCGCGGCTTGCCGAGCATCTTATCGCCATAGAACACGGCGGTATCGGCGGCGATAACTATCGCGTTGTTATGGCGCGCGGCTACCTCCTTGCCCTTTTGCTCAGCCAAATACTGCGGACGTGAAAAAAGCGGCACGCTTTCGGGACAGTTTTCCTCGTTTTGCGGCACGTCAACCGAAAAAAACGGGGTTATTAATTTCATAAGCTCTTGTCGGCGGGGCGACTTTGAGGCTAAGATTATATTCATTTCAATACTCCTAACAAAAATATCCTGCGCCTATTATAGCACAGGATATTTAAAGTTACTACTGAATTTTATTAAGCTGGCGGTATTTCTTGGGTGTCATTCCCGTGCGTTTTTGGAACATACGGTAGAACGCGCTCTGCGAATTGAAGCCGCACTTGTAGCTTATTACGTCGATGGGGTCTTTGGTGTTAACGAGAAGGTCCTTAGAAAGGTTTATCTTTTTCTCGGCAACGTAGGACGAGAAGTTGATACCCATATTCTTCTCAAAGAAACGGCTGAAGTAGGAAGAATTATATCCAAACTTGGCCGCAGTTTTTTCAAGGCAGGCGCTGGAAAAATCGTTATCAACGAAGTTTATAATGCGCTCAAATTCCTTGCTGTACTTGCGCTCGTGACCGCCTATGCTGTGACGGATGAGAATACATACAAGGGACATAACGAGATTCTTGAGAATCAACTCGGTAAAACGGTCGCAGGTGTTATACTCCTGATCGATCATCATTATGAGGTTCTCAATCTCGATACGGTCGGCGTTTTGCGGACGAATTATATTTCCGGGGGCAGGCGCAGTTTCAAAAGCATCAACACCCTTAAAGAACTGGTTGGTCATAAACATAATGTTTACAACGTCAACGTCCGAATCGGGGCTGGCTTTTTTGAATTCGTGGCAATCGCCCACGTTAAGGTAAATAATATCACCGCGCTGAACGTGGTATTCAACGCCGTTTATTATTTGTATTAATGAACCGCGCAAAACGTATTCGATCTCAACGAACTGATGCGAATGAAGTTGCGAACGGCCGCTTCTGTCATGGTTTACTACAAGAAACTCACAATTCTGTGAGTTATCGTGCAGAGCCATTTGTAAGCTCCAATTTTCCATTAATTTCCTCCGTTCCTACTTGATGCCGACAATTCCGCCAATGCTTCCGCTACCTGCAATTCCACTGCTGGAGGATGCGGGCTTGGAAGAGGAAGTCGGCTTAGATGAGGATGAGCTGCTTTCGGGAGCGCTGCTCGGTGCGGGCTTGGATGACGAAGAAGACGATTCCTTTTCCGAAGAACTCGAAGACGGTTTCTCAGAGGACGTTCCGCCGGCAGAGGAAACCTCACTCGAGCTTGTGTTCGAGGGCTTTCCGCTTACCGAGGAGGTATCGTCGGGCTTTTCCTGCTTTGAGGAAGTACCCACGGTCGGTTCGGAATCGGTGTCATTGTTGTCATCCGCTTTTGAGGAAGTGTCAGGAGTTGTGGGTAAGTCTGAGGAGGCATTATCAGTAATGGACGAATCGGGTTCCCCGTCGCTTATCACTACCTCGCCCTTTTTGCATGCGCTAAGGCAAAATAAAAGACTTAAGGCCATTAAACAAATGAATACTTTCTTCATATGTGGTCTCCTATCTTCGCTCTGTGATAGTATTATATCATATCACCGAGCCAATTTTATACGAAAATTAGACAAAAATATGCGGAATTTTTACTTGTTAAATAAAGGTTGAACATATTTTCGGTTGATTTTTGTACATTTCGCACAACAAACTTTCCGATTAGTGGAAAATTTCCAAAATATACTTGGGTTTACAGTTTTTTCACTGTTTTCGGGTAATGGAAACGGTGTTGTAGTAGCTTTTACTTTCGCCCGGCAGAAGTTTATCGATGCCGACCTGAGTGGTAAGCTCGTTGTTTTTGCCTGCGTAATGCGCACTTTCACAGCTCCACGGTTCGATACAAACGTAGGTTGACTCGGGACACGACCAAAGGGTTAACACCTCATAGTTTCCAAGTCCCACAGTAACGCTGTAGTCGCTTCCCTCATTTATGAGGGTAACCGCACGGGAATTAAGCGAACCCATGGTTACAGCACCGGTTTCAAACAACCAGTTGCTGAGTTCCATTTCGTTTTTCTCGTTTATAAAGCGGCCGCCACACTTTGCCTTGTCGTTGTTCTTGACTGTGTAGTTATCCTCTTTTGTGTCGAAAACAAGCTTGGTGCCCACAAAATCCTTATTTGCATAAAAACCTGTATGGGTTCCTGCCTCACAGTATATCGGGCGGGTGTCGGTATTCTCGGTGCGCACGGTGTAGATAAGCTTGTCACCGTCGAGCTTATAGTTTACAAAAAAAGCAAACGAGAAGGGGTAAATTTTGCGGGTTTCCTCGTTGTCGGTGAGTTTAAACTCAAGCTCGGTGTCGGTATGGAGGCTTACCTCATACTCATTTGTGGGAGCAACACCATGGCAAGGATAGGGATAAGTCTTGCCCTCAAATGTGTAGCCCTCGGAACCAAACACACCAATTATGGGGAAAATGTTGGGCGATTTTCCGCGCCATTTATCGTCACCCTGGAATACAACCTCAATACCATCGTGCGACAGCATGCTTTGCAGATGCGCGCCGTAGCTGGCGGCAGTGACGGTAAAGTATTCGTTTTTAATTGTATACAGTGCCATAGATATCACTCTTTATTTTTTAAGTACAATCTCGATTTTATTATTGGCTTCGACTGTAAAGTAGTTGTTGGGCATAAGCTTTACGCCCTTTATGTCTACGCTGTAGTCATAACCCTCGTGCTGCATATAGAGTGTTTCGCCATCTGCCGATTTGAAGGGCATGGGATAACGCGGAACACCACGGAACTTGGCCGAAAGGAGAGCGCCCTCACACTCGAGGGTTATTTTCTCCTCGCTGAAGGTTGCCACTACTGTATCGCCGTCGGCGGTAGTGAGGGTAAGACGGGCGGTAGTAGCATCGGGGTAAGAAACAACTCCGTTTACTGCGGTAAGCTCCTTCTCTTCCCCATTCTTTACGGTATAAAGGTAAAGACCGCTGCGAACTCCGCCGCTGCTCCACAGGTTGCCGTCAACCACGGGAAGATTATCATATACCATTGTGGTGGTTGTGCAAACCTCGTCGTAGTAGCGTTCTTTATATTTTTCATCATAGAGCATAATATCGCGTATCCAAACCTTACCCTGCTCGCAATAGATATTGCTGCGGTAGTTGCGGCAGTTATACCAGAGGGTTTTGGAATCCATATCCTTATTCCAGTCGGTTTCGGCCTTTACAATTGACGCGGGGGTAAGCTCGTAGTTTTCTTTATACCATTTTGCAGTTTCGGATACGGTTTCCATGCTCATAAAGCCATCGTCCCAAAGCTTTTTAAGCTTTTCGAACTGCATAATGGTGCCTGCCTCCTGCTCACGCCACAGGAAAGAATTTTCCTGTCCTACGTGAACGTAGTTGAAGCTTAAGGTAGGCTCACAGAAGTTTTCTTTAAAATACCAATCAACCCACTCGGGGCAGCCGCCGCCAACACCGTTGTGAAGGTATACCGGCTCGAGGGTTAGGCAGGGTTGCCATTTTGCATGGTCAAAGCTGCCGTTTGAACGGTTAAGGCCGCAATCGTATGAATGCAGATAATCAAGTCCCAGCATACGGAACACGGGAATGTTTATCTGATTTTCTTTGGTGTTGGCAGGGCAGAGCGCATTATAGCGACTGGGGTAATAGCCCTGACCATAGTATCCGCCCCAAATGGAGTAACCGTCGGTTCCCCACTGGTCACGGCAGTTGCAGGAAGCCATAACACCGTATTTCTTTTCCATATATTCGAGCGAGAAAGCATCGATCATCCAGCTGCCCATGGTCTTGGGGTAGCAGTCGAATATATTATGGAACTCTTCCATATAAACGTCAATAAGTTTTTTTCGCTCGTCCTTTGTGTAGCCAACCGAGAAGCCGCAGTGGCAGTGCCAGTCCCAGCTAAAATTCTCGCGGCCGCGCCAAGGAAGTCCTGCCCTTTCGCAGAGGGGCTCGACTATTTCGAACCAACCGCCAACCTCGCTTTTGTCGTTTGCCTTTTCCTTTAAAAGGTTGGTATAACGAGAATCAATAAGACTGTCGAACTCGAGAAGATAGGTTACGGGGAAGCCGTACTTATTTGCTGTTTCGAGCTGCTTTTCGAGTGTATAGTAAAGGTCAAGCTCGGGAATACGGGGTTCATCGTGACGAAGGAAGAAAATTACGTTTGTTATTTGCTTGCTCATAGTTTTACCTCCAAGGTAGGTGCCTAAAATTTAGGGGTTCTCCATTCAAGTTGATAGTGCCAATATCTGCCGCCCAAATTGCCGATTCCGAAGAAGAGCTCATCGGAACCGCACAGTGTATTATCAATGGCGATAACTGCTTTGTGCCAACCACCGCGCAGCGTATGCGGTTTGGAGCACTCAAAGCGGTGAGGCGACGGAGTATAATGCTCGCCCTCATGCTCCAATATCAGTTCACCGTCGATATAAAGCTTAAGAGGTGCGCCCTGAGCCACATAGAGGCTGGGGCAATCCTGGAAATGCCAAAGTTTATAATCAACCGCGGCGATATATTTCTTACCGGGTTCGATATTCTGAATAAAGGATGCAGCGTAGTTGATGCGCGCGCCCTCGAACATATCGGGGGTAATCTCCTCGGGAAGCTCGTCTACTTCCTTTAAAAGCCACGGAGTAGCAAGCTGGATGCCTGCCTCTGCGTGGGACTTCATTCCGCCGAAATCAAAATCGAAACGAAGAACGTTGAGATACGGGATTTCCGATACGTCGGCGGCGGTAATGGAGAACTTAATTTCGCGGCTCTCGCCCTTTGCCATATCGGCGCTAAACTCGGCGGGGGTTACGCTCCAACCGTCGGGCACTGCAAGGGTTACCTTGCCTGCAATATCGGCCGCTGCTGTATTAACGAGGGTTGCGGTAAATTCGGCTGCTACACCGGGGATAATTGCAACCTTCTCAGGGTACATAAGTCTTACTGCGATGGGCTCGGTGCATACCAATGCCTCGCGAACGCTATATTCCTTAGTAAGTTCAATTCCCTTATAGTTTTCGGTCCAAACAGCTACGGGCGCCGAGGACTCGATGCCTTCGAAAAGGCCGGTGCCGTAATATTTCTGGATGTCAAGGCAGAGGTTATTAATATCGTTACAGAACGATTCAATATTGTTGCGGTTGTGCATACCGGTAATCTGAGGCGAAAGCACAATATCGGTGCCGATGGGCTTAAGCCAACGCTCCTCGATGCAGTCGGGGTCGATTATTGCCAGAATAGAAGCAACAATGCCTGCAGTACAGTCGGTATCGAAGCCGAGGTTGGTTGCGCGGCAGATACCGTCACTGAAGTCACCCTTGCAGCAAAGCCAGGCAAGAACGGTAAATGCAACGTTGATAACAACGTCGGACCAGTTTACTATTTCCTTCTCCCACTTGCAGGTACCGTACTTTTCAAGAATGCGTTCACGAACCGCGAGCATATCGTCGTTTTCCTTATACCATGCGAGTGTATCGCGAACGGCGTTCGCCATCTTGCTGTCGGCAGGGATATTCTCAAGACCGATAGCGATTAACTTTTCGGTATCGCTTTCTACGAAGGCGGCACTCTCAACGGCAGCTACGAAGGCCGTACCGTCAACACCGTCCTCAAAGTGGTCAACGCAGGCGTCCTCACGCGAAAGGCGTGCAGCAAGGGCCGGATTTGCAGGAGCCAGAGATGCCCAAAGTTCTGCGCGGATAGCTGCGCCCATACCTGCATTGAAGCGGTTATTATAGTAGCCTGAAAGCGGAGGCTGAATTCTATTCTGAATATTGCGCATGGCCATACCGTACTCATCAAAGTGATAGAATACGTGCTTGAGCCAAGCCTCGGCCAGATGCTTGCGGTTTACGGGCAGACCGTTCTCGCGAACGGCCTCGAGCCATACAACCTGTAAATCAAGGTCGTCATTAGGCAGCATTTCGGTCGGAACGGGATTATAATATGTAAAGTTGTTTATCTGACGCTTGCCTTCAACCGGGGCACCAAGTGTTCCGCCTACGGCCTTGCCGATAAAGCAACCAACTACTTTTCTTTTGTACTCTTCAAAGGTTAACTGCATAATTGACTCTCCTAAATCTCAAATATGTCGCCATCGTTTGCGATATGTATTTCAAAGGGTAATGTATCTTCAACTTTACGCATATCGTCATCCGCACCGGGATAGATATGAGTAAATATTATTTGCTTAGTTTTAGTGGCTTTTATTTTTTCGATAGTTCCGGGGATAAAGCCGAATCCCTTACGATAATGGCAAAGTTCGGAAACTACCGCGTCGAAGTCTTCTTCGAGCGCTACCTGCGGATAATCGTGCAGGTCGTCGGTAAGGTCGCCCGTTATTAGCAGGCGCTTGCCCTCACCCTCAATTATATATGCGAAGGAGTCAAAATCGCCCTTAATATGGTCGGTTTTGACGGCGCTTACCTTTACGTATTCATCCGAATACACGTCGCCTTCGGTGGTAAGCAACAGCGGAAGGCGGTTTTCGGGCCAGTTAATCGAGTGCATAGCATTAAGCCATACTCGAAGGGCCTCTATTCCCTCTTTTTCGGGGAGATAAACGTTGGCACGCGCTGTGCCGTGGTAGGTTTTTAGAACCTTTAAAAGTCCCGTCAAGGTGCCTACGTGGTCTTCGTGCATATGGGAAATAAATATTGCATTTATTGCCTCTACATCCAGGTCGTTATCCATCATATACTTTTCTACGCTGGAGCCTGTGTCGATAACGTAATACTGACCTTGGGTTTCGAGCAGTATAGCTGTGCATCCGCGATTTTTTTCGGGTGCGCCGTGGCTGGTTCCTATAAGATGTATTTTCATATAAAGCACCTTGTTTTCAAATAATGATTGTAGGGGTATGCCCTACGGATGACAAGTCATCCGTAGGGCGTTTTAAAATTTAGATTACTTTAATTTCTTTAAAGCGGACATAGTTGCGTCTATGCAGGACTGCATCTGCGGCTTGTATTCAGCGATCTGAACCGAGAGGTCATTACCGCGAGCAGCCTCGGTTACGAGGTTCCACTCGAGGGAAGACATTGCCCAGGAGGAATCAGAATAGCTGCAACGACGGGGGTTGATGTTCTCAAGGAGCTTATCCATAAGAGCCTGATCTTCCTTGCCCATCTTGGTCTTATCGGTGGTAACCGGATCACTGTAAGATGTCCAGAACTTTGCCCAAGCGATTACGTAATCGGGGTTTGCGCCCTTCGGGCAAACGGCAGTCTCGATCCAACCGGTCGGATAGGTCTTATCCTTGTTGGTATCACCAAGCGGCAGCGGAACGATGCCGAGGTTCTTTGCATTCTTCTTGAATGCGTTGAGGGTGCTGATGCGACCCATAATCATGGTGTAACGGTCAGATTCCTCGGTGTAAACGTAGGTGTCACCTGCGAGGAAGTTTTCGAGCTGATCTTCAGCAGTCTGGGTTTCAATGATCTTGGTTGCGCCGGAGCCGAGCTTGGAGATATTCTTCATACCTGCAATGTACTCTTTGCTGTCGATGGTAACGGTGGGTACACCATTCTTGATGGTTACGCAGTTACCGCCGAAGGTGGAGCAGATTTCAACACGGAAGAAGTTATATCCGCCGAACCACTTGCCGTTAGCAGCGTCAACAACGGTGGAGCCGAGTTCGAAGAACTTATCCCAGGTCCACTTGCCGTTCTCATAAAGAGTACGGGGATCGTCCTCAGCGTCGAAGTCGCGCTCGAACATAACCTTGTTGTAGAAGATGATCATCGGGTTAACGCCACGATAGCCGCATACACCGTAGATGTTTCCGTTCCAGGAAATTTCGGTGGACTTGGTGAGGTCGATACCCTTGTTGTTCTTATCGAGCAAATCAGCGGTAGTCATGCTGCCGTTTAAGGGCTCGTAGAGGTTGGATGCGATGGTGTCAAGCGACCAGGAAGCGTGCATGAAAGCGATATCATAGGGCTCCTTAGCAGCGATAGCGTTACGCAGAGCGGTCTGATATTCGGTGCCGAATGCAGCATAGTCAATCTTAACCTTACAGCCATATTCCTTTTCGAAAGCCTTTACGGTTCTCTGGAAGGCTGCCGACTGATAGTTGATGGTCTTGAAGCAGAGCATACGAAGGGTCTTGCCCTTTAAGTTTACCTTGTCTTCAATACCCTTTTTGGAATCCTCGATTCCCCACTTGGAGGCATCGATCTTATCGCCAACCTGACCGGACTGGATGCCGGGCTGTACGTTGGTAACGGGCTTGTTTACGCTGGAGGTATCTTTGCCGTCTTCCTGCTTGGAGGAGGCATCGTTACCGTCATTGGTGTCAACGTCGGTATTGTTATTACCGGCGTCAGTGTCTACGTCGCCATCTTCTTCATAGTAGCTCTCGTAGGTTGTGGACGAGCCACAACCTGCGATTGCAAATACCATCAGAAGAGCGAGCATAAGAGCGAAAAGTCTTTTAAAGTTTTTCACTTTTAATTACTCCCTTTCTAATTCTTGGTTTTCCTTTTACGGATGATTATGATTACCACGGTTACGATGGCTGCAAGGCCAAGTACACAACCTACGATAAGGAGAATGATGTTAGTCCAGTTGTAGGACACGATTCTTCTGCGTCTGATCTTCTTTTTGCCGGAAGATTCATTCTTGTCGTCATCGTCATCTTCTTCTGCATCGCCGTCTGTATCTTCGGTATCTTCACCGTCGTCGGTGTCGTCACCGTAATCGTCGTCATCACCGATTTCTTCATCGGTGTCGTCGGGGGTTTCGTCCTCATCGGGAACGGGGGTGTCACCCTCTTCGCCGTCGCCGGGTTCAAGGGTTTCATCCATCAAGGAGAGAACGAAGGTGGTATTGGGAATAACCTCAGGATACTCGTAAGCAATAAGTTCGCCCTCGAAACCGGAGTTAAGGAGTGTGAACTCGCCGTCATAGTAGCCTGCGAGGTATGCCATGCCGAGGCTCTGATCGTACGGGATGGTTACGTAAACCGTTCTGCCGCCGAAATCGGTAACCTCGTTGCCGAGATAATCATAGAACGTGAGGGTGTAGGCGTCGCCAACCGCATTGAAACCAAATTCCTTTAAGGTGTTCTTCATTGCCGAGGTAGTGGCAGAGCGAGAAACAACCATCTTGGTTACGCCGCGGTAAACGTCGGATACGCTAAGTGTGCTGAACTTGGCGGAGATGCCGGTTGCGGCATCGGTAAATTCAGCGGAGTATGCACCGCCGCCACCGATATCAACGTTTGCAGTGTCAACGCCGATTGCCTTGATTTCAGCAATGGCAACCTGCTTGCTGTCGCGGTGATAGAACTTATCAACAGCGTCGTTGATGCGTATGCGGAGGTAGAGCGCTTCGGTGCTTTCGAAGTTTAAGTAGGTAGTTTCGGTGAGGTTGTTGCCGTCATCAGTGCGGTAAGAGTTAACGCCCGAGCCATCTGCATAGTAGGTAGCAATCGGAGTTGCGGTCTTATCCATGATAGCCATGATGGAGTTGGCAAGGTAAACCTCAACGTCATCAACCTTGTATACCTTATCAATAAGGGTCGAGATCTGAACTTCGCTTATCGACTTAGCATTATCAAACTTGTATACGATGTTGGTGCTTTCTTCACCTTCACCGTTTGCTTCACCATGAGCTGCGCCCCAAATACCTGCTGCTGCAAGGTTGGAGTTGTCATAAAGCTTTTCAAGCTTGAAGCCGCCGAAGATAGCAGCATAATCATAGGTCTTGTTGTTCTGGCCATAGAAGTTTATAGCCGATTTGCCGATGTTAAAGAGCTGGTTAGTAACATCGAGCGCCTGATCGTCAAGACCAATCAACTGGAAGTTGTTTACGTTAAAGGTATCATCGGTTGTGCCTGCGTCAACGATCTCGATACGAACGTAACGGCCCGAGAAATCATCGGGGATGGTTACTATCTGACCGTCGGCTGCATCACGGTTGTAGGTATAGACAAGAGTGCTGTCCTGCCATACCTCATCCGGGAAGTCGGAGGCATAAAGTTTGAAGGACTTAACGTACTTAGAGCTGTTAGAGATGTTCTCAAGGATAACGTCCTTAATGTTCATCGGTGCGCAAAGGTCGGCAACGAAGTGGAGTGTGCCACCCTTCTGATCGATGGTGATTGCGGTATCGTTATCGCCGTTTAAGAAATTCTTTCTCTGCTCGGTGGTGAACTCATCGTGAGTGAGCTCGGTAATCTTGCCGTTCTTCTCAACGTAGCCCTTAACGGCTGCGGTAGCACCGAGGTTGGTGGGCTGAGGAATGTATTCCTCACCGAGGAGAACGATTTCGGCAATACGCGGGTTAGCGTCACCAAAGTCGTTGGCGTTGAGTATCTTGATACCCAAGAACTTGCCTACGGGATGTTCGCCATCTGCGAACTTGAAGGACTGTGCCCAAGAGTTGTTCTCGTTAACGTAGGTTATAACCTTGTTTTCGGGATTGTAGAGAGTAGATTCGGAGTTACTTACGTAAACCTCATACTCAGCGATGGGACGTTCCTTATAATAGTAGAATTCGAAGCCGCTCATATCGTACTTCTTCTGGCCGAGATTATATGTAATATGACCTGTATCGAAGAAGTAAATATCGGTGTGCTTATGGGGACCTACGATATCATCGGTCCACCAATCAAGGTTCTGGCCTCTTTCACCTGTGAATATCGGGCTGTTCTTACTCGAACCGCTGCGGATATTACGTCCGTCAAGGTAGGTGATGGTGGGACGGAGACCGTCTAAGAGGTTGGTTGCACCGTAGCCGAGGTCCTTAGCGCTGCTCGGATATGCGGGATAGGTTGTAACGTAAGAGTTAAGAACACCCTTAACGAATACTTCGTTGATTACGTTGGTTGCTGCATCGTCGAAGGACGGGTCGATCACGTAGATACCAACCATGGCTCTGTCCTCGATAGCGCTTACTACCTTGGTAATCTTGGAAACGTCGGCGGTGTTAATTACGGTGTAAACACAGTTGGTGGAGCGGAAAAGCTCATCCTCTGCGTTTGCAACGTAGATGCCGTAGTGACCTAAGGTCTTATCAGCCGAAAGAATAAACTCTGCGAGGTTTGCGCTGCGGCCGATGTTGAATACGATCTTGTCGCCGGCCTTAACTGTAAGGCCCTTACCTGCGGTTGCGGTAGCATCGGTTGCGTCGGCAGCGTCAGCTGCATCTGCTGCAGTGCCATTAACGGTGGGAACGATACCTGCTAAGAGGTTGGTTCCGTCGATGCTGTCGAGGTTTGCGAGTGCTTCGTGCTGAACGGTGCTCATATCCTGAATACCTGCAACGTAAAGCTCATAGAAACGAGCGATTCTTGCATGGTCAGCAGCGTTGTCACCCGAGGAGTCAGCGTCGGTAATCTTGAAGCCAACGTAACGTGCGGTAATGGGTGCGTTAGAGTTTAAGGTGTAGATCTGACCAAGGGAAGTATTGTTTATACCGTCCCAGGTGAAGATGGGAGTTCCATCATAGAGGGTTTCCTTATCGTTGCCTACGAATACCTGATAGCTTACGCGACGGGTTGCGTTGGAATGCCATGCGCCAACCTTCTGGAAGGTGGTCGGGTAAGTGAGGTCGTAGGTGAGGGTGTCGCCCTTAACGGTTGCGTCGTAGATCTGAACTTCCTTATCGTAAAGTCCGTCTGCGAGGCCGGTAAGGTTAGAACCAACGAGCTTGCCCATATCGGGAACGCGACCTACTAAGAGGTTGCTTCCGTAGAGCTTCGGAATTTCGCCATTGCCAACTGCGGTGTCAACGCCGGAGTTGTCGTTGCTGGTTGCATAGCCGTAAACCTGAATTTCAGCTACGCGAACGGAAGTGTTGCCGGTGTGGTCGGTAAACTTAATACCAACGTAGCGGCCTTCCTTCTGATACTCTTGGGCGAACTGGATGTAGATAGTCTTTGCGGTCGGGTTTGCGAGTGCGCTCCAGCCGCCTACCTTGTTGGCTGCGGAGAAGAGAGCGTCACCCGATTCGGTGCCAACGTAAACGTCGAAACCGTTCTTTAAAGTGGGATGGGTTTCCCAAATTGCAACGCCCTGAATCATGCTCGGATATTCGAGCGAGTAGGTAAGATTTACTTCTGTGTTGGTGGCACCGTTCTTATTGTAAATATCGTGCCAAGAAGAATTCTTGCCGGGGAAGTTTGCTGCGGTGCCATCGGTCAAGCCCTCCTGCCAGTTTGCAGAACCTGCATTAGTGGTGGACGGGAAACGGCCTGCGATAAGGCTGGAAGCATGCTTATTTACTGCATCGTCGATGGTGAGGTCGTAGTTGATGCTGTTAGCAGCGGCAGCGTCGGTACCCCAAACAGCGAACTCGGACATATGAGCGCCGTTATTATCTGCGCCGATATAGGGATCGGTAAACTTAATGCCAACGTAGGAACCTACGGGCTCTTTACCGGTCTTGAAGGTTACTCTCTGCGAAACCGATACGGCACAGAGGGTTGCATCCCAGGAGAATACCTTATTAGCATCGGTATAGAGGGTGGAAAGGTCGTCCGAAACGTAAATATCGTAGCTGTCGCGAACGTCGTTTGCCTTGTTGCTGGCCCAGAACTGGATAGCCTCAACGTTGGTGCGCTTTGCAAGAGCGAAGGTTACGGTTTCCTTGCCGCTCTTATGAACGTCCCAAAGCTCGATTTCATCAAATACGCCATCACCGAAGCCGGTATCATTACGGTTACCTGCGGTAGCCATTGTGATGCTGCCTGCGGTCTTGGAGAGGCCCTTAATACGGTTGGTATCGAAGGTGAAGGCCGAATCGTAAGCGAAGGGACTTCCCTGACGATAGTAGTAGTTTGCGTTGATCTGGTCAATTGCACTCTCAACGCCGCCTGTGAGCGCTGCGCCGTAGAATGCAATTTCCTGCAGACGGGAGTTAGCATCGGGAGAACCGGAAATATCGGTTATCTCGATTGCAACAAAGTAACCCTTTGCAGGCTGGAGAAGCTCAACAAGCTTACCCTTTGCGGTCTTATCGGGAGTGAAGGTATAAACGAGATTGTCGCTTTCGAACATTTCTGCGAGCGAATCTGCAACGTATACCTTGTAGCCGATTTCCTCTGCTGCGTTGCGGGCAACTGCAGTGAAGGAGTTAATCTGCGAATAGCCGTCAAGCTTGAATACGATTCTCTTGTTTAAGCCGTTGTAAACGTCGGCATGGATAGCAAGAGAGTTATCTGTGAGCTTTGTAATGCCGGTATTTCCACTCGGGAGAATGGAAGAGGCATGGTTTGTAAAGGTGCCGTCAGTATCGGTATACCAATAGGTCGGCAGTTTGCCTGCGATGAGGTTCTGGTCGGCCATATCGGCAATAATCTGATCGGTAATGGGGGTAACAGCGCCGGTAACCTCATCGAGCTTACCCCAGGCAGCAAATTCAGCTGCACGAGCGCCGCTATCAGTATCGCTGCCCGAAGCTCCGTCGGTATACTTAATACCGATGTACTTGCCCTTCGGCTTGTTCTGTGCAGTGAATACAATTCTCTGCGACCAGCTCTGCGGGTTAGCGGTGTTTTCCCACTCGAATACGCGGTTAGCTGCGTCATAGAGGGTTGCAAGGTCGCTGCCTACGTAGATTTCATAATCGTCACGCAGTGTAGAAACGTATGCAGTCTTGCTGTGCCAATACTGGAATGCATCGATGGTAGCGGTGTTTGCAAGGGTAAAGGTTACGGTCTCCTTACCTGCCTTACCTGCTTCCCAAATTTCGATTTCAGCGAAGCTGTTATCGGCAAATCCATCCTTGCGGTTACCTGCGCTGGGGATGTCGGGTGTTAAGCCGACTAAAAGGTTCTTGTCATAGGTGAAGTCGCCGGTTGCATCGTAAGCGCTGCCGGTAAAGAGGGTGTTGAGTGCATACGGCGCAGGCTTAAGTTCATCTTTAGAACCATAGGCTGCAATCTCAGCGAGACGAACGGCTCCGTCACTGCTGCCTGCATCGGTAATAATCATACCGACATAGTATCCCTTCTTGCCGCCGGGGATATTGATAACCTGAGCGCGCATGGGATTATTTGCATCTGCCACATGCTTATAGGTTAAGTTTTCGGACGAGAAGAGGGTGTTAAAGTCGTCACCAATGTAGAATTCGTAAGAAACTTCATCTGCATAGTTGGTGCGGTTGTAAACCAAAAGATGGTCAATGGTGGAATAATAATCGAGATTCCATGCGAGGTAGAGATGGCCGTTAACACCTTCGTAAATGTCGCCGTGGATAGAAGTATCATTATCGGTCAAACGTTGCAGGTTGCCCGAACCGTTGATACGCTCGCCGTTAAAGCGTGCGATGAGGTCCTTGCCGGAAAGCAGGTTGCTATCCTTATAGGTATTAACGTGATCGGTTGCTTCAGCGGTTGTGGACTTCTCGATAAAGGGCTTGGTGTTAGCCTTACCCCAAACAGCGAACTCAGCCATACGGGAAATGCCGCCATTTTTATCAAAATAGTCAGGATCGGTAAACTTAATACCAACAAACTTACCGACTACTTCCTTATTGAAGGTTACGTCCTGACGCATGGAACGGAGCGAAGATGCTGCATCCCAAGCAAAAACCTTGTTGGCAGCGTTATAGAGGGTTGCCTCATCGTTGCCTACGTAGATCTCATAAGAATCCTTGCGCTCGCTGTACTGCTGATGCCAATAAGAAAACTTCTTGATTTCATAGATAGTGCCGAGCTTAAAGGTTACGGTCTTATCGGTTGCGCTGCGGTATTCAACCTGATTGGAGATGTTACCGTCGTTTATATAGGCCTTGTTTACGATATCGTTGCCCGAGAATACTACGGTATCATCAATAACAACGTTCGAGGTATTTACAAGGCTGTTCTGATAGGTGTAGTCACCGTCGGTATCATAAGCCTTAGAGGGGCTGTAACCGCTATAGAAGAAGTTGCTGTCAAGAACGTAATCGGGCTTATCGGTGGTATCAACGGAACCTAAGAATGCGATCTCGGAGATACGGTGATAAGAGCAATTACCGAAGCAATCAGCGGTATCTGCATGGGAGCAAGCGTCTAAAAGCTTAACACCAACGTAATAACCACTCTTTACGTTTTCATTTGTAAATTCATTATATACGCCGTTAAAGGCTGCGCCGTCAGCGGCAGTATAGGTATGAACCTTGTTGGCGGCCGAGAAGAGGGTCTGAAGGTCGTTACCAACGTAAACCTCATACTCAGAGTGGTCGCCTGCCGAGCTGTTGGTTGCACGGTTGAAAAGCATAAAACCGTTTACGGTTGCTTTACCGTCCATTGCCCAAGCAACGTGAATATTTTTATCCATATTGTTGCCGTCGTTATTAACCTGGCTGGCATAGGAGAAGTCAGCGTGACCGCTGCCTGTTCCAACGGTACCGTCGGTAAGTTTTGTTGTACCGTCGGCACGCATATCAACAAGTCCGGCAAAGGAATTATCGCCATAGTAATCGCCATAGAGCAATACAGGCTTTTTATCCTTAATAATA
The DNA here is from genome assembly GCA_017513245.1 of Clostridia bacterium. Taxonomy (GTDB): domain Bacteria; phylum Bacillota; class Clostridia; order Oscillospirales; family Acutalibacteraceae; genus SIG589. The sequence continues at coordinate 43,417 of JAFXGK010000023.1, forward strand.
GACTGCGCGGCATAGCCGTTTGCAACATCGAGCGATGTGATAGGAGTATCAACTATCGGGGTCGATGCAACAGCCGTCATAGGAACTACGATAGCGCCTACGAGCATCAAAACTGATACTGCGACTGCCAGCAGTCTTTTAGAAAAACGATTGTTTTTCATAATTTGCCTCCCTTTTTTTGTTGCCTGCAGGCGGGAGAACGCCCGCAGGCTAAAGTCTTAAGCGAATCAATTAGGACAGAACTGCAAGAACAGTCTGTGCGTAGAGACGAATACCGAAATCATTCGGATGGTTGTAGAAGTTACCGGTAATATCCTCGTAACGCTTAATGGTCTGAATGTTCTCAAATACAGTATTTACGGGTGCCACTGCAACTCCGGTGTAATCGGCTGCGATAGCATCCAGAACATCTTCCTGTGCATCAAGAACGTTTCCGGGTTTAACCGATTCGTGCTCGTTGGCGGTCATAGAAGATACGAGAACGATCTCAGCATCTGAATTTACGCCACGGGCATAATCAATCATTTGACGAATATGATCATCATAGTTTGCGGTGTTATCCGACATATTCATGCCGTAAGCAATAAACACAACATCGGTATCAGCGGTAACATTAAGAATGTGCTGAGTTAAGCCGTGACCCGTTGTGGTGCCACCAACTGCAACATTGTTAACGGTAATATCGCTGCTGTACTTGGCTTCAAGAGAAGCCTCTACCATATCTACCCAGCCGGGCATATAAGGAGCAACATCGTGGAAACCACTGCCCTCATATCCAACAGTAATACTGTCGCCACAGAAGAGCATATTAACCGCCTCACCTGCTTCAAGCTTTGCCTTTAATTTCGGCAAATCAGCAAGTTGTGCAGCGGGGGTTGAAAGAGTCCAAGCATCTGAGTGGGTATAACTTACGGAAAGCTGATACCCCATCACGGATGTGGTCTGGATTACCGCGCCATTGCTGATATAACTTTCATAAGGCATTACGGGAATGGTAGTATCATCGGTAAGAACGATGGTTTTACCCTCTATTTTATAGTCTTTACCAAGGGTATAGGTGGTTTTAAGGTCAGCCGAAGCCACCGAAAGAACGAGGTCAGGTGTATAGAGAAGTGCAGGAGCGGTTACGGTACCGTCTGCGTTCTCTATAAAGAGAACAGATTCGTGGTAAACGGTGTCACCTTCCCAAACGGGAGTGGTGTACTGCTTAAGGTCGTAGGCCATGATCGGTGCCTCAGGAAGCACCGGAGTCCTTCAACCCTCACCTACGCAGGCGAGAACGCCTGCGAGGTAAACGGGAGCATCAACTGCGGTAATGGTAATGGTGATATCTGTAGCCTCGCCGTTATAGAAACGGGTGCCTTCGATTATGCGAGACTTCTCAACGGTAAGAGAGCCGTTGTAGTAAGAAGAGAAGGTTCCTTCACTGAGAACGTTGCCTTCTGCATCGTTAACTACAAATGTGGCTGCCTTACTGCCGTTAGCATTTGCTGCAACTAAGGGCAGAACATCGGTGGCCTTGCTTACTGCGATGGTAGCAGTAGAGCCGGCAGGAATGGTGTATACACCATACTTATGGTTAGCCTTGATGTCGGCGTTGCCACATTCTGCAACGTCTGCTTCGTAGGTTGCACCGCTTACGTCAACGGGGATGTTGCCTGCTTCGATATCCTGGGCCTTATAGATGGTTGCGGTATCATCGATATAACCGCCAAAGTGAGTCATCGGAACGGTCGGGATAGCTACGGAAGCAGTGGGCTGAGTCTCGATGTTAATCATTACGTTATAGATAAGGTTTGCAACAACTACTGCAGCAGCGTTGTGACCCTGATCATTGGGATGAACGGCGTCGTCTGCGTTATAGTTCATGCCCTCGCCCTGTCCGTAAACGGAAGTTGCGTAATAGGCCTTGAAGAGACGAGCCTGCGGCAGACCATAGAAGTAGCCTATGTTCTGAAGTGAGGTTGCAGAGCCTTCTGCATTAATGGTATTGCTGTAGTACTGGAGGTTATGAAGAGCGATAACCGCGATATCCTCAGAAAGGAGACGACGGATAATATCTTCATAGGAGCCCTTAACTACAACGTCATCACGGGCGTCGTTGATGTTATATTCAACAATTACGAGGTCGGGGTTGAAGCTAAGAACGTCCTGTGCAAGACGATATGCGCCCATGGTTGCGCCTGTTGCAGCAATACCTGCGTTCTTAACGGTTACCTGACCGGGGAATGCAGCGTTTAAGAAGTCTGCAACGAGCTCAGCCTGGCCATGCAGATCGGTTGCGAAGTAGCCTTCGGTTATGGAACCGCCGAGCTGAACGAGGGTTACGTTCTCACCACGCATAAGCTTGCGGATAACGGCCGAGAGGCGGCTGGTATCGCCGAGGGTTTCGACGCCGTTATCAATCCACTCCTGTTCGAAACCGTAGGTGGACTTAACATTTTCAATCCACTTATACGCTGCATCAACCATAGCATACTTGTCAGCACTTACGGTTGCAAGAGACTCCTGAAGTTCGGCCCATACGGTTTCGATTGCGCCGTTATATCCCTTGTTTGCGATATAATCAGCATCGTTTTCGAAGAAGTTCTTATACTTCTTAGCGGCAAGACGCTTAATCTGGGTTACAGAATAGTTGTAAGGATCAGAATAGTAGGTTTCGCCGTTAGAAAGGGTAATGTATGCGCGGGCAGTAAGCTTGGTGGTAGCACCAACGGTATCAGCGCCGGAGAAGGTGCTGTTTGCGCGGATGCCCTTATAGCCTGCTGCATCAAGAGCGTTGATAAGGGTCATAACGTCATCAGCGGCTGCGGAAGCCTTAGATGCGCCTACGGTATCAAGGGTGAGTTCGGCGCCGGCAAGTGCGGTAGTCGGGTAAACTACGGTACCAAAGTCGGCAATGGTCTCACTCATGATGCCTGCGGGGAAATAGTAGTTTGCGCTGTAGGAAATGTTCTTTCCGTCTGCGCTGATTTCAGCGCCGTTCATTGTTACGAACTCGCTGTCCACACCGCCGAGGGTACCGAATGCGGCAATCTCGGATATACGGTAGGAGTCGGTGTTGGGACCAAAGCGGGTATCGGTAAGACGAACTGCAATATAGCGAGCTTCCTTGGGCTCGTCGAAGGTGAACTTCTGGCCAAGGGAGTCGGGCAGAAGGGTGTAATCCCAAACTGCTACGGGAGCCTCAAACATAGTGTCGTAATCTGCGCCCATGTAAACCTCATAAGAGAACTGACGGGTTGCACAGGTCATCCAGAATGCGAATTCATTGATGGTGGAAACGTAGCCGAGGTCATAAAGAAGCTCACTTCCGCGGCCATAATCGGCTGCGGTGAAGTTAAAGTCGTAGTGCTGGTTAGCAACGCCATCGGTTATACCCTCTACACAATAAAGACCGGTAGAAGAAAGGGTTGAACCGTAGTAACCTGTGGTAGCCGAAAGGCCACGGAGAAGGTTAACGTCGTTTGCATTGGACTTTGCGGAATCGGCGGAAGCCATAGCACCGATAGAGGGAGCTAAGGTATAGCCGAGGTCCTCCTGGGTTCCCCAAGCAGCGATTTCTGCAATACGAACTTCGGTATAGTTGTTAACATTTACCCACTTAATACCGAGATACATACCGGTTTTGGGGTTTGCGAACTTAACTGCGGTTGTGAATGCACGAGAAAGCTGTTTAATACCATTGCTCATATCAAGAACAAGGTTTTCATCGGTATAAAGGGAATCAATAGAATTACCAACGTATACCTTAAAGCCTTCATAGAAACCGGAGTTGTTGCGGATGTTCATAAAACCTTCAACGGTGGTAAGACCGCCAAGGAAATATGAGAACTCATAGTTAAGATACGATCCATAAAACTCTTCACTAGTGGTTGTGCCGTTAGTGAGCTTCGTAGTATCGGGTGTAACGATAGTACCGTTTGCGTTCTTAACTGTAACGTTTTCAGCCTTTAAAAGATTGTTCTCATAGGTGAATTTAGAATCAAGATTGGTTGCAATCTGTCCATAGTTAGATTCATTAGTTCTAACATAGGAGATTATTTTGTCAACCTTTTTAGAGTTTTCAGATTTTGTGCCGTAGAAAGCAACTTCGGCAATACGGAAGCCGGTATCCAAAGAGTTGAAGGTTCCATCGGGGTTCTTGGATGCACGAAGACCTTCACGGAGCCAAACTGCAACGTAGTTTGCACTCTTAACCTTATCACCATAGAACTCAACATACTTACCGCCATACTGCATTTCATTCGGATCTATGTTGCCGTTTGCGTCCTTAAAGGTGTAGGTATAAATCTGATTTTCGAGGTTAAAGAGGGTATCAAGGCTATCGGAAGCGTAAACCTCGTAAGCAGCGTTATAATACTGGCTCGAATGGTTATAAAGAACGAAGCTTTCGATATCGGTTGTTTCCTCTAATGCCCAAATGAGCTTACCGTTTGTGCCGTTATATACGTCGGCGTGGTTGGTTGTGGTTGTACCGTCGGTCATCTTTGCTGCCGAAGGATAAACGTAGGTGGAAGTTGTGTTGCTATAAGACCACTCGCCACCTGCTGCGTTCTTATCAACAAATGCGTTATCGAAGCCACGACCGTAGAGAAGGCTCTCGGTTGTAACGTCGGCAGGCTTTGCCCAGCGAACTGCTGTACCGGACTGGTTACCTACGCCGAATACCTGAAGCTCGAATACGCGAGCGCAGGAGTCGGACAGGGAGTTGTTGGGTGTAATCTTAAATCCAACGTACTTACCTACTGCGTTTGCACTGTTAGCAAAGAGAACCTCGGTACCGAACTGGTAACCGTCGAGTGCGTTGCCTTCGCTGTCAACGTTAAAGGAATGACCGGTTGCAAGGGGCTCTCCGTTATAGAGAGTTTCGGGGTCGTTGCCTACGTAAATTGCCCAGTCCCAAGCACGCTCTACTACTGTTGCATTGTAGATAGCAGCGCCGGTGAGCTTGGAAAGAGAATCAAGTTCGTAGGTTAACTGATACCAGCCGTTGGTTGCGCCGCCGTAGGACGCGCCGTAGATATCGGTCTTGTTGGTGTAATAGGTGGTGTGGTTACCGTCGGTCAAAGCCGAGAAGGCTGCCTGACCTGAGGTAGCGCCTTCTTCGACACCGGTTGCGTTAGAGGCGGAGGAGCCAACCTTTGCGGTATAGGGAAGTTTGCCGTTAATAAGGCTCTTCTGTGCGCCGTTAGCGTTGGTGCGGATGGTTGCCCAGCGGCTATAGTAGAAGTCGCCCTTAGTGTCCTCTGCGGCCTCACCGTATACGCAGAATTCGCGAATACCAATGGTGTTGTTGGTTGCATGGGTCTCATAAACGAGCATACCTACTACTGCACCGTAAACGTCGCTGCCGTCAGGCATTGCAACGTTGCCGCTGTAGAAACCGCCCGAAGAGTTACCCTCTTCGCGAACACGGGTATAAACCAGGTTGGCATCGTTAAAGAGGTCATCGGTGTTGTCGGATACGTAAAGCTTGAACGAGAAGTCATAGGCAGTGTTTGTATGAGCCCAAAGCTCGAAGGACTCAACCTTAGCATAGGAGTTCATCATCCAAACAAACTTATCCTCATAGTCGGTACCGTAAATCTGAGCATACTCAGAGGTGTTACCGTCTGTGGTTTTAAGCATGGTAGCGATATCGCTACTTCCGTAGAAGTAACCGTTACTGGTGTTTACACCGTTGGTGGTAAGGGTTGAACCATGGATAAGCGAATCGGCGGGCTCATAGTCGGCTGCCGAAACGGTTGTTACGGTCATGGGTACGAACACTGCGCCTAAAATGAGCAGTGCGCTGAGGAAAATTGCGGAAAGCTTTTTAAAGTTTTTCATTATCTTTTCCTCCTTAATCAATGGTGTCGCCATCTTCGTCGCCATCGGTCCACTCGTCACCTTCGCCGAGGGAGCCGCCGAGCGAAAGGTCGGCGATGTTCTGAACCGATTCGAGTCTAAACTTAATTAACTCGGGTTCACTGTAAAATTTCTTCATACTAAAATTTCCTCCTTATTTAAGACCTGAATGTGTCATAGTTTCCATAACAGAACTTTGCGAGATAAGGAAAACGGCTATTGGCGGTATCATCATTACAACGCTTACCGCTGCGGACGCGCCCGAACGGGCAAGGCCGCCTGCCGAAATGCTGGAGAGTACACTCGGAAGTTGTTTTAATTCTTCACTGAAGATGTACTGTGTTCCCGTGCTGTTCCACATCGTCTGGAAGGTGAAGATTACAAGGGTCAGAAGTGCGGGTTTAACACTGGGAATGATGATTTGGAAGAATATTCTATACTCTCCCGCACCGTCGATTCGGGCGGCTTCAAGGGTTTCGTCCGGAATGGCGGTTACTATGAACTGGCGGATGAGGTACACGCCCATCGTACTGGCCAGGGTTGGAAGTATCATCGCGTAATATGTATCTACCATACCGAGCTTTGCAATGATAATGTACTGAGGAATCGCTGTAGTGTCGCCACGGAACAGCATTGCCATAACTATCGCCTGCGAGATTATGTACATTGTAGTGGTCTTTGCCTTGGCCAGCGGATATGCAGCCATTGTTGCAATTACCATATACAGTGTAGTTCCCACAGTAGAAATGATAACGCTGTTAAACAGATATCTTGAGAAGGGGACCCAGAGGTTATCGGCCAACTTAAATAACTGTTTGTAGTTATCAAAGGTTGGGTGCCTTACGAAGAATCTCGGCGGGAAGGCAAAGATTTCATCAATCGGTTTTAAGGACTGAACTACCGAGTATACCATCGGCAAAATCATAAATAACGATATCGCCAACAGAAATATGAATACTCCGAAGTTACCTGCCTTCGATCGAGAAAGCATTACCTTCTTACGCGAACGGCGTTCGAACTTTATGCGTTCCAAAAGTGTTGCTGCTTTGCTTGACATTCTCCTAGGTCACCCCCCCTAATCCATAAATTTACGGAGCACCTTACTGCATAAGAACCATGCAAGCAACATCATGGCAAACAGTATAACAGAAAGTGCCGAGGCATAGCCCATTTCGTATCTCGTATGACCGAAGTCGGAGATATGAAGCAGTAACGTATGCGTTGAATATTCGGTACTTGGGTTACCGGTAAGCGCTGCACTGACAGCGCCGGTAGCAAAAGCACCTGCAATTGAGTTTACAGCACCGAACATAAGCTGCGGACCAATCTGCGGGAAGGTAACGTAGTAAAGCTCCTGCCAGCGGTTTTTAAGTCCGTCAAGCGCCGCAGCCTCGTAATAGCTGCGGTCAAGTGCCTTAAGCGCTGCGATGAAGGATAAGAATCCAACACCGAAGCTCATCCAAAGTGAAACAATCATTACAATCGCGAAGTTATAGTTCGTATCCGTCAGCCACGAAATCGGGTCTCTTAAAATACCCATTTGAATAAGCAGGTTATTTAAGAAGCCGCGGCGGTCGGGAGAGAAAATATAAGTCCAGATGAAATAAATGTTTCCTGCAAGAGCGGGAGAATACACCATAAAGGTTACGAGGGTTCTCGGTCCCCTACCCAGCTCGTTTATGAACCAGGCTACGATGAAGCTTATAAGGTAGCCGCCCGGGCCAACCACAAGCGCTAACGCCAGGGTGTTCTTGAGGGCTATCATAAATACTTCGTCGCCGGTGAAGATTCTCCAGTAGTTGTCAAGTCCGACGAAGTCGGGCCATTGAACCATGTTAAAGTTTGTAAAGCTTAAAACTATTGAGGACACGATGGGGATTACCATGAACAGCGTAAACGCCACTAAAAACGGAGCTATCATAGTGTAGTACGCCCATTTTTTGCCTGTGTCTTTGTTGCGTCTTTTAATTTTTTCCACTATTCACCGCCCCCTTAGTCCAAACCGAATTCAGCACGCTTGCGCGTGATTTCTTCGTTGATGTCAATGTTGTAGAGGAGCAGTGCGCGTCTTATGGTTTGTTTCTTGCTCATAGCGGCACGCGCTGCACTTGTGAGGGAACGGGAAACTAAGTAGTTTCCGGGAATCTGCTCCATATTTACTGTCCACTTATAGGATTCTTCGAGCACTGCAAGCTCATCCTTGGTCCAGCCCAGGTTGCGGAGTGCAACGTGGTTTGCCGGGTTGCCGCGGGCAGCAACGCCGAGTATTGCCTCAAGTTCTTTACAGTAGCGGGTCTGTATATCGGCCGAGGTCCACCAGCGAACAAACTCAACACATTCGTCGGCTACGTCATGGTCTTCTGCAGCCTTGAGTATTACCGATGCGGTAACGCCCGTGTTCTGGCTGCGGTCAATCGTTCCGTCGGCCTTAGGTGTTCCGGGGATGGGTGCAAACTTCCACAGTCCCGTAATTTCGGGAGCAGCGGCCATAAGCTGGTTGTAAGCGCCGTAGCCCTGGAGTGCCATCGGCATCTCGCCGCTTCTGAATACGTTGTAGAAGCTGAAGTTTCGGTCAAGACCGTAGGTGTCGTAAAGGTTTACCCATTCCTTAAACGCCTGATACGCTACCTCGGTATCAAAGAGGGTGGCGTCCAGCTTGTCGTTATAGAAGCGGCCGCCACGCTGGTATAGGAACATCGAGAAGATGTCGATACCTGCGGATACACCGTAGTTGGTGCCGTCAACTTCGTTAATACCTACCGAGAAGTTATTCTTCTGAATAATCTCCATATAGTCGTAGAATTCATCCCACGTATCGGGAGGACCGTCAAGTCCCAATTCCTCGAATATATCGGTACGGTAGAAGAGCATCTGGAAGGTTTCACCTTCGGGGATTCCGTAGAGTCCGCCGTTATAGTAGAACGATGTCCAGGCCGATTCAGAGGTCTCACTTCTGAGTTGCTCAAAATCATAATCGGTAAGGTCAAGCAGCGCTCCGCGCATTGCCAGGTTAACAGGTAAATCCTTGGAAACCAGAAGCGCTACGTCGGGGCCCTTGCCCGCGAGGGTTGCCTGAATCATGGTCATGCCCGTGTTGATAAGGCTCAGTCTTACGTTGATACCCGTATCAACCGTAAAGGAGTCGCTTATCATATTGTTGAGTATCTGCATCTGGTCACGGCCGGTCGATACCCAAACGTTTATCTGCTTACTGTTTTCTCCGTCGCCCTGGAAGCTGTTATAGTCGGTAACGAAGGAGTAGCAGAATTTAAGGAAGCTGTATTTAATTCCTTCAAAGAATCCGCCCTTGCCGGAAGGAATTTTCGTATCCTTCGGAACAAACGCGATGAAATCGAGTTCAAGAGGCTGACTCTGAAGGGTCAGAATAAGCGATGCGAGATTATCGATTTCGGATTTGAAGTTGGATAAACGGTCGGGTATGGTGTACGGATCGTAAGCCAAGTCGCCAAGCATCTCGGCTACCTGAATTATTGTCGAAGCGTTACCGCCCGAGCCGCCGAGAACACTCTTAACCTCTTTGTAGGTGTCCTCGAGCACCTTCTGATTTGCTTTAAGCGAATCCTCAAGTCCCGGAATCTTTTTGTGCAGGTTATAGTCCTGATAGATGTCGGGGCTGGTGCTGGTTATGGCGATGATGTCGCGGTAGATGGCGTTAAGGTTTAAAACCGTTTGCTGAACGTTGCGAAGAACGCCTGCCAGCTCGCCGGGTACACACGAAAGACTGATTACGTCGCCGGGTTTTAAGTATACGTACATCGGCTCTTTGTCGCCGAGCGTTTTCATATACCAAGAGGTGTCATATCTGAAGCTGATGTTATCGGCTTCGGCAAACGGCATCTCGCCGTTTACGAGCAGTTTTCGGTAGGAGTTGATAGATTGGCTGAAGTCCTGATTTGCGTGGAACGCAATCTTATAAAGGCCTGCCTTTTCTATCGGAACCTCCCAGCTTATCCACTGACCGTTCTGGCCCCAGTTGGCCTGGCCGATGGTGTTAAGCTTCATTGCTGCGGGGTCGTAGGGGGTTACGTCGGTGGTGGTGCGGTCGTAGGTCGAATAGAGCATCGAATCGCTCTTTCTGTAAGCGTCTTCGGCCTGCTTTATTATTGCCTCGCCGTCTGCGTAATCACTGTCACCAAATTGACCGATGTATTCTTCGTAGCTCATTGCCTTTTCGTCAAGGCCAAGGCTGAGCTCTGCGATTACTGCACTTTCTTCCTCGATTTTAATGCGAACGGTGTGCTCGCCTGCCTCGAGGTAAAGCATATAGGGTTCGTCATAGAGGGCCTGCTCGTTTATGAACATGGCCTCCTGCCAGATGGGAACCTCTTCCTGTGTGGGACGGAGGTCATTTCCGTTGGCGTCCTGCTTAATTTTGCCCGAGTCTTTCCAAACACGGGTGAGCGTGAAGGTCTTGGCCTTTTCGTAAGGGGTTTTACCGTCAACCGTAAGGGAGAGAACGATATCACGTCCGCTCACCGATACGGGAGTGTAATACTTGACCTTCATACCGTAAAGAGCCGTCTCGTTTACGGTAACCTTGAAATCCACCCACGAGTTTTTATCCTCGCTTAAGGTGTAGCCTGCCGTACCGTCTATGGTTGTGGCGGCTCCTGATTTCTCGGTTGCGACAAAAGCAGTAGAAAGAAAACCGTAATGCTTTTTGCTGTCTTTATGCTCGGAGTAGAAGTTTATATACGAAACGTCCGAGGTTAAGACCTGCTCGATGGCATCGGCATCTGCTTGCGTATTCGTATCGTCAGCGGGTGCTGCCGAAACGAGCATTCCTGCACCGAAAACCTGAGCAGCCAGCAACAGTGAAAGCGCATACGCTGCTGCTTTTCTGAATTTTTTCATTCCAGTCTCCTTTCTTTCTATTTAATATCTATTACCGCAATTCCTTCGACTGTGGGGTCACCGTCGCAGGTTGCGAATACGGCTACCATATCCCCTGCCTCTAAGCCCTCGGCAGTGAAGAGACCGCTATCGGTTATCTTACCCTTGTTACCGAGTGTAGAGTACTTAACGGTACCCTTACAATCGATAAGTTCGGGATTAAACTGATAACTCTCCCCTGCACCGACGGCGATTCGCGTATCCGAAAGGGCTATCTGGCCCTGAGCCGGCATAGTGGTGTAAACCAGTACGCAGTAGTCGGAAGGAATTTCGGTATCCACAAAGCTGCCATCACACTCGAACACCTTTTCCGTCTTGGGAATTATTGCATCGTAGGTGAGCTTTAGCTTCGAGGGATTATAAACGTGCTTTTCGATTTTATAATTGCCCGCAGGGAGCTTTACCTTTACGGCTCTCTCTGCGGCTGCCTTCTTGCACTCAACGATTACGGTGAGATCACCGTTCGGAGTGAGGAAGGTCGCTGCGCGCATTCCGTCGTCGGTTACAAAGGTATCGAGAACCTTGCTGTGCATCGGCAGATAGCGTGTCAGCAATGCCATAATATAGTAGTTGAAGTTGGGAATTCCGCCCTTTTCGAAGTTTAAGTTTTGAGCGTTCCAAAGGTGGCCCTGCTCGTTCATGGTCCAGCTGTTGGGGCTGGTAACCGACATCGACTTAATGCCGTGAAGCGTCCACATTACGATACCGCCGCCACCAAGATTTGAAGACTCAATTAGAAGTCCTGCAAGGCTTCGGTTCCAGGGGTTTTGCATATCGGCGCCGTTTTCGGAGCACTCGGTAAGCAGATAGGGCAACGCGTTAATATCGCGAACCTTCTTCATCATAGTGTCCTCAAGCTGGTCCTCGGGGCACATATAGCAATGAAGTGTGTAGTAGTCAACACAATCATCGATAAATTCCTTACAGTACTCAATCCAGGTAACGTCCTCGGCCGATTCGCAGCACCAGAAGATGCACTTTTCGCGAATGCCGTCGGCTATGAAGCGGTCGTGCACTGCACGAACCATCCTGCAGTAGTAATCCTTGCGGTTACCGAAGCACTGGAAGTCCCAAGAGAAGCCGGGCTCGTTAGCAAAGGAAACGTGGCAAACGTTACTGTAACCTCGGCGCCAGATTTCCTGCATCAAGAGCGAGTAGCCCTCGGCATAATGCTCAAGGTCAACCGGAGCGCTGTTTTGGGGCTCTTTGACGCCGGGAATGGAGAACCACTCCTGCGCTTCGGGGCCAACCTTCCAGCTATGGGTGAGCTGAACCTCGGTTCCGCTGTTTTTAAAGAGATCGAAATAGCGCCATACAGCTTCCATTTCGGGGGTGTCGAAATCGTAAACACCCTTCTGCTTTTCAAACCAGTCAACCTGCATCCAAAAACGGATGAGCGACGGTTTCATTTTCATAACACGGTTGCAGTCAGAGGCGAAGAGCTCATCGGTATAGCCGCCTGCGCGGTTACCGGGCTGAATGCAGAACGGAAGCTCGTTTTCGCCGTTGCCGACAAACTTATCGTTTATAACCTTGCCGCCGGAAGCATCTACGGTTGCCATGGGGCTCATTACAGCGATTTCGCTGATTTCAAGGAACGGAACCTCGCCCTTCTTAAAGCAAACGGCACAGTAGGCGCTCTCTACCGTGGGGAAGCTGAAAACCGTAAGCTCGCTCTCCCCTACCTTCTCGGTAGTGATTGTGAGCGGCATCTTGTTTTCGTAAAGAGTTTTTATATTGGTAGAGGCATAAACCTCAATGGGGGGTAACTTTTCTGTGTGGGCAATAACAACCTTATTAATATCAACAACCGTGCCAAAGCGGAAAATGGTTTTCTGATCCAGATTAAGCTTCATACGTACCGTCTTAAACGGATCAAACGAAACTCCGTCGTTTAAATGCTCGCGGCAGCCGAATACGGTATTGAAGCGGGTGCTGCAGGCATCCTCGTCGGTAATCTCGATATCAAGTCCCTTTGCAACGTTTATACCGTACTTATCTATATATGTATGCTGCAGAGTATATTCTTCGCTGTAAACTGCCATGCGAGCAATACGTGCAATATTGTCGGCGTTGCAGGGTCTTAACATTTTAAGACCGAAGAAGCGGGCGGTTTTAGCTTTTTCGAAGCTAAAGAGGATGCTGTTTCCAGCATTTTCCTCAGAGGGCTCTACATTATTATATATAGCAATCTTGTTTTGCTCGCTGTAAAGCTCGGCCTCGCTGTTGGCGGCATAGAGCTCATACTCGGCAAGCGCATAGGTCTTTACGGTGCCAAAGCCTGCCACGAGAGCCTTCTCAAACTTTACGGGATTTTCCATATCGAAGGTTACCGTAAAGGGATATTCCGCCTCAAAGTCGACGTGCTGGAAAATGCTGTCGGAGGTAAGGAACTTAAGGCCGTGGTCGTATTTGGGTTCAAACGGTCTGCCCTTGGCATCGCGCAGGACGGGAATTCTTCCCGTCAGCGCCGATAAACCAAGATCAGTAATCTCGCTTCTTTTTGTAATTTGGTTGTTAATAGTAAAATCCATTGTTATCACCACTATTTAAAGCATGGCAAAAGGTGACTATGCCATCTTTATAAGTAAAATTTTATAATTGTTGGGGTCGTTTTTAAGTGCTACGCGAACGGCGATTACGTCGCCTGCGGTTGCGTTTGCGTCAGCAGTGTAGAGGCCGGAGGTGGAGATGGTTCCCTGCTTTGCTTCACCCGGGTTTGCAATGCTGTAAACCAGTTCATCAGAAGGCTTGCCTTCATAGATGTAACCCTTAACCTGATAGGAAGCGCCTGCTGCTACGGTTACGGGAACGCTGGGTGCGTGAACGTCATCATACTCGCGGAAACCAATCTGGGTCTCGGTGGGTACGGTGGTGTAAACGATGATAGCGTAATCGTTCTTCGGGATATCCTTATCAACAAGCTTCTTACCAACCTCAAAGGTCTTGTCGCCCTTGGGAAGGAAACCGTTGGGAGTGTTCATAGATTCAACGTCGATCGGACCTACCATATATTCATAGGTTTCGGGGTAGTTCTTCTCGAGGAATACGTGACGGGTAAAGGTCTTGCCTACGTTCTTGCCGAAATCGATGGTAAGCTCGCGAGCCTTATCGGAGGCCTTAACCTCAACGATAACGGTTAAGGTGCCGTCGGGATTCTTGATGGTGGTAGCGCGCATATCGTTGTTAGAGAGGGTAACGGTGGTCTTGAGAACCTCGTTATCCTGCTCCATCCACTTAGCGCAGGTACCAAGAGTATAGTAGTGGAACGAAAGGGTTCCGGGTACAACGCGCTCGGTAAAGTGGTTGTGGAATACGAACATAGGCCTCTTATCGCCGTCGGTCAATTTGTCTTCCATTTCCCAAGCGCCTGTATCGGTGGTCGACATGTGCTTAACACCCCAGAAATCCCAAGTGGTGAAGCCTGCAAAGCCCTTCTGCGAGCCAACGATTACGTGGCCTGCGTTTGCGCCTTCATAGTAGTCGGCGATGTGACCTTCCTGATACTCGGAAATAAAGAGAGGACGCTCTGCATAGCCGTTAATCTGATCGATCCACTGTGCAAGGGTATCGTTGGTGTGGCCCGACTGGTGAATAGACCAAACGTCGATGCAATCGGCGCATTCCTTACCAAGGTAAGAAAGCCAGGTCGGGAATGAACCGGACGATGCTTCTGCTGCCCAGATCTTTATATCGTCGCGCATACCGGCTTTCTTGAATGCCTTATCAACCGTTTCAACAACCGAAGCATAGTATGCGGGCTGGTAGCCTAAGGTCTCCCAGTCCCAGCTTCCGTTCGGCTCGTTACCGAAGGTGAGGTGCTTAACGTTGGTGAAGCCCTTGGTCTCGCGGAGATACTTATAAAGAACTACACATTCCTCGCCGAAGTGCTCAAGATCGTGCGGTGCGCTAATGTACTGGTCAGTTTCGTCAAGACCGGGAATGGAGTACCACGGGATTGCAGCGTCGCCAACCTTCCAGGAGAAGGTAATTTGAACGTCGCAGCCTGCCTTCTGTAAAGCTTCGATATACTTCTCGCAAGAGAACATTTCGGGAGTATTAAAGTCGTATACGCCCTTTTCCTTTTCAAACCAGTCAACCTGCATCCAGAAACGAACGATGTCAACGCCGATGGTCTTAAGTCTCTGAGCATCGAGAGCATAGTAGGCTTCGTTGTAGCCTTCTGCTGTGTTAGAGGGCATATAGCCGAAAGGAACGATGTTACCGCCGACACCTAAGAATTTTTTGTTAACTACCTTATTAAGGTCAACAACAACGGTGCGGTCGGAGCCTTCATAGCCTACTACTACGTCTTCCTCCTCTTCTTCCTCTTTGGAAGAAGTGTCGTCGGAAGAGGTTTCGTCCTTGGACGAGGTATCGGTGTCATCACCATCGTCGGTGTCGTCACCGTCATCTGTGTCGTCGCCGTTATCTGTATCGTCGCCGTCGTCGGTATCGTCACCGTCATCTGTGTCGTCGCCGTCGTCGGTGTCTGAGGTGGTATCAGAGGTGGTATCGCCACCAACAACCTCTTCAATTATAGTGACCTTCTTAAAGCAGCCACTGAACATAGAACAAATCATAAGCAGTGTTAAAAGTAATGCTGCTAATTTTACATACTTGTTCATAAATTTTTCCTCCTATTGCAAAAAGTTTAATTAACCTACTATACCGGTGCGTTCGATGCCTTCGGTAAAGTACTTTTGCGTGAAAATGTAAATAACGAGGGGCGGTAAAATAGTCAGCAATGCGCCGGCCTGCAAATACATTCGGCTTTCCATTGCCGTTGCGTCACCTGCGATGGTCGAGCCCTGCTCAAGAGCAGCCTGCAGACCGTTTAACATAACGGTCAGCGGTCGTACATCGCCCGTGAAGTAGACTGCTGCGCTGTAGTAATCGTTCCAATGCCA
Source organism: Clostridia bacterium (assembly GCA_017513245.1). Taxonomy (GTDB): domain Bacteria; phylum Bacillota; class Clostridia; order Oscillospirales; family Acutalibacteraceae; genus SIG589. The sequence continues at coordinate 59,091 of JAFXGK010000023.1, forward strand.
AATGAACGAGAACAGAAGTACCGTGATAAATGCGGGCACTGCCAGCGGAAGCATAATGCTGAAGTAGGTGCGGAAGGTTCCGCAGCCGTCAATCTTTCCGGCCTCTTCAAGGTCTTTGGGAAGACCCTCAAAGAACTGCTTGAATATGAAGATAAACAAGCCGCCGCGAAGTCCGTTTGCAAAGATGGCGGGAAGAACGAAGGAAAGTTCGGTATCGAGAAGATAAACGTCAAAACCGAATAGGCTAAAGAGTCCGCCAAAATCAAAGTAACGGAAGTTAACGTACTGTGCTGTGAGCAACAGCTGCGGAGGAACAAGAATAGTTAGGAACAAAAGCACCATAACTATCTTCTTGCCGGGCATTTTAAATCTTGCAAGTCCGTAGCCTGCGAGCGAACAAGAGAAAAGCGAGGCTATGGTACTGAAGATTGAAATTCGCGTTGTAATGCTGAGCGAGGGCCAGAAGTTTAACGCTTCCATCGCGCCCTTGATAGCCACAAGCGATAATTTCTTGGGTATCCAGATGGATGAGGGATCGTTTGCGAACGCGGGGTCCTGCAGCGCGGTAACAATCATATATGCTACCGGGAACAGGAAGAGGTAACAAAGACCGATAATAAATAAGGTTCTTATTATGCCAACAACAAAGGCAGTTGAGCGACGCTTGAGAACTATCGGACTTACCTTGGAATTGAGTTTTGGGGTTAACTTGGAGATATCAAAGAATTTCATATTACTTCTTCGCCTCCTTGCCGCCCGTTGATGCCGCGGTTATCTTGGTAAATACAATCATTATAATTACAAGAATTGCCGCAACTATCAGGAAGTACGCCCACGCCATAGCCGATGCCCAACCGTAGCGGGCGTTGTTGGTGTTGTTAAGCACCTGTATCATAACGGCGTTTTGCGTATTAACCAGTGAATCGACTATCGTATATACGATATTAATTAGCATTATCGGCAGTATCATCGGAAGGGTTATCTTCCAGAAGTTTTCCCAAGCCGTTGCACCCTCAACTGCGGATGCCTCGTAAAGGGTTGAGGGAATTCCCTGAAGACCTGCAAGGAAGATAACGGTTTGAATACCGGTCTGCCAAATGGTGCTGAACATACTGTCGGTTATCATGGTAACGGTGTCGATTATCTTATCGTTAAGACCGATTCCCGAAAGCATATTCGAGAGCGCCGTACTCTGCGAGATTTCGCCGCCCGCAACCGAGCTGCCCGAAAGCGCTGCTCCTGCTATCTGGTCGCCTTGGATAACGTCCATAACAAGGCCGGATGCGATAATAACAGGAAGGAAGAATACTGCGCGAACAAAAACTCTGCCTTTAAACTTACGATTGATGAGTATGGCGAAGAAGAGCGAAGAAACAAGTACTACCGGCAACTTCCAAGCCAGGGTTGTAAGCGATTCGACAAGGTTTATTGTGTAGTTTGCGTCCTGTCCGAATATGTATTTGAAGTTTTCAAGTCCTACGTTGACTATGTCGTAGCCGCCGACAACGGGGGTTACGCTCTGGAACGAGAACTTAATGGACTGGATGAGCGGACCTGCGAAGAAAACGAAAAGGCCGATATAGAAAGGAATTAAGAATATATGTCCTTTCAGCGATTCGCGGGTTGCAAGGCTTAAACGCGACTTCTTTAATTTCATTCGCTATCCCCTCCAATCCACTCATAACTTCTTGCGGCCACCTTGATACCGTTTACGGTTACCTCGGTGGTGTTGTAGTTTACGTATACCTGAATTCCGCCTTCGTAAATCGTTTCTACAACGTTGGGTAATACCTCGGTGTAAGAGGTTATTTTCTTGTCGTAGATATTTGCCAACAGCTTGCTGTACTCTTTGTACTTGGCAACTGCTTCGTCCTTCCACCAATCAAAGGTGGAGCTGTAAAGGTAGTCGTACTCGGTTTCCTGCAGCACGCTTGCCTTTTTGTAGATGGTGTTGTACATCGGCTCGGTTCCGGTCGATACAGCCCAAAGATAGGTAAGTTCCTCATCAATGGTCTGCGGTAACGATTCGGTTGTTACCGTGATGTAGCCGTGAAGCACCATCTGATAAAGCGGGATATCATAATCGAACATCTCATAACAGCTGGAGCCGATGGGGGCTGCCGTTATGGTGTCGACGTATTTGAAGGTGTAGGCATTTGCATCTGCAAGCGATACCGAAACACCCTTCTCGTTGTAGGCTGCAAGCAGCTTCTGTACGTTGTCGATAAGATACTTTCTGCTTTGCGGAGCCTTTCGAGAGAAATTACTGTAGAAGTAGTCGCCCAGCGTATCCATCGAAATGGTATCGAGGCCGGTAGAGCTATACGACTTCAAGAAGGATTTACCCGCAGAAAGAACGCGGTCGGAATCGGCAATGAGCTGAGCTGTGCTGCGACGCTCGGTGAATACCGATTTGCGATACAAATACTTGTAGAGCAGCTTGTTAAAGTAGCTCTGAATTGCATCGCTGCGCTTCATTTCGGCAGCGTATGCAAAGTCGGCGTTTGCCACGAGAGTTATGCCGTTCTCTTCGGCGAAGGCCTTAAGCTTTTTAAAGTTCTTCTTGCCGCCGACAGAGGAAAGATGGCGGGCCTTCGTGGGAAGCTTTTCGTTAGATACACCGCTTCCCGACCAGCCGATAAGCTCGGCGGTTATATCGGTTATGCCTGCAGCCTTGAGCTCCTCTAATATCTTCTTTACCTCTTTATAGGAGGTGAGCGATATCTGCTTTTGATACTTAAAGCCGAGGATGGCCGAGGTTTTGCTTATGCTGTTGTAAACGTCGAGGTGAAGTGTGGGAGCGTTTTTACTCTTCTTAAGCACTCCGCTGTCTACAAGATAATCCTGATACTTGGAGGCGATGCCCTGATAGGAGGCCTTTTCGGCGCCGAGGAAATAGTAGCTTACGGTGTACTTTTTGCTGTCTGCGCACATTGTCCAACTTTGGATGTTCTTACCTTCCCAATCGGTACCGAACATCGAAACGGGAGAGTTGTAACGGTAAACCGCTTTGCTGGTTGCGATGTTGTAGCCGTATTTCTTAGCAAACGAAGAATAGGCGCAAATCGCTGCGCTGTCGTCGCCCTCGGTGATAACACCGAGAAGGGCTCGGTCGGACTTTACGATACCGAAAATCGGAAGTCTTACGTCCTCTGTCTGAATCTTATTGACATAGGAAAGCGGATCGATTTCGTTTCCGTAAACGTAGCCGACGTATTCCGAAGCGCCGCTGCCGTTATTAAAGTTGATTACGGTACCGCTGCCGTCCGGAATTACGAGGTAACCCTGCTCTGCCATAGTACCTGCGCCGAAGCCGGGCAAAAGTTTAAGGTATATAATGAATATATCGCTTCCCTCTTCAAGTTCATCATAGAGGATGGAGGCCTTGAGCGACTCACCCTCTAAAACGTACTCAACGGGAATAACTACGCCGAGCCAATCAATAGTGAAGGTAACCTTAACACCGTTCTTTATTTTCTTTACCGAAATGCAATCCTCATCGCATTCCTCTACGGTGTTGGTGGTTTCCAAGCTGTTAGAGTCGGCCGATATGGCGTTTTCTCTGTACAAGTACTGCATAACAATGGGCGACTTAACGTTGCTCTTTTCAATACCAACCGAGTTCTTATCGCCTGCCTCATCGGAAACGGCGGAATACCAGAGGTTGCCGGTTGCCGCGTTGCGTACTACGATGTTGCCTGTGGTTTTATCAAGAAAAAGTGAGTTGTGCTCATTTTCGGCAACAAGCTCGTAGATTTCATCGATAACCTCGTTTTCGGGCGCTGCCGAAGCCGCAATTCCCAAAAGCGAGAAAACAAGGACGGCACACAGCGCTATGCTGATAATAGATTTAATTTTCATTGATGCGCCCTCCTTTAACGAAGTTGAAGCTCTGCTATAATTGATTTACCAAACTGCCATACCTGAAGCATAAGTGTGTAGAACAGAGCCATCAGGAAGCCTATTACGATCATTGCTATGAGGGTTAAAAATACCGACCACAGCATCTTACCGAATGAATATTCGTGAAGTGTTATAAGTGCGAAGGCCACAAGGGCAATCGACCAAACCAAGCCAACCGAGGTAACGATGGTGATGAACACACCCTCGCTGCCGGTAAGCACGTTACTGAGCGCTGCTGCAATACCGATCGAAACTATATAAGGTATGAGCGAATACGCAACACCGCAGTAGATTTCCTTAAACGTACCCTTACCGTTAAGGAGAGTACACATAGACCAGTTGGCCGCCACGAAAAGAAGGAAAAGGCCTACTGTCTTGAAAATCTCGATTAAAAGATTAAAGTCTGTAACGCGGGCAGTGCTGAAGGAGAAGCCCGTGCAGAAGAAACTGATTGTATCAACTATAAACCATAAAACGACAATGCCTGTAGCAATAAGGGGCGATTCTGTTTTACGGTCCTTAAACTGGTCGAACGAGTCAACCGGATGGAAAAGCGTGTAGATGGGAAGGCCCCACTTGGTTTCGAGCGGCGAATATGCGGTACCGTCGACAACCTTCATCTTTTTGTTGATAAACTTCTTTATAAGCACGATTACCGCAACGATGAGGACGATTACAAGAACAATCCACAAAGCGTTATCGGCCATTGCCTGCTTGCGGTACTGCTTGAACGCCTTGGAATACTCATCCTGCGCACCCGCAATTTGGAAGTTTTCCATAGCCTCCTTATATTCGCCGCGCTCGTCGTTTACGAGGCCGAGGCCGTAATAAGGATAGATGCTGTTGGAGTTAAGCTTAAGCACGTGGTCCCATGCGGCCTCGCGAGCATCAAGATCGGTGGAGTCGCCGAGCAGGAAGGCATGTCTGAGTGCCAGACCATACTCTGTGGGAGCATATTTGTGCAAGCAGCTCTTAGCTGCGTCAAGAACCAAAACCTCGCCGTTTACGGTTTCGATTGCGGTTGCGTTGGACATCATACCCTGGTATGCGCCCTTGCCGCCGAAGGAGCCGATGAAATCGCCGTCAACGGTGTACTGATAAACTCTGCCGTATTCCGAGTCGAGAACGTTTATCATACCTTCGGTATCAATGTCGAGATCGGTAAAGCAGTTATTAAAGCGGTCCCAATAGAACGAATAAGAATCGTTTTCATACTCGCCGAAGCTTGTGTCACTTTTTAAGTTGCTCTTGCCTGTATAGTTAAGGCACTGCAAAACGTCGCTCGAGCCGAATATAAAACGGTCAGCCTTTACGGTGTAAACGAAGTTGTGAGCGTCGAGCGTCATGTTGGCAAAGTTGGTGGGAGTAATGCTTCTGCGTGCAGCACGCTGCGCACGGGTGAGGAACTTATTATAAAAGAACTGCTTTAAAACGTCGGCGGTTGCCTGTACGGTGTTGGATCCATAGAACACCTTGAAATCGCCTTCCTGTGTGAAGGTAAGAATACCGGTGTTAATGGATTTACAAATTACATATATCGTACCGTCGTTTCCGAGCATTACCTTTGCAACGTCGAAGGGGGTATCGGTTCCGGCCAAAGCCTCGTCGGGGCGGCCGATTTCTAAAGCAAGTCTGCGGTTGCTGTCGAATACGAGCACGCGCGTGTTTTTAGTGTCGGCTATGTAGAAGTCGCCGTTTTCGCTTACGTCAAAGCCGGTAGCGCCGGTAAAGTTTACGGGAGCGCCGTTTTGGTCAACAAAGTCGCTTATTATTTCCTTAACCTTGTAGGTTGAAACGTCGATAACTACTATTCTGCCGTTTCCGGTATCGAGAACGTATAATTTTCCGTTCTTGTAAACCATATCCGATGCGGACGAAAAAGGAGTTTCGAGTCCCAAATCAGCAGCGGTGAGAGAACCCTGTGTGAGATAGGTTATAGGCGCCTCGTGCGAGGTCTTGTATCCGTCGTACTCGTAGCCGTCATACGGCGCGGTAAGCTGCGGCAATGCCGAAACGGACATCGAAAGCAGCATAACTGCCACCAGCGTTAAAACGAGCACTTTAAAAAGTTTACCAAAGTTACGCATTCCTACACTCCTATCCTGCGTTAGTTTCCTTTTCTACTTCGTTGAGTCCCAAGTAGAGCAGATTGTCATAATCGGTGCCCGACCATTCGTATTTAACCCAAATCGAAAGGCCATAGCTTTCACATTTAGCCGAAAGATCACTTTCAGCGGTTATTTCCTTTGCCTTGCCGTCCTTTACAAAGTAAAGAATTTTGCTTGCCGTATCCTCGGCAAGGAGGCAGTCGCCCTTTTCGGGTAAGGCTTCTTCGCTTTTTTGGAAGCCGAAGGCCTTATCAAGCGATTCGAGTTTATCAAAGTCTGCCTTCACAACGTTCTGTGCGAACTGGCTTTGCAAGGTGGCGTCGGTTTTGCCGTTGCTTAATATCGCCTCGTCTACCGACACGCCCGATTTAAGGGGGAGAATGTAAAGATCTTTGATCTCTGCGGAAGAGTCAATGCTGAAAACGAACTGCTTCCAACCGTCGTCACGCTCATTTACCATGCGGAGCGAAACCTTGCCCGTTACGTCATATGCGCCGTTACCGGTAACGTAAAAGCCGTGGTCACCCTCGAACTTTGCAGGGTCGGTTATTTTTTTGTCGCCGCCGCACATTGCAAGGCACAAAACGATAACCAAAACCACCGCAACAGCAATCGAAATTAACCCGATTTGCTTCGCCTTTCTTGAAATTTGCATAACAATCCCCCAAATTAAAATAATAATTTATTATATTATAATAGGCGCTTGTGCAAAATGCACTACTAAATCTTTACTTATTTGTCCCCAAAAGTTACATTGTGCCTAAATTTTACCGATTTTAACCGATTTTTTAAAAATTTTTCTCATTTTTTTACTTTCATTTGTAAAAAAGCGATAAAAACGATTTTAAGTGGTAAAAAAAGTAGAAAGACGGCACCGTTCATACACGGTGCCGTCTGTTTCACAAATTCACTTTTCCCGATAGGTTTCTTTACCTTGATTTTTTAAATTTCGGTTTCCCTTAACGGCTCACCGAGCACGGGAAAATCGTTTTCCCACTCGATTTTACCGTAGCAAACAATGCGTTCCGCCCAGTTGTTTTCAACCTCGTTAAAGCTGTCGGAATCGTCGTAAAGGCGGGCGTGATAAACCAAAATATCCTCGCCTTTTTCGCTCTTTGTGGCCGAGCAATGACCCGGCCCGTAGATGCCGTTTGCAGAGGAAAACAGCGGTTTTTCGCTCTTTTTCCACGCGTTTTTATCTAAAATATCGCCACCCGAAAAGGTTAAAAGACCGAGGCAATAATGCTCGCTTCGACAGTCGCTCGCCGAATAGAGCATATGAATATTTTTGCCCTTTTTGAGCATACAAGAGCCTTCTATTACGGGGTTCATATGACGCTCGAAATCACGGTCGGCCGTTGCGATAACGGCCATATTTTCGCTTAGCGTAAAGGGGTCGGAAAGCTCTACAAGGGTGATTCCGTTCCACGAAACTGCCATATAAAGTTTACCTTCGTAATCAAACACGGTACCGTCGATGGCCCAGGTGTTTTCAAGTCCCTTCATATTGCCGAGATACTCGTATTCACCGAAAATATCCTCGGTTTTCGAACGCAAAACGTGCATACTGTGGCAACCGATATCGTCCTTACAGCCGGGAGCGGCATAAACGTACCATCTATCCCCTATTTTATGCACCTCGGGCGCAAACCAAGAGCCGAGATCTCCCTGCAAATCCTTGTCGTATATCTTTTTAACCTCGGCCTTTTCTATATCTTCAAGGTGGTCAAAACGCGCTATATAAAGGTCGTTATAGGCTGTGTAGCAGTAGTAATAAGTATCGCCCTCGCGGATGATATACGGATCGCCCGCATCTCTTCTGCCTATGCGGCTCGGCAGCAGTACAGGATTCTCGATTTTCATAAAAAACACCCCTTATCGAGTAAATAATAACACCTTTGCGGCGCCAAATGTTAGCATTAATTTACCAAATAGCGTGCAAAGGTGTTGTTTTTTGTGATTAAGCTAATTTTTTCTCAAGTTCTGCACGGATGGCGGCGATAAACTCTTCGCTGTTTACAACGCGGGTCTCACCCTCGGCGAGAGCTGCAAGGTCACCGGTCATAACGCCCGATTCAATGGTATCGAGGCAGGCGGCCTCAAGCTTATCGGCAAAAGCCATAAGCTCTGCGTTGCCGTCAAGCTCACCGCGTTTGCGGAGGGCTCCGGTCCATGCAAAGATGGTTGCAATGGGGTTGGAGGAGGGCTTTTCGCCCTTGAGCCAGCGGTAATAATGGCGAGTAACGGTGCCGTGTGCGGCCTCGTACTCATAGTTGCCCTCGGGGCTGACGAGAACGCTGGTCATCATAGCAAGCGAGCCGAATGCGGTAGAAACCATATCGCTCATAACGTCGCCGTCGTAGTTCTTGCAAACCCAAAGGAAGCCGCCCTCAGAGCGGATAACACGGGCAACGGCATCGTCAATAAGGGTGTAGAAATATTCGATGCCTGCGGCCTCGAACTTTTCCTTAAATTCCTCGTCATAGATGCGCTGGAAAATAAACTTAAAGGTCTGGTCGTACTGCTTGGAAATTGTATCCTTGGTGGCAAACCACATATCCTGCTTGGTGGAAAGCGCATACTCGAAGCATACGCGGGCAAAAGATTCGATAGAAGAATCCTTATTATACTGGCCCTGAAGCACGCCTGCGCACTCATAATCATATATAGTCTGGCGCATTTCGGTGCCGTCCTCACCCGTAAAGAGAAGTTCTGCCTTACCGGGGCCGGGAATACGGAATTCGGTTGCCTTATAAACGTCGCCGTATGCGTGACGGGCGATAGTAATCGGCTTGTTCCAGCGGCTGACATAGGGCTTAATACGGCTTGTAATGATGGGGGCACGGAAAACGGTACCATCTAAGATTGCACGGATGGTGCCGTTCGGACTCTTCCACATTTCCTTAAGCTTATATTCCTCAACACGCTGTGCATTGGGGGTTATGGTAGCGCACTTAACGCCAACCTTGTGCTTCTTTATAGCATTGGAAGCATCAATAGTTACCTGGTCGTTGGTTTCGTCGCGATAAGGAAGACCAAGGTCATAATATTCGGTATTAAGCTCTAAGAAGGGGCAAAGGAGTTCATCCTTTATCATTTTCCAGAGGATTCTGGTCATTTCGTCGCCATCCATCTCAACGATGGGATTCTGCATTTTAATTTTATCCACTTTAAAAAACTCCTTTACTTATTCTGTGCGGCATACCAGTTCATAAGGCAGCCGGAAAGCAGTATTTCGCGCTCTTTTTCGGTAAGACCCGCAACGTGAAGGGTGATTTCTTTCACGGCGCCGTCGCTTATAACGTAGCCCTTAATATCGGTTTGAGCGTTTTCGATTGCGGTCTTGATGCCGGGAACGAATACTGTATCGAAGGGCTTGTAATCAAATTCTACGCCCTCGTCGATGGTGAAGGGCACCATACCCCAGTTAATACAGTTGGAGCGATAACGTTTTGTTGCATATTCGTAGCAGATGTTTGCACCGCCGCCCAGAACGCGCTGGCAGGAGGCTGCCTGCTCACGGGCAGAGCCGTCACCCGGCTTGTTTGCGAATACTGCCGAGCAAACGGTAGTATCGGAAAGTACATCTTCGGAGAAACCTGCAGCCTTGAGCACTGCGATGGTTTTTTCATCGGGTGTGCCTTCGGCGCGCTTCTGCTCTTCCGCACGAATATCGGCTGTACGAGCCACGTATTCGGGGTCGCGTCTGGAAAGCGCAAAGGTTGCAAGCTTTAAGGGGTTAGAACGGTAGGACGAGGTCTCGCCTGAGGGGATAAGCTCGTCGGTGGTGGTTACGGGGTCGTGAATTACGCTGGCAAGACGCAGCATAAGATTTTCGCGAAGTGCCGGAATCTTGGGCCATTCGGTAATGTTGGGTCCGAAACGAAGCTCAGCCGATGCATCAGCCTTGCCGAAGCCGAAGTATACGCGCTTTTCATAGGGAGCGGCATCGAAGGTTAAGGGCTTCTCCTCGGGAGCGGTATATTCAATATCGGTTGCTGCGGTAAGAACACCGCCGTTTGCTGCGGTTGCGGCTATACTGCGCGCATCCATAAGCATAACGGCCGAAAGCTGACCGTCGCCCGGACGGGAGCCTTCACGGTTGGGGAAGTTACGGGTTGTATGGCGGATGGAAAGACCGTTGTTAGAGGGCACGTCGCCTGCACCGAAGCAGGGTCCGCAGAAGCAGGGCTTAAAGAGTGCGCCGCACTCAAGCAGTTGCTGCTGGATACCATCCTTGATAAGGCGCAGGTTTACGGGTACCGACGGCGGATAAACCGACAGCGAGAAATAGCCGTTGCCTACCGAGCGGTCACGCATAATTGCGGCAGCCTCGGCAATGTTATCGTACATACCGCCTGCGCAGCCTGCGATAACGCCCTGATCAATCATAATCTTGCCGTTTTGTACCTTGTCGGTAAGCGAGAGATGCACCTTGCCGCCAAACTGCTCCTCTGCGCGCTTTTCTGCCTCACGCAGGAGGTCGGCTCCGCCCGCTATAAGCTCGCGAACGGTATAAGCCTCAGAGGGATGGAACGGAAGCGCAGCCATACATTCAACCGTCGAGAGGTCGATTTCGATTACGCTGTCATAGTATGCTCCCTCGTCGGGTGCGATTGCCTTGTATTCATCGGGACGGCCGTGTGCCGTGAGGTATTCCTCAACGCGCTCGTCGGTGGTCCAGATAGAGGAAAGACAAGCGGTTTCGGTGGTCATAACGTCGATGCCGATACGGTAATCCATAGGCAAATTCTTAACGCCGGGGCCGGCAAATTCGAGCACCTTGTTCTTAACGAAGCCGTTCTTATAGGTGGCTCCGCAGAGAGCGATTGCAACGTCGTGGGGGCCTACACCCTGCTTCGGCTTGCCGGTAAGGTACACAAGCACAACCTCGGGTGCGGCAACATCGTATGTATTGGAAAGCAGCTGCTTTACGATTTCGGGGCCGCCCTCGCCTACGCCCATGGTACCGAGAGCACCGTAACGGGTATGGCTGTCAGAGCCTAAAATCATCTTGCCGCAGCCGCTCATCATCTCGCGAGCGTACTGGTGAAGAACCGCCTGGTTTGCCGGAACGTAAATACCGCCGTACTTCTTGGCGGCCGAAAGGCCGAATACGTGGTCATCCTCGTTGATGGTTCCGCCAACAGCGCAAAGGCTGTTGTGGCAATTGGTCATAACGTAGGGCACGGGGAATTCACGAAGTCCGCTTCCCCTTGCGGTCTGTATAATTCCGACGTAGGTTATATCGTGAGATATAAGGCTGTCGAACTTAATGCGCATTAAATTCTCATCGGTCGAGGAATTGTGCGCGTTCATAACCTTGTAAGCCATGGTCTTGTTACGAGCAGCGCGGGTGTTTACTACCCCTTCGGCTGCTACGGGAACACCATTTTTCCAAACGTGTCCGTTGTGTTTAAGAGTTATCATCCATTGTCCCTCTCTTTGCAAATTTCTATAACCGGCATTATACCACATTTTATTTTAAAATTAAAGTATTTTTATTAAAAATGCAACTTTTTAGCAATTAGTTTCGGCTTTTATTGGTGCAGACCGCAGAAATTGTTATTTTTCTTGCCATTTTTGCCTTTTTGAGGTATAATTAGCATTTAAGAAGATAACCGAGAAGGTGAAAAAATGAACGAAAAGATTATAATTACTCCCGAGAACGCTGCAGAAGAGTTCAAAAAGCTTTCGCGCGGCATCGAGGATGTATACACCGTAGACCAGGGCTATAACACCAAAAGAGGTCTTCGCAACGACGACGGCACCGGTGTTTTAGTGGGCGTTACCGATATCGGCAGCGTTATGGGCTACTATCTTGAGGACGGTGAGCGCGTTCCCACCGAGGGTAAGCTTTATTACCGCGGAATCAACGTTCACGATATCATAAAGGAGCATCGCGAAAAGGGCACCTTCGGATACGAAGAGGTTGCTTTTCTCCTGCTTTTCGGCAAGCTGCCGACCGAGGAGGAGTTCGAGCACTTCAACGCCCTCTTATCCAAAAACCGCAAGCTGCCCGACAGCTTCACGGAGGACGTTCTTCTTCGCGCGCCCTCACGCAACATTATGAACCAACTGTCACGCGGAATTGAGGCACTTTACTCCTACGACGAGATTGACGATGATACATCACCCGAGAATTTGCTTCGTCAGTCGATCGAGCTTATCGCCCGTTTCCCCTCGATAGTTGCCAACGCTTACGCCGTTAAGCGTCACCGTTTTTACGGTAAATCGCTCTACATTCACAACCCGAAATCGAGCCTTTCGCTTTCGGAAAACTTCCTTCGTATGGTGCGTCCCGACAAGACCTACACCGACGAGGAAGCCAAGCTGCTTGATATAATGCTTATCCTGCACGCAGAGCACGGTGGCGGAAACAACTCGGCCTTCGTTTGCCGCGCCGTTTCCTCAAGCGGAACCGATACCTACAGCGCCATTGCGGCGGCCGTAAACTCGCTTAAAGGTCCGCTTCACGGCGGCGCCAACGCCAAGGTTATGGAAATGGTTAAGTTCATTAAAGAAGAACTCCCCGATTATTCGGACGAAAACAAGCTCCGCGAGTATTTAGGAAAACTTCTTGACGGCACCGCAGGCGACCGTTCGGGCAAGATTTACGGACTCGGACACGCCGTATACACCATTTCGGATCCGCGCGCAGTATCCATTCGCGAATGCGCAGCCTCGCTCGCCGAAAAGCACGGCAGACTCGAAGAACTTCGTCTGCTTGAGAACATCGAGCGCATCGGCAAGGAACTTATTATGGAGCGCAAAAATATGACCCTTCCCATCTGCGCAAACGTCGACCTTTATTCCGGTTTTGTTTACGATATGCTCGGCATCCCCGAAGACCTTTATACTCCCCTGTTTGCCATTGCCCGAGTTACGGGCTGGTGCGCGCACAGAATGGAGGAGCTTATCTCCTGCAAGCGCATTATGCGTCCCGCCTACAAGGCCGCCATCAAAAAGGTTCCCTACACCCCCATCGACCAACGATAAACCTAAAACCTCCACCCTGTTCGGGCGGAGGTTTTTATTTTCTTCGTTTCGTTTTGTGCAAAAAGTTCTTTTTGTGTATTTACTTTATATTTTTTATAGATTATACTGTGAGCGGAACCAAAAATTTTGGAGGTTTTTGTTATGAGTATACTTAAAATTAAAAACACCGCACCGGTACAGAAGGATTTCTGGGGCAACGGCGCCATTTATCACGGCTATGCCGGTATGCCCGACGAGTGCGGCAGAGTATATACCGAGGAACAATGCATCGAGGAGGCTCGCCGCATTAAGGAAATGCGTCTTAAAATCGCCCGTACATTCTACGGTTGGTGGGCCTGGGATGAAAAGACGAACACCTGGGACTGGGAAAACGACACCATGAAGGCATTCTACCGCTGGCTGGGTCGCATGAAGGACGCAGGCGTTACGGTTGCCCTTAATATGGGCTGGTGCTCGCCCGGCGACATAAACTCCAGCAGCTGGAACGGTAAAAGCCCCTTCACCGTAGAAGGGGACTGGGAAAAAAGCCTCGAAAATTACGGCAATTTCGCAAGCGAGACGGTTTATCAGCTTATAGAAAAACGCGGCTTTGACAACGTAAAGATTTTCGTGCTGTTTACCGAGCCGCAGCGTTATTCGGGAAAGCCTAACGACCCGGCTCAAACGCCCTTTGAGTTGTGGGCAGACGGAGCGCGCGCCGCACACAAGGCACTCGTGCGTGACGGCCGCCGCGACAAGATAATACTTATGGGACCCAACGAGGGCAGTACCGCGTATAGCCCGATGGTCAAGCATTTTGCCGAAACCGAGCCCGATATCGTTGATATCTTCTCGAGTCACAACTATCAGTGGGTGCCGGCCGCAAAGCCCGAATTCATAAAAACCGGCAAGACTTACTGCTGTCTTACCGTTTACTATTCGCGTATGAGCCGACGCGTAAGCCTAAAGCCCAACACCGAGTACGAAGCGGTTATTGATATGCTTTATAAGAGCGATTTCCCCGAGCAGGAGGGCTCTTATATCTTCGGCGTCTGCAAGGATCATCCGTCGGGTGACATTCAGTCGACGGGACTGGCAGCCAAAATTCCCGGCAGCACCGTTCAGATTACCCCGTCCGATTTATCCGAGGACTATAAAAAGATTTCGGTTAAGTTCAATTCGGGTGACGGCGGCGACGGTGTTTTCGGTATTTTCTGCGCGCTTAAATCCCCTAAAGAACTCGACGGAAAGACTGCCTGCGTTACCAATCCCGAGGACCGACGTCGACCCGGCTACTGCTTTATCGACAGTATGGTTCTGCTTGAGGGCGAAGAAAAGAAGAATATTATCGAAAACGCTTATTTCGAAAACGAATACGACGGCTGGTTCCACAATTCCACTGCAGGCGGCGTAACCGAGCCTTACAAGGACTGGTGTATGTGGGCCAATACCGCGCTTGATTTTATTCCCGGCGAGCGCCCCGATAAGGCCTTCTGCTACGATGAATACAACATCACCTACGACCGTGATAACGGACACCACGAGATGGGTGCAGAGCTTGTCGACGCGGCCGTTGCATTTATGAACTGCGGCGTTCGTTTTTCGCTGCTTTGGACGCTGTTTGACCAGCAGTGGCCCAACAACCACTCAAACAATGCCGACTCGTTTGTCGACGGTGACCACCGCTGCGGTCTTATGCCGGTGCTCACGCGTTCCTACGTTCCGCACAAGGCATATTACGCATTTACCCTTGTTTCCCGCTACGTTGACGCACACAGCGCGATATATGAGGGCGAGGGTGAAAACGCTGTTCACACCACTATGGCGGTATCACCCGAGGGCGACATTACGGTTATCGTCGTAAACCACAAGGCAAAGAGCGACGACTTTACCCTCTGCTTCGATAAGGCCATCGAAAAAACCTTCTATCGCCACAACTACGACCCCGATACACTCGTTCGCGACGAGAGCGCGACCATAATTCCTGCCGATAAGGAATTTGCAGCAGATGATACGCTTTGCGACACAATCGCTCCCTACGGCGTTATCGTTTACACAACCAAAAAAGACTAAAAAATGCGGTGCAGAGCCTTCTGTACCGCATTTTTTTATTGCTTTTCGCCCGTAGCAAGAGTATTATAAATACAGATTGGAGTGATACCCTTGCTATACGATATGCATCTTCATTCAAACCTTTCGCACGACGCTGAAAGCACACCGGAAAAAATGTGCGAAACGGCAATAAAAAACGGGCTTTCGGGCATTGCATTCAGCGATCATTGCGACCCTCATATTACGCCGCTTAACAAAATGCTCGAAGACGCAAAAAGAAACCACCGCGTCTATGACGATATGAAAAAGGAATACGGCGACAGTCTTTATATTATGAGCTCTATAGAAATCGGCGATGCTCACGATTTTTTCGAGGGCACGCAGCAGGTAGCCGCCGCACTGCCTTATGATTCGGTTATTGGTTCTGTTCACGTTATGAAGGACGCGTTCGGCAAGCATACACCGCACACACAGATTGACTTTTCCGGTTTCTCGCAGGACGCGATAGACGAATACCTAAACGCTTATTTTAACGCTTTAGAATTTATTGCGAAAAAAGCGGATTTTGATATTCTTGCGCATTTAACCCTGCCCATAAGATATATCAGCGGCAAATACAACAGAGCGATTAGTTTTGAAAAGTATATGCCGCAGATAAAGCGCATTTTGAGCGTTATAATTGACCGCAAAATCGCGCTGGAAATCAATACCTCCGAGATTGGAAAAACGCTCAACGACACCCTGCCTTCGATGGATATCGCAGCACTTTATAAGAGTATGGGCGGCAGCCTTATAACCCTCGGTTCGGATGCCCACGTGGCCGATACACTCGGCAACGGACTTAAGGAAGCGCGCGATATGCTGCTGCAAAACGGCATAACACAGGCCTGCTATTTTAAGGACCGCAACCCGATTTTCTATGCGCTTTAAGGAGGAAATATGAAGGTTTTAGCTTTAGGTGAAATCATTTGGGACGTATACGCAGACGAAAAGCACATTGGCGGCGCTCCGCTTAATTTTGCGGCGCATATGGCCTTACTCGGTAACGAAAGTTATCTTTTATCGGCAGTCGGCGGCGACGAGCTTGCAGCTCCCGCAAAAGAGGCACTCGAGCGCTTTGGTGTTCGGTGTGACCTTGTTCAAACCGTACCCGATAAGGCTACCGGCAAATGCCTTGTCACGCTTGATAGTCACGGTATACCAAACTATGATTTGCAGACCGATACGGCCTACGATTATCTGTCGTGTGACGGCGTTACGGGCGATTTTGACGCACTCTGCTTCGGCACGCTTATTCAGCGCAGTGAGCAAAACGTAACGGTCATTAAGGATATACTTTCAAAGCACTGTTTTTCGCATATTTTCTGTGATATAAACCTTCGAAAACCCTTTTATAATCGCGAGAGTATTTTGCTTTGTGCAAACAGCGCCACGATACTTAAAATCAGCCGCGAGGAGTTAGCCGAGGCCTGCTCTTTGCTTTTGGGAAAAGAAATTTTTGCACCCGCTACCGCAGCGAGGGCTCTTTCGGCCGCTTTTTGCAATTTAAGGCTGATAATTATAACCCTCGACAGCGACGGTGCGTTTGTATTCGACACACGAGAAAAACGCTCCTATTTCTCCCCTGCAAAGGCCGCACGCGTGGTATCCACCGTTGGCGCAGGCGACAGCTTTTCGGCCGCGTTTTTATCATCTTATGCTGTCGACGGCGATATAAACCACGCGCTTGACTGCGCAATTTCGCTCAGTTCCTACGTAGTATCAAGGGCCGAGGCAGTACCCGAAAAATAAAAAAAGACTGTGGAAAAATCCACAGTCTTTTTTGCTTTTTACTTAAAAAGATCGTCGAGGTCGATATCCAAATCGCCAAGTTCGTCCATGCCCTCTTCGATTTCTTCGCGGCAGTCCTCACAAACGACCATTTCGACGTCGAAAAGTTCAATCTTATGTTCCTTCGACTTCTTGTTTTCACCGCAACAGTCGCATTTAAAGGTTTTCTCGCCGCAGGCGCAAAGAAGCGATGCCATCATAAGCACTGCCAGCATAACAGCAAAAATCTTTTTCATTTTTATGTACCCCTTTTCGTTTGTACTTTGGTGCGCCGTGCACACCTACTGCATTTTTATGATAAACCCTTGGAATTAAAAAGTCAATGTTAACAATATGTTTTTGATTTTTTTATTCTGCTGTGTTATTATGGTACCAAAGGAGCGATATTGCTATGTTCACCCAAAACTATACGCTGCGCTACGGCGATTATAAAGATTTCGAATCGGTAAAGCCGTCGGCTCTGCTGGACGTTATACAGGACGTCGCAATCCGCAATTCGGAGCATTGCGGCTACGGCCTTTATAAAATGCGTGAGCTTAATATGGCCTGGCTTTTGCAGGGTATAAATCTGCATATCGACCGTCTTCCCCACCCTGCACGTGAAATTACGGTTAAGACCGCCGTTCGCGATATGAAGGGGGTCGTTTCCGACCGTGGCACAATAATCGAACAAAACGGAGAGATTTGTGCAAAATCGGTTGCCGCTTGGTTTTTATTCGACGGAAACCGTATGCGACCCGTCCGCATTCCCGAGGATATGGCCGCCCACTACGAAAGCTGTGATTTCGGCGACGATTTTTTCAACTATAAAAAACCCACCATTTCCGATGCGGAAGAGCTTTATACCGTACGCGTCTGTAGCAGTCATACAGACACAAACAACCACCTGAACAACCAGAAAAGCGCCGAAATGCTGCTCGATGCGCTGCCCGGAGAATTTTCCTTTTCGGATATGAGCATACTTTATAAAAAAGCCGCATATCCGGACGATACGCTTACCGTTTGCCGCGGAGAAATCGAAAACGGATATTTTGTAAAACTTATTAATAAAGACGGCGAGCTTTGCGTTGCCGCAAGTTTTGAAAACAAATAGGAGGACAAAAATATGAACTATGTAAACAGCGCTAATTTCGAAACGGAAGTACTTAAGAGTGAGCAGACCGTTCTGCTTGATTTTTATGCCGATTGGTGCGGCCCCTGCCAGATGCTTTCTCCGATTTTAGAGGAGGTTGCAGCCCTAAGACCCGACGTTAAAATCTGCAAGGTTGACGTTGACAAGGACCCTGCGCTCGCAATGCAGTTCGGCATTAACTCCATCCCTGCTCTCTTTGTTATCAAGGGCGGTCAGGTCACTAACCAGTCGCTCGGACTGCGTGCCAAGCAGGACATTCTTAATATGCTTTAAAAAAACAGGGCTTCTGCTTGAAGCCCTGTTTTTTTAGTGATGATGGTGATGACGGCAGGCGTGTTCTGCTTTCGGCAGGCGGCAACAAAATTCATCGCACACTTCACCAACCTCTTCAAGTTCGAGGGTTGCGTGAAGTATTCCGTGCTCGGAAAGTTCCTCTCGTACCAGGCGTTTTATTTCGGCTGCGGCGCCCGAATGCACTATATGCATAGTAGCGTAATTTACGTTGCCGTCAAGGCTGCGCACGTGAATATGATGCGCCGAATCCACCCCGTCTATTTCGCAAAGACGGCGCTTAATTTCGTCTACGTTTATACCGTTCGGAGTTCTTTCCAAGAAGATATCGAGTATTTCTTTCATCCCTTTAATAGCGTTTATCAGTATGAAAACCGCTACGGCTATCGACATTGCGGGGTCTAAAAATGCCCAATCGGTAAAGCGCATAACGACGGCGCCGATAAGCACAACGGCCCATCCGAGCACATCCTCGAGCATATGCAGATTTACGGCTCTCTGTCCTACCGTTTTACCGTGTGAGGTTACAATTGCGGCTAAAAGGTTTACCAAAAGTCCAATGACGGCAAAAACCATCATTCCGCTGTAATCAATAATCTCGGGATGGAAAAACCGCATTATGGCGCGGTATATTACCACTATGGAGCCGAGGAATAAAACCAAAAGCGTAACTCCGCCGCCCAGCACCGAATAACGGGCATAGCCGTAGGTATATTTATCGTCGGGGTTGCGGCGACTCTTTCGCTCAAATATATACGACACACCGATACTGAGCGAATCGCCGAGGTCGTGCACCGCGTCGGAGGCTATTGCAATACTGCCGGTCAGTATGCCGCCTGCGATTTCGATTACTGCAAAGGTTAGATTAAGTATAAAGGCTATGAGAATGTTTTTTTGGTTTTTCATGCTGCCTCCTGTTGACTTTTTACGCATTTTATAATACTATATATTCGTTAAAGAACATTTTGTTCTGTAATTATTGTATGCTAAGAAAAAAATCTTTTCAACGTGCAATAACCCTTCTTTGTTCGTTAGTGAACAAAGAAGGTAATTTGTTCGGGAGGACCTAAATGGACAGACGTCAAAAAAGAACCAGACGGGCAATTTTCGATGCCTTTTGCTCACTGCTTGAGCGCAAGCGTTACGACCATATAACCGTTCAGGATATTATCGACGAGGCCGATGTCGGCCGAACCACCTTTTATTCGCATTTCGAAACCAAGGATTTATTGCTTGACGCCCTTTGCGAAGAGCTTTTTTGCCACATCTTCGAGCACGACTCCTGCCCTTTTTCGGGGAACGATAACGACCTTGAGGGAAAGCTTTCGCATATTTTGTGGCACATACGCGACAGCAAAAAGGACATCGGCGTGCTGATAAGCGACAGCAGTGACCTTTTTATGGGGTATTTTAAACGCCACCTGCGCGCGATTTTCGAGCTGCATATCGATAGTTTTCATATAAACGTGCCAAAAGATTTTCTGCTTAATCACCTCGTCGGCAGCTTTTCGGACACCGTTCGTTGGTGGATGCGCGAGGGTATGAAAACTCCGCCCGAAAGGGTTGCGGGATATTTTATGCAGATGACCGAAAAACACTGATTTTGGGAGAAAAATATGGATATTAAGGTTTTTAATTATTTGCCCGACGGCGCACTCGACGTGCGTATTACGGTTTTTGTAGATGAACAAGGCTTTTGCGACGAGGTAGACGATACCGATTCGGTAGCGTCCCACCTTTTAATGTTCGACGGCGAAAAGCCGATTGCAACCTGCAGAATTTTTCCGGGAGAAACGCCCGAAAAATATATTTTAGGCCGTCTTTGCGTACTGCGCGAATACCGCTCGCAGGGGCTTGGCAGCACACTTTTGGCCGCGGCCGAAAAAGCGGCAAAAAATAACGGCGCTCACAGCCTTTGGCTTCATTCACAGTTGCAGGCTAAGGACTTTTATTCGCGACTCGGATATATCGTTTCGAGCGATATTGAATACGAGCAGCACGCTCCCCACGTTTGGATGAAGAAGGATCTCACTTGAAAAATTTGCGCAGGCGTTGTATAATACCTAAAAAGTAATAATACTGCCACCGGGTAGTGAATGTTTTAGGCATTCGTCTGTGCATCGTTAGGTCTTTGAAGATGCATCGGCGGATGCTTTTTTAAAGGAGTTTTTTATGAAAAAAGGTTATTTTACGCTGTTTGAAACCTGCCTTTTCTTCGGGTCTGTTACATTGATTACGGTTTCATTTTTTCTCTTTGGCGGACAAGGTTATCTTTCCCTCGCGGCATCGCTTATCGGTGCGTCGGCCATTATTTTCTCCGCCAAGGGCAATCCCATGGGGCCGCTGCTGATTATAATTTTCAGCACCCTTTACGGTATAATTTCATATTCTTACGCCTACTACGGCGAAATGATAACCTACCTCGGTATGTCGACGCCGATGTCGGTATGGGCCTTAATAGCATGGCTCAGAAACCCCTATAAAGGCAAAAAAATCCAGGTAAAGGTAGGCAGTATAAAACCCCGCGAGGTGGCCGTAATTTTGCTGGTATCCGTAGTGGTTACGGTAGTTTTCGCCTTTATTCTTTACTACCTCGGCACCGCCAACATACTACCCTCCACCATCTCTGTTACAACCAGTTTTCTTGCCGCGTATCTTACCTATAAGCGCAGCCCGTATTTTGCCTTGGTTTACGCGCTTAATGATATGGTTTTACTGGTACTGTGGACGCTGGCAACTATTGAGGATATTTCATATCTTTCGATGATAATCTGCTTTATCGTGTTCCTCGCGAACGACACCTATAGCTTCATAAACTGGAAGCGAATGCAAAAAAAGCAACAGTCTTAAAAGGAGTGTTATTATGACTATTGATTTCAAAAACGCAACGTATAGCGAGCTGCCTAACTTTAACGGCGGCGAAGGCGTCTTCCGCGCTGATATTTTTAACGACGGGCTTAATAAAATTTTAAAGGGTCGCTTAGACCACGGCTGCACCATAGGGCTTCACTGCCACGATACCTCGAGCGAGATAATCTTTATTCTCGAGGGCGAGGGTGAGGTTCTGCACGAGGGAGAAACCACTCCCCTATCGGCCGGCGACTGCCACTACTGCAAAAAGGGCGAGAGCCACTCGCTTCGAAACTTCGGTGACCGCCCGCTCATTTTCTATGCCGTTGTGGCACAGCAGTAAAGGAGAGGCGCCATGTTAACACCGTTTTTTAAGGCAATAATAGACGCCGACGAGGCACCCGTAGTTGTGTGCGACACCGCCCACACCGTGGTTTATATGAACGCCGCCGCAAAGAAAAGATATCACGTTGATATAACCGGCAAAAGCATTATGAACTGTCACGGCGAAGCCTCGCGAGAGCAGATAAAGAAGGTTGTCGCTTGGTTTTCGGCAGACTGCGAGCACAACAAGGTTTACACCTCACGAAACGATAAAGAAAACAAGGACGTTTATATGATTGCTCTCCGTGACGACCGCGGCGCACTCATCGGCTACTACGAAAAACACGAATACCGAAACCGCGAAACCGGAGAGCTTTATTCGCTTGCATAGGACGCTTACAAACGGGTGAAAATACTTTTAAAACCCGCTAAAGGAAGGTATTAATATGTGCACTGCGATACAGAGCGAGCAGGGTCTTTTCGGTCGAACGCTCGACTATGAGATTTCGTTTGGTGAGACCGTTACCATAGCACCGAGAAATTTTCGGTTCAATTTCGGCTACGCCGAACCGTGCGATACACACTTTGCGATAATCGGTATGGCAACGGTGAGAGACGGCTACCCTCTTTTTTACGATGCCGTAAACGAAAAAGGACTTGCCGTTGCAGGACTTAATTTTCCGAAAAGCGCGTATTTTCCGCAGCCTGAAAACGGAAAGAAAAATATCGCCACGTTCGAGCTTATACCCTATATTTTGGGCAGCTGCAGCGACGTTGATAACGCTCGGCAGGCACTGGAAAACACCGTTATCCACGGTGAAGCATTTTCGCCCGAACTTCCTGCCGCAAGCCTTCACTGGATGATAGCCGACAGGGATAAAAGCATCGTTTTGGAGTCGCGTCGGGACGGGCTTTTTATATACGAAAACACCGCCGCCGTGCTTACAAACGAGCCGCCGTTTCCGAGGGCGACCGCCTACCTTAAAGGCTTTTCCCACCTATCGCACACCGAGCCTGACGGTGTTGTCGACAGCCGCGGCACCGGCGCAGTAGGACTTCCCGGCGACTATTCGTCGCGCTCGCGTTTTGTACGCGCGGCATTTTTAAACTCGGCGGCAATCCTTCCCGACGGCCGCGATGAGCAGGTGGCGGAATTCTTTAACGTTTTAGGCGCCGTCGAGGTGCCGCAGGGTGCACTTCGCCTTAAAAATGAAAAACTCGTCACCTCGATTTATACCTCTTGTATAGACCAGAAAACAGCGGTATACTATTATAAAACCCAAAAAAATTCTCGCGTAACCAAAGTTGCTCTCGCAGGCCGAGAGGACGGCGATACGCTAATATCCTTCCCCCTAAAAACCAACACGGATTTTTTATATGAATAATTTATTTGGGAGGTCTTGATATGGAAAAACTAACAAAAGCCATCGCCTTCGCCGCCGAAAAGCACGAAGGACAAACCCGAAAAGGCTCCGACACGCCGTACATTGCCCATCCGCTTGAAGCGCTGGCAATTGCCGCCACCGTAACCAATGACCAAAACGTACTTATGGCTGCGGTTTTGCACGACGTAGTTGAAGATTGCGGCGTATCGCTCGATGAAATTGAAACACTTTTCGGCAAGCGCGTGCGCGAGCTGGTTGCGGCCGACAGCGAGGACAAGCGCGAGGATAAACCCGCTGCCGACACGTGGAAGATTCGCAAGCAGGAAACGCTTGACCTTATTGCAAAAATGGACGCCGACAGCATGACCATCGTGCTGGCCGACAAGCTTTCAAACATACGCTCACTCAGCCGCGATTACGCAGTTTTGGGTGAAGCTTTATGGCAACGCTTTAACTGCAAAGACCCGCAAGAGCATTTCTGGTATTACCGCAGCATAGCAGACCTATTGGCTCCGACTTTTTCCGACACGTCCGCGTGGAAAGAATATTTTACGCTGGTGTACAAGACCTTCGTTGAGGGCAAGCAGGTATAAATAATATGAAAAATTTAAAAGGATTGGTAATTGTGCTTTTAATTTCACTATCAGCATTCGGTCTTTGCGCTTGCGGCGGCGACACCGCGCCGTCATACGAGCAGATAACGGCCAAAGAAGCCAAAGAAATAATGGATACCGAGGCCGATTATTTCCTCCTTGATGCGCGCACCGAGGAAGAGTTTTCGAGCGGCCATATAAAGGGCGCTATCCTGATTCCCGAGTATGAAATCGCGGCAAGAGCCGAAAAGGAACTGCCCGACAAGAATGCGCTTATCCTCGTTTACTGCCGCAGCGGCAGACGCAGCAAAATCGCATCCGAGGAGCTCGTAAAGCTCGGCTACACGAATGTAAAAGAATTTGGCGGCATAATTGACTGGCCGTATGAAATCGTAAAGTAGACGGTGCGTGGTAGCAGAATAAACCGTGGTCAAAAAGATACTCCCCGAATACGGCATCTGCCGCACTCGGGGAGTTTTTTTGTTGTGTGTATGTTGCCTTGGAATCTGCTAAAAGTCAAGTCATATTTTTGCTTTCATCAGTCCGTGTTTATTGCAGTAAATATACAAATATCCGCTGCCGCGAAACTGAAATCTTGTCTCGGCGTTGCCTTCGGGATAGAACTTTACAAATTGAACTCTATCCGAAGTAAGGTAGGCAATAAACGAAATAAAATGGCTTTTTGTCATATCGTGTTTCACAGTAATAAAATGCTCGTCCTCGACCTTTTCTATGTTAATTTCGTGTGCCTTGTCAATGTCCTCTGCCTCGAGCGGCGGCAGTTTAATACCGCAACAACTGATCACTGCATCACCCATGGCACGAATTACATTGCCGCACACAGGACACACGTAAAATTTTGACCGCAAAATGTTGGAAGAAACATTTTTATTGATAACCGTATCTCCCGACATAAGTTCCATAACCGAAACGCCGAGAGCCGTGCTTAAAGGCTCGATGAGAGATATGTCAGGAAGCCCTTTTCCCGTCTCCCATTTTGAAACAGCCTTGCTGCTCACACCGATCATCTCTGCAAGCTCGCTTTGCGTTAAGTTTTTATTTTCACGCAGTCGTTTAATCACTGCACCTGTAATATAAGTATCCATAACAACGCTCCTTCGATTTAAGTATAATGGATAACCGGCAAAATCTCAACCTACGCTACGTTGGATTTAAAATGCTGTACAAAATTTGGACAGCATTAAACAAAGAAAAACAGGATTGAGAAAAGCCAAGGAAAATGGTATAATATTTATATAAAAATCATTGTAACGAGGTGAAAAGGATGAAAACCATCATTATAGGCGGTGTTGCAGGCGGCGCAACGGCTGCGGCGCGACTTCGCAGACTGGATGAAAAAGCCGATATCATTATTTTGGAGCGTGGCGAATACGTGTCCTTCGCCAACTGCGGTCTGCCCTATTATATCGGCGGTGTTATCACCGACCGCGGGGACTTGACTCTCCAAACGCCCCAAAGCTTTAAGGCGCGTTTTAATATTGATGTGAGAGTACTCAATGAGGCAGTTAAGATAAGCCCTGATACCAAAACCGTCACCGTTAAAAATCTTCGCACGGGCGAAACCTATGAAGAAAGCTACGATAACCTCATTTTGTCTATGGGTGCAGAACCCATACGGCCAAACATCGAGGGCGCTGACAGCAGCAACGTTTTCACCCTTCGCAACATTCCCGACACCTTAAAAATCAAGAATTATATCAATACCGCAAAACCGCGCTCGGCTGTGGTCATCGGCGGCGGATATATCGGCGTTGAGATGGCGGAGAATTTAGCCGAAGCAGGGCTAAAGGTTGCTGTCGTCGAGCTTGCCGACCATCTGATAGCACCCCTCGATTTCGATATGGCGGCAGACGTTCACCGCTATATCAAATCCAAAGGTATCTATCTGCACCTGAATAACGGCGTAAAGGCGATAAGCGGCAACACCGTCATTTTGCAAAACGGTGAGATCACCGCCGATATGATCATACTGTCGGTGGGCGTCCGTCCCGAAACCGCTATCGCAAAGGACTGCGGAATAGAACTCAATCCACGCGGAAGCATTATTGTCAACAACAAAATGCAGACCAACCTTCCGAACATTTACGCCGTGGGCGATGCGGTAGAGGTGGAAGATTTCATCGCAAAGAAGCCTGCCTTTATTCCGCTTGCAGGGCCTGCCAATAAGCAGGGCAGAATTGCCGCCGACAATATCGCAGGATACGAGAGCGTTTATACCGGCACGCAGGGCTCTGCCGTGCTTAAACTCTTTGATATGACCGTTGCCACCACGGGCCTTAACGAAAAGGCGGCCGCGGCGGCAGGCATTGATTACGATAAGACCTATACCTATTCGGCATCCCACGCCACCTATTATCCGGGTGCGGCACAGATGTCAATAAAAGCGCTGTGGGATAAGAGGACGCTCAAAATTATCGGCGCGCAGATCGTCGGCTTTGACGGCGTGGACAAGCGCATGGACGTGCTTGCCACCGCCATCCGTTTCGGCGCGAAGATCACCGACCTTACCACCCTTGAGATGTGCTATGCGCCGCCTTTCGGCAGTGCAAAAGACCCCGTCAATATGTTAGGTTTTGTTGCCGAAAATATCGTCAGCAGAAAGCTCAAGCAGTTCTTCTGGCACGACGTGGAAAACCTTCCCCGTGACGGCAGTGTGTTCCTACTCGACACCCGTACACCGTTTGAGGTGATGCAGGGCAAGATCGACGGCTTTGTCAATATTCCGCTGGACTCCCTGCGTCAAAGAATAAATGAAATCCCAAAGGATAGACCCATCTACGTTCATTGTCATTCGGGACTTCGTTCTTACCTCGCCTGCCGTATTCTTTCGGGCAACGGCTATGATTGCTATAACCTTGCAGGCGGATGGCGGCTCTATGAATCGGTCATAAACGAGCGCACCGTCCCCGAATACTCTTGTAAGGACTGTAAATAATTATAACTATGAGAAAAGCCGATGAGAAATCTTACGATTCCTCATCGGCTTTGTTTATCTGTGGGTGCGGCCCGATGCCGCGCCCTTTACCTTTTGCAAAAAACAGTGTAAAATAGTATTGACTCTGACGTAACGTTATAGTGTATACTCATAGCCGAGGTGAAGATATGAAACTACAGATCAAAGAATTTAGCCTTCTCACCGGTGTCAGCGTGCGCACACTGCATTACTACGATGAAATCGGTTTGCTGAAGCCAAGTTTTGTAGATAAGCAAAATGGCTATCGGTTTTACGATGAAAATTCTCTTGAACGGATGCAGGAGATCTTGTTTTACCGTGAACTTGATTTTCCGCTAAAAAGCATTGCCGAGATCCTCGCCTCGCCGAACTACGATAAACAAAAAGCGCTTGCAGAGCAAAAGCGGCTCTTGACACTGAAGAAAGATCGGCTCACACGGCTGATAGCAGCTCTGGAACAAGCAGAAAAAGGAGAGATCACAATGAGTGCATTTGACAACAGCGAATACGAAACTGCCCGTCAGCAGTACGAGGACGAAGCAAAGCAGCGTTGGGGCGGTACGGACGCCTACAAAGAGAGCCAAGCAAAGACGGCCGGATACTCCAAAGACAAATGGAATGACGTTCTCATCGGAATGAACGGTGTCTTTGCCGAGTTTGCCGAGTGTAAGAAATGCGGCGAGAGCGCCGACAGTGAAATGGCGCAACGGCTCGTGAAGAAACTGCAGGACTACATCACGGCGAATTTTTATCACTGCACCGATGACATCCTTGCAGGCCTCGGACAGATGTACGTCTGCGACGAGCGGTTCAAAAATAATATCGACAGCCACGGTGAAGGCACTGCGGAATTCGTTGCCGAAGCCATCAAAATCTATTGCAAAAAATAAAAAGTAAGTTATCATTTTTTCAAATATTCACTCTACCCAAAACGGGTAGAGTGAATATGTTGACATAGGACTGTTCTTTCGTTATAATGAAACCAAGAAGGCGTATGAGTATCTAAACGGCCGGACATAAAACAGGTGTGTTTGCATTTAACTATGCAAGTGGTTTTGTTCAAACACGAATGATTTATGTAACGCATTTTATATACTTGTGCCCGAATGGAGCGCACGGAATACGTGGGCTTTTTCGGGCTATCTTTATGCCTTCTTATAGAAAACTATAAGGAGGTTGTTTTTATTATGAACAACGAAATGCTAAAAAGGATTCAAGAGCAAATCGGATACCGTTTTAAAAATCCCGATTTGTTGCAACAAGCGTTTGTAAGACGCTCGTATTCAAAAGAGAACGGAGGCGAAAATAACGAGGTATTAGAATTTATCGGAGATAAGGCGCTGGATTTTATCATTGTTAAAAAACTTGCCGAAAAATACGGGTTCTTTGCAAATGAGTGCGAGGATTACGATTCGCACGAAGATTGGAATGAATTCATTTCCGAACACAGCGAAGGAAAACTTACCGAAATAAAGAAAAAACTTGTTTGTCGCGAAATGTTGGCAAGTAGAATCCGAATTTTCGGGTTTCAATACGAACTGATTATGGGCAAAAGCGATATAGAGCAAAATGTTCATGAGCGCGATTCAGTACAGGAAGATTTGTTTGAAGCCATTATTGGTGCAGTTGCACTTGACTCAAATTGGAATATTGATGCGCTGATTACGGTTGTTGATTTAATGTTGGAACCCGATTATTATTTAGAAAACGGATTTGACGAAGAAGAAAATTATGTTGTTTTGCTTCAACAATGGTATCAAAAAAAGCATCGTAGAATCCCAGTATATGTGTTCCGCACAGAGCCATTGGGGTTGTGGAGTGCGCTAAACGGCACCAGAATTTATCATGGAGAGTTCGAATGCGAACTAGGGCTTCCCCCTCTCATAAATGGGTTTTGGGCGAAAGGAAAAACAAAAGCGGAAGCGAGGATGGCGGTTGCAAAACAGGCATACGAATATCTTGAAGAAAATGACCTCTTATACGATTGGATTGATGAAGTAGGAGAACCCGAAATTGATCGTGCTATCAATCAGCTTCAAGAACTTTATCAAAAAGGCTATATTGGCGAGCCGAGATATATTTTTGCCGAAAATTATGACAGTGACGGAAACCCTGTTTGGCGTTGCGAGTGCCATGTTGACGGTCAGGAAAATTATTGGTGGGGCGAGTATTCATCAAAGAAACAAGGTAAAAAAGCGGTCGCTTATGATATGCTTTGTGACGTTCTCGATTGGGAGGATGACGATGAGGCTTAAA
This sequence comes from Clostridia bacterium, assembly GCA_017513245.1. Lineage (GTDB taxonomy): Bacteria > Bacillota > Clostridia > Oscillospirales > Acutalibacteraceae > SIG589. The sequence goes on from JAFXGK010000023.1 coordinate 87,767, forward strand.
GAATTGCGTTTGCAAAAAGGAGTCACCCAACAAGAGGTGGCAAGAGCAATCGGTTGCTCCGCTAACAACTATGCCCGCTACGAAAGAGGCGAACACGAACCAGATTGTGCTACATTAAAACAGCTCTCGAAATTCTTCGGTGTTAGCATTGACTATATTCTTTATAATGATTGAGAAAGGTTTTCGGAATGATCGATATTAACGAGTATAAAGAGGAAAAGTGTTGCACATACAAAGGTGAGGAATATTTAGTTAGGGATAATGGTGCGGTAATGAGAAAAGCCAGACCAACTTGTCGAGTTCGAAAACTTGATAATGAATGGACATTCGGTAAGGTAAATGTAAAAACCGGTTATCTTGAAATTGCGTCAGAACGCGTGCACAGAATTGTTGCAATGGCTTTTTTAGGTGATCCTCCAACGAAGGAACATATTGTTGATCATATTGATACGAATAGGCAGAATAACCGCCCAAATAATTTACGCTGGTTAACACGATTAGAAAATGTTGTTTTGAATGAAACCACGCGCAAAAGAATTGAATATCGAATTGGAGTAAGCATATTCGATTTTTTAAAAAATCCTCAAGCATATCGTGGCCTTCTGAATAGTTCTGAAGTCAGTTGGATGAGACGTGTAACAGAGGAAGAGGCTAAAAACTGCCTCGAGAACACAAGAGCATGGTTGGAATCAAAACCAAAAGCATCTAGAACAAACGCCAAAATAGGCAACTGGATTTTTCAACCGCGGTCCTCATATACAACGCATACATTAGTAAAGGAACCAAATGTTTTTGAGGATAATCTCCAATCCAACATTACCGACTCTTTAACGCCAACAGCGAAACAAAAAGAATGGCGAACACCTACAATTTTCACCTGTTGCCCAACCACGATATCACAAAATCCAATGAACGATTATCTGGGAAATTTAGAAGAAGAAAAAGTGTTTTTTAAAAATCAATACGGAGAAGCAAAAATCGTTCAATATGTATTAAACGCCGATAGCACAATTTTTGCTATCACATTTAATTCAGGTTCCCTAAAACCATTTGGTTTAGTTGAAGTGACGTTTGAAAATGGTTTTTATTTGCATGCCAGTCTTGGAACATTTTTTACTGAAGACGGTGCAAAAAAGCGATTCACTTTAGCCCAAGGGCTTGAATGGACCGGTAACGATAGCATCGACGACTATTGCTGATTAAGAAAACCAATAAAAAAGGAAGTCCGCGATAACGGACTTCCTTTTTTTGGTCGAAGTGCGGAGACTCTCCTCTCCGGCTATCGAACAGTCCACCGGACTGTTCTCCCAAACCCTTTGCTCGCTTCGCTCGCAGTGTTTGGAGGTCGTTTCTCGTCTCCTTTAAACTCAACTAAACTAAAAGAACCAACCCCTCGGTTGGTTCTTTTTGTTTTGGTCGAAGTGCGGAGACTCGAACTCCGTGCCTCCTGGTCCCAAA
>JAFXGK010000046.1 GCA_017513245.1 Clostridia bacterium
CACCCCAAACGATGAAAAATTTATCCATTGAAAAGGAGGATACTTTATGGGCTTTTTAGAAAGAGCGATCAGACGCGGTGTCAGCGACGCCGTGGGCAAGGCCATCGGAAAAGCCATTGAGCCGACCGTGACCGATCTGACAAACAAGGCGGCAAACGCCATCGATCAGGCGGCACAGAACACCGAGCAGCAGGTAGCTCGCTCGTCCGGTCTGGAGGGCGCAATGGCAAATCTGGAGCGCTCGGTGCAGGGCTACGCTACCGAGGCGGCCAAGAACATGAAGGTCTGCCCGAACTGTAACAAACCCACCACGGCAGATAAGAAATTCTGCCCCGAATGCGGCACCAAGCTCCCCGAACAGACGGTGGCACAAGGCGCTGTCTGCCTGAACTGCGGCAAGCAGAACGCCATCGGCACCAAGTTCTGCCAGGACTGCGGCACCAAGCTCCCCGCCGCTATTGCCGAGGAACAGGCACAGGCCGACCGCAACGCCGCCGTGATGGCAGAATGGGATGAAAAGCTCCCGCAATATCCAAAATGGAACTGCGGAGGACAGTTGCGCTACATCGAATGCTATGAGGAAAATACCTACAGTATCGGCGTAGAGTTCAAGAATAACCCGCAGGCGGCGCAAAGAGCCGTGGAGCAGTACCGTCAGATACTTCTGCAGAACGGCTTCCGTCAGGCAGGTCAGTATCCGATCATTGAGCAGCTTTTCAAGCGTATCGACGGCGTGGTCTACAACGTGGATACCGAGCATTGCTTCGAGGGCGATCCCGACTTTGCTACCATCGGCTTCTGTATCCGTGAACCCTACGGCGGGTTTGATTATGTAAAGCCCGAACCCAAGAAGAAAACAAGTTTTATGGATTTGTTCAAGTAAGGATTGGAGGATGACAAGATGAAGAAAATACTTGCCTTGCTCCTCGTGATGATGCTGGTCTTCTCTCTTGCGGCCTGCGGCAACGATGAATCACCGTCCGGCAGCGATAATCCAAGCACATCCAATCAGGAGCAGACGGATAATACCGATAACAGCGGAAACGGTGACACCGCCGATAACAACGATACGGTGAACAATAACGGAGGTTCTGAAAAAGAAAACTCCGAAAACAAAACCCCGAGCGACAAATGGCCTAAAAAAGGTCTTGCAACAAAAATCCCCGAACCGAACTTTGATTATACGATTGTCGGTGATATGGATACTATTTTCACCATCGTATATGAGGATGCTACCGAGGATCAAGTAAGAGCCTATGTTGAAGAAGTAAAAGCGGTAGGTTTTACTGTCGATGAAAAAAACATTGAGTTCAACGGGAAGTTCACTTTCCAAGCCTACAACGAAGAAGGCTATTGGATTTCCATTGGCTTACAAGTAATGGAAATTAACCCACCAACAGAATAAAAAACTGAAATTGAATTGGAGGAAATTACAATGAAAAAATTATTTGCACTTTTAATCGCTTTGATGATGGTATTCAGCCTTGCGGCTTGTGACCTCGGCAACACGGAAGATCCCAATAAAGATAACCCCGGCACTTCCCAAAGTGGCGAAAATAACGACGGTGGCGAAGAAAACAATGGCG
>JAFXGK010000047.1 GCA_017513245.1 Clostridia bacterium
ATCCGTCTGCTTTCTATCTTCACCCGCGACGATTAAGAAAAATAAAAACCACCCTGCGGGGTGGTTTTTTCTTTTAAAATACATATCTTTGTGGTAGAATAATAAAAAAGGAGTTGAACGCCGTGATACGAGCCGCAAAAAAATCCGATATGCAAGAAATTCTCCGTGTCTATTCCATAGCGCGCGGGTTTATGGCGCAGTCGGGCAACGCTTCTCAGTGGGGAAACACCTATCCTCCCGTGGAGACACTAAACGACGATATCGAAAAAAATCAGCTTTTCGTTATACTGAAAGACGGCCGCATTTGCGGAGCTTTTGTGTTTTTTGTTGGCGAGGAGCCAACCTATAAAAACGTATACGGCGGAGCCTTTAAAACCCAAAGCCCCTGCGGTATTATCCACCGTGTCGCAAGTGATAACACCTGCCGCGGTATGTTTGGACGGCTGCTCGACTTTTGTAAAAGCCGTGCGGAACAGTTCCGTATAGATACCCATAAGGACAACAAAGTAATGCAGCACGTTTTAGAAAAACACGGCTTTAGAGCCTGCGGCACCGTTTATATCGAAAACGGGGAAGAGCGAATAGCCTACGAACTTATAAAGTAATTAGCGGAGGAATAAAATGAAATTAAACTATAAACAAACTGTGCTTATCGGCCTTTCATTTATGTCGATACTCGCATTTTCGCAGTTTTACGATCAGGTAATTCCCTTTGTGCTCGAGGCACGCTTTAATTTGAGCACCTTTGCCGCCAACTCGATAATGGCGATAGATAACGTGCTTGCGGTGTTTATGCTGCCGCTTTTCGGCGCCATCTCCGACCGCACCAATACTCGCCTCGGCAAACGAACCCCATATATCCTTTACGGCACCATTGCGGCCGTTATTTTGCTTATAGTTTTAGGCATTTTCGAAACCTTGCGTAATTTCCTCGGCTTCTTCATAACCCTTATGCTTTTGCTTATTGCAATGGCAGTTTACCGTACTCCGTCGGTCGCCTATATGCCCGACGTTACGCCAAAGCCTTTACGCAGTAAGGCCAACGCAGTTATAAACCTCGTTGGCTACCTCGGCGGCATTTTCAGCACGATAGTAATGATGTTCCTGCTCAAAAGCGAAAAGGGGGCCGACGGCGCCTCGACCTACGCCGATGACCAGTCATTCCTGCCCGTATTTATTACGGTGGCGGTGTTTATGCTGGTGGTCGTGCTTATTATGGTACTCTCGGTTCGCGAAAACCGCCTGCCAAAAATCGTGGACGAACCCGAAGAAAACGCACCCACCGAAAAGAGAAAACTTCCTCGCCCCGTTTTTCGCAGTCTTATTTTAATTTTAAGCTCGGTATTTCTGTGGTTTATGGCCTATAATGCCGTTACAACCGCATTTTCTCGCTACTGTGTAAACGTTTGGGGTACCGACCTCGGAACCTCGTCGAGCTATCTTTTGGTGGCGACGGTAGCGGCCATAATTTCGTTTGTTCCGCTCGGTTTCGTATCAAGCGCGCTCGGCCGTAAGAAGACAATACTCCTCGGCATCACCCTAATGACCGCCTGCTACGCCATTGCTATCCTCATCCGCCAGCAGACTCCCGTTATGTACGCTATATTCGGCCTTGTGGGCATCGGCTGGGCCGCCATAAACGTAAACTCATTCCCTATGGTTGTGGAGATGAGCAGCGGCAGCGACGTAGGCAAATACACCGGCTTTTACTACACCTTCTCGATGGCGGCACAGATAGCAACACCGCCGCTTTCGGGCTGGCTTATTGATAAACTCGGATTCGGGTATGATGTGCTGTTCCCGTATGCCGTGCTCTTTTCGGCGCTTTCGTTTGTTACAATGTGCTTCGTTCGTCACGGCGACAGCAAACCCGAAAAACGCAAATCCCTAATAGAAAATTTTGATACGGAGGATTAATAATGCTGGCTCTTTATATCGTCCTCGGCGTCATCGCGGCAGTAGCGCTCTTAATATTATTCCTCGTGTTTCCGGCTGTGCGCCGCCACCCCGACAGACGGCTCCTTTCGGGGCAGTACATAGCCCATCGCGGACTGCACGGCGTTGGTTTTGGCTACCCCGAAAATTCACTGCCTGCCTATCGCTTTGCAGCCGATAACGGGCTTACGATTGAAATCGATATACACATCACCGCCGACGGCGAGGTTGTTGTTTTTCACGATGCAACCACTACCCGTATGTGTGGCGTTGACCGTAAAATCAGGGATATGACGCTTCTTGAAATCAAAGAACTTCGCCTTACAGACAGTGACGAGCAGATACCCACCCTTCGCGAGGTGCTCAGCGCCGTAAACGGCCGCGTTCCGTTGCTTATCGAGTTTAAAAGCACCTCGAACTCCACACCGCTTTGTATAGCCGCAAACGAGATACTAAAGGACTATAACGGTAAGTATTATATTCAGTCGTTTTATCCGCCCGTGCTTTCCTGGTACCGAAAAAACCGCCCCGATATCTGTCGCGGTCAGCTCACCACCGTCTTCGGCAATGAGGATCCGTGGTATTATAAATTTGCGTCCTGCCTTTTTACCAACGTAATAGCAAGACCTGATTTTCTTTCCTTCGATATTCTTCATAAAAAATTCTTCTTTTACCGTCTTTGTAAATTGCTCGGCGCATTCCCCGTGGCCTGGACCTTTAAGAGTCAAAAAGCGGTAGACGCGGCGAAAAACGATGCCGAAACCTATATTTTCGAGGGCTTCTTGCCCGAAAGCGGTGAGGAAAAATGATTGAGAGTAAAACTATGCGTGTGAACCGTAAAGGCGACCTTGTGTACCTTACCTTTCCGTTGTTTGAACGATATGGAGTGAAGCACGCCTTCACAACCCGCCACGGCGGTGTGAGCGAGGGCGATTGTGCCTCGTTTAATACCAGTTTTGATCGCGGTGAGCCGCGGGAAAACGTGCTTGAGAATTTAAGAATTCTATGCGATGCTATAGGAATAAACCGTGACAGCATAACCTACTCGAAGCAAACCCATACGAACAACGTCCGCGTAATAACGGCCGACGATATCGGCAAAGGCGTTATAAAACCCGTTGATTATACCGATGTTGACGGCCTTATTTCGAATATTGCGGGCTCAGCACTGCTGACCCAGTATGCCGATTGCGTACCGCTCGCTTTTTACGATACGAAAAACAAAATAATCGCAACCTCACATGCGGGTTGGCGTGGCACCGTAAAGGAAATCGGCCGCGTGACGGTAGAGCGTATGAAGAGTGAATTCGGCAGCAATGCGGCCGATATAATAGCAGGTATAGGTCCTGCCGTCGGCAGCTGTTGCTACGAGGTTGACGACCCCGTGTATACCGAATTCTCAAAGATGGAGTATCTTGATATGGACGAGATATTCGTGAAAAAATCAAACGGCAAATATATGCTCGACCTTAAAAAGGCAAACAAGCTTATTTTAATGAAAGCGGGTCTTCGGGAAGAGAATATCGATGTTGCCGACCTTTGCACCAACTGCCTTCACGAGCATCTGCACTCCCACCGATATACGGGCGGCAGGCGCGGCAACCTTGGAATGTTAATTGCTTTATAAAAACAAAAACCTCGATGTATCACATCGAGGTTTTAATTTTATTCGTGTTTAAAGGTGGGAACCATTTCTTTTAATACTTCGACTACGCTGTCGCCGTTATTCTGCGCGGCAACGTCGGAAATGCGAGCAATTTGCTGCTCAAACAACTTTTCATCAATCGAAATCTGGTTTCCTATAAATATGCTCTTGTTATCGGTTGATTTAAGTCCCTCTTCGCTCATCAGCAGTTCCTCAAATAACTTTTCGCCGGGACGAAGTCCGATAAATTTAATGGGCATTTCGTCATAGGGCTTGTAGCCGTAAAGTCGTATAAGGTTTTCTGCCAGAGTAGTTATTTTGAAAGGCTCGCCCATATCGAGAACAAATATCTCGCCGCCCTTTGCCATCGCACCGGCCTCAAGCACCAGCGATACGGCTTCGGGAATGGTCATAAAGTAGCGGATGATATCGGGGTGGGTAACCGTTACGGGGCCACCGTGTTCAATCTGCTTTACAAAAAGCGGAATAACCGAGCCGTTCGAGCCTAAAACGTTACCAAAGCGTACGGCAACGAATTCAGTACCCTTCGAACGCTGAGCCATGTACTGCATGGCCATCTCACAGCAACGTTTTGAAGCGCCCATAACGTTGGTGGGGTTAACCGCCTTGTCGGTTGAAATCAGCACCATCTTTTCAACACCGAATTCTTCACAGAGGCGAGCAACGTTATATGTGCCTAAGACGTTGTTCTTAACCGCCTCCTCGGGGTTGGTTTCCATAAGCGGCACGTGCTTATGCGCGGCGGCGTGGAAAACAAGATCGGGCTTGTATTTTTCAAATAAGTGGTGCATCTTCGGGAAATCACGTACCGATGCAATCTCGGTCGAGATGATATCGCCGTGGCCCTTACTTATAAGCTCTTGCTGAATTTCATAGGCGTTGTTTTCATATATATCTACCATCAGAAGCTGCTTGATATCAGCCTTAATTACCTGACGGCAAATTTCCGAACCGATGGATCCGACGCCCGTAACTAAAACGGTTTTACCCTTAAGGAAGGGCAGGAAATCCGATTCGTCCATATGTACTACGTTTCTGCCAAGCACGTCCTCAACGTTAATTGAGGTTATCTGCGGCAGGAATTTAACGTTAGAGGCCAAATCCCAAACCGAGGGAATAACCTTAACCTCACAGCCCGTTTGCGAGCATATGCGAAGGATGGTCTTCTTTCGGTCCTCCGGACAGGAGGGAATCGCAAAAAGGATAACCTTTATGCCGAATTTTCGGCAAAACTCGGGAATAAGGATGGTCGGTCCGAGAACCTTAACACCGTCGATATCCAGACCGGTGAGAGAATCGTTATCGTCAACGAAACCTACCGGTGTATAGTTAACGCTGTCGGACATTAAGATCTCACGTAAAACATTGGTTCCCGTGTAGCCCGCGCCGATAATCAGCGTAGGAGTAGTGGGCCTGCTTTTAAGCGAAACCACCTTCATTCTGTACTGTGCAATACTAAAAGCAATACGCGATAAAGCGATACAGCAAATAGCGAGCAGACAAAATACAACGTAGAATAATCTGTTATGGAAATCAGCA
>JAFXGK010000048.1 GCA_017513245.1 Clostridia bacterium
ATATATCGTGGGGCCAATACTTTTCGAGAATCTTGTAACGGTCCTCAATTGTACCAGTTTCGCTTACCTTGCCCTGCATCTGCATAGCACGCTCGTGGCCGCCGATGGTTGCCATTGCACCGGGAACCTTTTCCCAGATTTCCTTATCCATAAGATACATAGCTCCCTTGGAAAGATAGTCAAGGGTGTCACCGTTAAACACGTGACCGTCGGCATCGTCAACAATCGTGAGGCAGTTGCGAAGTTTAGGAATCGAAGCGCCGTTTGATAGCCATTTGCGGTTTGCGCCCGTGCTTAAAACAACGGGGTTGCCCTCATCGTAGTCGTCTAAATTGCAGTAATTAAAATGAACGTCGGGCAGGTGGGCCACCATAACCTCATCACCAATGCCGAGGTTTAAGGTAACGTCACGCACGTAAACGCCACCGTCGGTAACGTATATCCTATCGTTGCCGTTATCTACGGAAATTACCTCTTCTAAAACGTTAAGTTTTTTCATATTTTTGCTCCTTAAAGTTCTAAGGTTTCGCCCGATTTTACACAGTAAAGCTTGCCGTCAACGTCAAACCATACCGGCATCAGGCTCGGGTTGTATACGCGCTTATTATCCACCGACCAAACGAGGCGGTCGTATGCGGTAGCATAATCGTAAATATCGATATTCGAGGCATACCAGGTGTCCTCGTGGCCCGAAAGACCCTCGCAAATTTCATCGAGCAGCTCCCAGTTATTATTGTTATCAAACTCAAAGCTGTGACCCCAAACGAAGAATAGCCTCGGCTGACGCTCGCCGCAATAGCACTTGTTAACGTCCATCGATACAAACTTCTCGATCATCTTCATAATGCCGGGGTTGGTATGATGTGCGGTTGGCATCCAGGCGTGCCAGTCGGACGGAATGAGGAAGCGGTCGTTATCGCCGCTGATTGCACGGGCATAGGCAATATCGAGGTCTGAAAGATACTGTTTAATATCGCTGTAGCTTGCGCCGTTTAGCATCTTGCCGATGCCGCTGTCGGAATAGGCATAGCCGCGAACGATGCGGCCGAGTGCATTTTCTACCACCTGACGACATTCAAGCACCTCTTTAATTCCGTCGATGGGACGGAGGTTGCCGAGCGCCGCGTGATGAGCGCCGTGCAGTGCAATTTCGTGGCCGTTTGCGATAGCCTCCTTGAGGTTATCAGTGGACGGACGGCCCTCGACACCTATACTGTAACTCATAACGTTGAAGGTGCCCTTAAGGCCATATTTATCGAAAACCTCGCGCATACGGATATCGGACATACCGTTATCGTCGTAGCTAAAGGTTACCGCCTTGGTTTTACCCTCGGGGAATCGCATAAATTTATATTTCATAACTATCACTTCCCATTGATTTCTACCCAAAATATAGCATAAAAAGAGCAGAATAGCAATCAAAAAGTAAAATAGGGTAAAAAAGTCGCAAGTGCGGAATTTTTGGCAAAATTAAAAAGCCCTCTCTTAAAAAGAAAGGGCTTAAATTTATATTTTAATACTGTCAGAGCGATTGCCGCTGTTATCCGTAAAGGTGAGGTATATGCCGTCATCCTTAAATTCGAATCCGCCGCCACGGAAAAATTCTTTTCCGTTGGTCGATGCCATAACGAGGGGGGCCTTGATGCCGAATTCGTCCCAGCGATAGGGCGGCCTGCGCACCTCGCACAAATGGGAATGGCCACAAAGCCAAAAATCGGGATCGATATTCGGGTTTATAACCTCAAACCACTCGCGAAAAATATCACGCGTTACGTCGTAAGGCGGGTTATGCTTTTCAAAAAACGGGTCGTGCACCACCACAATTTTGCGTTTTACGCCCTCGGCGGCGTATTCGGTTTCCTTGTTTTCTACTATCCGCTTTAAAAACTCGGTTTGCTCGCGGCGGAAGTTATCACAACACACCGTAAAGCCGTGTTCGGGGTTGCTGTCGGGGGTGATTTCACCGCAGTCGAGCACAACTCCCCAAAGGCTTCCAAGCGTGAATGTGAAAAATATCTTACCGTCGGCCGCAGGCATATAATCTGCAAAACGGTCGGCCAAGCGGCCGCGCATATCGTGGTTGCCGCGCGCAGAAACTACGGGAATACTGCCTCCCGTTATCGCGCTGCAGATTTTATATACGTTTTCGAAGCTCTCGGGTTTATCACAGTCGTTCATAACGTCGCCGCAAAGGATAAGCAAATCGATTTTGCCGAAGGCCTTGGCGGCGGCAATAGGCTCATTTACCAGACTGTGCGCATCCGAAATATTATAGGCGCGGATATCGCCCGTCGGCACTGCGTAAAACGGGTATTTATATATCGTGGGCTCGGCCGTTTCGGCGCCGTAGCCCTTGCGAAGCGTTACGGGACGGATTAAGACGGTGTATTCGCCGACGCTGTCGAGCAGCGACTGCGGAACGTCTATCTTATGGACCAAAGTCAATCGGGCCATACCGTTTGACTCGCTGAAAAACTCGCGCTCGCCTACCCTCACGGAACAAAAGGACTCGCTCTCGGCAGACACGATGATTTGATAGTTTTTATTCACCGCAAAAACGGTTGGATGGGTTTTTAGCATGTGAAACACCTCTTTAGTTTTATGATACAACCAAAGCGCTTAAAATGCAATAAAATACCTTAATATGAAAAATGTTGCAATGAAATAATAGGGATGATATAATAAAAGCACCACATAACATTTCAATATTTGCAAACATTAAAGCGTGTATTTTTATTTTGGTAAAAATGCAGGCTCTGTTTTCGCATGCTTTAGTGTTTGTCGGAAATGTTGTGTGGTAGCAATTATGAGCTGTGCATTTTTCGGTGTGTGTAGCTTTTAGTTGCACACACTTTTTTAATTTTAGGAGGAAATACAATGGAAGAAAAAATCTTAATTACCTCAAAGAAAAGCGAGCAAAAAAGCAGCAATTATACTCCGACGATAATTTTTGCCATAATAACTGGAATAATATCTTATACAGGCGCTTTCCTAGAAGAAGAACTTCTTATTGTATTTGGCGCCATATTTGCTTTCATTACTATTCTAACTGTTCTCGCCAACCACAAAAACAACCCTGGCATCTTAACCGTTACAAACAAAAGAGTATATGGCTGCACAAGTCGCGGTGAACGTATTGATTTGCCTATTGACTCAATAACGTCAGTTGGATTAGCTCCATCTTACACCATCATTATTAGAACTTCATCAGGCTCAATTAAGTTTTCACATTTATCTAATTGTAATAAATACCATAAAATCATTAGTGATATGTTAATTGAACGACAAGACAAAGAAAAAATACAGTCTACACCGCAAAGCATAGACCAGAATGTTAGTA
>JAFXGK010000049.1 GCA_017513245.1 Clostridia bacterium
GATTATTGGTGGCTTCGGCCTCACCGCCCGAAAGTTCCTTTTCTTTATCACCAAAACGCAAAACAGCACCCCAGCCACCGGGACCGGGGTTGCCGCTGCAAGCTCCATCTGTAAATAATTCGATAACCTTTTTCATAGCTCCCACCTTAATACTTTCTAAAATTGCCAACTACCTTGCCGAGAATGCTCGGGTTTTCGGGGTAGATGGGGGAGTAATCGGGGTTTTCGGGCATCAGGATAACCTTGCCGTCTTTAAGAAGCAGGCGCTTAACGGTTGCCTCATCGCCATCCATCGCAACAACGATATCGCCGCTTCGCCAGGCAACGGTTTTATCGGCGATTATGATATCGCCATCGAGTATTCCCGCATCGCGCATACTAAGACCAACAACGCGCAGAGCGAAAAGCCCCTCCGAATCCTTGCTGGGATAGGGGATATAATCCTCAATCTCCTCAACCGCCAAAATCGGCTGACCCGCAGTTATCCTTCCAACAACGGGAACAAGCGATGAATCCGATGCGGCAGTTATGCGAATTGCGCGGGAATTATGCTTATCGCGGGTTATATATCCGTATTCCTCAAGAGTTTCTAAAATAGCATGAACCGAGGAGGTTGATTTGATTCCTGTTGCGCGGCAAATTTCGCGAACCGTTGGGGGGAGACCTCCCGATAATTCACGAACCAAAAAATTATAAACATCTATCTGTTTTTGGGTAAGCGGTGCATCCTGCATAACATCACTCCAACTATCGAACAAATATTCTTTTTTTATAGTATAACACGTGATATTATTCTTTGCAAGTGCTGCGTGAAAAAAGTCGCGACAGTCCCATTATAACCAAAACTCCGCCCAAAATCTTGCGTAGCCAAAAGATAGGGATTAGCGGCAAAATATAAGAGCCCGCAATCGAGCCTATGATGCCGAGAGGTGCCATAAAAAGCCAAAGCCGCCAACGGATCTGCTTTTTTATCGAATAGATAATAACCGCAACCGCCGCCGTCGGAACAAAAACTATAAGGTTAATTCCCTGTGCGGTTAACTGCGGCAGGGAAGTAAATAGTGAAAGATAAATAAGCAGAACGGTTCCTCCGCCGAGTCCCATTGCGGCGGTGCTGCCCGCCAGAAGTCCTATTAAAATACTTGAAATATTCATTTAAGAAAAAGTCGCACCCCCGCATAAATCATAAAAAACGAGAAAATCTTTTTAAGCGCTTTAGTTGGTATTTTATGGAGCAGATAGGTTCCAAGCAGAGCGCCCAAAACAGAGGGAATAATAAAGGGGGAGGCATCCGAAAAAGAAACATTACCCGCCCGAAGATAGAAAAAAGCGCTTACCGCACTTATCGGCAAAAGCAGAGCAACCGCGGTTGAATGAGATTGCTTTAGGGGAGTATCAAAGCTTTTTATCAGCGGAACGGCAACAAGCCCGCCTCCTGCGCCAACGGTTCCGTTTATCAGCCCGATTAAAACCCCGAAAAAGGAAGCTATAATTTTTTTCAAAAAAATCACCCCAAATAGTATGCGTAAAAATTCTAAAAATAGTGCTTTACAAATTGAAAACTGCGTGATATAATACTAAAGCTACCGTTTACTATGCTCGGGGAGTATGCCGCAAAGCGGAACTCACCTTCCCCCTGCTTGGTTTGCGGCAAATATTTAAAATGAGGTGAAGAAAAGATGACAAAGGCAGAGAAGCAGCAGATTATTGCAGCTAATGCTACCCATGAGGGCGATACCGGTTCTCCCGAGGTTCAGATTGCGGTTTTAACTACCCGTATCAACGAGCTCAATGAACACTTAAAGGTTCATAAGAACGACCATCACTCTCGTCGCGGTCTTCTCAAGATGGTAGGTCACAGACGTAACCTTCTCGCATACGTTGCTAAGAACGATATCGAGAGATACCGTGCAATCATCAAGAAACTCGGAATTCGTAAGTAATTCCCCTGAAGCAGGCCGAAAACTCGGTCTGCTTCATATTGTATTGTTAATGGTCCGGCAGGGTTTAGCGGTAAATCGATGTGCTAAATGGTTTTGGCATATGGATTTATTGCTAAAACTGCGGACCTCAAAATTAAAGGAGGTTTTAAAAAATGTTTGAAAACTACAAGGTTTATGAAACAACCCTGGCGGGTCGCCCCCTAAAGCTTGAGACCGGTATGATGGCTCAGCTTGCAAACGCTGCCGTTATGGCAACCTATGGCGATACTTCGGTTCTCTGTACCGTAACCGCTTCCCGCAAGCCCCGTGAGGGCGTTGATTTCTTCCCCCTTTCTGTTGACTATGAGGAGAAGATGTATTCAGTAGGCCGTTTCCCCGGCTCCTTCCTTCGTCGTGAGGGCAGAGCAAGCGAAAAGGCAACTCTTGCCGGTCGTTGTATCGACCGTCCTATCCGTCCCCTTTTCCCCAAGGATATGCGTAATGACTGCGGCGTTGTTGCAACCGTTATGTCGGTTGACCCCGATTGCAGCCCTGAGGTTGCTGCCGCTATCGGCGTAAGTGCCGCTATTGCTATCTCTGATGTTCCGTGGGATGGTCCTATCTCGAGTGTTAAGGTTGGTATTGTTGATGGCGAAATCGTTATCAACCCGACCCTTGAGCAGCGCGCCGTAAGCGAGCTCGACCTTACCGTTTCCTCAACTGCCGACCTCGTTGCCATGATTGAGGCAGGCGGTAATGAAATCCCCGATGACCTTATGTTTGAGGCCATTATGAAGGGTCATGAGGTTAACCGCGAGATTGTTAAGTTTATAAACGGAATCGTTGCCGAAATCGGCAAGCCGAAGTTCGAATTCGAATCCAGCAATCCCGACCCCGCTATCATGGAAGAGATTGAGGCTTTCTGCATCGAGGATGTTAAGAAGGCTCTTGATACCGATGATAAGCTTGTTCGCGATGCCGCTCTCGCTCCTATTGCTGCTGCAATTCATGAGAAGTTTGATGAGCGCTTCGAGGGCGAGGAAGCAAAGCTTGATGAGATTCTTTATCTTATCCAGAAGCATGTTGTTCGCGATTGGCTCAAGAAGGAGCATAAGCGTGTTGATGGTCGCGGAATCGATGAGATTCGCCCCTTGAATGCACAGGTTGACCTTCTCCCGAGAACTCACGGAACCGGTATGTTCACTCGTGGACAAACCCAAGTTCTTTCGGTAACCACCCTGGCTCCCGTTAGCGAGGCTCAAAAGCTTGAT
>JAFXGK010000050.1 GCA_017513245.1 Clostridia bacterium
TTATGATTTCCTGCGCGTAGCGCACGCCTTCCATAGCGTCCTTGGCGTACTTGTCAGCGCCGATTTTGTCGGCGTATTCCTGCGTGAGCACAGCGCCGCCCACAATAATTTTGCACCAGGGTGCCTTGAGCCGAAGCTGTTTTATGGTTTCCTGCATCTGGGCAACTGTGGTGGTCATAAGAGCGCTTAAGCCCACCACGGGAGCGTGAAGCTCGACAACCTTGTCGGCAATCACCTGCGGCGGTACGTCTTTGCCTAAGTCCACAACGTTAAATCCGTAGTTTTCGAGCAGCAGCTTGACAATGTTTTTTCCGATGTCGTGAACGTCCCCACGGACGGTGGCAATAACAAAGGTGCTTTGAGACGCTGAGCCTTTTTTGCCCGACGACGCGGCCTTAATAACCTCAAAGGCGGCTTTGGCGGCCTCTGCGCTCATAAGCAGTTGGGGCAGGTAAACCCTTTTTTCCTCAAATCCCTTTCCAACAATATTAAGAGCGGGAATGATCTCGCTGTTTATTACCTCGAGCGGCGAAGTGTGCGAAAGGAGGGTGGCGGTGATTTCCGCCGCCTTTTCTTTAAAGCCCTTTATGATCGCGTATTGACAGTCCGAATACGACTGATCTGAGACGCTTTGAGGATCATTTGCGGCCTTTTCCTCGGTTACAAACGAGCCTGCCGCGCCTATGTACTCACTGCAGTTTGAGTCCAGACCCTTGAGCGCGTTGTAGGTGTAATACACCTTCATCATATCCGCCGAATAGGGGTTCATAATGGCGGCGGATAGCCCGTTTTCGAGGGCTAGCGCAAAGAAGGTTCCGTTTATAGCATCGCGGTTAGGCAGACCAAACGAAACGTTGGAAACGCCCAAGGAGGTGTGGCAACCAAGGCGCTCCTTTATGGCCTTTAGCGAGGAGAGGGTAACCTTTGCGGCGCCCGTGTCGGCGCTTATGGTGAGTGCCAAAGGGTCAAAGATAACGTCTTTTTTGTCAATTCCGTATTCCGCGGCAGTTTTAAGTATTTTTTCGGCAATTTTAAATCTGCCCTCGGCAGTTTCGGGAATTCCGTTGTTGTCAAGGGTGAGTGCAACCACAAGGCCGCCGTACTTTTTCACAAGCGGGAAAACGGATCGCATACTTTCATCCTTGCCGTTTACCGAATTTATCATAGCCTTGCCGTTGTAGCGGCGCAGAGCGGCCTGCATTGCCGCAATATCGGAACTGTCGATCTGGAGCGGGAGGTCTATAATTGCCTGAAGCTCGCAAACAGCCGTTTTGAGCATGGCTGTTTCGTCAATTTCGGGCATACCAACGTTTACGTCAAGCACCTGAGCGCCCTTTTGCTGCTGATTTACGCCCTCGGATAGAATATAGTCGATGTCGTTTTCCAAAAGAGCCTGCTTAAAACGCTTTTTGCCGGTGGGATTTATCCTCTCGCCTATAAGAATCGGCTTTTTGCCAAACTCCACAGCGTGCGAGTAGGAAGAAATCACGGTGAGGTTTTTCGGCTCTATTTTCACAGGGGAAAGCGGAGCAATCTTGTCGCAAAGCGACTTTATGTATTCGGGTGTGGTGCCGCAGCAGCCGCCCACTACGCGAACTCCGGCTTTTACAAGCTCTGCGATTTGGGAGGAAAACTCGTCTATGGTTATGTCAAAAACCGTTTTGCCGTTTTCTGACCTCGGCAGACCCGCGTTTGGCTTTAGTATTACAGGCACCGATGCCTTTTCAAGCAGCCTTCTTACCACGCCGCCAAGCTGACGTGGCCCAAGCGAGCAGTTTGCACCCAGGGCGTCAACTCCCATACCCTCAAGCAGGGCAACCATCGCCTCGGGGGACGCGCCGGTCATAAGTTTGCCGTCCTCGCCGTAGGCGTTTGACACAATTATCGGCAGATCGCTGTTTTCCTTGGCGGCCAGAAGCGCCGCCTTGGTTTCGTAGCTGTCGTTCATTGTTTCTATTATGATAAGGTCAACGCCGTATTTAACGCCGAGCTTTACCGTCTTGGCAAAAACCTCAACCGCGTCCTCAAAATCAAGGTCTCCAAGCGGCTTTAACAGCTTTCCGCTCGGGCCGATGTCAAGAGCCACAAACCTTTCCTTTTTCGAGGTAGACTGCGCCTTTGCGGCCTTGGCATTAGAGATAGCGGCGCTTATTATGTCCTCAAGCTCGTTGGGCTCGAATTTAAGCGAATTTGCACCAAAGGTGTTGGTGCAGACAACGTTGCTGCCTGCGTCAAAGTAAGCCCTGTGTATATCGATTATCTCTTCGGCGTGGGATAAATTCCAGCGCTCGGGGTATTCTCCGAGCTTTAGCCCGCGCGCCTGAAGCAGTGTTCCCATACCGCCGTCAAGGCAGACTATGTTGTT
>JAFXGK010000051.1 GCA_017513245.1 Clostridia bacterium
GATCAGACTTAGTCTGAGTATTATGGTTCGGGCGGCGAGTATAAGTATGGTACGCAGATAGGCGGCGTTATACCCTCTCTCTACAACACCGAAACACCCTATCCCGCATACTATGCACTCAGCCTGCTTTCCAGATACTTCGGCACCGAGGGCGGCACCACCTATAACGTAGAGCAGTCTCAGGACGTTGCCTCCGTTTATATCTCGGCTCTCGAGTTCAAGGAGGGTGGCTGGTCCTTCGCTGTTGTTAATATGAACACCGAGGCCGTAACCGTTAACATAGGTCTTGAAGAGTCTATCGGCGGCGAAACACTTTACCGCTATCAGTACTCTTCTTCCGACATTGAGATTTCTCAGGCGGCCAAGGTTATAACCGCGGATAAGGCATTCGAGAACGTAACCAAGAACATTATCGATACTGTTCCCGGCGGTTCCTTAACAATTTATTCCACCATCGAAAACTTTGGTTAAATAAAATATTTTACCTCTCTCGACAGGGCGGAGCTCAACACTCGCCGCCCTGCCGACGATAAAAAACACAGCGTCCCAACAGGGGCGCTGTGTTAATTAATTTATATCTTATATTTTGATTTAAATCCGCTCGGTGACATTCCCGTATGCCGTTTAAAGGCCTTGCTGAAGTAAAGCGGGTCTTCAAATCCGCAAAAGGCCGAGATTTCGGCAATAGGGTTATCGGCCGAGAGCAAAAGTTCCTTGGCGTATTCAATGCGTTTTTCGTTTATGTACTGGTGCGGAGTTTTACCCGTAAGGGCACGCACCTGCGATATCAAACTGACCTCCGAGCAGTGTAAAAATTCGCAAAGCTCGGCGTTACCTATGGGACTGCAGTAGTTTTCGTTCATATACCTGATTATCGGCGCGGCCGAAACCGAATTAGGTTTTAGCGCCAGCGTATAAAAAATATCGCTCAGGTAATGGATGAGAAGCGGATTGTCTTCCGTGGCGTCCCAGAAACGAATGTGCGAAACGGCATTAAGGTCCTCGCGTATGCGTGAATTTATGGTGTAGGTTCTTTTTGGCAGTTCACCGTCGAATTTTATCATATGCAGTTCAACGGGGGATAAAACCTTTCGCCAAAAGGAGCAAAACGGGGGACAGTAAACTATCTCTCCGGGGTTTACCGTGGCGAGCGCGGAGTTATTTATGCGATATTGGAAACTGCCCGAAACGTTAATAAACAAAACCGAGCAGTCGTAGGTTTCTCTCTCGTAAACGAAGTGTTCCTTGTGTGAGAAATGAAAATAGAGTTTAATTTTAGGATTTTCCATAAAACCCCTCCAAAGGTCTTGCAAAACCGTTAAGTTTTTTCTATAATGATTATAGCATTAAGTTGGGAAAAGTAAAGTCTTTTCCAAGGAGTTGATTTAAAATGACTGAAAAGAATTTTGATGTTATAGTAGTAGGCGGAGGTCCTTCGGGTGCCGCAGCCGCAGTTTGCGCCGCCCGTGAGGGTATGAAGGTGCTGCTCATAGAGCAGACCTATTGCCTTGGCGGAATGTGGACATCGGGATTTGTTAATCCCATTTTTGACTTTGAAAACAAAAAAGGATTTATGAAAGAACTCGTTGACGAACTTAAATCAAAAGGTCAATGGGGCGGCTTTTGGGAGGCCAGTTTCACATATGAATATATGAAGGAGATGCTTGAACGCAAGTGCCTCGAGGCAGGTGTTACCCTCCTTTACGACACCCACTACGAGGGTGCTGTTATGGAAGGTAACCGCATAGTGGGCGTCCGCTTTAAGAATATTGAGGGCGAGAGTGAGTGCTATGCCAAGGTGATTATTGATGCTTCGGGTGATGCCCTTGTGGCGGCCGATGCAGGCGCCGTTTGCCGTGTAGGCGATAAGGACGGCAAATGCCAGTCGGTAACCCTTATGTACATAGTAAGCGGTATCCCTGAGAAATATAAAGACGGTAAAATGATATATGACGAGCTGTGTGTAGCCTATAAAAATGCGAACGAGGGAAAAGAGCCTCCGTTTGAGGTGCCTTATTTAATTCCTGCCCCCGGCTCGGGCTTCGGCGTTGTTCAGCTCACCCATATGAACGCAAAACCCCTCTCGGCTGCTGACCGCACCGCCGCAGTTATCGAGGGCCGCCGTCAGATGCTTGAAACCTTCGAGATGCTAAAGCACCACAACCCCGATTTCGAGGGCTTGCATTTAGTTCAGTCGGCTCCGCTTCTCGGC
>JAFXGK010000024.1 GCA_017513245.1 Clostridia bacterium
AAAAAGCAAATTTTTGCGGACTAATATGTTAAAAACCCGTGGTACGCGTCAGCGTTACCACGGGTTTTCGTCTTTTATTCCACTAAAAATTTATCTTTTTTAGGTGAGCGCAGTTTTGTAATAAAAATTTTGGTTCACGACAAAGGCTTTTTTGCGCAGTAATACTTTGTGTCTTACAAGCAGAAAAGACAAGACGGTGGGGCAAAATTTTATTCCAAAACCGGTTTCGTCCCTAACCGTAACTCCCTAACGTTTGACAGGTTTTAAAAATGTTATTTTATGAGGATACGCATAACGTGGCCTTCGCCATATGCCACCGCGGTAGAAATGTACTGCGGAATTACCGTTTCGGTGCCATCGGGCAGTTTTGCGTTGATTTCCAGGTGCATATCGTTGTGATAATGGCCTGCGAACATACCCTTTATAACGTCGGCGCTGTTTACGAGAATATCGTAAAACTCCTTCGAGGTTGCATCGCCGCGCGAGCCGCCGAGTATAAATCCGTCGCAGAAGTTCCAGGGTGAGCCCGAGGGGTCACCCTCGGTCAGCACGCGGTCTATGCCGTATTCTTTATGGTCAGGATTCTGCGTTGCAACAGGCTCGTGGGCGAACATAATCATATAATAGCCGTTTGCGCGGCACTTTTCCAAATCGGCCTTGAATTTCTCAAGCGCTTCGGGGGTGATATATGCGCGGTCGTTGCAATAGCCTACAACCATAACCTTGTTTTTGATGAGTTTGGAATAGTAGTATATATCGTGGGGCCAATACTTTTCGAGAATCTTGTAACGGTCCTCAATTGTACCAGTTTCGCTTACCTTGCCCTGCATCTGCATAGCACGCTCGTGGCCGCCGATGGTTGCCATTGCACCGGGAACCTTTTCCCAGATTTCCTTATCCATAAGATACATAGCTCCCTTGGAAAGATAGTCAAGGGTGTCACCGTTAAACACGTGACCGTCGGCATCGTCAACAATCGTGAGGCAGTTGCGAAGTTTAGGAATCGAAGCGCCGTTTGATAGCCATTTGCGGTTTGCGCCCGTGCTTAAAACAACGGGGTTGCCCTCATCGTAGTCGTCTAAATTGCAGTAATTAAAATGAACGTCGGGCAGGTGGGCCACCATAACCTCATCACCAATGCCGAGGTTTAAGGTAACGTCACGCACGTAAACGCCACCGTCGGTAACGTATATCCTATCGTTGCCGTTATCTACGGAAATTACCTCTTCTAAAACGTTAAGTTTTTTCATATTTTTGCTCCTTAAAGTTCTAAGGTTTCGCCCGATTTTACACAGTAAAGCTTGCCGTCAACGTCAAACCATACCGGCATCAGGCTCGGGTTGTATACGCGCTTATTATCCACCGACCAAACGAGGCGGTCGTATGCGGTAGCATAATCGTAAATATCGATATTCGAGGCATACCAGGTGTCCTCGTGGCCCGAAAGACCCTCGCAAATTTCATCGAGCAGCTCCCAGTTATTATTGTTATCAAACTCAAAGCTGTGACCCCAAACGAAGAATAGCCTCGGCTGACGCTCGCCGCAATAGCACTTGTTAACGTCCATCGATACAAACTTCTCGATCATCTTCATAATGCCGGGGTTGGTATGATGTGCGGTTGGCATCCAGGCGTGCCAGTCGGACGGAATGAGGAAGCGGTCGTTATCGCCGCTGATTGCACGGGCATAGGCAATATCGAGGTCTGAAAGATACTGTTTAATATCGCTGTAGCTTGCGCCGTTTAGCATCTTGCCGATGCCGCTGTCGGAATAGGCATAGCCGCGAACGATGCGGCCGAGTGCATTTTCTACCACCTGACGACATTCAAGCACCTCTTTAATTCCGTCGATGGGACGGAGGTTGCCGAGCGCCGCGTGATGAGCGCCGTGCAGTGCAATTTCGTGGCCGTTTGCGATAGCCTCCTTGAGGTTATCAGTGGACGGACGGCCCTCGACACCTATACTGTAACTCATAACGTTGAAGGTGCCCTTAAGGCCATATTTATCGAAAACCTCGCGCATACGGATATCGGACATACCGTTATCGTCGTAGCTAAAGGTTACCGCCTTGGTTTTACCCTCGGGGAATCGCATAAATTTATATTTCATAACTATCACTTCCCATTGATTTCTACCCAAAATATAGCATAAAAAGAGCAGAATAGCAATCAAAAAGTAAAATAGGGTAAAAAAGTCGCAAGTGCGGAATTTTTGGCAAAATTAAAAAGCCCTCTCTTAAAAAGAAAGGGCTTAAATTTATATTTTAATACTGTCAGAGCGATTGCCGCTGTTATCCGTAAAGGTGAGGTATATGCCGTCATCCTTAAATTCGAATCCGCCGCCACGGAAAAATTCTTTTCCGTTGGTCGATGCCATAACGAGGGGGGCCTTGATGCCGAATTCGTCCCAGCGATAGGGCGGCCTGCGCACCTCGCACAAATGGGAATGGCCACAAAGCCAAAAATCGGGATCGATATTCGGGTTTATAACCTCAAACCACTCGCGAAAAATATCACGCGTTACGTCGTAAGGCGGGTTATGCTTTTCAAAAAACGGGTCGTGCACCACCACAATTTTGCGTTTTACGCCCTCGGCGGCGTATTCGGTTTCCTTGTTTTCTACTATCCGCTTTAAAAACTCGGTTTGCTCGCGGCGGAAGTTATCACAACACACCGTAAAGCCGTGTTCGGGGTTGCTGTCGGGGGTGATTTCACCGCAGTCGAGCACAACTCCCCAAAGGCTTCCAAGCGTGAATGTGAAAAATATCTTACCGTCGGCCGCAGGCATATAATCTGCAAAACGGTCGGCCAAGCGGCCGCGCATATCGTGGTTGCCGCGCGCAGAAACTACGGGAATACTGCCTCCCGTTATCGCGCTGCAGATTTTATATACGTTTTCGAAGCTCTCGGGTTTATCACAGTCGTTCATAACGTCGCCGCAAAGGATAAGCAAATCGATTTTGCCGAAGGCCTTGGCGGCGGCAATAGGCTCATTTACCAGACTGTGCGCATCCGAAATATTATAGGCGCGGATATCGCCCGTCGGCACTGCGTAAAACGGGTATTTATATATCGTGGGCTCGGCCGTTTCGGCGCCGTAGCCCTTGCGAAGCGTTACGGGACGGATTAAGACGGTGTATTCGCCGACGCTGTCGAGCAGCGACTGCGGAACGTCTATCTTATGGACCAAAGTCAATCGGGCCATACCGTTTGACTCGCTGAAAAACTCGCGCTCGCCTACCCTCACGGAACAAAAGGACTCGCTCTCGGCAGACACGATGATTTGATAGTTTTTATTCACCGCAAAAACGGTTGGATGGGTTTTTAGCATGTGAAACACCTCTTTAGTTTTATGATACAACCAAAGCGCTTAAAATGCAATAAAATACCTTAATATGAAAAATGTTGCAATGAAATAATAGGGATGATATAATAAAAGCACCACATAACATTTCAATATTTGCAAACATTAAAGCGTGTATTTTTATTTTGGTAAAAATGCAGGCTCTGTTTTCGCATGCTTTAGTGTTTGTCGGAAATGTTGTGTGGTAGCAATTATGAGCTGTGCATTTTTCGGTGTGTGTAGCTTTTAGTTGCACACACTTTTTTAATTTTAGGAGGAAATACAATGGAAGAAAAAATCTTAATTACCTCAAAGAAAAGCGAGCAAAAAAGCAGCAATTATACTCCGACGATAATTTTTGCCATAATAACTGGAATAATATCTTATACAGGCGCTTTCCTAGAAGAAGAACTTCTTATTGTATTTGGCGCCATATTTGCTTTCATTACTATTCTAACTGTTCTCGCCAACCACAAAAACAACCCTGGCATCTTAACCGTTACAAACAAAAGAGTATATGGCTGCACAAGTCGCGGTGAACGTATTGATTTGCCTATTGACTCAATAACGTCAGTTGGATTAGCTCCATCTTACACCATCATTATTAGAACTTCATCAGGCTCAATTAAGTTTTCACATTTATCTAATTGTAATAAATACCATAAAATCATTAGTGATATGTTAATTGAACGACAAGACAAAGAAAAAATACAGTCTACACCGCAAAGCACAGACCAGAATGTTAGTATTATTGAAGAACTTGGAAAGTTTAAAGAATTACTTGACAAGAATATTATTACACAAGAAGAATTCGAGCAAAAGAAGAAACAGATATTAGGTCTGTAAAATTAAAACTGTGCCGAACCGAAACGGCACAGTTTTTTGTTTTATGGTCCGAGTGACAGGAGCCATAACTGCGGCCTCTTGGCGTGTGCCTACGGCACACGCTCCGCTTGGCGACCCAAGCCAAAGGCTTCGGTACCCGCCTGCGCGCTCGAAACTAAAAAACAGTTCCCCGAACTGTTTTTTTGCGTTTCGACCCTCTCGGGTTCAAGAGGCCACAAATTAAAACTTTTATCATACAAACAAAAAAATGACCTGCGACCAAAAGGTCGCGGGTCATTTTTGGTCCGAGTGACAGGAGTTTCTTCTCCGGCTATCGAAGGCTCCACCGGAGCCTTCTCCCAAACTCGTTGCTCGTTTCCCTCGCCGAGTTTGGAGGTCGTTTCAACTCCTGTCTGCCTTTAGAAAATAAAACAAAACCGCAGCCTAAAGGCTACGGTTTTTGTTTTATGGTCCGAGTGACAGGAGTTGAACCTGCGGCCTCTTGAACCCCATTCAAGCGCGCTACCAAAACTGCGCCACACCCGGATATATGTACCCGCCTTATGAAAGACGGGTTTTTTAGGTTAATTAGTCAGCAAAGCCGCTTTCTACAAGCTTTACAAGCTCGTCTACTGCGACAGCTTCGTCAGAACCGTCTGCAATAATGCGAATAGCAGTTCCGCCTACAATGCCGAGGGAAAGCACGCCGAGAAGGCTCTTTGCGTTTACGCGACGCTCCTCTTTCTCAACCCAGATGGCAGACTTGAATTCGTTTGCCTTCTGAATGAAGAAGGTTGCGGGACGGGCGTGTAAACCAACCTCGTTCTGAACGACTACATCTTTAACACACATGCTTCATTCTCCTCATTGTAAAGAGTTTGTAAGTCGATAAATATCGCTTAAATGTATTATACCACAATATATCAAACAGTCAACATAATTGACACCTTTTTGCACAACTTTTTATTTTTTATCCAAATTCGGCAGGCGCGGCCAACGCCGTTTTTGTGCAAAAACACTATGTGGTTTAACAACTTTTATTCACTATATTCAATCGATTCCAAAAACTTCTTATCGGCCTTAGTGAGTTCGGCATTTTTGAGCATTTCGGGGCGCTTTTCTATCGTTGTGAGCAGCGCCTGCTCGCGGCGCCATTTTTCGATATTTTTATGGTGACCCGAAAGAAGCACGTCGGGCACCTTTTTGCCGTGCCACTCAGCAGGACGGGTATACTGCGGATACTCGAGAAGACCCGAAAAATGGCTTTCCTCGGTAAAGCAGATTTCATCCGACAGCACGCCGGGCAACATTCTGCAAACCGCATCGGTTACCACAACGGCAGCCATCTCGCCACCGGTAAGCACGTAGTCGCCTATTGAGATTTCTTCATCTACTATCTCGTCGAGCACGCGCTGGTCAATTCCTTCATAATGTCCGCAAAGGAGCACGATATGCTCGCGGCCGGACAGTTCAATCGCCTTTTTCTGGTCAAAGGTTTTGCCCTTGGGCGACATATATATTACGTGAGGTTTCTCCGAGCAGTCGTCAAAAAGCGCGCGGTAGCAATCGTATATCGGCTGAACGCTCATTATCATACCCATACCGCCGCCGTAGGGAGCATCGTCTACCCTGCCGTGCTTGTCGGTGGTGTAGTCGCGGATGTTGTGGCAGTGTATTTCGACCGCGCCCGAAACGCGTGCGCGACCTATAATACTATCTCCCAGCACCGCCTCGCACATATCGGGGAAAAGGGTTAAAATATCAATCCTCATCGCCAAAAAGTCCCTTCATTACGCTGATATCGATACGCTCGGCCACGATATCAACCTTTTTTACTATCTCATCGATTTTGGGGATTAGATGAACGCCGTTTTCGGTTTTTATATGCCAAACGTCGTTGGCACCCGTACTGCTGACGTCACATACCTCGCCCAAAAGCTCGTTGTTTTCAATATTATATACCTTGCAGCCTATGATATCGTCGACGAAATAGCGGCCGTCCTCTAACTTGACGTCGCTTCGCTTTATTGATATTACGCTGCCGCGGAGTTCCTCTGCTGCTTCGATACTGTCCACGCCGCCGAGCTTTGCTATAACTACGGTGCCGTGAGGCTGCATCTTTTCTACCTTTAACTCGCGACCCGATTTTAAATAAAGGGTCTTAAAGGAGCATAAAAATTCGTTGCTGTCACACCACGGCTGGATTCGCACCATGCCGCGAACACCGTGTGTGCCGCTGATTTTTCCGGTTTCTAAAAATTCTTTCATAACTTTTTCCTCAAGGAAATACCCCCGGGTAGAGAAAAACTCCTCGGGGGTATTTGTTTTAGTCGATCTCTACCGCAATCTGAGTGTTGTTGCGGTTGGCAGCAGCGCGCATTACGGTACGGATAGCCTTGGCAATTCTGCCCTGCTTTCCGATAACGCGACCCATATCGCCCTCGGCAACGTGGAGGTGGTATACTACTACGCCCTCTTCGTTTGCCTCGTCAACGGTTACGCTGACGGCTTCGGGATTCTGCACGAGGCCTGCTGCGATTGAAACCAATAATTCCTGCATTGTCAGTTTCCTTTCGGATTACTCGCTTTTGCGATTAATTACACAATATTGTTCTTCTTTAAGAAGGCCTTTACTGTGTCGGTCGGCTGTGCGCCGTTAGCGATCCACTGCTTTGCCTTGTCAGCATCAACGTTGAATACAGCGGGATCCTTAGTGGGGTCAAAGTAACCGATCTCCTCAATGAAACGGCCGTTTCTGGGGAAACGGGAATCTGCTACTACTACGCGGTAGAAGGGATTTCTCTTAGAACCCATACGACGAAGTCTGATTTTTACTGCCATTTTCTTGCACCTCCTGAGGTATTGATTTTATTTAAAAGATTTCTCTTTAAAAACTATTTTTTAAAATCCCATGCCCGGCATTCCGGGAGGCATTCCCATTCCGCCCATGCGAGAGAGGGCCTTTTTACCCTTCTTGCCCGACATGGATTTGAACATTTTTTTCATCTGCTCGTACTGTTTTATAAGGCGGTTAACGTCCTCAACGGTCGTGCCGCTGCCTGCCGCGATGCGCTTTTTGCGAGAGGCATTAAGAAGCTCGGGCTTTTGGCGCTCGCGTGCTGTCATCGAGGTGATGATTGCCTCGGTGCGAAGCATTATACGGTCGTCAACGTCGACGTCGCGAAGTTGCTTTTCCATTCCCGGTATCATACCGAGTACGTTTTTAAGCGGTCCCATCTTCTTTAAGCTTTGGAACTGCTCGAGCAAATCGTTAAGGTCGAATTTATTTTCTTCAAGGCGTTTTGCCGCCTCGAGAGCCTTCTTTTCATCCACCTGCTGCTCAACACGCTCGATAAGCGAAAGCATATCGCCCATGCCGAGAATTCGCGATGCCATACGGTCGGGGTGGAACTCTTCAAATTCCGAGAGCTTTTCACCGACACCGGCGAACATAATCGGCTTGCCGGTTACTGCGCGAACCGAAAGCGCCGCACCGCCGCGGGTATCACCGTCCAGCTTGGTGAGAATTACGCCGTCAATCGGGAGTTGGTCGTTAAATGCTTTGGCTATGTTAACGGCATCCTGACCGACCATCGAATCGACAACCAGAAGGATGTTGTTAACCTCAACCGTTTTGGTTATACGGTCGAGCTCGGCCATAAGCTCGGTATCGATGTGCAGACGACCTGCGGTATCGAGAATGATGTAATCGTGACCGTAATCGCGTGCGTATTTAACGGCTTCAAGGGCGGTTTTTTCAGGCTTTTGGGTACCCTTTTCAAAAACCGGAACCGAAACCTGCTCGCCCACTACCTTCAACTGCTGGATAGCGGCAGGACGGTAGATATCGCAGGCTACGAGCATAGGGCGGTGGCCCTGTGCCTTAAGCAGCTTTGCAAGCTTGGCAGAGTGGGTAGTTTTACCCGAACCCTGAAGACCGCACATCATAATTACGGTGGGGATTTTATCGCTGGTTTTGAGTCGCGCCTGGTCGCCGCCCATTAAGGCAACGAGCTCGTCACGAACTATTTTTATAACCATCTGGGGTGCTGTGAGGCTTTCCATTACCTTTTCGCCTATGCATTTTTCGGCTACGGTGTTGGTAAAGTCCTTAGCGACCTTGTAGTTAACGTCGGCTTCGAGTAAAGCAAGGCGAACCTCACGCATGGCTTCCTTAACGTCGCTCTCGGTAAGCTTACCCTTGGAACGCAGACGCTTAAACGCCGCCGCAAGTTTATCGGTCAGATTATCGAATGCCATACTGTCGCCTCCTTTTTAAAGTTTATCGATTATTTCGTAGAGCTTTTGCTTATCGTCGGCCGATTGAGCTTTGCGAAGCTCGTCGATCGTTTCGGCCAGGTGAAGCGCGTCTTCGTAGCTTCTAAGTTGTTGCTCGGCACGCTTGAGTGCGTCGCGCACACCCTGACGGGTTATACCCTCGTTTTCCGAAATTTCGGAAAGGGACAAATCATCGTTATAGTAAAGCTCGATAAGCAGACGCTGCTTTTCGGGGAGCAATGCGCCGTAAACATCGAGAAGTCTTGAAACCTCGAAATCCTTCGGCATCGTCACCCTCCTCTGTAAAGTCTTTTTCTTTACAGCCGATATTCTACCACACAAATATACGTCTGTCAAGTATTTTTCTTTACACTTATTTTACGGTTGAATAATAGCGAGAATTATATTATAATTTATATAGAAAATTGTAAGGTGGGTGGAACTATGAGAAGGTTGTTCGCGGTGATTGTTTGTCTTGCCCTGCTTTTGGGCCTTAGCGGCTGCGGAAGCGACGAGCAAACGGTAGTTTACATTGCGCTTGACGAGATATCCACCCTCGACCCCCAGCTTGTAACCAGCCCTGCCGACCGCACGGTTGTGCTCAACACGTTTGAAGGGTTGCTTCGCTTTGACGCTAACGATGCCATTATCCCTGCCGCGGCCAGCGAATACTACGTTGAGGGGTTGGAATACACCTTCGAAATCGACCCCGACCTCTGCTGGAGCGACGGAACCCCCCTTACGGCCTTTGATTTTGAGTTCGCCTTCCGCCGTGCCGCCAGCCCTGAAACCAACGCGCCCGATTTTACGAAGATTTCCTGCATCAAGGGTGCCAAAGAGGTTAAAAACGGCGCCAATATTTCGAATTTGGCGGTTTACGCGCTCGACAGCCATACCCTTAAGATTACGCTTGCCGAAGCTGATGAAAACTTTTTGCAAACCCTGACCGAGCCTATCGCAATGCCCTGCAACGAGGAGTTTTTCCGTTCTACAAAGGGCAAATACGGACGCAATGGCGAAAATATCATCTCTAACGGCAATCTTTACGTTTACTCCTGGCGCACCGAAAACTACCGAATAAGACTTAAGAGAAATCCCCACTACGGCGGCCATTTCGCAGTACTGCCCGATGAAATTTACCTCACCGCGGCTGAGGAAGATGAAAAGCTTTCACTTTTGTCCGACAAGGATATCGACCTTTCCTTCCTCGAGAGCACACTTCGCGATTCGGCCGAGGAGAAGGGTCTTTACTGCCAGAGTTATTTCGATAAATACTTATTCATTGTTGTAAATAAAAATTCGGCGCTCGGCAATGCCGACGTTCGCCGCGCGCTCTCGCTTTCAATTCACCGTATCGCTCTGGAAAATTCGATGCCGTCATATATACTTCCCTTGCTTGCGGCGGTACAGCCCGACGCAGAATATGAAGGAACCGGAATATACGGTGACGTATCGGCCGAGGCGAATTTCGCTTATCTGCCCGACGAGGCATACCGACTTTTCCTAGATTACACCAAGCAAAACGGTACGCCCGAGGCTTCGACCATACTGTTCCCTGCCGAGCTTAAAATTGACTCGTTGGTTTCGGGTGTTGCGGCAGGCTGGCAGCAGAACCTAGGCTGTTACATTAATATGACGGCGCTTGACACCAATTCGGACGTATTAAAGAAAATAGAAAGCGGCGACTATACCGTTGCTATTATGGCCATTTCCTCGGGCGATAAAAACGCGTACGAGCTGTTATCGCAGTTTAGAAGCGGAAACATCTTCGGCTTTAAAAACGCGCAATTTGACCGCATAATAACCTCACTTCACACCAAATCTACGACCGGTGAATATGTAAAGGCAATAGTCGAGGCGCAAAAATTACTGCTTGATGACTGCAGCGTAATTCCGATTGCTGCTACCCCCACCGTAGTATGCCACACCGATGACATCGCGTTTGTACACTACAACATTGCCAACGAATCTATCGATTTCAGCACAATACGAAAATAAATAAAAACCTCTCGTCGCAACTCCATTTGCGACAAGAGGTTTTTTTACTTTAAAAAATTATAAACAATACTGCCGCAGCGACGGCTGCAAAAGCCGGCAGCAAAAAAAGAAATCTTTTACGGTTTTTTCGCTTTTCCACGGGTCTGCCGGGCTCGGCGGCCTTTATTATCTCCCGCGCTTTTTTCTCCAGTCGGGAACGCGGCACCAGGCTGTGCGACGGATTCACAAACAAAATTACCCTGTCAAAGTATTTGCTGCCCGTGTTGTTTATTTCGATTATAGTTTTGTTTACTCCCTTTACCATTTTGCCAACTCCTTTATACTAAGGATGGACAAAAAGTAAAAAAGTTATACAAACGTGGACAAGCAGGTTTACATAAAAAATGTTAATAACTCGGTTGAAAACCTTAATAACCCGTGATATAAAGCCAAAAATTTACTAACAATTTACATAATTCGACACATTATGTTAACTACTCGATTATGCGGCCCGTAAGATATCCAACTGTGCGTTCAACCGCATCGCGTGAATTTCCCCAGTCGGCGTTTTCGCCGCTGTTGCGGTAGTCGTACATCGAGCAGTATTTGGTTAAATCGGCGGCAAGGGTCTTATGATATTCGCTGGTTATATTATAAAGCGACTTTTGGAAATCCTTGTGGTAACGGCGAAGGTGCTTTTTATCGCCGAGAGCCGAAAGCATATTATAGTGCTTTAAGCAAAACTGCGGCTGCGCATCAAAAAGCGCGCGGAAATCGCGGTCGGTCTCGTAACTGCGAAGCAGAGTATCGAGCATACGGCTCATGCCCCATTCAATTTTGTTGCATACGAAACAGTCCTTCTCGATTGCGCGTGCTTTATCGGGCTTTTTAATCACCTTTTCCATTTCGGCTACGTGGCTCTCGAGCATTAATGCTAACGAAAGTCGGCCGCGACGAGCCATCATTTTATCAAGATGGTCGGCGCAAAAGCCCTGACGATTGGTTTCGATTCTGACGTCGGGTTCCATCATGGCGGCGCCCATTATATAATCAAGAATATGGTCCTCAACGGTTTTATACATTCGGCATATCGGGCAGCCGTCCTGCACCTCGAATACCTCATTTACCGGAATGGTACAAATATCATTACGCATTTTTATCATCTCCTGTTTGTCATTGTAACACATTTATGATATAATAACAATCACAAGGTGATAATATGGAATTTAGAAATGACGAAAAAAATTTTTATATAGTAGGCGCCGAATGCTTTTCGCTTGCCGAAACGCTTGATTGCGGTCAGGCCTTTCGCTGGAGTGAGAAGGACGGTGTTTGGCAGGCGGTGGTAGGAAATAAACTTCGCCGCATAAGCCAGGAGGGTGACACTATAACGATTTTCGACTGCGACAAGGAGGAATTCGAAACTTTTTACACCCCTTATTTCGACCTTGACCGCGACTATGGCGAGATAGTAAAGGCCGTATCGCAAAACGAGGTTTTTATGAAAGCCGTAGCAGTTGCGGGCGGAATTCGAATACTTCGTCAGGACCCGTGGGAAACCCTTTGTTCGTTTATTATTTCGCAGAATAACAACATTCCGCGCATAAAGGGAATTATAGACCGCCTTTGCGAAAATTTCGGAAACAAAACGTGTGGTGGATACACCTTTCCGTCAGCCGAGAAAATCGCGGCTCTTTCGCTTGAGGACCTTTCCCCCCTTCGTAGCGGTTTTCGCGCAAAATACATACTCGACGCGGCAAGAAAATTTGCAAGCGGCGAGGTCTCGTCCGACAGGATAAACGCCCTTTCGACCGACGAAGCGCGGGCCGAGCTTATGAAGATTTACGGCGTAGGCGAAAAGGTTGCCGACTGTACGCTGCTGTTTGGCTTCGGCCGCATTGACGCCTTCCCCAAGGACGTTTGGATAAAGCGCGCCATGGCGGTGCTGTTTGACGGCGTTTTGCCCGAGTGCGCGGTTCCCTTTGCCGGCATTGCACAGCAATATCTTTTTCACTATGCCCGAATGACCAAGCTGACTTTCTAAAAAGTTTGTAGAAATTTTATCAAATTTCAAAAACTGTCTTTATTTTTCTAAAACTATGTAGTATAATAGCATTATAAATTAGACGGAGGTATTAATTATGCCATTAGTAAACACAAAAGAAATGTTTAAAAAGGCTTACGAAGGCGGCTACGCTATCGGTGCCTTTAACGTAAACAACATGGAAATCATCCAGGGTATCACCGAGGCCGCTAAGGACCTTAATGCTCCCCTTATTCTTCAGGTTTCCGCAGGCGCACGTAAGTACGCTAACCACACCTATCTCGTAAAGCTTGTTGAGGCTGCTGTTGAGGAGACCGGTCTTCCGATCGCTCTTCACCTTGACCACGGTAACTCCTTCGAGCTCTGCAAGAGCTGCATCGACGGCGGCTTTACCTCGGTTATGATCGACGGTTCTCACCTCGATTATGAAGAGAACGTTGCTCTTACCAAGCAGGTTGTTGACTATGCACACCAGTTCGGCGTAACCGTTGAGGGTGAGCTCGGTCAGCTCGCAGGTGTTGAGGATGACGTTAACGTTTCGGCTGAGGATGCATCCTACACAAACCCCGATCAGGTTTACGATTTCGTTACCCGTACCGGCGTTGACTCGCTTGCTATCGCTATCGGCACCAGCCACGGCGCATTCAAGTTCAAGCCCGGCCAGAAGCCCCAGCTCCGCTTCGACATCCTTGAAGAGGTTTCTAAGCGTCTTCCCGGCTTCCCGATCGTTCTTCACGGCGCAAGCTCGGTTGTTCCCGAGTTTGTTGAGATGGTTAACACCTACGGCGGCGAGATGCCCGACGCCATCGGCATTCCGGAGGACATGCTCCGTCAGGCTGCTACCATGGCAGTTTGCAAAATCAACATCGACTCTGACCTCCGTCTGGCTATGACCGGCGCTATCAGAAAGCACTTTGTTGAGCATCCTTCCCACTTTGACCCCCGTCAGTATCTTGGCGACGGCCGTGCCGCTATCAAGGGTATGGTTGAGCACAAGATTAAGAACGTTCTCGGTTGCAACGGCAAGGCCTAATAGTATAAACACCAACCCCCCTCGAAGTTCGAGGGGGGTATTTTTTATGAAAGCACATACAAATTAATTTTATTAAACATTCTAACTATATCCTTATAGCACTTCACAGCTTCTAAATTCATCTTACACATTTTTGCAACTTTTTCAGACGAATGATTAAGAATAAAAGGATTAAACTTTCTAATTTCATTTAATCTTTCCACCTCTCTAAACATTAATTTTGAAGTACAATATTCTGGGTTTTTAATATTCGGTTTCTTACATATAAAAAACGGGAAAAAATCTATACCAAAAAGATGAAAAAAGCACTCACCATATCTCTCTTTTGTTTTTTCTATAACCTGACTTTCCGACAAGCATATATCCCCATCCACTTGATCAACAATCGATAAGTAATACATTTTGCAAACATCATAAAAGGTCTCGAAATCCAAAGCAAATATAATCCCTATTTTTTCTTCATTGGAAAAGCCAGCAAAATTTCGTGGCGGTATTTTCTGAATTTGACAAATAGAATTCAATCTTTCAATAATATTATCAGTTTCCATAATAATTATCTCCGATTAATCCAAAGTATTGGCTAAGCCCTCTGCAGTTTTATTTAGATTTTCAATTGCTTTTAATTGTTCAGCTGTAAATTCTATAAATTTTAAATTTCCATTAGGCTTCGTTATTGCAATTTTTCTTTCATGCATAATCTCATTATATTTTGAAGTTTTTTCCCATAAATATAACGCCATTGCTTCATTTGCAATTTCCGAGAAATTCAACGAAATACCCATTGTATCTTTCAAAAAATCAAGATATTGTTGTGTAACATCTAAAACATTTTCATCTATTCTTACGCTTTTTAAAATTTTAGGCATATATTTCCCTCCTTTTGTATTACATTATACAGTATTGTAATACATTTGTCAAGCGCTTTTTAAGCAAAAATACAGCAGTTGTCTTACACAATAAAGCAAAAAATAAAGCCTATCCAAACGGATAGGCTTTGAAAAATTATTCTGCGGTTTCTTCTTCCTCGGTTTCGGGCTCTACGTCTGCGATGTGAACGTTTACGTGGCTTACTGCACTGCCGGTCATATTCTGGACCTTTTCCTTTACGTTGGCCTGAACCTGCTGAGCAATATCCTTTACCTTGGCATTTTTCTGTACCGAGATGAATACGTTAATGGTTACTTCACCATTGGCTCCAACCTTTGCCTTTACGCTCTTGCCGAAGCCGCCGCGTGCAACAACACCTCTGATATTGGTTGCCTTAGCAGAAATGCAGCGAACGCCTTCAATTTCGCTTGCTGCGAGCGTTGCCATCTTTGAAAGAACCTCTTCATTTATCTTGAGACCGTAAGTTCCGGACATTGGATATTCCTCCTTTTTAAATAGCTCACGTATATTATACCACATTTTTTCGATTTCGCAACTATTTTACTGTAATTATTTTCACCTTTTCAAGCGGGTATCCGCTTTGGGAGGTTGCTATATCCTGAATTTGGATTATCTCGCTCTCGAGCAGTTTATCGATCTTTACCATAACGTTTACATCATTATCGCCGATTATTGCCAATACATCCTTAAATCCCTTGGCCTTCAGCAGTGATTCAATCGATGCCTCGGCATCCATACGTGTAGTAAAGGCCGCCAGTTTTTCGACCGCCGCCTTTTTAACCTCATCCTTAACCTTGGCATCGGCCACGGTATCCTCAAGTTCATCAATAGCCTCGTTTCGGGTTTCGTTGCGTTCTTTGCGGTTTTTTGCAAAATAATCTGTCTCGAGTTTGCCCGAAGTTTCTACCGTTTCACCGTCGACAGAGCCGTCTACGAACTGTGCCTGCCCGAGATAGGAGGCAGTGGGTTCGCTGTCGTCACCCGAGAAGGCGCCGCCCGACGCCGAATACTCCATATTAAGCCACACCGCGCCGCACAGCGCTACCGCCATTACCGCCAGTGTGAGTTGCTTTTTGCCAAAGACCTTGCCTTTTTTCATAATTTATGCTCCTCCTTAGAGTATTGCTTATTTAATACGCATATTGCGTAACGTATACCTTGCGCTCGGATACATCAAGCGCCGCGCAGACCGCCGCCGAAACGGCATCGCTTTTTTGTGAGCCGAGGCTGCTGCAAACTATGGCAACACCGCGTACAATAGGCTGGTATTCGGTCACCAAAAGGCCGCTTTCCTCGCCGTCGGACGAGCGAATTATAGTATAACTTTGTTCACCCGAATCGCCCGTTTCGCTCTGCGAATGGCGTCCCTCGTCGGCATAGACATACTGCTTGCCCGAATCGAGCGTAATAACCACAGAGACCCTCTTACTGCCCGTAATGCTCTTTACAAGGCGTGAAACCTTTTCTTCAAGCTCCCTACAGTACTGCTCGGTGGTGTCGGCGCTTTGGGAAACTGTTTTTTTGCCATCCCCCTTTGGTAAAAGCGAAGAAAGAAAAATAAGCAGTATACCCGCTATGCCCAGTACAAATACGATTTTGCCCGTCTTGCCGCGAAGCTTTTCCAATATATTTTTATCCTCGTTCATTAAATGCCTTGACCTCACACTCCGTAAAATTAGCGGATAATATCGCCTCGGCCGAAGCGATATCGTCAACTCCGTATACGTATATCCTATAAATAGATATGACCCCGTCTTCGGAAATATCCATAAACGGCTCTATTTTTGTATAGGTTATTTTGTTTGCCGACAAGAGCGCCCCCGAGAGGTAGACCGCTTGATTTTTAATCATTTCATCGCCGTTTGCAGTAAAGCCCTGCTCACTCGGAAAGGAAATGCTGTCCCACCTTGCGCCCAAAAAGGGTGAAATGATAGAAACCAGCATTAAAAGGCCGGCCACAAACCTGATTTGGCGTAGCATTTTGCCCTCGGGCGAGAGCATAAACACCGCACCGATTATAACCGCCGCCACCGAAACCGAGGCGGCAATATTGCGTACAGCCTCCATCCGCTAACCCCCTATCGATACCGTAACGGCCAGTGACACTATAAACGCCACCGAGCAAATAAGTAAAATACCGAGCAAAAAAGAAAGCGCCGCATCGGTGCATTTAAGCAGCGACGCCGCCCTGCCCAGTCCGAAAAGCGATGCCGCAGACGAGCAAACGAGCAACGACAACCGCCATAGACACAGTTCGATTACCACCGGCAAAACGGTAACAATCAGCACGATAACACCATACGCCCCGACCGACGAACGCAGCAACGACATACTTGACTGCACTGTTACCAGCGCTTCGCTGAGCGCTCCGCCCACAACGGGAACAAAATTTCCTATAAGAAATCGGCCTGTCCGCACTGCGAGTCCGTCGGCGGCCGAGTTTACGGTGGTTTGAATTGTGAGCACGCCTATATAGACCGTCATAACGAGTCCGAGTATCCAGTTTGCGGCCTTTTTTAAGAAATCGGCTATTCCGTCGGTTTGCAATAGCGGCGATACCGAACCGCATATACACACTGCAAGATACGAGCCTACAAGCGGCGCAATAACGTAGGTAGAAAGCTGCACGATACCCTCGCTTGCGGCCAGAAGTATTCCGCCCGAGGCCGCCGAGGTAAGCGGTTTTCCGCTTGATAACAGCACCGACGTATACACCGGCACAAAGGATATCATAAACTGTGCGCCCGCCTTTATGGAGCGCGCGGTTGAAAGTATTACCGAGAAGGCGGGTAAAAGCGCCGCCGCAGAAATAGACAGCGTTGAAACGTAGCCCAAAACGACGCTGTTTTTTTCCTCGAAGAAGGTGCCGAACGCGGCAATTATTACTACCAAACTTATAATCGTAAGGCCGGCTTTCAGCGGTGCCGTACCGCCGTTTTTTATTTGATTTATTATGATTGTAAACACGTTTCCCGTGTTGATTTGTTCTATCCAGTCGCTCTCGCGCGGGTCTAAATCGAACTCGGACAATATATCCTTTGCGCCGTCGGGCAGGGCTAAATCGCCTACTCCGCTAAGGTCGTACTGTTCTTCATATACGTCGGCACTGACGGGAACCGAAAACAAAAAAATAAGCACCGTAATTACAACTATCTTTTTCATATTTCCCCCACAAACGAAAGCGCTGTTTCGATTACCGCCTCTATCATCGGAAAGCAAACGAGAAACACTCCGCACTTGCCTGCAAGTTCGGCCTTGGCGGCCAGCGAGGACTGACCGAAATCACGGCACAGATCGGCCGCGAACGAGGTTATGTAGCAAATGCCTATCGCCTTAAGCGCCATTTTAAAATAGCCCGAATCGAGCTCGGTTTTGGACAAAAGGTCGGACAGCCTTTCAAAAAAGGGTGCCGTTTCTCTTATTACCATTAAAAGCACCAACACGCCGATTATCAGCGCTGTAGCCAAGCTGTATTCGGCTCCGTAGGACCGAAGCAACACACACAAGGCCCCTCCCAAAAGACAAAGTGCAACAATACCAGTAACGTTCATAACTAAAGACCGAATACCGATTTAACGGTGTCAAAAAGGTCGCCTATGACGTCGATTATCATAAGCAGAACCACCACAAGTCCCGCAAGTGAGGTAAGCATTGCCTGGTCCTCGCGGCCCGAACGCACAAGCAGTTGATTCAGCACCGCAACTATAATGCCGATGGCCGCAACCCTGAATATAAAATCTACATCCAATTTTCTCACCTATATGATTAAAACTACCGCAAACATTCCGCACAAAAAGCCGAGCGAGAGATATAACTTTGAAAACTTCTTTTTTTCTTCTGTCGCCTCGTTTATACGCTCTAAAAGCGCCGATTTATGCAAACGCGCGTTATTTATTTGGCCCTCGATATCGGTTTTGCCGAGCGCTGATAAAAAGGAATCAAGCACCCGTATATCCCCTACGTTCAGGCCATAGGTATCTGTCCATACACCGTCTGAGAGCATTTTGCTTCCGCCCGTTCTTTCGAGCGCGTCGGGCAGTTCGGCGCGCGTAAGCCTTATCTCTTCGCAGAGCGAATCAATAAATTTATACATCTGCCGCAGTTTTCGCTCGCGCCGATAAAGCCTGCTTGCGCTCCGGGCACCGAGAGTTGTGGTGGCCGCAATCAGCAGCAAAGCACCTAATATCTTCATTTTTATACCTCGATAAACTTAATTTCTCCGCCGGCGGTGGATAGCAGCGCCACGCAGGATATTACGCCGCTGTCTATCAGTTTCGCGGTTACCTCACGGCGGTACAGTTCTTCCTCTCTGCCTACGTGGGCGGTGGTTATCACCCGAACACCGCTATGCAACGAACGTATCACCTCGTCCACCTCCGCGACCGAGCCAATCTCGTCGAAGGCCACAATCTGAGGGCACATAGTACGCACCGCCATTTCTATGCCTTCGCGCTTGCCGATACCCGTAATCACGTCGGTATTTTCACCTACGTCGTTTTGCGGCACCGCCAGCCTTACCGCCGCTATTTCGCCGCGGCAATCGATTACGGCCACGCGCTGGCGCCGCACACCCGACAGTTGCCGCACCGCATCGCGAAGAATTGTGGTTTTACCGCTGCCGGGCGGTCCCGCTATCAGCACTCCCCTATCGCCCATACGACCTAAAAGGCTGTCGGCACAGCCCGTTATCTCACGGGCGATTCTGATATTTATGGATGAAACGTCACGTATTCCCTCGGGTACGCTTGTTCCGCAAATGCCGGCGCGGTGACCGCCGTGCATTATAATAAAGCCCTGCTTTATCTCTTCTGTGTGGCTGTATACCGAGTGGTTGCATAGGTTTAAAAAGGTGTCCTCAAGTTGTTTTGCCGTTATGATAATCGGCGACTGCGGCATATAGGATACACCGCCCTGCAGATTCACCCACATAGGCGCTCCCCCAACCGTAAGCATAAGAGGTTTTTCGGCGCGAAGACGTATTTCCTGCACCGATTTTTGCACCTCGGGGCGAAGGCCCGCGAGAACCCCACGCACCGACTGCGGCAGCGGATATAAAGCGCTTAAAAAACGCTCGTTTTTGCTCTTTTCCATCATTTTGCTTGTCCCTCCGTTAGTTAATACTATGAAAAGCAAAACGGCAGTAGAACAAAAAAACACGACCAACATATCGTTGGTCGTGTTTTAAAAGCTTTATTTATTCTTCGGGCATTTCCCAGTTATGCCATACCGACTGAACGTCGTCATTATCTTCGAGCATATCGATAAGCTTTTCCATCTGGGAAACTGCGGCCTCGTCCTCGATTGCGGTGGTGGTGGAGGGAACGTACTCAACCTCTGCCGAAACGAAGGTATAGCCCTTTTCCTCAAGTGCATCGCGAACGGTGCCTAAGGAGTTTGCATCGGTGCTGATTTCGAAAACGTCGCCGTCGAAGTTGAAATCGTCGGCTCCTGCCTCGAGCGCATCCTCCATAACGGTGTCCTCATCAAGGCCTTCGCCCTCGATAAGGATGATACCCTTGCGGGTGAACATAAAGGTAACCGAGCCGGTCTGGCCGAGGTTGCCGCCGCACTTGTCAAAGTAATGGCGCATCTCGCCTGCCGTACGGTTGCGGTTATCGGTAAGGGTTTCAACCACTACGGCAACACCGCAGGGGCCGTAGCCCTCGTATACGAGCTCTTCATAGTTGCTTGCGTCGCCTTCGCCTGCAGCCTTCTTTATAATACGCTCAATGTTTTCGTTCGGAACGTTGGCGGCCTTTGCCTTCGCAATAGCATCCTTAAGCTTGCTGTTTTCAGCAGGGTTCGGTCCGCCCATCTTAACGATAACTGCTATCTCGCGGCCCATTTTGGTGAAGATTTTGGCCTTGGCAGCGTCGGTTTTTTCCTTTTTACGCTTTATGTTATTCCATTTGGAATGTCCTGACATATATTTCTTCCTCTCGTTGGATATTAAGCAAGTAGTATTTTAGCACAGTTTATATAAAACTTCAAGTATTATCCTGAAGTTCAAGCGCCATACTGCAGAGTTTATGAAGGTCTTCCATGCTGTTTATCTCGCCGCACATTTTGCGAAGCGACGCCGCACCGCGAATACCCTTTAAATACCAGGCGGCGTGCTTGCGCGATTCGAGTATTGCGTTATGGGGGTCCTTATATTCCATCATCAGCTCGACCTGACGGAGCATAACGGAAAGCCTTTTTGCAAGCGGCGGATCGGGCAAAACCGTCTCACTGCCGAGGTAGGCATTTATCTGTGAGAAAATCCAGGGTGCGCCCATGGCTCCGCGGCCGACCATAATAAAGTCACAGCCGGTGTATTCATACATTTTGGCGGCATCGGCAGGGGTTAGTATATCGCCGTTGCCGATTACGGGAATTTTTACCGCATCCTTTACCGCCTTTATTACGTCTAAATCAACGGGTGGAGCATACATCTGCTTGCGGGTTCGGCCGTGAACGGTTATGGCGGCGGCGCCTGCAGATTCACAGCGCTTGGCCATCTCCACGGCGTTTATACTGTCTTCATCCCAGCCTGAGCGAATTTTTACCGTTACGGGCAGGGGTACTGCCTCTACCACTGCCTTTACTATCTGCTCGGCAAGAGGCGGGTCCTTAAGGAGTGCACTTCCTCCGCCGTTGCCCGCTACCTTAGGTGCCGGACAACCCATATTTATATCGATAAAATCGGGGTTTCCCTCGGCGGCGCGACGGGCGGCATCGGCCATGATTTTCGGGTCACTGCCGAAGAGCTGAACCGCCATGGGACGCTCTTTTTCGTGCACCGACATCAAGATTTTCGATTTGCGGTCACCCATCGAAATGCCCTTCGAGCTTACAAGCTCGCTTACGGCAAAAGCGGCTCCGTACTCACGGCAAAGCTCACGCATTGCGCGGTCTGCCACCCCCGCCATAGGAGCGAGCGCGGCATAGCCTTCTACTTTCAAATTACCTATGTTCATTGTATCACCGAAAACATTATACCATATATCTCTCTATTTTTCAAAAACTAATGACAAAAGTCTTGTTTTTTGGTATAATAAAAGTTGGTGATGTAAATGAAAATGCTTGCTATCGACGGAAACAGCGTAATAAATCGCGCGTTTTACGGTATAAGACTGCTGTCAACTAAGGACGGCCGCTTTACTAATGCCATTTTTGGTTTTACCAATATTCTTCTCCACCTAATTGAGGAGCAACATCCCGACTGTATCGTCGTAGCCTGGGACCTTAAAAAGCCCACCTTCAGGCACAAGATGTACGACGCTTATAAGGCAGGTCGCCACGCTATGCCCGAGGAACTTGCGCAACAGATACCCATAATGAAGGAAATCATCACCCTGCTCGGTCACACCTCGATTGAATGTGAGGGCTTTGAGGCCGACGATATTTTGGGCACCCTTTCGCGTATCTGCGAAACGAGCGGAAACGAATGTGTTATTGCGACGGGAGACCGTGATTCGCTGCAACTCGTATCCGATACTACGCACGTTTTGCTGTCGGCTACCAAGGCAGGCAAGCCTGAAATCACCTGCTACGACACCGCCGCCATAAAAGAAAAATACGGCGTTACCCCCGACGGAATGATTGAACTTAAGGCTCTTATGGGTGACAGTTCGGATAATATTCCCGGCGTTGCAGGCATCGGTGAAAAGACAGCAAGTTCGCTTATTTGCACCTACGGCAGCATCGATTATATATACGAGCATCTTGATGAACTCGAAATAAAGGACGGCGTTCGTGAAAAACTGCGCGCAGGCAAGGAAAGCGCGTTTTTGAGCCGAACACTCGGCACCATCTGCAAGACCGTTCCGATATCGGCCGACACCGCATTTTACGCCGACAAGCCCCGAAATGACGCGGCTTTAATCGCCCTGCTCACCGATTTAGAACTTTACAAAATTATGGACAGGCTTTCGCTTTCGGCTACCCGCTCGGCCGCTGTTTGCGCCGAGGGCGAGTGTGTAAGCTGCGTTGACTTTTCGGATTTTACGGTTGGTAAGAACCTCGATATACTGAATATCGATGAAAAAATATACCTCTCAAGCGGCACTCTTTGCACCGCAGCCGATATTGGCGATTGCCGCGCTCTGCTCGAAAACGCCGCCATAAACAAGCGCATTTTCGACTGCAAAAACTTTTATAAAAAATGCCGCGAAAACGGCATTTCACTGAAAAACGTAAGCTTTGACGCTATGCTTGCAGGCTATCTTTTAAGTCCTTCGGCCTCGAGCTACGACGTTGAGCGTTTAGCCGCCGAATACTCGGCTCCCCTGCCCCGAATCGACTGTGAGGACGAGTGGATGCGGCTCGCCGCGCTCCACAGCTCGGTTTGCGATACGCTGACCGAAAAACTTAATGAAAACAACCAGCACAGTCTTCTCACCGATATCGAGCTGCCGCTGGCACGCGTGCTGGCCGATATGGAATGTGAGGGTGTGCTTATAGACCGTGATGGCATTCGCGATTACGGCGAGGAGCTTGCCGAGCGAATTTCCCTCATTGAAAAGGATATATATTCGCTCGTGGGGTACGAATTTAACCTCAACTCCCCTAAGCAGTTGGGTGTTGCCCTTTTCGAGGACCTTGGTCTCCCTGCCAAGAAGAAAACAAAAAGCGGCTACTCGACCAACGCAGAGGTATTGGAGTCGCTTCGTTACGCGCATCCTGCAGTGTCGCTCTTGCTCGAATACCGTCAGCTTGCAAAGCTTAAATCGACCTACTGCGACGGCCTTTTAAAGGTGGTTGAGGACGACGGCAGAATTCGCTCGACATTCAACCAGACCGAGACCCGTACCGGCAGAATAAGCTCCTTAGAGCCCAATCTTCAGAATATTCCCGTCCGCACCGAGGAGGGACGCCGACTGCGCCGATTCTTCCGTGCAAGGGAGGGCTATATGCTGTGTGACGCCGACTATTCGCAGATTGAACTGCGAGTGCTGGCACATATGGCAAACGATAAAAATATGATTGCCGCATTCCAAAGCGGTATTGATATCCACACCTCCACGGCCGCTGAGGTTTTCGGCCTTCCCGTGGATATGGTAACCCCCGTTATGCGCTCGCGTGCAAAGGCGGTTAATTTCGGCATTGTTTACGGCATTGGCGCGTTTTCGCTGGCCAAGGATATCGGCGTTACCCGTGCAGAAGCCGACAGTTATATAAAGAACTATCTGCGAACCTATCCGCAGATTGACGAATATATGCATACTACCATTGAGAACGCCAAGCGAGACGGTTTTGTCGTTACCGAGTTTGGTCGCAGAAGATATATCCCCGAACTCGCGTCCTCAAACGGTATGATGCGTGCATTCGGTGAGCGAGTTGCCCGTAATATGCCTATTCAGGGCACCGCCGCCGATATAATTAAAATCGCTATGATTCGCGTTCATAAAAGACTGAATGACGAAGGGCTGGATGCTCGGCTGATTCTTCAGGTACACGATGAACTGATTGTTGAGGCCAAGACAGAGCTTGCCGACCGCGTTTGCGAAATTCTCATAAGTGAGATGGAAAACTCGGCAAAAATGGCCGTAAAGCTCTCGGTTGACGCGGCAGCGGGCACCACCTGGTATGAGGCAAAGCAATGAGCAAGGTAATATTTATTTGTACGGGAAATACCTGCCGCAGTCCTATGGCGGCGGCGGTGTATAGCCGCCTTTGCCCCGATGACGAGGTTTTAAGCGCCGGCCTTTACGCCGACGGAAGTGAATACTGTCATAAAAGCATAGCCGCGCTCGAAAGCATCGGCATTTCGCTTTCGGGAAATTCGAAACAGCTCGAGCCCGATATGCTCGACTGCGACCGTTTTTACGTTATGAGCGGGTCGCATAAGGCGGCGCTTTTGTCGGTCGGTGTCGCCGATGATAAAATAACCGTTTTAAACGTTTCGGACCCGTTTGGCGGCGATTTAGAGGTATATAAAGCCTGCCTTAAGGAGATTATCGGCAAGCTTTCTGCCCTGCTGGTTGCGGTACGTCCTATGACCGAAGCCGACACAGAGACGGTCGCAGAATTAGAAAACACCTGCTTTTCGGAGCCGTGGTCGCAGCAGGGGCTCTTAGACTCGCTCGGTAGCGGTATACGCTTTGCGGTGGCTGATATTATGGGCAGAATAGCAGGCTATATGGGCGTGCAGGTCACGCTCGACGAAGCCTACGTGACCAACGTGGCGGTCTTCCCCGAGTTTAGACGGCTTGGAATAGGCAACA
Organism: Clostridia bacterium; assembly: GCA_017513245.1. GTDB lineage: Bacteria > Bacillota > Clostridia > Oscillospirales > Acutalibacteraceae > SIG589. The sequence goes on from JAFXGK010000024.1 coordinate 24,597, forward strand.
AATTAGTGCAGGATGCCATCGGCTTCTGCGAAGAAAACGATATCGCTTTTCTAACGCTTGAGGTTCGAGAGAGCAACGCCAAGGCAATATCGCTTTATGAAAACGCAGGTTTTGCGTACGTTGGCAAACGAAAAAATTTTTACAGCAATCCTAAAGAGGATGCTGTCTTGATGACGAAGGAGTTTAAGTAAGTGATAATTTTGGGAATCGAATCCTCCTGCGATGAGACCGCAGCAGCGGTTCTTCGCGACGGACAGGTTTTATCAAATATTATTGCCTCACAGATTGAGGAGCATAAAATATACGGCGGCGTTGTGCCCGAAATTGCATCGCGTCGCCATAGTGAAGCCATCTCGCAGGTGGTTGACAAGGCAGTAGTCGACGCGGGCATCACCTACGACGACATTGACGCCGTTGCCGTTACCTTTGCGCCCGGTCTTATCGGCGCGCTGCTCGTTGGCGTTAATTTTGCAAAGGGACTCTCAATGTCGCTCGGCAAGCCGCTTATCCCCGTGCATCATCTGCGCTCGCACGTGGCGGCCAACTACATAGAGTTTCCCGAGCTTAAGCCCCCGTTCCTTTGTCTTTTGGTTTCGGGTGGTAACACCCATATTATTGAGGTTCGAGATTATACCGATTTTAATGTTCTCGGCCGCACGCGTGACGATGCCGCAGGCGAATGCTTTGATAAGACGGCTCGCGCTATGGGCCTTTCCTACCCCGGCGGAGTTAACCTTGATAAAATTGCAACGGTGGCCGACACCGAAAAATACCGTCTGCCCACTCCCCACTCGCCCGACGGAAAATACGATTTTTCCTTCTCGGGACTTAAAACCGCGGTAATAAACCTGATACACAACGCCGAGCAGAAGGGCGCGGAAATCGACGTTCCCGTGCTGGCGGCAACGGTAAGGCAGAAGGTTTGCGATATACTTATCGACAAGACCCTCGCCGCAGCGGAAGAGGCCGGGCTTAAGACAATCGCCGTTGCAGGCGGCGTTTCGGCCAACAGCGAACTGCGCAGAAGACTTGAAGCGGAGGCGTTGAAGCGCGGATATAAATTTTACTGTCCTCCTCTTAAATACTGCGGTGATAACGCGGCGATGGTTGCCATGCAGGCATTCCACGAAATAAAAAGCGGCAACACGGCAGGCGCCGATTTAAACGCCTACGCCACACTTCCTATTGATTATAGAAAATAAAACAAAAAAACAAACCCCACTCGGTTTCCCGAGCGGGGTTTTTATTATAAGTATTAATTACTTAACGTAAGAGGGCTTCTTCTGTGCGCGGCCAAGATACTTGTTAGCCTTGTTGCAAGCAGCCTTCATGGTTGCGCCGTACTCATCAAGAACGGTCTTGATGTTAGCAGCGGTGGTAGCAGAAAGCTTAGAAGTAAGGTTGCCGTAAGCGCTGGTGTCATAGTAAGTGAGGCAGCCGATAGCCATATTCTCTACGTGCTTCTTGTTAGCAGAGGTGATGTCCTGCCATACAGCATACATCTGATCATCCTCGAAGGTACCCTTCATGCTCTTGAAGGAGGTGTAATCGAAGGACTTGGGATCGATGAAGAAGCGGATGAAGTATACGCCTGCTTCAACGTTATTAGCGCCCTTACCTACACCCCAAAGCTTAGCATTGGAGGGAGTTGCATTACCTGCAACGGGTACGCAGTCGATAACAGAAGGATCAGAAACAACGGTGAACCACTTTGCATCGATATACATACCGTAAGAAATAGCATCGAAGAGACCTACAGTACCGTTCTGGAGACCGGTAGAATCCCAACCGGTTACAAGACCATCCTGATACCACTGAGCAAGCATCTGCTGATACTTAAGAACAGTAGAGTTAGAAAGGTTGCTGGTGTACTCCTTGCCGTTGTACTTAACGAAGTCAGCACCGGCTGCGAGCATGTAGGGGTTGGAGATGGTGTTGGTCTGGATGGAAACGCCCTTATAGGTGTTGCCCTTCTCATGAACCTTACGTGCGATGGAAGCTACAGCATCGGTGTTCCACTTGCCGGCCTTATAAAGGTCGTAAGGCATAGTGGTGATACCCATACCCTTTAACTTCTCAGGATAGTAGTAGGTTACGTAAGAAGTATCGTCGCAATACCAGGAACCTGCGGTAGAAACACCGTAGTAGTTACCGTTAATCTTGTACTGATCCATGATGTTCTTGTTCCAGAACTTATCGTCAAGACGGAACATCTCTTCATCGATGGGCTCAAGAGAAGTGATAGCCCATGCCGGGAAATTAGATGCACCGAGGTTTACAACGTCGGGAGCATCGCCGGAAGAGATAAGGGATGCAAGCTTGGTTGCATAAGCTGCAGAGTTGTTCGGGGTGGTAATAAGGTTAACCTTAATGCCGGTCTTCTTTTCAAATGCCTCAACGAGAGCGGTATCTACCTTCTGGGCATCACGCCATAAAAGAACGTCAACGGTAGAACCCTTTACGCTGGCAGGAATGTCAGAATAGGGATCTGCAGCGAAGGTGTATTTACCTTTCTTGCCGCCTTCATCCTTGCCTTCGTCCTTGCCGCCGCCCTGCTGGCCGGCAGAAAGCTTACTGCTGGTGTCGCCACCGTCGGTAGCATTGTTACCGTCTTCAGGTGTGGTATCCGGAGCTTCGGTCTGGCACTCGGGACAGTTTGTAAACTGTTCAGTTGCTTCATAACCGCAGTTTCCGCATACGTAAATCGAACCACTGGCTTCCTGCTTTTTGCCGCAAGCAGCAAAGAGGCAAGCCATCATTGCGATAGCGAGAAAAAGCGAAGCAACTTTAATTACTTTTGCATTCATTTTTGTAAAACCCTCCAATTATATTTTTTTGTCCGCATTGCGGGCGGACGCCGTTTTACAAATGTATTATACAACAATTTTTACATAAATGCAATGATTTTATATAAAAATAGCGCGAATATTTTATTAAAAATATGTAAATTCACAAAAATAAGAAAAGACCGCATTCCGAAAAAGAATGCGGTCTAATATTATGTTAACCTACGATACCTACGCGGTCGATACTTGCAATGAACTGCTTCTGAAGTATTGCATACATAAGAAGCATAGGCGCTATAAAGAGCAAGCAGCCTGCCATTGTGGGACCGAGCGACTTTTCATAGGCGTAGCCCATGCCCTGAAGGACACCGGTAATACCGTTTAGCGAAACGGCCAACGGGAAGTCCTGATTGAAGAACATGATGGACTGGTAGTAATCGTTCCAGTACCAAATTATTGCGAAGATGGTAACTGTTAAGAATACAACGCCGGAAGACGGAATAACAACACGTAAGAAGGTCTTGAACGGGCCGGCACCATCGATCCAGGATGCTTCTTCGAGCTCCTTGGGGAGGCCGAGGAAGAACTGACGATAGATGAAGATAAACAGACCTGAGCGGATACCTACACCAAACAGAGCGGGCAGGTAGAACGCCAGCGGCGAATTGATAAGGTTTGTGGGAATAGCGAGTTCGGGATTTCCAAACCAGCCGCCGATGGGACCTACAATATTGTCGTTAATGAAGGGGATTACACCGCCGAGTTCGAAGAAACGGTAGTTCAGGTAAGAAGGTATTATGTAAACCTGTACCGGAACGATAGCGGTAAGAAGAACTATACCGAAAAGAAGGCCGTTTTCCTTAAACTTGAAGCGAGCAAGACCGTAAGCAACCAACGAGCAGGATGCAACCTCGAGCAATGCCGAGAATACGCACTTGTAAACGGTATTCCAAAGAGCTTTGAAATAACCCATTGCTTCGACCGCAACCGTATAGTTGGATGCTGTAAAGTGTTTGGGAACCCATACGATACTGGGGTCGTAAAGGTCAACACGCGAAATAAGCGAGTAGCTTATCATCGAAAGAAGCGGGTAGATAATAATGTATCCAACCGAAAGAAGGAAGAAGATTCTGAACGCTTTAAATATCCAGCTTCCTACCTTACTTGCCGCTTTCTTGCGCTGGAGGGGGTCGTTCTTATAGGCTTTAAGATCAATAGATTTAAAATTCATACAAACGGCACCTCCTTAATTCCAACGTCTCGCACAAATCCTGTTGTAGAGGAAGAGTACGGCAGCGGTAATTACACCAACGATCGCAAAGAACATCCACATCATGGCAGAGCTGTGATAGTAGTTCTGGTTCATGTTCATGAGGTTGTAGGCCTGGGTCATAACGGGGTCGGTCGTTTTGGTGAGCAGGTCGATGATGGTGTAAATGATTACGAGCAAGAGTGTGTTCGAAACCATCGGAAGAGTGATATACCAGAATTCTTCCCAGCTGGTAGCGCCTTCAACCTTCGAAACCTCGTAAAGCTGTTCCGGAATGGTCTGCAGGCCTGCGATGAAGAGAACTATCTGTACGCCGCAATCCCAAAGAAGGTTAAATATCATATTGATGTATTTAGCCATCAGTTCGGTTATTTCCGCAGGGAAATTGAGCGAATTAAGTACTCCCTCGAAGTCGATACCGCCGCTGACATATGCGTTGGAGGCATCGGTCGAAAGCTGGATGATGGGGTTCTGGTTACCACCAACGGACTGGGTTAAGAACTCCATTACAACACCGGTAGCAATGATAACCGGTAAGAAGTAAAGCGAACGGAATAATACTCTTCCCTTGAACTTCTGATTAAGTACGACAGCGAAAATGAAGCTGACGATAACGATAATCGGAAGCGAATAGGTGAAGTTTGTAAGTGACGTTGTAAGGTTATCTACAAACTTCGGGTCCTCGTTTAGTATGTACTTGAAGTTCTCAAGGCCTGTAAAGTAGGTTGTGATACCCTCGATAGGATCAAGCCAAACTTCTGTGAACGAGTACCAAATGGACTGTCCGATAGGAACGAGGAAGAACAGAATTATACCAATTTCCCACGGGAGCACGAACATACGACCGTAAAGACTCTTTTTAGATTCAATACCGCGTACGCGTCTTTTCTTTCCGAGCTTAGCCAATTACTGTTCCCCCCTCTCCGAGAGCGACGAAGTCGTTTGCGGGAATCTTAACGTTCTCGACTGTAACCTCACTGTCGCCAAAGTTTACGTATACGCTAACGCCGTTGTCAAACACGGTCTTAGAAACGGTGTTTGTCGGGTTGCTGTGTGCAGAAATCTTTGCAGATTTAACTGCGGTAAGATATGCCTTTGCTTCATTTACCATTTCGGTAATGGTATCAACGTTATCCTCGAACACGGTAGCATAGAATACTGCTTCGCCCGCAAGAACGGTCTCATCGGTGTAGTCCTCGGTGAGTACGAAGGAAAGACCGGTGCCGGTTTCCATTGCGTGGAGGAACTGTACGCGAGAGTTTGTTGCAGTGTTGATTGCCTCGTTTGCGATATCAACGTAGCCCTTGAATACCATCTGATAGAAAGGAACGTCCTTATCGATGGAAACGTTCATGTTAGAACCGGTGGGCACGTCTAAAATAACGTCGGATATAACTGCGGCATAATCGTTAGCCTGGTTGGTAAGGATGCTCTTTTCGGATTCACGAATGGTACCGAAGAGCTCGGTAACCTGAGCAGCCATACCGGCCTTGTTATAGTAGTCGCCCTGAACGTAGTCAGAGTATGCGATAGAGCCGAGCGAATCGAGAGCGATTCCGGGGATATCGTACTTATTTACCACCTTCATCGCCTTCTTAACAGCCTTGCCGAGCTCGGCACGCTGAAGCAGATAGTGGTAATTAGAGGTTTGACGAAGCTTGGTGCTTCGATCGTAAACGTACTGCTTTGCAGCAGCGTTGTTTGCGGTAACAGCGGTCTCTCCCAGACCGGAGGATGCCGACTTGAAGCGAACTACGTCAAAGTTGAAGAAGGGCGAAATGCCGATTTCCTCACAAGCGGAGAGGAACTTCTTAAGTGCCTTCTTGCCGCCCGAAGCGCCGGTTAAATCAAAGCCGCCGCCTACCTCGCCGTAAGAAACGCCGGTAGTGCCGAAGCCTACCATATTAAGTACCATGCTGCCGCCCGAAATCTCGTAAAGTTTTTTAGCGATTTCGGTTGCCTCGCCATAGGTGGTGAGAGCCCTTGTATCCTTATAGGGAAGGCCGAGGAAAAGCTCGTCGGTTTCGAAGCCGCCTGCAACCTGAGCGTAGAGAAGTTCGCCCTCGGCAGAGGTCTTCATACCCTTGTTCTTAACCAGCCATTCACGGTAGTACTTTGCGATACCGCTGTAGCTTGCCTGATCGCCCGAAAGAACGTGGTAGGAAACTGTGATGGGCTCGTCAGCAACCAAAGCATCCTGAACGTGGGTGCGGATACGGATACGACCTGCAAGGATGGTCGAAACGGGGCGGTTATAGCCACGAACGAAGCAGGTAACGTATGCCGAGGAAAGTCCAAGACTTGCGTCACCAACCTGAGCGTTTATAACAGCCTTTTCTGCGCCGCTTTCGATAATGGCACAAACTGCGCGGTTACCTTCAACTGCGCCGAATACGGGAAGTCTTGATTCTTCCTTGTTGGAAAGCTTTTCATAAACTTCAACCGCAGGGTCATCGCCGTAAACCTCGCCCGAGAAGGTACGGGGTGTACCGTCGCCTCGGCTGTCGGTATACATTAATGCGCCGCTGCCCGAAGGAACGATAACGTAGTTGCCTGCGTCGTTCTTAACCGAGCACATCATGGGAGAAAGGCCTACGGATAATACGTAGTAGTCCTTCATACCCTCAATTATATCGGTAGGAACAACCGACATATTGAAGCCCTCTTCGGTGATGGTGTAGTCAACCGGTACCGACATCTGATAGGTGTCGAAGTAGTAGGTTACGCGAATACCGCCATCAATCTTCTCGCTGCCTACACGGCCGCGCTTATATGCGTCAACCGATGCGTAGAGGGTTGCAGAAGCGTCTGTCGCTATCATAACGGTGTTGATGAACATCGGAGAATAAAGCTGAACAGACTTTTCATCGGGCACGTAGTCCGGAATCGGAACTTCGGGGTCATAGGAATTGTTAACAACCGTAAGTAACTCACGGTTTGCGTTTAAGTAATCAAGCGGAATCTGGGAGTAAACGTATCCTGTTGCCTTATCGGTGATGGTTACGTTTGCAACCTCTGCATCCCAGTCAAGGCGGAATTTATCGTTTTCGGCAAGGCCGACGGTAGATTCCACGTTAGTAGTTGTACCCGTAAGATAGGGTTTCTTATCTTCTTTGCTGCCTGAAGAGGAGCCGCAGGCAGAAAGAACGCTGAGCATAAGGCTCAAGCAACATATAAAGCATAAAGCTTTTATAAGTCTTTTATTCATTTTTTTGCCTCCGGTTACCTGTATTTAACTTCGTTGTAAACAGTTACAAAGAAGGATCCAAACTGCTGAACGAGTATGCTTACCATGAATATGATAAATACTACTACCAGCATTGCTACTACTGAAATTGCGGTTATTCCAACAAACTTGCCGAAGCCGAATTCATGTACGGTCATAATACCGATGCAGAACATGATTGCGGTAAGTCCGAAGCATACGTAATAAATTACGGTAAGGATGAGTGCTTCATCCGGAACAACAAAGTTGGAAAGAAGGGTATATATAAATAAGTATGCTGTGTAAGGAATAAGGCTGTAGCAGGTTACGATGAAGATGTGCTTTGCCTTACCCTTTCCTTCAAAGAGGGTCGACATACCCCAGTTACATACTACCCAGAGAATTACCAGTCCGACACTTCCAAGCAGAACTATGAAGGAGTTGAAGGTGGTCTTATCGAATATATGGTACATAAAGCCGCCGTAGACGCTCTTTATAAACGTACCAACGTAGAAGAACACGAGAATTATGCAAGCGAGCATAATCGAGCCTTCGCCCTCGTAGCGGATCTTATTAAAGATCTGGAACGGATGAAGTATGCTCGAGAACATAAGCTTAACCTGCTTGTTGCGAACAAGCACAATCTGCTTTTTGCGGCTTACGTAGATGAGCGCTGCAACGCCTGCGATAAGAACTACGGCAACGATAATCATAACGGTGAAGTTCTCGGTTATGATATCGGCACGAACGTACTCGAATGCGCTGGCGTAGGTATCCTGGTCAAGACCAATCTTTGCGTATTCGCAAGCAAGGTCGTAATCCTTATTAATAAGGGCTGCCTTTGCGAGGCCGCGGTATGCGAGCTGGCAGTTACGGTCGAGCTTAAGTACCTCGTCCCAAAGGGGCTGAGCCTCAACGTATGCACCGGTTATTGTAAGTTCCTGTGCGTCGAGGAGAAGTTTACCGTATTCGGTAATCTTGTAAATCTGGATGCAGCCCGTAACACGGTCAAGCAGTATTACCTCACCGTTTTTACCGAGTGCCATGGAGGATACAACGCTGGACATACCCTTTTGGGTTGCCGAGCCGGTACCGCCGCCGAATACGGCAATCGGGTTACAGTTCTGATCGTAGATGTATACGCGGCCGTAGGTTTCGTCGGCGGCGTACATAAATCCACGCTTATCGATTGTAAGGGTTGCAATGGAAGAAACACGGTTGGTAGAGGATGCTGCACGTATCGAGCGGTAAGCATCGGAGAACTGCAGCGAGTTGGAAGAGGTAACTACCTTACCGGTCTTATCCTTTAATACGTTAACACCGCCGGGGCTTAACTTCTTTAACTGACCGGGGTCAGCTTTATATATGTTGGATGCGCCGGTTGCGGTGTAGATAAAGTCCTTATCGTCTACAGCAATATCGGTAAACTGGAAGGGCAGCGACTTAAGGTCGTTCTGCTGCTTAACGTCACTGCTGAAGAGCATATCAACCAGACGCTTAAACGCATCGGTAAGGCTGGCTGTAACGGTATTGGAACCGTAGAAGCTTAAGAACTCGTTATCGGGACCGTAGAGGATGGCACCGTAGTAGGAACCCTCACTTACGATGTACTTATAGCCCTTGCTGTCGATTGCGATACGCTTGGGCATAAACTGGAAATCGCTGGGGATAACGTCGGCCTCGGGGAGAACCAGAAGGTCCTCAACTACGCCTTCGGGAGTGCAAACAACTACGCGAGCGTGCTGTGTATCAGCAATGTAGAGCTTGCCGTCGGTATGGGCGTAGGCACCGAGCGAACCGGTGATATCAATTGCTTCACCCTGATAGGTGAGATTTTTAATCTCTCTCTTTAAGGTGAAATCGGGGTTAAGTACTACGATTCTGCCGTTGGAAGAATCGGTTATGTATACGTTTCCGGCAGTATCGGTACAAATGTCACCCGGCTCCTTTAAGGAGCTTATGTTAAGGGAGTGGCCGTTTACGGTGGTTAAATACTCGTAAACGGGACGCTGCGAAGCTGTAATCGTGGAGCCGTATCCGGTCCAGATTGTGTAGGTGTCGTAGGGCTCATTCTGTACCTCAAGGGCAGATGCGGACGTCGCAAAGCAGGACACCAGCACGAGAACCATAACAACTACCGCCAGACAACGACGCAGCATTGAAGATTTTGAGTTTTTCATTTATTATTACCTCCAAACCGTCGGGTTACTTAATACCCGAGCTGCTCATTGTCTTGGTTACGCTTCCCTGGGATATCATATATACCAGTATTGGCGGTATCATCATTATTACCGTTACCGCCATTGCCGAGCCTTGTCGTGTAAGACCGCCTGCGGCGATGGTCGATGCCGCACTCGGCAGGGTTTTGAGTTCTTCACTGAATACCGTACCGCCTTCGATTAACTGCCACAGATCGCGGAAAGCGAAGAGCGTAAGCGTTAACCAGCCGGGCTTAACGATAGGCATTACAAGCTGCCAGAACACACGGAAGGTTCCTGCACCGTCGATTCGAGCTGCCTCGATAAGGGCGGTAGGAACAGCAGCATCCATATACTGCTTCATAAGGAATACACCCATCGAGGACGGAATCATCGGCAGGATGTATACCCAGTACGTATCAATCATTCCCAGATAGGAATAGATAAGATAACGCGGGATAGCCAGTGTGTAGGAGTTGTAAAGAAGGGAGAACTGAATGATGCTGAAGATTATCTTCTTACCGTAAACGTTGGACTTCGAGAGAACGAAAGCGCCCATCGAAGCAACAACAACGTGAAGTACGGTAGTAACCACACTGATGAATACGCTGTTGAATATGTATCTCGACAGCGGAACTGCGAGGTTATCAAGCAGCGAAGGAATTACGGTGTAGTTCTCGATAGTGGGACGGATAACGAAGAAGCGGGGCGGATAAACAAGCAGCTCATCCAGCGGCTTAAACGACGTTAAAATCGAATAGATCATCGGCAGTATCGAGAACAGGCCGAACGCTATAAGGAAGAAAGAATAAAAGAAGTTACCTGCTTTGCTGCGGGTGAATCTTTTATACTGGTCGCGGTGAGAAACCTTCAGGTGGTCAGCGCGAAAATACTGTTTTTTGAATTTAAACATTTCTTTTACTGACCTCCTTACTTACCTGCAAGATTTATGAGCTTGAACATCAGGTTCTTGGTTACAGCCATAAGGATGAACAAGAATACCGATATTGCGGCGGCGTAGCCCATTTCGTAACGGGCGTTACCAACGTCGGTCAGAAGTGATACGATGGTATCAACGCTGTTGTTTACCGAGGGATAACCGCAAAGCTCGATTGCTACGGCACTTACCGAGAAGGCCGACTGAATCTGCATTACGCAGCCGAACATAAGAATTTCTCTCATGGACGGCAGTGTGATGTACCAAAGCTCGTGCCAACGGCTGCGAACACCGTCAATCGCGCCGGCTTCGTAAAGCTCGGGGTTAACGTTCTGCAGACCGGAAATGTTAGCGAGGAAGGTAATACCAAGGCTCAGCCAAAGCTGAACTATCATAATTATAGGCAACGCGTACGAGGGCGATTTAAGCCACTGTATCGGGTCAACTATAAGTCCGAGTGACATCATGGTGCTGTTAAGGTAACCGTAGCTGTCACCACTGAAGAGTATCTTCCAAATGAAATATACGTTACCGGTAAGAGCCGGTGCGTAGAAAAGGAACGAAAGTAAGGTACGGATTGCGGGGCTGAACTCGTTTACCATCCATGCGAGCACGAATGCGAGCATAAAGCCGATCGGTCCGGTTACAATCGCAAAGAGAAGGGTGTTGCGCAGGGCGGTGGGAAAAACATCGTCCTGCACAAACATACGCAGATAGTTATCAAGACCTGCAAAGGTGGGCAACGAAACTGCGTCGAAGTGGAAGAAACTTAATACTACCGAGGTTAAAACCGGGAGAATCGTAAATGTAAAGAACAGGATGAAGAAGGGTGCAAGCATTACGTAAAACGCGGCTTGTTCCTTTTTGCTGCCTCGACTAATCGAACTGCCGGATTTCATCTTTTTAGTTTTCATTTAATAACTCACTCTCCTCCACAGTTTAGTCAAGGTTGTACTGTTTACGCTTACGTGCTATCTCGTTGTCGCCGTTGGCGGCCCACTCGATGAGCATGTCTTTTGCGTTCTTACCATTGTTAACAACGTTCCAATATGCCTGGTCAACCATACGTGCGGTGTAGTAGCCGCCGGCTACTTCCTCAACCTCGCGGAGGTTGGACCACTGAGCAAGAAGGTTGTTTAAGCTGTCCTTATCCCATGCCATCTGCTTTAAGGCTTCGGGGTTCGAGGTGGTAACACGTCCCGAAACGCCGAGGATGGATTCGCAGTTGTTGGAGTAGCGGAGCTGAGTATCGGCAGATACCCACCACTTTAAGAACTCCCAACCGCCCTTAGGATTCTTGGAAACGCTAAGTATTCCGCATCCGGTACCGGAACCGGCCTGCAGCTTGTTGACGGAGCCGTCTTCCTGTACGGTTCCGGGCAGCTCTTCCATCTTCCACTTACCTGTGATTTCAGGTGCGGCAAGGGTGAGCTGTGCGTAATAGGTGTAACCTACGAGGCCGAGCGGCATAACGCCGGTACGGAAACGGTTGAAGAAGTCGTAGGTTATCGGGAACTTATACTCTGTGTAGAGCTGAGTCCACCATTCAAAGGTCTCAATGGAGGTAGCGTTTGTAAGGTTAAGTCCATCGAGGTTTTCGTTATAAAGCTTCTGTCCGCGCTGCATAAGCAGTGTCGGGAAGATCGAAAGCGAAGCAACACCGGCGTTGGTCTGTGTACTCGAGGTAATCTGAACGTACGGCATACCTACCTGATAGTTGTTACGCATTATGATAGATGCAACGTGTAAGAATTCATCCCAGGTGTTGGGGGGCTTAACGCCGAGTTCTTCAAGTACGTCGGTACGGTAGTACATCATACTGAAGCTCTGGGTGTCGGGCAGGGCGTAAACGCCGTCGCCGAACTTATAGGGAACTACTGCATCGGGCGAGATAAAGTTGCTGAGAACCTCTTCATAGTCCTCAAACTTGCTTAAGTCAACCATTGCACCGCGGAGCGCAAGGTTAACCGGTTCGCTTCGTGCCATGTGCAGCGAGCAGTCAGGTCCGTTACCCGAAAGGATGGCCTGAATGTAGGATGCGTTAGAAATCTTAACGTTAACGCCGATACCGGTCTTGGGTGTGAAGGAGGACTGGATAAGGTCGTTAAGTACGCGAACCTGGTCACGGCCCCAGTTAACCCAGATGGAAATCTGCTCGTCAGAATCTACGTCACCCGATACGCTGTTGTACGAGCTGCTGAAGGAGGATAAAAGACGCTGGAAGGAGAACTTAACGTCTGCCCAGAAGGAAGCGTCGGTATCCGGAACCTTGGTGTCGGCTGCTGCAAATACCATATAGTCGATATCCAGCGGGAGCGACATCATTTCGTACATCAAGGCGTTTACGGAACAGTAGTTGTTATAGTACTGGCCAATATATCTATGCGAGGTATAACGGTTTTTGAGCATGCTCTTCATAGACTGAGCAAATGTACGGATTGTAGTTGCGTTGGTACCGCCCTTCTTGCCGTAAAGGTCTTCAAGAGCGTAGGAGATGCGGTAAAGCTCATCCATATCTCTCTGCAGAATTTCCTCAAACTGGGGAATCTGCTCGTAAAGGCTGTAGTCACGCGATGCATCGGGAGATTCACCGGTAATCTGAACCATCTTACGGTAAAGGCTACCTGCGCTGTAAAGAACGCTCTCGAGCGCACGGGTAAGATCAGCAAGCTGACCGATGGTTACCTCCATGGAAAGGGTGTGCTCGCCCTTTTCGAGGTAGAAGAGATATTCTTCGCCATCCTTACCCTTAAGCTCCTTGTACTGCCAACCGGAATCATACTTGAAGTCAAGATCGGTTGCCTCGGCAAACGGAACCTCACCATCGATGTAAAGCTTACGGTAGGAGCTTCCGTTAAGAACGCCGCTCTGTCTGAACTTAAGGCCCAACTTATAAAGGCCGGTCTCGGGTGCGACGAACTTCCAGGTGATGGTGTCACCGGGGGTCTGCCAGTTGGTAGAGCCTATGTAGTTGATTTTGCTTACATAGGGGCTGGTGGGCGAAACGCTGGGGTCGGAAGAGTCCGACTTAGCGATAAGCGAGTTGGTGCTCTTAAAGGTGGCCTTCTCGCCTTCGATCATAATTACTTCGGCGCCCTCGTAATTCTTATAGCCCTTGTTTGCATAGGACTCAAGTACCGAAGCATAGCTTTCGTACTGTACAGGTGCGCAGAGTACTATCTTCTCAAGGATGAAGGGCTCTTCAATAGACTCGAGCGTGATGGTATGGGTACCTGCAGTGAGCGCAAACTCATAGGGTGTGGAAACGAGACCGCTGGCATCCTTTGCATACGAGTCGGTATAGGTGATAACCTCAACCTGCTCGGCTGTAAACTGGTTGCCGACACCGTCGGTACGGATTTCGCCGGCATCCTTCCATACTCTGGGCAGTTCGATAGCGTCTATTCCGTCAAAGGGATAGTTGCCGTCAAGCATAACACCAAGCTTAATGGGATTGCTGCGGCTCTTAACTCCCTGATAATAGAAGCGAATGGAATAAAGGCCTGCAGTACCTACGGTAAAGCGATATGTAACCTTTCCTTCCTCGTTCGTCCATTTTACTACGTTCTGTCTGCCGTCGTGCTCTGCTAACTTTTCCAAGGTAGCACCCTCAGCGGAAACATAGCTGTCACCCTTTATGACGATCTGTGTGCCCTGGGGCGCCTTAGAGAAAGCACCGTTGGCGGCAATATATTCGTCATAATCGGTTTCGCTACCCGTTTGGGCTGCGGCAGTTGCTGTCGCGGATGCGCCTGTGGTCGCGGTATCGGCTTCATCAGCAGATACGGCTACGGCACAGCAGGTAAGCATTAAAAGTACCGAGAACAGCAAGCATAAGATTCTTTTCATTGCTCAACCTCCGTTTTCCTCGAATTAGGTTTTTATACCCTTTTCGATTAAAATAAGCCTCGGCGACGGGAAAATTAGCACTTTTTTACCCTATGTCGCAACAGAGGCCTTTGTTTTTGAATGTGTGATATCATAATGGGCATTTTTAATAAAATTACAACTAAGATAAATTCTCTTTGTTGAAATTTACTAATCATATTACCTATTATATAATAACTCATCATTTTCTCTATACATTTTACCATATTATCCGCATAAAAAAAGTCTAAAAAATTCCTATACATTAGGAAAATTTTAGACCTTAATTACGATTTTTTGATTACTTTGTGCAAAATCACAACAAACCAAAAGTATGCGCTATTTTTATGAGCTCTCTGCGGTCGGGTATATCGGCGGTTTCGAGCATTTTCTTTACGCGGTATTTTACCGAACTTTGGGATATAAACATCTCCTCCGCTATCTCTGACATATTCTTGCCTTTCGAAAGATGAAGGATGATGTTGCGGTCGATTTTATCACAATGACGGGCAAGCTCCTCGGCTCGAAGGCAGGCAAGATACTCGCCATCGTCACGGTAGGCTACACGTTTCTGTACAACGCCATCCGAATCGATCGGAAGCGGACGGTTCTCGGTGCTGCCGTGAATAATCACGGGGCAATCAACCGAAACCGTAACCCCTTCTATCTCGGGGTTTTGGCTTAGAAAGCGTTGCAGTTTTACTGCCGCTGCGCCAAGCTTGTGAAAATCGGTATCGACGGTGGTACACTGCGGAACCGAAAGCTCGGATATTCGGTTGCCGCCTATACCTACGACGTAGATATCCTCAGGCACGTATATCTTTCGCTTGTTGAGCGCCGCTATAAGACGGTTAGCTTCGGCATCGCGCGAGCAGATAACAGCATCAAAGCCTCTGCCCTCTCGCAGGAAGGCCGAAACCAGCTCGGCTATGCCGGGATATTTATAACTTTGGCAAAATACGCCGAGTTCAGACGCAGCGGCGAGTGTTGCTTTTCGCTTGATTCCATAGGAAAGGCGACCGCCGCATCCCACGAAGGCTATGCGGGTTTTACCGCAATGCTTAAGGTAGGAAACAACACGCTTCATTGCCGATTTGTAATCGAAATTTACAAAGGCGTGAGCATTCTCTATGCCGCAATCGGGCGACGCGTTTACCGCTATTGCCCGGGCGCCCGACGCATTTATACGGTCAGCCGCCGTGCTGAGCCAGTTTTTGGTGTAGCCAACAGCCAACACCAGGCCAATATTGTTGCCTATTGTGCCGTCATTTGGCAAAAAAAGATCCTCTACCGCAAGATTTTTCTTATCGGCCTCGGCCTTTACGCCCTTTAGGATGTCGGTTATCCAGTAGCCGTCAAGTCCCGTCTGTTCTGCAACTATGTGTATGGGCAAATGCTCACCTCCTTTTATGTGCTACATATATTATACTCCGTGCTTGAGGTTCTGGCAACACATTTTTGCATTTACACGGCGGCTAAAATATGTTATATTTTTAAGTAGGAAAACAATACTAATTGAAGGCGTGTATTTATATGTGCGGATTTATCGGTTTTACAAATTCTATAGCTGACGACGGTGCCGTGCTCGGGGAAATGATGGAAAAAATTGTTCATCGCGGACCCGATTCGGCAGGACAGTATATAGACGAAAACGTAGCCCTCGGCTTTCGCAGGCTGAGCATAATCGACCTTAAGGACGGCGACCAGCCCATAAAAAATGAAGACGGCAGCCTTGTGCTCACCTTTAATGGTGAAATTTATAACTACCGTGAGCTTCGCCGCGAGCTTAAGTCGCTCGGACATATATTTAAAACTAACTCGGACAGTGAGGTTATAGTTCACGGCTTTGAGGAGTTTGGCCGCGGCGTTGTAAACCGACTGCGCGGTATGTTCTCATTCGTTATCTATAACGCCGTGGATAACTCAATTTTCGGGGCGAGAGATATGTTCGGTATTAAGCCGTTTTATTACTCGAAAATGGACGATACCTTTATGTTCGGTTCCGAAATAAAGGCGTTTTTGTGCCATCCGAAGTTTGAAAAGCGTCTGAATGAAAAGGTGCTTGCAAACTATCTTTCTTTCCAGTATTCCCCCACCGAAAAGACCTTTTTCCGTGGGGTCTACAAACTTCCGCCCGCCCACTGCTTCAGCTATAAGGACGGCGTTTTCGAAGCCAAACGCTACTGGAAACCTAATTTTTCCCCCGAGCAGGGCGCGCTCGAATACTATGCCGATTTGGTTGACCGCGCGGTACGCGAATCGGTTGAAGCACATAAAATCGCCGACGTAGAGGTTGGCTCCTTTCTCTCCTCGGGAATTGATTCGAGTTATATTGCCGAGGCCGCAAAGGTTGATAAAACATTTACGGTAGGATTTGAGGGCGACGGCGACCGTTATAACGAAATAAGCTACGCAAAAGATTTTGCCGCAACCATCGGCGTACAGAATATAAGCAAGGTTATAACCTCGGATGAGTATTTCGGTTCCTTCCCCACCATTCAGTACCATATGGATGAGCCTCTTGCCGACCCTGCCTCGATCGCGCTTTACTTCGTGGCCAAGCTTGCAAGCGAGCACGTTAAGGTCGTTATGTCGGGTGAGGGCGCTGACGAGCTTTTCGGCGGCTACCGCATATATATGGAGCCTCTTACCGCCACCGCATACGACGTTATTCCCTTCCCCATTCGCAGAATCATAAGTAAGGTTTGTTCCCTTCTGCCGCAGCGTCACGGAATTAACTTCCTCGTTCGTCGCGGAAAAACCATCGAGGAGCGTTTTATAGGCAACGCAAACATCTTCAGCAAAAAAGAGCGTAAAAAGCTATTGCTTGAGGATAAGGGTAAGGCACCGCATCTTTTGTGCCGTCGTTTTTACGACGAGGTGACCGACAAGGATGCCGTTACAAAGATGCAGTACCTTGATATAAATATGTGGCTGATGGGTGATATACTCTTAAAGGCCGACAAGACCAGCATGGCCAATTCGCTCGAACTTCGCGTTCCCTTCCTTGATAAGAAGGTTATGGCGCTGGCCGAAAAGTTGCCGCTTGAATGCCGCGTTAATACGGTTACCACCAAGCTGGCTCTTCGCAAGGCAGCCGAGCGTACCCTGCCCGAGCGCACCGCAATGAAGGATAAACTCGGCTTCCCCGTGCCGATACGTCTGTGGCTCTGCGAAGATAAGTATTATTCGCTGGTTCGAGAGGCTTTCCAAAGCGAGGCCGCAAAAAAATATTTTAACATTAATTACCTTTTAAAATTGCTTGATAATCATAAATCAGGCAAAGCCGACAACAGCCGAAAAATTTGGACCGTTTACACCTTTTTGGTATGGTATTCTCAATATTTTGAGGTTTAATCGGGCGAGCGCTGCAAATACTATTCTTAGCAAATAAAAAAGGAGTAGTTTTTATGAAAAGTGCAGCATCATTCGCAAAGGGAATCGCAGCAGGCATGGCCGCAGGCGCTATTGCAGCAACCGTCGGCCGAGCAATAATTTCCAACCGCAAAAGCGTATCCAAAGGCTCTGCCAAGGCTATGCGCGCGGTGGGTGATTTCATAAGCGGCGTTCAGACAATGGTAAAATAAGCAAAAAAAGAAAAACTCCTTCCGGCGGGAAGGAGTTTCTTTTTTATCTTAATAAGAAATAGGCGAGAATTCCGGCGCCGAGCAGAATTCGGTAGTAGCCGAAAGCCTTGAAATCGTGACGGCGGATATAGGACATAAGGAACTTGATAGCAAGCACCGATACTACGAATGCCATAAGCATTCCGACCAGTAAAACGAGTATTTCCTCGGTTGTAAAGCTGTTGCCTGAGGAAACGTAGTCAAGAAGTTTTATTGCGCTGCCGCCTGCCATCGCGGGAATGGACAGGAAGAAGGAAAACTCCGCCGCCGCGGTGCGGCCGAGACCCAAGAGCATCGCGCCGAGAATGGTGGTTCCGCTGCGCGAGGTGCCGGGAATGAGCGCAAGGCACTGAATAAGACCGATAAAAAGCGCAAGCTTATACGAAATTTGGTCGGTTGTGAAAACGGTTTCTTTTTTCTTCATACGCTCGACGATGATGAACAAAACACCGTACAGCACCAGCGTTGTTGCCACGATGTAGGCACGGCTGTTGCCCGTAAGCATCGAATCTATCTTATCGTCAAAGAGAATGCCGAAAAAGGCGGCAGGTATGCTCGCAACCAAAATTTTAAACCACAGTATCATTTTATCTACGTATAAGTATCTGTTGCAGAACCTTTTAAAACCCGAAAGTTCTTCGCCCTTAAAATATTCCACCGTGTGTGATTTTAAATGGAAGGGCCATAACTTTTTAAAATAAAGCATCACTACCGCAAGTATTGCGCCCAGCTGAATTGCAACCAAAAAGAAATTGGTGAAATCGGCTCCGTTAGCAGTTTTCATGGTGAAAATCTCGTCAACGAGTATCATGTGTCCCGTACTGCTTATGGGCAGCCATTCGGTTATACCCTCAACGATGCCGAGCACCGCAGATTTTAAATATTCGAGCACTATATCGCCTCCAAACAAAAATACCCATATAAAAGTATATGGGTATTTTATCATACTATTAACTTTTTGTAAAGCGACTAACGCTTTATGGATTTATACAGCTTTATATACTCGTTGGCCGAGCGACCCCAGCTGTTGTCGCATCCCATTGCACGACAGCGAAGGATATTAAAGCCCTCCTTATCGGCATAGGAGCCGACGGCGCGCCAGATGCAATGGAGCAGGTAGCCTGCGTCGTATGCGCTGAAGGTAAAGCCGTTGCCTACGCCGTCACCGCTGTCTTTAATGGTGTCGTTAAGACCGCCGGTTTCACGAACGATGGGCACGGTACCGTAGCGAAGAGCAATAAGCTGCGAAAGGCCGCAGGGCTCGCTCTTCGAGGGCATAAGGAATAAATCGGCGCCGGCATAAATTTTGCGTGCGAGTTCGGGCACGAAGCCGAGCTTGATGGCAACCTTATCGGGATACTTTTGCGACATCTCGTGGAAGAAGGTTTCGAACTCCCATTCTCCGCTTCCCAAAATGCAGAACTGAACGTCGGCCTTTAAGACCTCCTCGAATATCTGCTTAACGATATCAAAGCCCTTATGGCCTACAAGACGGGAAACAATACCGATCATGGGAACGTCGTCACGCACGGGAAGACCCATACGCTCCTGCAGTTTTGCCTTGTTGACCGCCTTCTTTTCGATGGTATCCACGGTATAATTTTCGTAGATGTTTTTATCGGTTTCGGGGTTATAGACGTCGGTGTCGATGCCGTTTATTATTCCGCAAAGCTTAAAGCTGCGGTCGCGCAAAATACCGTCCAGCCCGTGAGCGAATTCGGGGGTTAATATCTCGCCTGCGTAGGTGGGAGAAACGGTTGTAACCCTATCGGCACACTCGATTCCGCCCTTGAGCATATTAACGCAGCCACCGTATTCAACCACGCGGCAATCATCGCCCGAAAGACCGAGCACGTCGCCCAAAAGTTCGGTGCCGTACTGTCCCTGATACTGAATGTTGTGAATGGTGAACACGGTTTTAATATCGGTATAGAACGGGTCGTGGCAATAGAAACGGTCGAGATATACGGGTGTCATTGCCGACTGCCAATCGTTGCAGTGGATGATATCGGGTTTGAAGTTTATGTGCGGCAGAATTTCGAGCACGGCGCGCGAGAAGAAAGCGTATCTTTCGGCGTCGTCATAGAAGCCGTAAAGACCGTCGCGCTTGAAATAGTACTGGTTATCGAGCAAGTAGTAGATAACTCCGTCCACCCTGGCCTCGAAAATTCCGCAGTACTGTCTACGCCACGCAACCGGAACGGTTATGTGGGTTATAAAGTTCATATTGGCCTTGAGCTCCTCGGGAATGTCGGAATAAAGCGGCATTACCACGCGGCAGCCAACCAGTCGTTTTCTTAAAGCCTTGGGAAGCGAACCCGCTACGTCGGCCAAACCGCCCGACATAGCAAAAGGATAGGCTTCACTTGCGGCAAATAATACTTTCATTTATTATCTCCTTTAAACAGTAGTGCCCTTGTTTACGTATACGTAATACGAAGGCGAGCCGCACAGCGAACGGTTGTTACCGACCTTAACCTCTTTATCGACGGTGAGGTATTTAAGGTCGGCGCCGCTGCCGATTTCAGTGCCCTGCATTATGATACAGTTTTCAACGCAGGCGCCCTTGCCTACCTTTACGCCGCGGAAGAGAATACTGTTTTTAACGGTACCCTCGATAACGCAGCCGTCGGCAATAAGCGAGTTGGTAATATTGGCGCCTATGCCGTAACGGGTGGGCATAGAGTCCTTAACCTTGGTGTAAACGGGACGCTCTTTATTAAATAAGTCGGCGCGAACGCTGGGAGCCAGAAGCTGCATATTTGCGCCTACGTAGCCCTGCATACTGTCCATAACCGCTACCACGCCCTTGTGCTCGTAGCCGTTGATTACTAAGTTTTCAACGTTGGGCATCAGAATATCGCGTGCAAAATCGGTCTTGTTTGCGGCTACCGCCTTGTCAACGAGGCTCATAAGCAGCACACGGGAAATAACCGTAATTCCGAGACCGTAGTCACATTCGCCCTTATGCTCGGTGTACATCATAATGCGGTTTACGCGGCCGTCCTTTAAGGTGAGCGACATTATATCGCCGTCATTCTTCGGCAGGTCGCCGTGCTTATACGCTACGGTTACGTCTGCGCCCGAAGCAATATGCTTTTCGATCATATCGGCAATATCTATGTTAAGTGCTACGTTGCTGTTGCAGATAACGGCATACTGCTCGGTAGAGCGACGGAGGAAATGTTTAATGCCGTAAAGGGCGTCAACCTGACCTACGTACACACCCGAAGAAGCGCGACCGTAGGGCGGAAGAATATGTAAGCCGCCGTTTTTACGGTCAAGGCCCCAGCTTTTGGCGCTGCCTACGTGGTCCATGAGCGATTGATAGTTTGATTTTGTAATGAGGCCTACCTTGGAAATGCCTGCATTAACAAGGTTGGAAAGTGAAAAGTCGATAAGGCGGTATCTTCCGCCGAAGGGTACCGAAGCGACCGAACGACGCGAGGTAAGCTCGCCGAGTTTTTCATCGCCGACAGAGGCAAAAACTATACCTAAAACATTATTGTTTCTCATATTTTTGCACCCTCCTTTACGTCCTCGGTTACCATCTTTTTGGCTGAAACCGTGGCGTTTTTATTAACCGTAAGGCCGTCACCGATTACGGCAATGCCCCACGCATCCAAATCGGCACATTCTTCTGGACTCTCGCCTACTACGGCGCCCGATTTGATAACTGCGTTTTCGGCTACTATCGCATATTTTACGGTAGCGCCCGATTCGATTTTTGCACCCGGCATAATAAGCGAGTACATAACCTTTGCGTCCTTTTCAACCGTTACGTTGCTGAAAAGAATAGAGAAGTCAACGTTGCCGCATACCTCACAGCCCTCAGAGATGAGAGAGTTTTCGATTTTTGCGTCGGCCGAGATATACTGCGGCGGCAGACCTTCGTTTTTGGAATAGATTTTCCAGCCGGGATCGGCAAGATTTAAATCAATATTGGGATTCAGCAAATCGAGATTTGCATCCCAAAGCGATTCAACCGTTCCTACGTCCTTCCAGTAATCGTCGAAACGGAAGACGTACATCTTCTCGCCGCCTGCGAGCATTGCAGGTATAACGTCCTTACCGAAGTCATTGGAGGAGCCTTCCTTTTCGGCATCCTCGCAGAGGTATTTCTTAAGCTTTGCCCAGGTGAATACGTAAATACCCATCGAAGCTAAGGTGCTCTTGGGCTGGGCAGGCTTTTCTTCAAATTCATAAATGGTGCCGTCGGGGTTTGCATTCATAATACCGAAACGCTTTGCTTCTTCAAGCGTTACGTTTAAAACGGCAATGGTGCAATCCGAGCCGGTTGCCTTGTGCTGTTTTATCATCTTGGAGTAATCCATCTTGTAGATGTGGTCACCCGACAGAACGAGCACGTATTCGGGATCATAGCGCTCGATAAAGCCTATGTTCTGGTAAATTGCGTTGGCCGTGCCCTTATACCAGTCGCTTCCCGTGCTCTTCTGATAGGGCGGGAGCACGTGCACTCCGCCTTCAAGCCTGTCAAGATCCCAGGTTTTACCGCTGCCGATATAATCGTTCAGCTCAAGCGGCTGATACTGGGTTAAAACTCCCACCGTGTCGATACCTGAATTGGCACAGTTGGAGAGCGGAAAATCGATAATACGATACTTTCCGCCATAGGGTACTGCGGGCTTTGCAACGTTTTGGGTGAGAACACCAAGTCGGCTGCCCTGACCGCCGGCTAGCAGCATTGCTACACATTCGGTCTTTTTCATTTTTGCTTTCTTCCCTTCTTTGGAGTGGAAACAGGTCCCACGCCGGTTTTTTTCTTGCGGCCGCGAGCTGCGGTCGGCTTGAATTCATAATAGAGCACCGAAAGCGGCGGCAGAGTGAACTCGGCCGACTGATTACAGCCGTGCATAGGCTCTGCTTCGCTTACGATCTTCTGCTTTACCTCATCTCCCCATCCGCCGAATTCGGGGGCGTCGGTGTTGAGCAGCAGTTTATACTCGCCCTCGTACGGAAGGCCTATTCGGTATCCCTCGCGTTTTACGGGTACAAAATTACAAACTACTATTATCTCCTTGCCCGATTTATCGGTTCTGCGGAAGGAAATTATGCTCTGCTCGTTATCGTCGTTGGCTATCCAGTTGAAGCCTTCCCACGAATAGTCGATTTCCCAGAGCTGTGAGGCCTTAAGGTAAAGCTTATTAAGCTTTTTGACAAACTGCTGCATTTCGGCGTGCTTTTGGTAGTCGAGCAACAGCCAGTCGAGTTCGCGTTTATAGTCCCACTCGGCGAACTGAGCAAATTCCTGTCCCATGAAGAGCAGTTTTTTGCCGGGGTGCGCCATCATATAGGCGTAAAACGCACGAAGCGACGAGAACTTGTCCTCGTATTCTCCCGGCATCTTGCCGATGAGCGAGCACTTACCGTGCACGACCTCATCGTGTGAAAGCGGGAGCACAAAGTTCTCGGAAAATGCATAAAAGAACGAGAAGGTTATACATTCGTGATTATATTTGCGGTAAATCGGGTCGAGCGAGACGTAACGAAGCATATCGTTCATCCAGCCCATATTCCATTTAAAGTTAAAGCCCAGTCCGCCCACATCGGCAGGCTTGGTAACCATCGGCCAGGCGGTAGATTCCTCGGCGGCCATTATGATACTCGGGTCGGCACGGAAGGCATATTCGTTTACGCGGCGAAGAAGCTCGATAGCATCGAGATTTTCGCGTCCGCCGTAGGAGTTGGGCACCCATTCGCCGTCGCGACGGTTATAGTCACGATAAAGCATTGCTGCCACGGCATCTACGCGAAGACCGTCTACATGGTATTCCTTTATCCAGTAAACGGCGTTGGAAATGAGGAAATTCATAACCTCTACCCTGCCGTAATCGAATACCGCAGTTCCCCACTCCTTATGCTCGCCTATACGCGGGTCTTCGTATTCGTAGGTGGGGGTACCGTCAAAGCGGTAAAGGCCGAACTCATCCTTCGGAAAATGCGCAGGCACCCAATCGAGAATTACGCCGATACCGTTTTTGTGCATAATATCGACAAATTTCATAAAATCGTGGGGTGTGCCGTAACGCGAGGTAGGAGCGTAGTAGCCGCTCACCTGATATCCCCAGGAACCGTCAAACGGGTGCTCGGCCACCGGCATAAGCTCAATGTGGGTATACCCCATCTCGGTTGCGTATTTTGCAAGGCGCTTCGCCAGCGTTACGTAATCGATATTTGTACCGTCGTCGTTTTTCTGCCACGAGCCCAAATGCACCTCGTAAATATTGACGGGGCTTTCGAATATGTTTTTATCCTTTTTTGAGGATATCCACTCATCGTCGGTCCAGCCGAAGTCGTCGAGATCATATACCTTCGAGGCGGTCCCCGGCGCCGTTTCGGCGTGGAAGGCATATGGGTCGGCCTTCAGCACCGTTTTACCGGTTTGGTCGGTTATTGCGTATTTATAATTGTCATACTGTGAAAGACCTTCGCGCTCAATAGTCCATATGCCGCCGTCGTTTTGCATTGCGTCGGCACCGACCGTCCAACCGTTAAAGTCACCCACCAGCGAAACGTAGGCCGCCCTCGGCGCCCACACGCGGAAGATATGACCCCTTTCGGTTTTGTGACAGCCCATATACTTATAAGCGTCATCGGTCAGTTTTGATGTAAAGTTTTGGCATCTTTCGTCCAAGCGATTACCTCCCTTTTATACTTAAATTAATTTTATCAAATATTACAGCGCTTTTCAAGCGGATTTTTGTGAAAAATCAAATGCACGCGTAGTATTTTTTGTATAGAATTTGTATAATTTCTACAAAAAAATACCTTTTTCAGCATTTTCCCTTTTGGTTCGGTGCCGTATGGCATAAAAAAAGAACAGCACCTTTTCGGTGCTGTTCGGATAAGTTTGGTTATTGGACTTCCCAGGTGTAAAGGTCACCCGTCATGGTAATTTTTACCGCCTTCTTAAAACAGTTTACCTGCATTTCGTCAACCGCAGGCTCAGAATATACCGTGTAGTTAACTACCAACTTACCGGTAAAGTTTTTGGTGGTGAACTTAGGCTCGGTTACTACTGCGCCCTCGGGTAATTCGCCGTATTTTTCGGTGTATGCCGCAACGGCAATCTCACGCATAGCCTCAAGGTCGTACTGCGGAAGGGTTGTTTTTTGGGGATAACTGGGAACCTTTTCCTCATCGGTCAGATAAGCAAAGGACGATACCTTTTTATCCTTGATTTCGAACGAAAAATCATCAGCGATGTACTCAAGCTTATATACCTTAACCTTGTTGGTATCCTCTTGGGCGGGCGATACTACCGAAATGCCGATATCGTCACCCGATATTTTCTGGCTTTCCATGGATATGAGCTCGTTGTTAGCCTCATCGCTATAGTCGAATTCGGCAGAATCGTTACAGGCGCACAGCGAAAGAACCACAAGAATTGCGCAAAGCAAAACAAGCAGCTTTTTCATATATATACGCCCCCTTCATAACATTCTATGCTTATTATAGCACATATTCGAAAAAAATAAAGTGGAAATTGCAAGAAAATTTAATTTTTTAAAAAATAAAAAGCCGCCCTCAGAGGACGGCTTTAAATATTAGTCGTTTACGTAGGGCAGTAATGCAACCTGACGTGCGCGCTTGATAGCGGTAGTAAGCTCACGCTGGTGCTTGGCGCAGGTGCCGGTAGCACGACGGGGCAGAATCTTTGCACGCTCAGAGATGAACTTGCGAAGACGAGCTACATCCTTGTAATCTATCTCTTCAACGCGATCTACGCAGAAGTGGCAAACCTTCTTATGGGGCTTTCTGCGTGCGGGTCTATCATTTTTCTCCATGAGAAACAAGCCTCCTTAAAATTAGAATTAGAACGGCAGATCGTCATCAGCGGCGATCTCGGCAAATTCGCCGGAATCAGTATTGTTGAAGCTGGGAGCGGCCTGGTTGCCTGCGCCTGCATCGTCGCGACGCGACTCAACAAACTGAACATTGTTGGCAATAACCTCGAATGCAGTTCTGTTCTTTCCGGTGTCCTTATCGACATATTTACGGGTCTGGATGGCACCTTCGATGCCTATCATGCTGCCTTTTTTGAAATACTTGGTAACAAATTCGGCAGTCTGTCTCCAGGCTACGATGTTAATGAAATCTGCCTGACTTTCCTCGCCTGCCTTGTAGCGGCGGTTTACGGCGATAGAAAAGGAAGTTACCGGGATATTATTGGTTGTGTATCTGAGTTCGGGGTCGGCAGTAAGTCTGCCGGTCAAAACTACAAGATTGAACATTGCGCTAACCTCCGTTAATTTTTTACTTCTTAATGATCATTGTGCGAAGAACACCGTCGGTGATCTTTGCAACACGCTCAAGCTCGGCCGGGAACTCGGCTGCGCTCTCGAATGCTGTGATAACATAGTGGCCTTCGGCTTCGTCGTTGATTAAGTAAGCGAGTCTGCGCTTACCCCAATCGTCAACGTTTTCAATGGTACCGTTAGCCTCGATAAGAGCCTTGAATTTCTCGATAAGAGGAGTTACTGCCTCTTCGCCTGCGGCTACGGAGAAAATCATAACTGCTTCGTACTTGTTGGTAATCATTTCGTTGCACCTCCTTCTGGACTTTTGGCCGGATTTTCCGGCAAGGATACTATTTAGTAGGCATATTCCCACCAATAGCCATACGATTATAACAAACAAGTTCCCTTTTGTCAATAATTTTGTTGACGGTTTTTATTTATTATGATAAAATACAGCCGAAGACGATAAAGGAGTGGATATTATGTTGTTAGCCATTGACGTAGGCAACACCAATATTACCCTCGGCGTGTATGACGGCGAGCATCTTGTTTTCACCGCCCGCCTCGCAACCGATATTCGCCGCACGAGCGACCAATACGCGGTTGAAATTTTTAACGTTATGCAGCTTAACGGAGTTGAAATAACTGACGTTGAGGACGCCATAATCTGCTCGGTTGTTCCGCAGGTTGGTACGGCTGTAACGGCCGCCATCAGCAAGCTTTGCGATATAGTTCCCCTCGTGCTGGGACCCGGAGTTAAAACCGGTCTTAACATTCGAATCGACGATCCTGCGCAGCTGGGTGCCGACCTTGCAGCAGGCGCTGTCGGCGCACTGCACGAATACACTATGCCCTGCATCGTTATCGATATGGGTACGGCAAATACCGTAAGCGTGCTTGACAAAAACGGCGCCTTCATAGGCGGTGTTATTGCCGCAGGCGTGGGACTGACCCTTAACGCTCTGGCTACGGGCACTTCACAGCTTCCTTTTATCAATATTGAAGCTCCCCAATCGGTTATCGGTCGCAATACGGTTGACTGTATGAAATCGGGTATAGTTTACGGCGCCGCCGCAATGCTCGACGGAATTATCGACCGCATCGAAGACGAACTCGGAGAGCGTGCCGCAGTCGTTGCTACGGGCGGAAGAGCGAGAGAAATAGTTTCCTGCTGCCGCCACGATATTCTTTTAAATGATAACCTTCTGCTCGACGGTCTTCGTATAATCTACGAAAAGAACAGTTAAATACTTTAGTGTTAAAACCCGTCCTCGGACGGTAAAATAATATGAGCTGTATCCCTTTTGGGAACGGCATCGGAGGTATTTTTATGTCAAACACAAAAAAACTCGTACGTGACGTATCGTTTATCGGTATGTTCGGCGCGGTAATCATCGTGTTGCAGCTTTTAAGCTACGTCGTAAAAATCGGCGCTTTTAATCTGTCGCTCGTGCTGATACCGCTGGTACTCGCCGCTTATTTATTCGGTCCTAAAACGGGCGCGATACTCGGCGGCATTTTCGGCCTTACCGTAACGGTTTGCTGCTTTACGGGTATGGACGCGGGCGGATATATTCTCGTTTCCGCAAGCCCCGTGCTCACCACTGCAGTTTGTATGGTAAAGGGCATCGCAGCAGGCTTTGCCGCAGGTATGACCGCGAAGTTACTCAAAAACAAAAACAGTTATCTTGCCATCATTCTTTCGGCCGTTGCAGCGCCGATTGTGAATACGGGACTTTTTATTCTTTCGATGCTCCTTTTTTTCAAGGATATTCTCGCCTCATGGGCCGGCGGAACCGACCTTGTAACCTACATAGTTGTTGGCTTGGTGGGTGTAAACTTCCTTATCGAGTTTACGGCAAATTTGATTGCCGCTCCCTCCCTGCTTCGCGTTACAAAAGCCATAAAGAAATAATAAGAACCCCTCGGAAATCCGAGGGGTTTATTTTATTCTTCAAAGGTATAAACGCCGGGTTCGAGATTATAGTGCTTGCCCGCTACGGTTGCTATGGCGGCAACGGGTGTTGTTAGCTCGTAAATAACCTTTTTGCCCTCGTTGCGCCAGCCTGATTTTACGGTGCCGTAGGCGGTTTCTATCTCGGCGCGCAACCAATCGATTCGACTGTCGGCTACGGGAACGAAATGAACCATTTTAAAGCCCGGTTCGCGTTCCATCGTGCGGATGCCTGCCGCACACTCATAAAGCCAATCCGCCGCAGCGCCGTAGGCGTAGTG
>JAFXGK010000025.1 GCA_017513245.1 Clostridia bacterium
AAGCATGATGTTGTTGATAAGGCGTGTTACAATTTTAGAATTATACAGTGGATCCGGCAAAACATCGCGTTTTGCGATAAAGCCTCTTCTTGGCACTGCACTTCCCTCCTTCACATTTATGATATCATAGGTACTCGAGTGACAAATCCCGTGGCACCAAGCAAGGCGTTACATATAATATATAATAACGCTGCTTGATATTGCAGCTGATTCGTCTTTAACTTATTTTGCGCTTGCTTTCGGGCGCTTTGCGCCGTACTTGGAACGGCTCTGCATTCTGTTAGCAACACCCTGTGTATCAAGGGTTCCTCTGATGATGTGATAACGCACACCAGGAAGGTCCTTTACACGTCCGCCACGAATGAGAACAACGCTATGCTCCTGAAGGTTATGTCCTACGCCCGGGATGTAAGCAGAAACTTCCATACCGTTCGAAAGACGTACTCTTGCAATTTTACGGAGAGCAGAGTTCGGCTTCTTGGGGGTCGAGGTCTTAACAGCTGTGCAGACACCACGCTTCTGGGGAGAGTTCTGGTCTACCTGAACGCGCTTCATAGAGTTGAAGCTCTTTAAAAGTGCAGGAGCCTTTGCTTTCTTTTCCATTGTTTCGCGGCCGTTGCGCACTAACTGGTTAAAGGTTGGCATATTACACCTCCTATTTATAAATTAATATCTCGCAGACGGACATTTGTCCGCCTACGTTATATCTTTTCCAATACTGAATATTATGTTAACCATAATACCCCAGCAATTACTGATAATATCACGAAAAGTCAAGTTTGTCAATAGTTATTTGCGTTTTTCGGTTATCCTTTAATTTTAAGCATTAATCGCAGTGTGCGATACATATGATGCTTCATACAAAACAAATAAACCTTGCCGGCTATTCCCTTTCGTGCAACAAATTCAACGAAATACTTATTGTTTAAAAAGTTGGGGTAATTTTTAAAAGTATAATCGTAAAATTCATTTAAAAGCGGATGCTTTGAAGTAGCCTTTAAAATTCTGGCCGGAGCATCCCAGAAAATTGCTTGAGCAGCGAGACACTCGATTTCATCGCGGAACTTTTCATATATTGCGTTATCTTTAAAATAATCAACGATATTCTCAATGGCACCTATAATTTCGCGATTACGATCCAGATTGCTGTTGTGAATTATCGAGCCGGTACGCTGAAAATAGTAATAATAACACTCGCCGGTAAAAACAATACCGTCAGCAAACGCGAAAAGCTTTGTTGTGGTGCAAATATCTTCAAACCATACCTTTGAAGGATATCTGATACCGTGCTCCAAAAACAGCGAACGCTTATATATTTTATTGCATGCAGCAGGAGAAACGGTAAGCGCGAACTTATCAACGTTTATATCAAGGCGCTTTTTATAAGGAACGTCATCCAAAACGTCCCACGTCTTTCCGTCTTCATTGATATATCTAAAGCCACATGCGGCTATATCGGCACTGTGCTCGGCTGCCAGACCTAACATCTCTTTAAGCATATTCTCGGCGATGTAATCATCGCTGTCGATAAAGGTGAGGTACTCTCCCCTTGCCGCTTCAATTCCGGTATTGCGGGCGCCGCCCAGACCGGCGTTGGCCTGATGAATTACCCTAACAGTTTCGGGATTGTTTTTGGCATAGGTATCGAGAATTGCGGGGCTGCCGTCACTGCTGCCGTCATCAACGGCGACTATTTCATAATCCTTAAAGGTCTGTGCAAGTATTGAATCCAGACATTTGGAAATAAAATTTTCAACGTTATAAACCGGAACGATAACACTAATTTTCGGACAGTTCATTATTTTTCTCCTTTTTATGGCTGTAAAGAACAAAAATACAGGCCAAAATCAGTGAAATGTAGATTGAAACGTTGGGACGGCGTAAGACGTTGCCCGAAAGCTGTGCTGCACCAAGCAATAACACCAAGGTGCCACACAAAAGACCGCTTTCGATGCTGATTAAGGTTTTGAAATCAACAAACAGCTCCTTGAAAATGCGGAAAACAAAGTACGCGAGGAAAAGCATATATACGGCAAAGCCTACATAACCCGAATAATAGAATACTGCCGGAAAATCATTCTCAAGGTCATAAATCTCTTCGTCGGTTATGAGCGTCATATACTCGTATCCGAAGCAGCGTGTGATAAAATCGCTGTCCTCCCACGCGAGTTCGGCAAAAATAGCCTTCTTTTGACGGTTATTGAGCAAAACGGCAGACTGAGTGGAATAGTTATACTTTTCAGCAACTCGCTCAATTCCGAATTGATCAATCATATCATTTAAATATCCACCCGAAAACTCTCGATAAATTTTTTCATATCTTTCAAGGCGTTTGCGTTTTGCCTCGGCCTTTTCTTCGTCGGTGGCTTCTCCGTTTTCATCATCGGGATCTTTAATATCTTCCGCAGGGATTTGCGAAATAGTATCATTTAAGGCCTCTTGGCGGTCATTATAAGCACTATTCTGCAAATTTTCGCGAGCACGCATCGGTGAAGCATCAATAAATACGAACGTCAGCACCAAAACAGCGCACAATGCGAAGATCGGTGCAGAATTTTTGATTACATACTTCTTCTTCGAAACCTCTGTCGTGAAGAAATTGATAACTATTAAAGCAATAAAGCCAATCGCTACAATAACGAGCGAATAGAAAGTGAGCTTAGTGCCGGTAAAGAATAAAAGCGAGAAGCAGCCCGCACAAGCAACCAAAAACGCCCAGACATTCTTTTTATAAGCATAAAGCAATGCAAGAGGCGCCAAAAGCAAAACGATAGCGCTTTGTGCATTATGAACTCCAAACCAACCCATAATGCCGATTTTTGCATATGCGCCGTAAGTATATTCGGGTCGGCCAACAAGGTACGAAAGACCGATAACGCCCCAAATGACAAAAACGTTTGTAAGGAAGGCGGCGCTAATGACCTTAATCGGGTTTGCAATACGCTTAATAAACGTAACAAATGCTAAACAGAGCGCAGGCATCTGTACGGTGCGGAAGAAGTTGCCGGCGTCCTCAACTAAGGAAATATAGCCGATTCTATAGCAATTTGCTGCGTGCAGAACAAAATATCCGCCTGCAATTGCCGCAAAAACGTAGTAAACCTTCTTTTTGTCGGAAACAATGAAGGCAAATAACATAACGGCAACAAACATAGCCATTCGCAGTAAGGTAGAATAGGTTGTTTTATTAAACTGTATTAAAAAATAAGATAGGACATCTAAAAACGGTTGCGCAACAATCAGCACAAACATAAAAATACTAAACACACGATTAGTATCTTTATTTTTTAAAATTTTCCCGTCCATAAATTAGCGCACCTCAAATCATAGGACAAAAGTAATTATTCTGCCAAAGCATAAATTGAATTAAGAATGGTTGTGTTATATTCGATAAGCTTGTCCGGCTTTTTATCGGTCTTTTCGGCCGAAATCATAGCCGCAACAATATCTTCGTAGCCCTCAATATCGGGAGCATACTTTTCTAAATTCTTTGTACAATAGGTCGGTAAACCAACAGCCTTTGCCTCCATAATGTTAAGAGGCTGGCCCTCATAGCGAGAAGTAGAAATAAAAGCATCCATAAGCTTCATATAGCAGAAAGGATTAGCCTGATTTCCAAGCAAGAAAACCTTATCTTCAAGAGAAAGTTCTTTAATCCGGTTTTCGACAAGCTGGCGGTCTTCCCCATCACCTATTATATATAAACGCAAATCATCGCGGCTTTTGAGAGCCGTTGCGAAATTGTCGAGCATAATATCGTAGCCCTTTTGATGGCATAAACGACCTAAGGCTACAAAATTGAATTTATCGCTGTCAACCGAGAAGTTCTCAGGGGTAACCTGCATTTTTTC
Source organism: Clostridia bacterium (assembly GCA_017513245.1). Classification (GTDB taxonomy): domain Bacteria; phylum Bacillota; class Clostridia; order Oscillospirales; family Acutalibacteraceae; genus SIG589. The sequence goes on from JAFXGK010000025.1 coordinate 3,852, forward strand.
CTCGATTTCCTTGATGCTGATATAGTTTTGAATGGAAGAAACCTTTTGAGAAACTCGAGACATCTTTTTAAAGGGTTCCTTAATACCTTCGGAAACTGCAATAAACTCATCGTAATACTTAAATTTTCCCTTAAACATTGTCCAAAGGAACTTATATTTCCACTCATTGTTGAGCTTTATTTCAACGTCGTTGTGAATCCACATAACGCGTTTTTTTGCAGGAATTTTAATTGCGCCTACTGCGCAGGAGTTTTGATAAGAATTAAAATCAATAGCTAAATCATAAACGCCGCAATCGCCGAAATTCGGCTTGATAAGCGCTTTCGCAAGCTTAAAAGGCACGAAGGACAGAAGCTTAGAAACGGGCTTCATATACTTAATATTAAGCTGCTGTGGCAGCTCGCTCTTCCAATAATTTTCCTCGCTGAATAAATATAAATCAACATCATATTTATCATAATCAAAATTGGAAAGCAAATTTATAAGAGATTTTTGAATACCGCCAACCGTTAATTCGTTTTGAAAGAAAGCAATTCTTTTCTTCATATATATCCTCCATACAAAGTAATGCTCTTAATAGAAAAAATACACAAACAAACTACCCGATGATAAAACCATCGGCATAAATTTGAATGTGTTGAAATTTCACACGATATAATGTTGTTTTCAACTTAAACCCTCCTTTTAGAAAGCCAAGCCGGTTATTGCGGGCGGGTTATCCGCCCGCAATAACAAAAACTATTAATTAATCAACAACAACGTCTTCACGGTTGCAGTAATTAATCTCATTCTCCTTCATGCCGGTACCGGCGGGAACGAGCTTACCGATAATAACGTTTTCCTTAAGACCAAACAGCGGGTCTTCCTTACCCTTAATAGCTGCATCGGTGAGAACACGAGTGGTCTCCTGGAAGGATGCGGCCGAGAGGAAGGACTCGGTTGCAAGAGAAGCCTTGGTGATACCGAGGAGTGTAGGCTCGTACTGTGCGGGTGTTAAATCGGTCTCACCTGCTTCGATACGTGCCTTAATGGCATCGTTAGCAGCATAAACCTCACCACGCTCGTAGGTTGCCTCGGGAAGCAACTCGGTGCTGCCCGGATCGGTTATCTTAAGCTTTCTCATCATCTGTCTGATAATAATCTCAATGTGCTTGTCGTTGATATCAACACCCTGAGTTCTGTATGCGCTCTGGATTTCAGCAATAATGTAATCCTGAACGGCCTCAGGTCCTAAAACGGCGAGAATATCCTTCGGGATGATAGCGCCGTCAATAAGCTTATCGCCTGCCTTGACGTAATCACCGTCATGAACGCGAACGCGGCTGCCGAAGGGTACCTGCTCCTTAATTTCGGTAGCAGTTTCCTCGTTGGTAACAACGATAACATTGCTGCGCTTCTCTTCAACGATACGAACGCGACCGCTGATTTTACTGATAAGACCGCAATGCTTGGGTGTACGTGCTTCGAAGAGTTCTTCAACACGCGGCAGACCCTGAGTAATATCTTCCGTACTGGCGATACCACCGGTATGGAAGGTTCTCATTGTAAGCTGTGTACCGGGTTCACCGATGGACTGAGCCGCGATAATACCAACTGCCTCGCCGACAGTAACGGGCTTACCGAGAGCCAGGTTAACACCGTAGCACTTCTTACAAATACCATGCTTAGAATGGCAAGTGAGGATGGAGCGAATAACAACCTTACCGTCCTTTTCGCGCTGTGCCTCAAGCTCAGATTTCTCTAAAGCGGCGGCATTGCGTGTCTTGGCGGTCTTTGCGGTTGCAATCTTGTTATCAAGTTGAGCAATCTTAGCGTCGATTTCTTCGAGCTTTGCATTAACGATTGCCTGAATCTTGAGAGCATCCTCTTCGGTCATCATCTTATCAGATGTAACTATAACCTCACCGGTAGCCTCATCGACAAAGTCGTTAAGCAGATAACGACCGATAAGACGCTCGGAAAGCGGCTCGATAAGATGGTTTCCGTCCTTAATATCACCAACTGCGAGACCTTCGCAGGTGCCGCAATCATCCTCGCGGATGATAACGTCCTGAGAAACGTCAACAAGACGACGGGTAAGGTAACCCGAGTCAGCGGTACGAAGAGCGGTATCGGCAAGTCCCTTACGAGCACCACGGGAAGAAATAAAGTACTCAAGTACGTTAAGACCTTCACGATAGTTAGCACGAATGGGAACTTCGATAACCTTACCTGCAGTATTAGCAATAAGTCCGCGCATACCTGCAAGCTGACGAATCTGGCTCATGGAACCACGAGCACCGGAATCGGCCATCATGTAGATCGGGTTGAACTCATCAAGGTTGTTGGTAAGAGCTTTTGCAACGTCTTCGGTAACGTTGTTCCAGATTTCAATAATCTGACGGCTACGTTCCTCATCGTTGATGAAACCACGACGATATTCCTTGGTTACGCCATCAATCTGCTTCTCTGCCTCGGCGATGAGATCGGCCTTTTCGGGCGGGATAACAGCATCGGTAACGGCAACAGTGATAGCACCCTTTGTGGAATACTTAAAGCCGGTAGCCTTAATCTTATCAAGAACGATAGCAGATTTGCTTGTTCCGAGAACGCGGATGCAGCGGTCAATAATCTTACCTAACTGCTTCTTGCCAATCTTGTTAACCTTGCCGTTAACGTAGGGCGAGATTTCAAGATCAAGCTCATGGCCTTCAACGGTACGATCAACGTATCCAAGCTCCTGCGGGATGGACTCATTGAAGATAATAAATCCAACGGTTGCATCAACAATGCGAGAGATGGGAGTGCCATCAGCCTTCTCACCCTGCATACGAACCTTAATAGGTGCGTGGAGACCAACAACACCGTCGTTATAAGCCATAATAGCTTCGTTCTTATCACGGAATACCTTGCCTGCGCCCGGTTCGTCTTCCTTAATAATGGTAAGGTAGTAAGAACCGAGAACCATATCCTGAGTCGGAACTGCAACCGGCTTACCGTCAGACGGCTTGAGCAGGTTGTTTGCAGCAAGCATAAGGAATCTTGCTTCGGCCTGAGCCTCAGCAGAAAGCGGTACGTGAACAGCCATCTGGTCGCCGTCGAAGTCGGCGTTGTAGGCGGTACATACCAGCGGATGAAGTTTAAGCGCACGACCCTCAACAAGTACGGGCTCAAAGGCCTGAATACCTAAACGGTGAAGTGTAGGTGCACGGTTGAGGAGAACCGGATGCTCTTTAATAACAGTTTCAAGTGCGTCCCAAACCTCGGTACCTGCACGCTCAACCATCTTTCTTGCAGTCTTGATGTTAGAAACGGCATTAGTTTCAACAAGACGCTTCATAACAAAGGGCTTGAAGAGCTCAATTGCCATCTCCTTCGGCAGACCGCACTGATACATCTTAAGTTCGGGTCCAACTACGATAACCGAACGGCCGGAGTAGTCAACACGCTTACCGAGAAGGTTCTGACGGAAGCGACCCTGCTTACCCTTAAGCATATCGGAAAGAGACTTAAATGCGCGGTTGTTAGGACCGGTAACGGGCTTGCCGCGACGACCGTTATCAATAAGGGCGTCAACAGCCTCCTGAAGCATTCTCTTCTCGTTGCGAACGATGATATCGGGAGCACCGAGTTCGAGAAGTCTCTTCAAGCGGTTGTTACGGTTAATAACTCTGCGATAGAGGTCGTTTAAGTCGCTGGTAGCGAAACGACCGCCGTCGAGCTGAACCATAGGACGAAGATCCGGAGGAATTACCGGCAGAACGTCGAGAATCATCCACTCAGGACGGTTGCCCGAAAGTCTGAAGGCCTCAAGAACCTCAAGACGCTTGAAGATGCGAACACGCTTCTGTCCTGCAGCGGTCTCCAGTTCGGCCTTAAGCTCATCGCAAACCTTATCAAGATCAATTTCGGAAAGAAGCTTCTTGATTGCCTCTGCGCCCATTCCGGCGTCGAAATCGTCTTCATATTTTTCGCGCATATCGCGATACTGCTTTTCGGTTAAAAGCTGATTCTTTTCAAGCGGTGTGTTACCGGGATCGGTAACGATATACTGCGAAAAGTATAATACCTGCTCAAGAAGCTTCGGAGAAACGTCAAGAGCGAGTCCCATTCTCGAAGGAATTGTCTTGTAGTACCAGATGTGCGATACGGGAGCGGCGAGCTCAATAGAGCCCATACGCTCACGACGTACCTTTGCACGAGTAACCTCAACTCCGCAGCGCTCGCATACCTTGCCTTTATAGCGTATGCGCTTGTACTTTCCGCAGTGGCATTCCCAGTCCTTAGTGGGTCCGAAAATGCGCTCGCAGAAAAGTCCGCCCGGTTCGGGTTTTAAGGTTCTGTAGTTGATGGTCTCAGGTTTGGTAACCTCACCGTGTGACCAACTTCTTATCTGGTCCGGAGATGCAAGTCCGATTTTAATAGATTCAAATTCAATTTCAGCCATTTGATTGCCCTCCGTTAGTTATTTTCATCGAAATCGTAAGAATCAAACGATTCATCGGTTTCGGGTACTATGTCTTCACCGTTTTCATCCTGAAGGCCGAATCCGGTTAAATCATCGGCAACGGCTGCGCCGTCGAGTTCGGGATCGAATACAGGTGCAGAAAGACCAATATCATCATCTTCGTCGAAGTTCTGTTTAAGGTCAATTTCTTCCTTATTAGCATCAAGAACCTTGATGTCAAGACCGAGAGACTGAAGTTCCTTAATAAGAACCTTGAAGGACTCGGGAACGCCTGCCTTCGGAACATTCTCACCCTTAACGATGGATTCGTAGGTCCTAACACGACCAACGATATCATCCGACTTAACGGTAAGGATTTCCTGAAGTGTGTAAGCAGCGCCGTATGCCTCAAGTGCCCAAACTTCCATTTCACCGAAACGCTGACCACCGAACTGTGCCTTACCACCAAGAGGCTGCTGAGTAACCAGCGAGTAAGGACCGGTAGAACGTGCGTGAATCTTATCGTCAACGAGGTGATGGAGCTTAAGATAATACATATAACCAACGGTTACGCGATTATCGAAGGGCTCACCGGTACGACCATCATAGAGCTGAGTCTTACCGTCTTCGTTGTAGCCTGCCATCTTAAGGCACTCTCTGATGTCAGATTCGTGAGCACCGTCAAATACAGGTGTGCAAACCTTCCAGCCAAGAGCCTTAGCAGCGTAGCCGAGATGTACCTCAAGAACCTGTCCGATATTCATTCGGGAAGGAACGCCGAGGGGGTTCAATACGATATCAAGCGGAGTACCATCGGGTAAGAACGGCATATCCTCACTGGGAAGAATTCTGGAAACAACACCCTTATTACCGTGACGACCTGCCATCTTATCACCTACAGAAATCTTACGCTTCTGAGCAATGTAGCAGCGAACAACAAGGTTTACGCCGGGGCTGAGTTCAGCAGAATTCTCTCTGGAGAATACCTTAACGTCTACGATAGTACCGTACTCACCGTGCGGTACGCGGAGAGAAGTGTCGCGAACTTCACGAGCCTTCTCGCCGAAGATTGCACGAAGCAGACGCTCTTCAGCGGTAAGCTCGGTCTCGCCCTTGGGTGTAACCTTACCTACAAGGATATCGCCTGCGGTAACCTCTGCGCCGATGCGGATAATACCGCGCTCGTCAAGGTCCTTAAGTGCATCCTCACCAACGTTAGGAATGTCACGGGTAATTTCCTCGGGTCCTAACTTGGTGTCACGTGCTTCGATTTCGTACTCTTCAATATGAATCGAGGTATACATATCCTCGCGAACAAGCTTCTGGTTAATAAGAACAGCGTCCTCGTAGTTATAGCCTTCCCAGGTCATAAATCCGATAAGCGCGTTCTTACCAAGGCTGATTTCACCGTTGCTGGTAGCAGGACCGTCGGCAATAACCTCACCCTTAACAACCTCCTGGCCTACCTCAACGATGGGCTTCTGGTTGATACAAGTACCGTGGTTAGAGCGGAGGAACTTAATGAGCGAGTACTCATCAATTTCTCCGGTTTCCTTAGAACGGATCTTTACACAGTCAGCGGATACGTAGCAAACAGTACCCTCGCGTTCTGCAAGTACAACAACGCCGGAGTCAACTGCTGCTTTATATTCCATACCGGTACCTACGATGGGGTTCTCGGTGCGGAGAAGCGGAACAGCCTGCTTCTGCATGTTCGAGCCCATCAGAGCACGGTTGGTATCGTCGTTTTCAAGGAACGGAATCATTGCGGTTGCAACAGAAACAACCATCTTAGGCGAAACGTCCATAAGATCGGCACGGGCAGCCTCGGTCTCGAGGAAGCCGTCACGGAAACGGGCGTTAACCTTTGCGTTAATGAAGTGACCCTCATCGTCGAGCGGCTCATTAGCCTGAGCTACGATAAACTCATCTTCCTCATCAGCGGTGAGGTAAACAACTTCGTCGAGTACACGGCCGGTAGCCTTGTCAACCTTACGGAAGGGAGTCTCGATAAAGCCGTAATCGTTTATACGTGCGAATGTAGCAAGATAAGAAATAAGACCGATGTTCGGGCCTTCAGGAGTCTCGATCGGGCACATACGACCGTAATGGGTGTAGTGAACGTCACGAACCTCGAAGCTGGCGCGGTCACGCGAAAGACCGCCGGGACCTAAGGCAGACAAACGACGCTTATGAGTAAGCTCGGAAAGCGGGTTGGTCTGATCCATAAACTGCGAAAGCGGCGAAGAACCAAAGAATTCCTTAATTGCAGCAACAACAGGACGGATATTGATAAGCGACTGAGGAGTTACTATATCGGTGTCCTGAGCCTGAAGGGTCATCTTCTCTCTTACAACGCGCTCCATACGGGCAAATCCTACGCGGAACTGGTTCTGTAAAAGTTCACCTACCGAACGGATACGACGGTTGCCGAGATGGTCAATATCGTCAACGCTGCCGACGTCGTGCGAAAGGCCGAGTATATAACTGATAGATGCTAAAATATCATCAACGGTAATATGCTTGGGAATAAGGTCGTCAAGGCTGTTCTTGATAGCAGACTTAATATCCTCTTCCGACTCATTGTTCTCAAGAATTGCACGAAGCACGGGGAAAGAAACCCACTCGTTAACGCCAAGTTCAGCAGCGTCAAAATCAACAAAGTCGTTGATGTCAACCATGCGGTTGGACATAACCTTAACCTCGCTGCGGTTGCCTTCAGCATCCATAACATCAAGGTATACAGCGTCAACGCCCTTCTTCTGAATCTCAAGAGCCTTATCCTTATTAAGGAGCTCCCCTGCCTCAGCAATAAGCTCGCCGGTCATAGGATCGGCAACGGGGCGAGAAAGGGTCTTGCCGTTTATACGAAGAGCAAGTGCAAACTTCTTATTATATTTATAGCGGCCTACACGAGAAAGGTCATATCTGCGGGTGTCGAAGAAGAGCTGCTCAAGATGCTGCTTTGCACCGTCAACGGTAGCAGGCTCACCCGGGCGAAGCTTCTTGTATACTTCGATAAGAGCATCATCGGTGCTTGCAGTAACATCCTTCTCGAAGGTGTTCTCAAGCTTAACGTCAACGCCGAGAATTTCTTCAATCTCATTGTTGGTAGCCAACGAATACTCAGAAATACCTCCGATAGCACGTATAAACGTAGTAAGAGGAAGCTTGCGATTCTTATCAATTCTTACGTAAATAACGTCACTCTGATCGGTTTCATATTCAAGCCATGCACCACGATTGGGTATAATGGTAGAGAGGAACAGCTTTCTGCCGCTGCGTTCCTCACGTTTGAAGTCATAGTATGCTCCGGGAGAACGGACAAGCTGGGATACAACAGCGCGCTCTGCACCGTTGATAACGAAGGTTCCCGACTCAGTCATAAGCGGGAAATCGCCCATAAATACTTCGCTTTCCTTAATTTCACCGGTTTCCTTATTGTAAAGCTGAGTAAGCACACGCAACGGAGCTGCATATGTTGTATCGCGCGCTTTACACTCGGTAACGCTATACTTCGGTTTCTCGTCAAAGCGGTAATCGATAAATCTAAGTTCCAGATTACCGGTGTAATCTGTAATGGAAGACATATCTCTGAAGACTTCCTTTAATCCCTCTTCGACAAACCATTTGTACGAGTCTTTCTGTACCTCAATGAGGTTAGGCATATCAATAACCTCTTTGATTTTAGAAAAGCTCATTCTCTCGTTTCTACCGAGCTTTACAGGTTTAACCTCGACCATAGGCTTTAATCACTCCTTAATATCTTAAACGGAAAAAGAACCCTTTTTCGGTCAAATTGGCTTTAACAGTAGGTTTTTGGGGCTTTTTTGAAAGTTGCAAATTCCAAAAAGGCGCATAAAAACCCACTATTAAGCAGTATACAATTATAATCTAAAATGTCAAACCTGTCAAGAGAAATTTTGGTAAAAAAATAAAAAGCAACTTTTTTATTCAAAAAGCTGCTTTTTACAGATAATTTAGAGGTATTTTTGTCGAGAAATATAACTTTTCGATTATTTCTCGGCGTTCATTTTTAAATATGCGTTTATAAAGCCGTCAAGGTCGCCGTCCATAACGGCGCCGATATTACCGCTTTCGAAGCCGGTGCGATGGTCCTTAGCAAGCGTATACGGCATAAATACGTAGGAACGAATCTGTGAGCCCCAGGCAATTTCCTTCTGAACGCCCTTAATATCTTCAATCTTGTCAAGGTGTTCCCTTTCCTTGATTTCGATAAGTTTTGATTTGAGCATCTTCATGGCAACCTCTCGGTTTTGATGCTGACTGCGCTCGTTCTGGCAAGCAACAACAATTCCGGTAGGAATATGGGTAATGCGAATAGCAGATTCGGTCTTGTTTACGTGCTGGCCGCCTGCGCCACCTGAACGATAGGTATCAACCTTCAAATCATCTTCCTTAATTTCTATATTTGTGTCACCGTCGATTTCAGGCATAACCTCAAGTGAGGCAAAAGAGGTATGGCGTCTGCCCGAAGAATCAAAAGGTGAAATTCGAACAAGACGGTGAACTCCGTTTTCACTCTTTAGGTAGCCGTAGGCGTTCTGTCCCTCGATTAACAAAACGGCGCTCTTAAGACCGGCGTCATCACCGTCAAGGAAATCTAACATCTTAACCGAAAAACCGTGGCGTTCACCCCAATGGGTATACATACGAACCAGCATTTCGTTCCAGTCCTGAGCCTCAGTTCCGCCTGCGCCGGCGTGGAAAGTAAGAATTGCATTTTTAGAATCGTACTCTCCGGTCAGCAAGGTTTCGAGTCGCTGCTCCTCAAGTTTTGATTCGAAAGAAGCAACGCCCTCCAAAACCTCTTCAAGCAGAGATAAATCCTCAGCCTCATCGGCGAGTTCAATTAAAACAACGGTATCATCAAACAAGGCTCTGAGAGAATTGTATTTTTCAATCTTAGCCTTCAGTTGGCTGGTCTTTTGCAATATCTGCTGAGAGTTTTCGATATCATCCCAAAAACCGTCGGCAGCCGCCAAACCTTCTAACCTTTCCACCTCTTGCTTAACAGCGTCAAGCTTAAGAGCGTCTTTAAGGTCTTCCAAATCGGGCAGTAGACCTTCAAGTTTTAGTTTTTGTTCTTCAAATTCAAGCATAAATTACTTAACCTTTCTAACAGCGAATGCATGCCAGTTATCCTTAACAACCTCTTCGACAATAAAAAATCCGTTATCAAGCAAGGCTTTTCTAACCTCATCAGCACGCAAATCGATAATGCCGGAGCACATAAAGAGTGCGTCATTCTTCATATATGCCGCAACATCGGGCGTGAGCTTAATAATGATATCGGCAACGATATTTGCACAAACAACGTCAAATTTTCCGTTAACTTTATCGGTGAGGTCACCGCAAATAAATTCAGTCTTATCGGCAATTCCGTTTATATCTGCATTTTCTTTAGATACCTTAACAGATTGTGCATCAATATCAACGCCTACAGCGCTTTCAGCACCAAGTAAAACAGACGCAATAGCAAGTATTCCGCTGCCGCAGCCGATATCAAGAACGCTCTCACTGCCGTTAATATATTTGTCTAAAAGTGAAAGACACATACTTGTGGTGGCGTGAGAGCCGGTACCGAAAGCGGCGCCCGGATCTATTTTTAAGACAACGCGTTCTTCCCTGTTATCATATTCTTCCCAACTGGGGCAAACCGCCAAGTGCTCACCCACGGCGAAGGCCTTAAAATATTTCTTCCAGTTTTCAGACCAATCAGCGTCATCAACACCCACTGAGGTTACCTCAGCCTTAATGCCCGCGGCGATCAAACGCTCGTTAAGATAAGCAAAAGATTCCTCAGCGTTATCCTCGCAGGATATATATATATGTATAATTACGCTGTCACGGTCCTTTTTCAGCAATTCCTCATCGATTAAATCAATATGAGCTATTTCCCAAGCAGCGGTTTCCAAATCGGAATAATCTTCAACGTATATGCCGTAAGGTACAACCATATTGGCAATGGCAGATGCTGTTTCGCAGTCTTCCCTATTAACTTTGATAGAAATATTTGTCCAGTTCATTTTATGCCTCCGAAAAATTCTCTAATGATTATAACATAAAATATTCGAATAGTAAAACACAAAATATTGATTTATTTCAACAAATATAGTAAAATCAATAGGAAGAATTGGAGGTGCTGATATGATTTGGCACGGAGCACAGCTTGATGAAGTGTTAAACTTTCTCGATACGGACCCCGAAAAGGGTCTTTCTAACAGCGCGGCACTGCAGCGCGTAGAACGATACGGTAAGAACACTTTATCGCTTGGCAAAGAAAAAAACTTTATTTTGGGCTTTTTGGCTCAGTTTAATAATTTCCCCACAATAGCATTAATCGTGGTAGCAATTACTGCACTCATACTATCTTTATTCGGCTATGGGGTAACGTGGTATATACCGTTTTTGGCACTGCTTTTTGTCGTTTTGTTTAACGCAATATGCACTTATCAAAAAAACCGCGCTGAAAATTTGGTTGATATTCTTCGCGACGTATCGGCCCCAACCGTTACCGTAATACGCGAGGGCATTACAAAAAAGATTGATTCCGCCGAACTCGTTCCCGGTGATATTATTACGCTAAAGGAAGGCGATTATATAGCCGCAGACGCTCGTATAATTTCGGCAATGGCGATGTCGTGCGACGAATCTCCCCTTACAGAAAGCCACGTTCCCGTGGACAAAAACGCAGGCTACATTGCTGAAGATATTACGCCCATCGCAGAGCGTGAAAACATGATTTTTGCCGGCTGCTCGGTCACACACGGTGTTTGTACCGCCGTTGTTACCGCTATAGGCGCCGAAACCGAATACGGCAAAGAGCAGAGCATACGCGAACAGATAAAGGTTACTAAATTCCCAATACGGGAAAACATATTAACCCTTTCGAGAATTCTTACAACCGTATCTCTCGTTGTTGCCTTACTGGTGTTTGTTTTAGGATTGATTTTTGATAATTCCGAGAGCATAACGACTACACTCCTTGATTCCTTCACTTCCGCCCTCTCGGTTGCAACGTTTGTTTTACCAACGTCTTTCCCGCTGGCCGTTTCGATTGTTCTGACGCTCGGCCTGCAGCGCTTAGTTTCAAAAAATGTTATTGTTAAGGATTTACCTTCTATCGAAACAATGGGCGGAATTTCGGTTATCTGCGCCGATAAGACCGGTACTCTTACCGAAAACATAATGACTGTTAAGAAGGTATTTAACGGTCAGTCCGTGTCTGATTTCAATAAAGACTGCGGCGAAGATATACGCCTGATTCTTGAACTTGCAACAATTTGTAACGATGCCAGTGACACCTCCGGTGATCCTACCGGAATAGGTATAATTGACGGTTGCCGTGAGCTTACCGGTATGAGCAAGGAAGATATTGAAAACCTTTATCCCCGACTTGCCGAAGTACCTTTTGATTCTGAGCGAATGCTGATGACAACGGTTAATATGATAAACGGTAAACCTTTTGCTATTGTTAAAGGTGCTCCCGAAACTCTGCTTCCGCTCTGCATCGGCAAATGCGAAGAAAAGTTTGGCCCCGTTATTGATAACCTGGCCGCCGAAGCATTGCGCGTTATTGCCGTTGCGGCAAAACCGATTGACGAAATACCCACCAATCCCAGTTCGGAAGAGCTGGAATGCCAGCTCAATTTTATTGGTCTTATCGGTCTTGAGGATAACCCGAGAGCCGATGTTGTTAAGGCTGTTGAAGAATGTAAAAAAGCTTCAATTCGCACGGTTATGATGACGGGTGACCACCCTGCTACCGCCCGCGCCATTGCGCGAAGACTTGGCATTCTCACCGACGATACCGAAATGCTTACAAGCGTTGAACTTAGTGAGATGAGCGATGAGGAACTTTGTGAAAATATTGAAAAATATTCTGTTTATGCGCGTATTACAAACGCTGAACGCTCACGTATTGTTGAGGCATGGAAATCAAAAGGACACTGTGTTGCCGTTACGGGCGACAGCGTCGATGACGTTCCTTCTCTAATGGCTGCCAACGTCGGATACTCGATGGGTAAAAGCGGCACAGACGTTTCTAAAGGCGTTTCCGATATTATATTGCTCGACGACGATTTCTCTTCAATCGTTTATTCCATAAAGGAGGGCCGCGCAATATTTGCCAACGTACGCAAAACCGTGAATTTCATTCTTGGCAGTAACTCGGCTGTCTTCTTCTTTATGCTTTTGGCGTCACTTATTTTCGGTGCACTGCCTATCACCGCATTATTGCTGTTACTGCTTAATCTTGTGATTAATATTTTCCCCGTTGTCTCGCTTGGAATGGAGCCGCCCGAATCTAAAATAATGAACACAGCTCCCCAAAAAAGGCAGGCTGTTTTCACTAAAGAACTATTCATTAACGCCGGCATACAAATGCTCACATCCGCTGTTTTTGCAATCATTGCATTTGCGGTGGGCAATATTCACGGCACAGCAACTGCGATGACAATGGCCTTTACCGTGCTTGCACTTTCACAAGTGTTCTTCACGCTGAGTGCCCGCACAGAAAACACTCCCGTTTTCCTTTGCATACTTAAAAATCGCATACCGCTTTACGTTTCGCTAATTTCTGTCTTGGTGCTGTTTTTGATCATAGTAACACCCGTTCACGGAATATTTGGTTTAGCTACTCTGACAGCAGGAAATTGGATTTTAGCAATACTCTTTGCGGCGCTTCCCTGCTTGATTGCCGAAATTTATAAAACGGTTAGATATTTTAAAGCAAAATAAAAAAAGCACCTGAGAAATTCAGGTGCTTTTTAATTTTATAATATCTTAGTTCCGCCAACGGGACGAATCTTAAGAACGTAGCAATTACCTTTGCCAAATGCAGACTCTATAACGTCAATATAGCCGTCAAGCATATCGAGCGGGACAAATGCCTGAATGGTGCCTGCAAAACCGCCGCCATGTACACGGTAGGCACCTCTTTCGCCAAGATACTTATCGGTAAGCGCAAGAGCAAGCGAAATACCCTGTTCGCCTACGTTAGACGTAGAAAAAACGTTTTGCAGGTATTTATACGAGGAATCACCTGACTTGCGTATAAGCGACAAGAACTCGCAAAAATCGCCGTTTTGCAGGGCAACCTTCTCATCAAGTGCACGCTTATTATCAGCAAAGAAATGCAGTGCGCGAAGAATAGCTCGGTCGCCAACCTTCTCTCTTAAAGCAGCAATATTAGCAAAGAAATCCGACTCGTCAACATCGCGTAAAAACTTTTTGTCAAAGAATTCCGAAACCCTGGCACACTCAACCGTAATATCAGCATAATCATCGGTTAAATCCGTGTGGTTGCCGCCGGTGTTTACAATGCAAAGTGCGTGGTTGTTGGCAGCCAGGTCAAAAGTTACCTTTTCGATAACCGGATTCTGCGGATCGGCAAAATCAATCGCAGTGAAACCGCCGACAGAGCTTGCCATCTGGTCCATTAAGCCGCAAGGTTTGCCAAAAAACTCACGTTCTGAAGCCTGGGCAAACTTTGCAATGGTAACAGCATCAATGGCACCATCGTTAAACATATAATTTAAAATTACGCCAATCAATACCTCAAAGGCAGCGGAAGAAGAAAGACCGGAGCCCTTTAAAACATTAGAGGTTGTGTAAGCATCAAAAGCACCGATATTATAGCCGGCTTTTCTCGACATAGCGCACATACCGCGAATTAAAGCCGAAGAACGACCGTTTTCACAAGTACGAGGCGAAAGCATATCGAATTTAACGGTATCCATATCGTAGCCTTCGGACTTAACGCGAATGACGTTTCCGTCGGCCGCAGCAACAACAGCTATAACATCCAGATCTACACTGCCTGCGAGCACACGGCCATGCTGATGGTCAGTGTGGTTGCCGCCAACCTCGGTACGGCCGGGCGCACTGAACAGATATACCTCACGGTCGGTTCCAAAGTTATCGGCAAACCCGTCACAAGCGCTTAAATAACGATTACGGGCTATCGCAGTATTGGAATATAGCTCGGCAAACTTGGCATCAAGGCCGCCGTCTGCAATGAGTTTTTTGATTTCGGAAATTTTCATAAATTTCTCCCTTTATTTTGTAAGAGCAAGTGCGTCACGCGCAATTACAAGCTCCTCGTTAGTGGGAATAACGTAAACGGGAACCTTCGAATCGGGGGTGCTTACGAGGCCCTCTTCACCGTGAACGTCAGCGTTTGCTTCGCCACAGTATACACCCATATAAGTAAGACTATCCATAACATACTTACGGACTGCCGAATCGTTCTCACCGATACCACCGGTAAATACGATAGCATCAACACCGTTCATTGCGGCAATATAGGAACCGACAAACTTAACAATCTGATAACGCTGCATCTCAAATGCAAGCTTTGCACGCTCGTTACCCTCGTTAGCGGCAGCAGTTATATCGCGGTTGTCGTTAGAAACGCCGGAAATACCGAGCATACCGGACTTCTTGTTAAGAATGTTGGACATTTCTGCAGGAGAAACGCCTTCTTTCTCAGCAATGAAGGTGATGATAGAAGGATCAAGAGTACCGCAACGGGTTCCCATCATGAAACCGTCAAGCGGAGTAAAGCCCATCGAAGTATCAATACTCTTACCACCGTCAACAGCAGCGATCGAGCAGCCGTTACCAAGATGGCAGGTAATAATCTTAAGGTCTTCCTTCTTCTTGCCCATAATCTCGGCGCAACGCTCGCTTACAAATCTGTGAGATGCGCCGTGGAAGCCGTAGCGACGTACGCCATACTTCTCATAATACTCGTAAGGAATGCCGTACATAAATGCACGAGGCGGCATTGTCTGATGGAAGGAGGTATCAAATACTGCGACCTGCGGAACGTTCTCGCCGAATGCCTTAATGCAAGCGCGAACGCCCATAAGGTTTGCGGGGTTGTGAAGCGGTGCAAGATCGTTAAAGCTTTCAACGGTCTTTAAAACGTCCTCATTGATAACAACCGACTGCGAGTAGAAGTCGCCGCCCTGAACAACACGGTGGCCAACTGCGTTGATCTCATCAAGCGAATCAATAACCTTAGCATCGCTCTTGGTAAGAGCGTAAATAAGGCAATCAAAAGCCTCCATATGGGTCGGCATCGGATAGTCGGCCTTATATACTCTGCCGTCAGCAGCAGTGTGCTTGATATTACCTGCAGAACCTATACGCTCGCAAAGGCCCTTAGCAATAACGCTCTCATCGGTCATATCAATAAGCTGATACTTAAACGATGAGCTACCGGCATTGATAACCAAAATTTTCATAACAAATCTCTCCTAGAATAATTTTTTAAATACTTGATATACGAAATGAAATCGTGTATCATAAGTATAAATTTACCAACAATTATAATACTATAATAATTCTTAAATTGCAAGGCAATAAGAGCAAAAGAGGTGGAAATTTTGAAAACTGTCGGCATTATTGCGGAATTTAATCCTTTTCATAACGGACATAAGTATTTGATTGATACTCTAAAAACAGAAGGCTACCGCGTTGTATGCGTTATCGGCGATGATTTTACACAGCGTGGCGACGTTGCTTTAATATCAAAATTTTCACGCGCCGAAGCCGCAATTAAATGCGGCGCCGACCTTTGTCTGCTTCTTCCCTCACCTTGGTCTATGTCCTGCGCTTATAACTTCGCCTTGGGTGGCGTCAGTATTTTAAAGAATCTCGGTTGTGTTGACACTATCGCTTTTGGAAGCGAATGCGGTGACATTGAAAAACTTTTGCGTGTTTCGGACGCCGTTCACAGCGATATGATTACCCCCTATATCGGAGAGGAACTAAAAAAAGGCACTACGTTTGCCAAGGCTCGTCAAACAGCGCTCGAAAAAATCATCGGCAGCGACGCCGAAATTCTCTCAAATCCTAATGATACTCTTGCCACCGAGTATATTGCTGCAGCAAAAGCACTGGATTTTTCGCCCGAATTTATTGCCGTTTCACGCGTCGGTTGTGAGCATGACAGCAAGAAAACGGACAGTATGTTTGCGAGCGCCTCTTTTATACGCGAAAACTATAAAACCGGCGATGTTTCGTCATATATGCCGAAGGATTCGTTTGATGTTTTGTGCCGTGATTATGATAATGGCCTCTGTGCTGAAATTGAACGTTTGGAAACTGCTGTTATTGCACATCTGCGCAGGACGAAACCCACTGATTTTTACGATATTCCGGAGGTTTCTGAAGGATTTGAAAACCGAATTATCGAGGCCGCCAGAACAGCAACAAAACTTACTGAGCTATATGAAAATGCAAAGACCAAGCGATACACAATGGCCAGAATCCGACGTATAGTTATGTCTTCTTTTTTGGGCATAAATTTGCAGTTTTTCGGTCAACCCGTTCCCTATATTAAGGTTTTGGGATTTAATAAAGCGGGAGAAGGAATTTTAAAAGATTCCTCCCCAACCGTTCCGCTGATTAACCGCAGTAAAGATTATCTATCGTTAACGGACGATGCCGCTGACTGCTTCGCTAAGCAAAGAGCTGCTGCCGATATATATGGCCTCGCCACTCAAAGACCGCAAGCAGGCGGACGCGAACTTTCCGAGAGCATTATAAAAATATAAAAAAGCACCCCTTTGGGCAATCGCCCATAGGGGTGTTTTTTAGAGAATTATACAAATCAGTCCGCTGCAACCTTCATTAATCACACGCTCAAGTGTTTCCTGAATTCGCATTCTGGCGTCACCGGGCATACGTGCAAGTTTGGTGTGAAGACCCTCGTTTACGAGTTCGTGAAGTGATTTACCGAAAATATTAGAATCCCAAATTTTTTCCGGACTTTCTTCGAATTCGCGCAGCAGGTACATAATCAAATCTTCGCTTTGTTTTTCACTTCCGACTATTGGTGTAACCTCCGTGGTAATGTTTGCCTTCATCATATGAATCGACGGCGCCGATGCACGAAGTCTTACACCGTAGCGGCCACCCTGCTTCATAATTTGCGGCTCTTCAAGCGCCAAATCACTAATCGAGGGCATTACAATTCCGTATCCCGTTGCCTCGACCTCATCAATGGCGTTTTTAACCTTGAGATATTCCTTGCGGTCGCGAGAAAGTTCAATCATATTAACAATTAACTGTTCCTCGTCGCCGATTTCAAATCCCGTAAGTTCGGAAAGCACCTTATAAAACAGTTCGCCCTTAATCTGCAACTGCACACAAATTTGACCGCAGCCGAGATCGATCTTCTCAATCTTTGCACTGCTTATGTATTCGTTGTTGCAAAGTTTTTCCTCTAAATTGCGAGCGTCGTTTATAATTCTCATATTCTGGCAGGAGTTTTTTACCGTTTCGGTTATTGACGAACGCAACCAATGAGATAACGGCAGTGTATTCATCCAACGGCCAAGATCAATTTTTATTTCCTTAATGGGAAACTGGAAAAGAACTCTGGAAATTATTTGTTTAATATCATCGGTGCTAAGCTCAACACAGTTCACCGGTATTACCGGTACCATATACTTTGCCGACAAATGTTCCGCAAGGGTTTTACTGTGTTGTGACTGTGGGTCCATACAGTTAAGCAAAACAATATACGGCTTATTGATTTCGTTTAACTCGCGAATTACTCTTTCTTCTGCTTCCTCATATTCCTCTCGCGGTATTTCGCAAATGCTGCCGTCCGTTGTTACAACCAGACCTATCGTAGAATGCTCGTTAATAACCTTGCGAGTACCGATTTCAGCCGCTAAATTAAACGGTATCGTCTCTTCATACCACGGGGTTGCAACCATGCGCGGCTGGTCATTTTCCACATAGCCGACAGAGCTTGGAACGATATACCCAACGCAGTCGATTAATCTTACGTTAAAGCTTGCGTTATCCTCAAGGGTAATATTAACCGCATTTTCAGGTATGAATTTTGGCTCGGTGGTCATTATAGTTCTGCCGGAGGCCGATTGCGGCAGTTCGTCACTGGCACGTTCGCGCACGTTTTGCTCCTCTATATTTGGCAGAACCAGCATATCCATAAACCTTTTTATAAACGTAGACTTTCCCGTACGCACAGGTCCTACAACTCCAACATAAATATCTCCGCCCGTTCTGGCGGCTATATCCTTATAAATGCTAGTATCTGTCATAATATAACGCTCCTCCGCTAACACTTTCTTTTGTATTAAGGTATTCACGCGCAAAATAATTTATGACTTACAAGCTTTTTATTGCAAAAAATCACGGCTTAATGTATTATACTAATAACAAAATCGGAGGAACGATATGACAAAACTCTTAATTAGATTATTCGTTAAAGATAATAAAAACATCAAGGATGTCGCCGTAAGAACGAAATATGCTTCGCTTTCAAGTTTTACCGGTATTTTTCTCAACGTTTTACTGTTCATCGGCAAACTGTTAATCGGCATAATTTCTAATTCTGTTTCTGCCATTGCCGACGCATTTAATAACCTGACCGACGCGGGCTCTTCGGTCGTTACGTTAATCGGTTTTCGCTTATCATCAAAACCCGTTGACACTGAGCATCCGCACGGACACGGACGTTTTGAATACGTTGCTGCCTTTATCGTAGATATGATAATCTTGGTGGTAGGATTTGAACTTTTTACTGCTTCTATAGGCGAAATAATACATCCAACAGCCACCAAAGCCGGCATAACATCACTGATTTTGCTCGGTGTTGCGGTTTTGATTAAGCTTTGGCTTTTCTTCTTCTACAGAAAAATCGCCAACACAATATCATCCTCGGCAATTAAAGCAGCAGCTACCGACAGTATTTCAGACTGCCTGGCTACCACGCTCGTTTTTGTGACAGTACTGCTATCCTACTTTAACGTTGCCACAACTGTTCCGATTGATGGTATCGTTGGTATATTAGTTGCCGTATTTATACTTTATTCAGGCGCAAAAGCCGCAAAGGAAACGATTGATTTACTGCTTGGCGCAACTCCCAGCAAAGAATTTATCGAGGATATATATTCGTTTGTAAAGGGTTATCCCGAGTTGCTGGGTATACACGACGTTATGGTACATGACTACGGTCCCGGCAGACAAATTGTATCCTTCCACGCTGAGGTTTCTTCAGATTGTGACATCAACCACGCACACGAGGTCATTGACCAGTTGGAACGCGATATGCACGCTAAATTCAACTACATAGTTACCATTCATCTTGATCCAATTTCCGTTAATGACGAGCACGTAAACGCCATGCGCGAATTTGCAAAACGTTGCGTAAAAGAAATCTCTCCCGAATTTTCTATACACGACTTTAGAATTACAAAGGGCGACAATTACACCAATCTGATTTTTGACCTTGTAATTCCACACGACAGCAAAATTTCGGTAGACGCCGCAGTAAAGCTTGTAGGCGATAAGATTCGTGCAGAAGACAAAAACTGTTATGCCGTTATTCGCGGCGAACACCCATACGTATAAAAAAAGACCCGAAGTTTTCTTCGGGTCTTTTTTTACTGTTCAACAATAAGTTCTTTAATCGAGCGATAAAGATAATCACCGTTTTCCAAAAGTTCAGGGCGCTTAATTGCTATGCACTCACCTTTAATAACGGTATGCGTAGGATCATCAGCCATATGAACTGTGGTACCTATATACTCTGATAAGAGATCGGCAAATCCATTAATGAGCGCGCCACCACCGGTAAGACGAATACCGTCAACCTTAATATCACCAACGATATCGGGAGACGTGCGTTCAAGTACGGTTCGAACCTCATTGCAAATAGATTCAAGCGCATCAATCGTGGCCTCATAAACTTCGCTAGAGGAAATTTCAAAAGCCTGAGGCAGGCCCGTAACCAAATTACGTCCCTTAGCGGTCATAGATACCTCGAGCGGACGCTGATATGCGCTGCCCAACTGCTTTTTAATACTTTCGGCAGTAAGAGGTCCGATAAGTATATTGTGCTCTTTTTTTACGTAACGAATTATAAGTTCATCTATATCGCGAGAAGCGGTCTTAAACGACTCGCACTCGACAATTCCGCCCATAGAAATTGTTGCAATATCAGTACAGCCTGCACCAAAGTCAACAACCATTCCGCCGTGCGGCTTTGAAAAGTCCATATTCATACCAATTGCAGCCGCAATGGGACTTTCAATAACGTTAACATTTCGTCCGCCTGCAGCTTCAAGTGCGTTAGCAACGGTATGATGCTGTATCGGTGTAACGCCGGTGGGCATAGAAACGATAACCTTCGGACGAATTATACGCTTACCAAAGGCTTCGTGCATATATCTTGTTATCATTGCCTCGGCAACGTCGAGGGCAGCAATTATACCGTTTTGAATCGGAAAAACTGTTGTAAGACTATCGGGAGTACGACCATAGGTCTGATAAGCCTTTTCTCCGAAATGTACCGGTTCCCACGTATCGGTATCAACGGTAACAGCGCTGGGCAATTCAAGTATTATCTTATGACCGGAGGCAATAACCGTTTTAGAGGTGCCGAGGTCAATCGCTATTTCCATTGCCATAAATATCACCACATTTCATTTTTAACAATACCATTATAATTTACCATCTTTGTCTTTGCAAGTGCTAATAACTGCCGCCGCGCAATAAACGTTTTCTGTTCCGGCAAGCATTAATCTGCGAGCACATTCGTCCAAGGTCGCGCCGGTAGTCTTGATATCGTCTATGAGTAAAACGTTTTCGTATGCATTCTTTCTGGCGGTATAAACACCTTTAACGTTTTCAAAGCGTTCTTTTGCCGTAAGCGTATGCTGAGGGCGGCAATTCTTTTGCTTTTTGAGTAAACGCCTATAGGGCAAATTCATTGCTCTTGCAACCTCAGTTGCCAAAATCTCAGCATGGTCAAATCCCGAAACGCTGCGTTTCAGTCGGTACATAGGGATGGCGCATACTACGT
Organism: Clostridia bacterium; assembly: GCA_017513245.1. Taxonomy (GTDB): domain Bacteria; phylum Bacillota; class Clostridia; order Oscillospirales; family Acutalibacteraceae; genus SIG589. Next base: position 25,151 of record JAFXGK010000025.1, read on the forward strand.
CGAACTCGACATCAGGGAAAATATCCTTCACCCTTTTTGCAATCTCGGTGGCGAAAAAATCAGCCGCATCCCTATTTCTTAAAAATTTAAAGCCGTAAATACCTTCCTGCGCTAAGCCTTCGTTCACAAAAGGTGCTGTAAAACCACGAAAATGATATGCATAATTCTTGCATTCACATTGCTTTTTAACGTGGCCGCAACGTTTGCAAATGTTTTTATCCATTTGATGAAGCTTGCCCTCGCAATCCGAGCATAAAACCTCTCTGAAAGACAACACCTCTCTGCAAATTGCACAACGTTTCGGTGACAAATAATATAACCAACTTTTAAAGAAATCAGGCATTGAATATTTCCTCAATCATATTTTTAAGTCCGGAATAACGCAACATTTTACGGTCGTTTTCAACCATTCGCTCAACAATTCGTCTGTCGCCAACAATAATCATAATTCTTTTAGCGCGAGTAACGGCAGTATATAAAAGATTACGGTAGGTTAATTGCGATTGAAGGTTACAAAGCGGTAAAATAACGCAGTCGAATTCACTACCTTGACTTTTATGAACGGTAACGGCATATGCAGGTTCCAGTTCAGAAATCTCAGTACCGTAGTAAGAAGCCACTCTATCATCGAAACGGACGGTTATTAGTTGCGAATAACTATCTATTCCCTCAATTCTGCCAATATCACCGTTGAATACGCCGCTTCCCTGTTCGCCGTTATCCTTATTCCAGCATATATCATAGTTGTTTTTGATCTGCATAACCTTATCACCGGTTCGGAAAGTAAATCCTCCGTGTGAAAGGCTGCCGGCTTTGCCCGTCAAAGGGTTTATGGCCTCTTGCAAAAGTTTATTTAGATTTACGGTGCCTAAATCCAACTTGCGTGAGGGGCACAGAACCTGAATATCCTCGATGCTGGAAAATCCGTAAGCCTTTGGCAACCGCTCGGAACACAGCTCTACAACCGTTTGCGCTGCTGTTTTTGAATCTTTACAATCTATCATAAAGAAATCGGCATTTTTTGTGTCCAGTTCAGGCATTCGACCGCTAATAATTTCGTGTGCATTATAGACAATCAAGCCCATATCGCTTTGTCGAAAGATCTTTTTTAAAGCAACCGACGGCACCTTATCGGAAGCTATAATATCGTGCAAAACATTTCCCGCCGATACACTCGGAAGCTGGTCGGAATCGCCTACCAAAATAAGTTTTGTTCCGAGCTTGACTGCGCGCAATAAACTTTCAAAAAGCAGAGTATCGACCATAGACATTTCGTCAATTATAAGAACGTCGCATTTTAAATGATTGCGATCATTATAGGTAAAGTGCGGACGGTCGCCCTCACCCCACTGCACTTCGAGCAGACGATGTATCGTCTTGGCTTCGCGACCGGTAAGCTCAGACATTCTTTTAGCCGCGCGGCCGGTGGGCGCTGCGAGCGCAACCTTCATATCCTTGCGTTCAAAAAGCTCAATAATTCCGTTAAGCGTTGTGGTTTTTCCGGTTCCGGGTCCGCCCGTGAGAACGGTGACTCCGCCCGAAAAAGCAAGCTCGATAACCTTCCTCTGCAACGCCTCATATTTAATGTGCAGGCGGTTTTCAATATAATCAATCTCTAATGCGTCTAAAGGCATACAAGCGCCATACGACACCAAGACAGAGAGTTTAGAGGCGATGAATTCGTCCGCTTCATAGTATACCGGAAGAAATAAAAATTCCGTGTCATTTATGTTATCCGAAATAATTCTGCGAACAGAAATCAGCTTGTCCACACAGTCGTGAACATCTTCGCTCGTGCAGCCTAAAAAAGCCGCGCCAAGTTCACAAACACGTGCCCTTGGAAGACAGGTGTGTCCGTTAGAAAGGTTATGTCGTAAAATATGTTCAATTCCCGCAAAAATACGGTTTTCGTTTGATTCTTCTATGCCGAAATCTTCCGCGATTTCATCAACCCGTTCAAAAGGAAAATTGATACCCGGAATACACAAAACATATGGATTTTCCTTTATGTGCTCGACCGCACTATCGCCCAAAAATTTATAGATTCTGGCAGTTTCTTCGGGTGTGATCTTATAGGCCGACAGAAAAAACATAAGGTCCTGCAGCGAAAACTGCTTTTTATACTCATCGGAAATACTCTGCGCTTTTTCGAGTGATATGCCCTTAATATCAGCAAGCCTTTCGGGCTGGTCTTTAATAATATCAAGTGTTTCTTTTCCAAAGCGTTTTACAAGCTTTTGAGCAGTTGCGGGACCGATTCCTTTAACCGCACCCGAAGAGAGATAACGAAGAATGGCGGCCGAAGTTGAAGGAGTTTCTCTTGTGCATTCGGTTGCTGAAAACTGCGGTCCGTAAGTGGCGTGCACAATAAACTTACCCCTTAGCGTCACAATATCGCCAACCGAGATAAAAGGAAAATTGCCAACAGCAACAACATCCTCGCCGTTAACGGTAAGTTTGAAAACAGTATAGCCGTTTTGCTCGTTTTTGTATGTAATATGGTCAATTCTACCGCTTAGCGTTTCAAACTCGCCGTCCATTCTTTCAACTCCTTTTTAATATTTCTTCAAAAATTTCATTCCCTGTGCAAACAATAAAGTCATCGTTAAGTTCGGCAATCATACGGCATTCCTCTGCCGTTTCTTCAGATAAACCGCAATCAACGCCTATAAGTAAACAAGCGCTGTTCTTACCGTTCCATCGCATATCTTCAAGTGTTGCCGCAACCTGCTCGGCAGCGCAAGAATTATCAAGTACGGTTATTAAAAAGTTATATGTTTTTTTAGGCCTCAGCATAAACATCCAAATACGATGCAACAATTCGCTGATACCAATAATAATCAAAAAGAAAACCGCAGAAATCGTTAATATCTCAAACATTACATCACCTCATTACAAGGTATGCAATTTTTTCCTTTTTGCTAAAATTAAAAACAAGGGCATTCACAACTTAACTCGCGCAAAGGCGGTTAAAAGTGCGAATGCCCGATTATTTATTTTACGGTTACAACCGCTTCGTAGGTACCAACCTGCCATACGTTATCATAGTTTTTAGCATAGATGCGTACGGGCACGGTGTAAACTCCTTCGGTTTTCGTTGAAAGATCGGCAACCGCGTATAGCGCAGAGGACTTAATCTTTCTGATAGATGACGAGGGACCGCACATTTTTACGTTTCTGATGGTAGAAGAGGTAACCTTAAGTCCTTCATCTGCCTTAAAATCGAACTCAGAAACACTATAGGTTCCCTCGGAGAAACCTGAAGTATTAATCTTAACCGTAACAGTTTCAATATTTTCGGCCAGTTTAATTCCGTTGGGTAGAATCGGAGCCACGTCAAAACTGTTATTCTTGAGAGAGATATTGTTAAAATCAATGGCCGACAGAGAAATCGATTCAATGGTATCGATAGAGCTCTCAGGACCCAAAATCGTTACCTTGGAAACATTCGTAGTATAAGCAATATCCTTGTTCGAATAGGCCTTTGGCTTATTCGAGAAGGTAACGTTAAGAGGAACTGTTTTCTGCTTAAGAATCGGTACGGTAATCTTTACAGAATTTACAGAAAGGGTGTAATGAGAGTTGTCAAGTTTCTTGCCGTCGGCATCGTAGATACAGATATCCGCATCATAAGAGGTTGTTGTTTTCAGTTGCTTGTTAACCTCGGCAACCGCTACAACCCTTGAAATTTTCTCAAGTTCGGTTCTTGCACCGGTAATATTGATGGTCGAATCACTACTCGTGCTTACTGCAGGCGTATCAACAATCAGTCCGGGAACAGCGGCAGCTCCAACAGCCTCAACCTCAAGATTATAAAGTTTAGTATCAACGTAGTCAAAAACGGTAGTTATCTTGGAGGGAGAAACACTAAGCACCTTTACCCCTGAATCGCCTATGCAGGTAGCCGAAAGGCTAAGTTCATACTCACCTGCTTCGGTAACCGAAGCAACGGATGCAGAAACGGAAATATTAGAGGAAGAAAGCGAAGCAATTACATAGCTCGGTCCGCTTATCTTAACACTGGCTGTTTCTGAACTGCTGGATATAATATCAAGACCTAAATCGCCCACTGCAGTACCCTCTGTTGAAACCGAGATGTTAATATTGCTGAAAACGCGGGTCCTTTCCGGGTTCTGATTAATGGTGATAACCAGCCAAAAAACAAAGGCTATTACCAAAGAGAAGGCAGTGACAAACTTTTTGTTGTAAAAAAGATTGCGTATTGATTCATTTTTAATTTTCATCATCTACCCTCCTATTCCTTCGACTTGTTTTTCTTGTCGATAATTTTCTTAAAGAAGCCCTTAATTCCGCCCTCAGACGGAACCTCATCCACAAACATAAGACGATTAAGTTCTTCACGGAGAGTGATGGGGGTATAGTTGCGGGTAATCTCACCGTTAACGGCAATAGAGATTATACCGGTTTCCTCAGAAACAACAATAATCGCTGCATCAGAATTTTCACTCATACCAAGAGCGGCGCGATGACGTGTGCCAAGATCGGAATTCAGTCTGTCATTTGCGGTAAGCGGCAGAATACAACCGGCCGATAATACACGACCGTCACGCAAAATCATTGCGCCGTCGTGCAAAGGCGATTTCGGGAAAAAGACGTTAGAAATAAGCTGTGAAGATGCCTCAGCATCGATAAGTGTGCCGGTATCAACTATCTCTCCGAGCAAGGTGGAACGCTCGAAAACGATTAATGCGCCAATTTTCTGCTCCTGCATAGATGCACAAGCCTTGCATACTGAATCAATGCTGTGGAGCATATTGTCGCGTTCCGCATCAAAAGAACGGTTGCCGATTAACTGACCGCGACCAACACGCTCAAGCGTGCGACGCAGCTCGGGCTGGAAAATGATGGCTATAACGATAATAACGGAATTGATAAACTTGTTAAGCACCCACTTAACACTTACAAGATCAAGCCACTGAGCAAGCACGGCAATAAACACAAGGATAAATATACCCTTCATAAGCTGTCCCGCTCTGGATTTCTTGAAAATCTCAATGCCCTTGTAAATAACGTAAGCGATGAGAAGGATATCAATTATATCGGCAAAACGAATATTTTTCAGAGCATAAAATACCTGAACGAACATATTTGCAATCGACTGGAAAAACTCGTTCATATCTGCGCAACCCACCTTATTTCTAAAACTCTATGATTATTTTAACATATAATAAAATATTATCAATAGTTTTTTCTAATGTTTTTTCGCTTTTTTATACTGTTTAAAGCATGCGAAAGTGCATAAATATCACTTTTCGTGTTAAAGAAGGACGGTGATACTCTTACCGTGCCGCTTTCCAGTGTGCCAATGCTTTGATGCGCCAGCGGTGAACAATGCAGTCCGGCACGTACCGCAACACCGTCTTTTGACAGAAAATCTGCGACCTCCATACTTGTAAATCCCTCCAAATTAAAAGACACCACCGGCGCAAAAAATCCGGTTTTTTCGATAGTGCCGTAAAGCGTAAAATTCGAGTCTTTTTTCAGTAAATCGGCGAGCATGTTACATAATTCCGTTTCATGCTTATATATGCGCTCAATGCCTGTGTTTTTTATAAAATCAATTCCCGCCGAAAGCCCGGCGATGCCCGGCAAATTTATCGTTCCGCTTTCCAGTCGATCGGGCAGATCTTCGGGCTGTACAAGCAAATTCGAATAGCTTCCCGTACCGCCTTCGGTTATCGTTCTCAAAACGGGTTTTCGCGCAATTAAAACACCCAGACCCATAGGTGAATATAAGCCTTTATGCGGCGCGATACATAAAAAATCGATGCCGCTTTCTTTGCAATCAATCGGTATGATTCCCGCTGTTTGAGCGGCGTCAACAACAAAGGTAATATTGCGCTTTTTACATATTTCGCCTATCCTTTTTATCGGCAAAATCTCCCCCGTAACATTCGAACCGTGAACGCAGATAATCATACGCGTTTTCTCATTAATTAAACGTTCAAAAGAACGCACGGTTGCATCATCATCACCGTGTATCACCTGAGCTATGTCATAGTTGATAATTTCATTGTTCTTGAGGGTATGGATCGGTCTGATGACGGCATTATGCTCCATTGAGGAAATAATTACGTGGTCACCGCGCATTAAACTACCCTTGATTGCCATGTTAATTGAATGGGTGCAGTTTTGTGTAAAGATAACCTCACCCGTCTCTGCGCCGAAAAATTTTGCGGTCTTTTCCCTTGTTTTATATACCATCTCCCCTGCCCGTTGCGCAAAAGCGTGTCCGCTTCTTCCGGGGTTTGCAGAAAAATTAATTAGCGCATCGGCTACAGCGCGCCTGACTGTCGGCGGTTTTTGGCCGGTTGTCGCTGCATTATCCAAATAAACCAAAACGATTCCTCCTAAAATACGATAAGGCACAGAAGAATTTCCTCTGTGCCGAAAATTATAAACTCATAATATCGAGAATTTTTACTCCGTGTTTTTTTAGAATTGCCGTAATTTCTTCAATATTACCCTTAACGGAAATACTATACCCACAGCCGTGCTCAAGACCGTGCCGTGTTTTTTCCATATTTGCGCTGTAGCCGTGTTTACGCAGAATGTCGCGTCCTTGTATGGCGTAGGTAATCGTGCCCGTTACAATTAAAAATTTGCCCAAAAATATCACTCCGTGTTGATATCCGATCATTGCAAAAGCAATACACTACATTGTATGCCGTACAGCGGTATTTGGGCAAAGAAAAAACCGGATGCAACATCCGGTTTTTATATATTATTCGGTTTGCTTCTTTTTGCCGAAAAGCGATATTGTTCCGCGTTTTTGCAGTCCTGAAATTATGATAATAGCTATTGGAAAACCAAGCATACCAAACACACCTGCAAACCTTAGTCCCACAAACATTGAAGCCAAGGTTGCAAGCGGATGAAGACCTACCTGGTCACCGATTATCTTGGGTTCAAAGAAGTTGCGTACCAAGACAATTGCCAGATAGAGAATCAACATTCCGAAGCCGATAAGGAAATCGCCGCTTAGTAAACCAATAATTCCCCACGGAATTAAAACCGCACCCGTTCCGAGCACGGGAAGCACGTCAACAACTGCAATTATAGCCGCCAATGCTATGGCATTATCAACGCCTAAAATCAAGAAGCCGATCGATAATTCAAAAAATGTCAAAAGCATAAGCAAAAGATAACTTTTTACAATACGAAGTACACTTTTAAAGAAAATATCCTTTGCATCGACTATAATCTTATGAACCTTCACAGAGATATGGGTTCGGATAAAACTCATAACTACATCATAATCTTTCGCCAAATAACAGCTGGCAACAACCGTGACAATTATGGTTATGAGAATACTCGGAATATTTGTGGCGATGCCTGCAACCGACGCCGATAAAAACGAAGTTGCGGCCGCCGTGAATTTACTTATCACGGTTTCAGGCAACGTCTCAACAGCACTCAAAACCTCAGGCGGAAGCCTGTTGAGCAGCTTTGTAAGGGTGGAACTTACCTCATCGAAAATAACTTTATAATGATCCATATACGAAGGCAGTGTTTCGACAAATACCGAGAGTCTGCCATATATAAGCATACCAATCAATGACAAAACAGACAAGGTCAGCAAATAAAGAATTACAACGAAAAATACGGAAATATAGCCTTTTTTAAGTTTGGTTGCTCTGGATATTCTTGCGGCAGGTTTCTGAACGATTGAAGCCAAAACGATGCCGATTACAAAGGGCAAAAAATATGCCGTGCAAAATTTTAAAATCAAAAAAAGAAGTACCGCGACAACCGACAAAAATGATACGTCAATTAAGAACTTCTTTTTACGTTCCAATGAAATCAAAATAACACCTCACTTTTCTATATATTAACCCATTTTTCGAGCCATAGCAATATTAAATATGTAATTTTTTACAAAAAATATATTTTGCTTGCATTTTGCATTTTTATGTGTTATTATCTTTTTTGCACGAATACAGATGTTTTTCTACGGGGGACAATATGACTAGCAACAAATTAGCCTTAGTTCGTCTTTCTGCACTACCCGACGTTTACCTCAAAGTTTTGAAGGCGAAACAAATGTTAGCGTCCGGAGATGCCAAGACAGCTTCCGAAGCCGCACTTCTTTGCGGTATTTCGCGAAGCGCTTTTTACAAATATAAAGATTGCATTTTTTCGTACAATGAGCAGCAGATTATCAATTTGAGAGCCGAGCTGCGTGATGAAGCCGGTGTTCTTTCCGAATTTTTGGCGGTTCTGCATAAATTCGATGCCAACGTGCTAACCGTTAACCAAGGAATTCCCACCGATAACGTTGCAGCGGTTACGGTTTCTCTCAGGTATGGCAGTAAAACTCATTCTGTCGACGATATGATCGATGCAATTCGCCTGCTTAAGGGTGTTGTTTCGATCGAACAAATTATTTAAAGCGAGGTATAAAAAATGGTTGACGTTGCTATAATCGGTCACGGAGTCGTAGGCTCCGGTGTTGCCGAGATAATTATCAATCATAATGAGCTTATAAGCCAAAAAGCAAAAAGACAAATCAATCTAAAATACATACTCGATATTCGCGATTTCCCCGATCTGCCCTACAGCGATAAATTTATTAAGGATTTCGACACCATCTTAAACGATGATGATGTTCGCGTTGTTGTTGAGACTGCAGGAGGAGCTACCTTCGCTTATGATTACGTAAAGGCTTGTCTTTTACGTGGTAAGAGCGTTGTAACCTCTAATAAGGAGCTCGTTGCCTTAAAAGGCGCAGAACTTTTAAAGATTGCGCAGGACAAAAATATTAACTTCCTTTTTGAAGCAAGTGTTGGCGGCGGTATCCCTGTTCTTCGCCCGATTGCTCAGTGTCTTGCCGCTAATGATTTGATCGAAATTACCGGTATTCTTAACGGAACTACCAACTTTATCCTAACCAAGATGATAAAGGAGAATATGCAGTTTGACGATGCTCTCTCTATGGCGCAGCGCCTTGGCTATGCAGAGCGTGATCCTTCGGCTGATATCGACGGTCACGATGCCGCGAGAAAGATCTGCATCCTCGCTTCCCTGGCTTTCGGCAAGCATATTTACCCCGAACAGATTAAGACCGACGGTATCCGCGGTATGCTTCTCTCCGACGTTGAGCTTGCTTCCCGTATGGGTTACGTTGTTAAACTTATCGGCCATTCCAAGGTGCTTGGCGATAAGGTTTCTGCGTCCGTATGCCCGGCTGTTATACCCACGGGCAGCGTTATCTCCAACGTTGAGGATGTTTTCAATATTATCAAGGTTCGCGGAGACGCAATCGGCGACGTTGCATTTTACGGACGTGGCGCCGGCAAGCTTCCGACCGCCAGCGCAGTTGTTGCTGACGTTATTGACTGCGTTAAGCACCTTGCAGCCAGGAAGTATCTCTTCTGGGAGGACGGCGACAAGGATTACGTTGTTGATCCCGATAGCGTTGCATACGATTATATGATAATAACATCAGTCGCAAATGCCGACGCTCTTGCAACACTTGGTTGCAACACTGTAGAGCACAACGGCAGTGTGGCCGGTATAGTAGAAAAAACCAGTAAAAACGATATTACTACCCGCTTACAGAAGTGTGGAATTAATGATTACCGCGTTTTCCGTGTCATTGATTAACAAAGCGCTGTATTATAGTAATAGTTACATTAGCAAATATCGCCTCGGCGATAAAATATAACGGAGGATTTTTATGGCACTTATCGTAAAGAAATTCGGTGGCTCGTCTGTTGCCAACAACGAGAGACTTTTTAACGTCGCCCGAATTATTGAAAAAGATTACAAAAAAGGCAACGATATTATCGTTGTAGTTTCCGCTCAGGGCGATACCACCGACGAGCTTATTGAAAAGGCATATTCGGTTAACCCGAACGGGCCCTCAAAGCGTGAGATGGATATGTTGGTTTCGGCCGGTGAGCAGATGTCAGTTTCGCTTCTCGCTATGGCAATCGAAACACTCGGTCTTCCCGTAATTTCATTGCTTGGTTGGCAGGCCGGTTTCGTTACCGACTCGCACTATTCCATTGCACGTATCAAGCGTGTTGAATCTGAGCGTTTACGCGCCGAGCTTGCTAAGAAAAACATCGTTATTGTTGCAGGTTTCCAGGGCATCAATAAGTATGACGATATCACAACCTTCGGTCGCGGCGGTTCGGATACCAGCGCCGTTGCAATTGCTGCTGAACTTAAAGCTGACGTATGCCAGATTTACACCGATGTTGACGGTGTTTATACTGCCGATCCGCGCATCGTTAAAAATGCGCAGAAGTTAGACGAAATTACGCACGATGAAATGCTTGAACTTGCTACCCTCGGCGCACAGGTTCTTAATAACCGCTCGGTTGAGATGGCAAAGAAGCACGGCGTTCAGATGGAAGTTTTATCAAGTCTCACACCCGAAGTTAAGGGTACCATTGTTAAGGAGGTAATCAGTATGGAAAAAACAATTATCAGAGGTGTTGCAAAGGACAGCAACGTTTCGCGTATTTCAATAGTAGGTCTTGCCGATCACCCCGGCATTGCTTTTAAGGTGTTCAACCGTCTTGCTCAGGCAAAGGTAAACGTTGATATTATTCTTCAGTCGGTTGGCCGCGACGGCACTAAGGACATTACCTTTACCGTTTCAAAGGATCAGTGCGATCTCGCTGTTGAGAGCATTAAGTCCCTCAGCGATTCGCTTAAATATAAGCACGTTGTTCATGATGAAAGCGTTTGCAAGATTTCTATCGTTGGTACCGGTATGGAAACACACCCCGGTGTTGCTTCCAAGATGTTTGAAGCTCTCTATGACGCTGATATCAACATCGAAACCATCTCCACAAGTGAGATTAAGATTTCTGTTCTTGTAGACATAAAGGATGGCGAGCGCGCACTTAACGCCGTTCACGATAAGTTCATCCACTAATCCGAATACGTAAAAAGCACGGTAAGTTTTCTTACCGTGCTTTTCTTTTATGATTTAATTTCCGCTATTGTGACGCCGTCCTCGCCCTCGCCGAATACGCCGAGACGGAAGGAACGAATATTTTTGTGATTGCGAAGATGCTGTTGTACGCTCTTACGTAACACGCCCGTTCCCTTTCCGTGAATAATGGTGATGCCCGGAATGCCGCACATAACGGCGTTGTCAATGTATTTATCAAGTTCCATAATGGCTTCATCACTGGCCATACCGCGTAAATCTACCTCAGCAGATGCCGTTCTTTCAACGCGGGAGGGCACGCCCTTAACCTTTCGCTCACGCTTTATGGGTTCCGTTTTTTTCTCAGAAAGACGAAGATTTGAAATATCAACCTTCGTTTTGATAATTCCCGCCTGAACAACTGCTGTGCCTGCGGCCTCATCGACCGTGAGTACCGTTGCCTGCTTGTTAATATCGTAAATAATAACGTTATCGCCTGCAGTCAAAGGTCTTGGCAAAACGTAATTATCACTGTCACGGCTTATAATCGGGTCAGCCTCATCCTGCATACGGTTAAGGCCACCCTTTACCTGCCTTCTGGCACGTGCGAGCATTTCGGCAGAATTGGACGCATTAAAGGATTTTTTAATTTCCTCCAGCTCATCCAATAATTTATTGGTTTGTGCACGAGCGTTATCTACAATGCGCATAGCCTCAGATTTCGCATTTTCCGCCTGCTTTATGCGCTCTCGTTCAAGCTCATCCAGCTTGTCCTTAACGCTGTTTTTAGCGGCGACGAGTTCACTGCGAAGTTTATTTGCCATTTCGCGTTCTTTTTCGGCCTCAAGGCGAGCCTGCTCAAGAGAGCCGATTATATTTTCAAGTCTCAAATCGTCCTTATCGATTAATCCACGGGCGTTTTCAACTATCTCAAGGCTGAGCCCCAGCCTTGATGAAATGGCAAATGCATTTGAACGACCGGGCACACCGATAAGCAACCTATAGGTCGGTCGCAAGGTTTCAACGTCAAACTCGCAGCAAGCATTTTCAACGCCATCGGTATCGAGGGCGTATGATTTAAGCTCGGCATAGTGAGTGGTTGCTGCAATTCTGGCGCCAAGCTCGCGAAGACGAATCAATATAGCGTTTGCCAAGGCCGCTCCCTCAATAGGATCGGTGCCGGAACCAAGCTCATCAATTAAGACAAGTGACTCACAATCAACTACGCTTAAAATGTTAACAATATTGGCCATATGCGACGAAAAAGTAGAAAGCGATTGCTCAATACTCTGTTCGTCACCGATATCTACCAACACCTTATCAAAAACATAAATCGAGCTGCCGTCACTCACCGGAATCATGAGTCCGCACATGGTCATAAGAGTCAAAAGGCCAATGGTTTTAAGCGTAACGGTTTTACCGCCGGTATTTGGGCCGGTGATAATAAGGGTATCATAGTCTCGGCCCAGTCCTACCGTTACCGGCACAACGTCGGTCGGTTTTATAAGCGGATGGCGAGCATTTTTCAAATATAGCGTACGGTCGTCGCTCAAGTCAGGGATGGTTGCCTTCATACGATAGCCGAGCTTGGCTTTTGCAAAAATCAAATTAAGCATCGTAAGCGAATCATACGAACGAACCGTACAATCGGCAAAATCAGCGGCCAAAGACGAAAGTTCGGATAAGATGCGCTCGATTTCGGCCTTTTCTTTAGCCTTTAAAACCTTAATTTCATTATTAATTTCCACAACAGCCATCGGCTCGATAAATAACGTAGCGCCCGAAGCAGAGGTGTCGTGTACAAGACCTGCAACCTCACTTCTGTGTTCCGCTTTTACGGGGACAACATAACGGCCGTCTCGCTGGGTTACAATGTTCTCTTGCAAGAACTTTGCGTTCTGGTTTTTAACAAGTTTATCAAGACGCGAGCGTATATTCGAAACCGAAGATGATATCTTTCTTCTTATATCAAAAAGTTCAGTAGAGGCGTTGTCGCTGAGTTCTTCGTCATTTTTAATGCAAAGAAAGATTTTATCTTCAAAAAACTTATTAGGTACTAAAGAGTCAAAATAACAGTCAATCGCCGTCTCATTAGACACGTCGGCACTCAGACGCCAATCCCTAACGGTGCGAATAATCCTGAGTGTTTCGCCAACCTCCAAAAGCTCACGTGGGGATAAAATACCGCCAGCCTTTGCACGCATAAGCTGACTGTTAACGTTGGGTGCGCCGCCAAAAGAAGGTGCGCCGAAACGTGCCATAAGCGAATGTGCATCGGCCGTCTCGCGAAGGAGGGCGTCCACCCTATTGCGATCGTATGTAGGGGTCAGTTCCTCTGCCATACGGGCGGCATCAGAAAGGCCGGTCTCGGAAGCCAGCATACTAAGAACCTTATCCAGTTCTAAAACTCGGTTGCAACGGTCAAATTCGTACATAAAATCCTCTATAAATTCTTATAAAATTCAAGTGTTGTAAACCTATGCTCAATTTGCGACAGAAGAAAACTTTCAGTGATGCGCGAAAGATTTTCAAGCGATTCGGCAGGCAAACTAAAACTATACAACTTTGAAAAATCCGAATAAACGATATGCCGCATTGCGGCGAGAACTCCCTTGCCGATAGGCAAAAGATTTAACCCTGCAGGCTTACAATCAGGGCAATACAACTCTCCGTTAATCACATCGAAATACATTGTTTCATTCTCAAAGACAGCACAATTATGACATGCAACGATGTCGGGAGTATAACCCGAAATCGCAAGCATTCGAAGTTCGCAAATGGCTTTAAGCATTACGGGATCACGTCCCGATTCGGAGAGAAAATGCAAGGAATTGAGCATAATGCGCAGGTACTCTCCTGCCTCATCCTCAACGGGAGCGAGATTTTCGGCAATCTCACAGAAATACTGCGCGAGCGACAGTTTTACGATATCGCCCCGAAGATTGAAAAACACCTTATTTACCGCAGAATCGGTAATCGTATATGTATCACGTTTTTTTGAAAAAGTGAAGTGCGAGTAAGATAACAAAGAGGTGGTGGTGGCGTGCTTGTTTTTTAAACTGCGAGCACCGTGAACGAAAGCGCGTATTATGCCGTAGTCGGCAGTAAGCACCGATACGATACGATCGTACTCGCCAACGTTATTAACCCTTATTACAAGGCCGTCTGTCGACATGCTCACAGGATTCACCTCCGTTTTTCTTTACATTGCAGTATTTTAAATACGAATCAACAGATCCGCTTTTTAAAAAATTTTGCCAAGCTGTTTTTTCCTGCATTTTATATCACCCAAAAATAGAGTGTGAAAGCGAGGAAGAAATATTATAGGTAAAATCAGTCAAGGCCGAAGCCGTGAATGGCGCCCTGCATACTGCGCCAATTTTCCTTAACCTTAACCCAAAGTTTAAGCGACACGCGAATACCGTAGAATTCCTCAATATCCTTGCGCGCCAGGGTGCCTATTTTTTTAAGAAGTGCGCCCTTCTTGCCAATAATAATACCCTTATGGCTTTCACGCTCACAGTAAATAACCGCACTGACGTTAAGAATCGGCTCACCCTCGCGGGTATCACTTTCAAAAAACTGTTCAAGATCGATTGCAATGCCGTGGGGCACCTCGTTATCGAGGGTGCGAAGCAGCTTTTCTCGTATCATTTCGGCAACCATCGTACGTTCGCTTTGGTCGGTTACGGTATCGTCGTCAAAATAGTGTACGGACTCTTTGGCAAAAGACATAAGCTCATTTACAAGAATATCGGCGCCATCGCCGTTTTTGGCGGAGAAAGGTACGACTGCCTCAAAATCCAGAAAACGGCTGTACGCCTCAATAATAGGCAAAAGTTCAGCCTTATCTTCAAGAAGGTCAATCTTATTAACCGCTAAAATTGCGGGTATCTTACGCTTTTTTATTTCTTCCATAAGCTTAAGTTCGGCCGGCGGAAGATTGTCGGGATCGAACTTGAAACGCGTTACGGCCTCAACCATAAACACAGCGGCGTCAACGTCCGACAAACCGGCACCGACAGCCTTCATCATATTTTCGCCGAGGGTATTGTGCGGCTTGTGAAATCCCGGTGTATCGATAAAAACTATCTGGGTTTCTTCGCGATTTAAAACACCCATGATTTTTGTGCGGGTCGTTTGGGGCTTGTCCGATACTATGGCAACCTTTTCACCTACTGCACGATTAACAAAAGAGGATTTACCTACGTTCGCACGGCCTACAACCGCTATAAATGCTGATTTTTTCATATTTATCTCCTTAAATCAAGCAGTTCCATTACCTGCTCTTCCCTGCCACGCATAATTTTGCGCTCTTGTTCGTCGTTTACGTGGTCGTAGCCTAAAAGGTGCAGCATCGAATGCACGGTAAGGTAAGCCGCCTCACGTTCAAATGAGTGTCCGAATTCCTCGGCCTGTGCGACTGCATGCTCAAGCGATAATACAACGTCACCAAGCATATAAGCGCCGTTCTCGGGATTAACGTCATATTCATCGTTTTCACCCATCGGAAACGAGAGCACGTCGGTCGACTTATTGATACCTCTGAAACGGCTGTTGTATTCCTTGATTTTTCTATCGCTTACCAAAGTGACGTTTACCTCAGCATCGTGAGCAAAACCTTCGTTTCTAAGCGTTGCATCGCAAGCATTGGTAATTAAAGATTCAAGCTTTTCGGTAACCTTAATTTTTCTTTGAGAATTTGTTATTATTACCTCTGTTTTCATTTTTTCTTTCCTCATATTTTTCGTATGCCTTAATAATTTCCTGAACGAGACGATGTCTAACAACGTCACGATCGCTGAAACGAGAAATTGCTATATCGTCAATATCCTTAAGAATCGTTACAATCTCCTTAAGACCCGATTTCTTACCGTCGGGAAGGTCGATCTGCGTTATATCACCCGTAACAACCGCCTTCGAATTCATGCCAAGACGAGTAAGGAACATCTTCATTTGTTCGCTGGTTGTGTTCTGGGCCTCATCGAGGATTATAAAGCTGTCATCGAGTGTTCTGCCTCGCATGTAAGCCAGCGGCGCAACCTCAATATCGCCGCGCTCTTGACAGCGCTGAAAACTTTCGGCGCCGAGCATATCGAAGAGCGCATCGTATAATGGGCGAAGATAAGGGTCTACCTTTTGCTGTAAGTCACCCGGCAGGAAGCCGAGTTTTTCGCCTGCTTCGACGGCGGGACGGGTTAAAATTATACGGCTGATCTCTTTGGCGCGAAAAGCCTTAACGGCCATAGCAACAGCCAAATAGGTTTTACCGGTACCGGCAGGACCGATTCCGATTGTAATCGTATTGTTCTTTATGGCCTCGACATATTGCTTTTGTCCAAGCGTTTTAGGTTTAACGGGTCTTCCACGCGAGGTAATACAAATACAGTTTGAATCGGTAAGATTATCAATCTTGTTATCTTCCCCATCACCAACCAGCGCAAATATATACTGCAAATTCTGCTCATTTATCTCTTCGCCCTTATTTATAAGTTTAAAAAGACATTCAATGGCGCGCACACTGGCAGACACACCTTCGGGATTGCCGTTAATCTTAATTTTATTCGAGTGCGAAGTTATTGTAACTCCATACTCATTTTCGATTCGTTTTACATTTTCATCAAAATTCCCAAACAGGCCGGCTATCTGCTCAACCCTTTCAATATCAATGTTTCTTTCCAAAAACGTATCTCCTCAACATAATTATTCATATTGATTATAACACATAATTTAACTAATTAGTAGTACCAAATAATAAAATTTCTTCCTTTGCAATATCCCTTTGTGTTATAAGCTCGCAAATTACGCTGACAGAGTCTTGGTTTTGGACTATTTTTTCGCTTTTGTTAATTATTTTTACATCCTTAAGACGCGAATCGAGTTCTTCCCTTGCAATATCTGCGGCCCTTTCCTCGGTCAGTGTTATGAATTCTTTTTTTATTTCTTTAAAGCCGGTCTTGTGGAAATAAATCGGCAAATAATTCTTACTGTTTTTGAGCATTATTTTTTCGTTTGAGGAGATAAAATCGTCTTTAAAATCGCCAAAATACAACGGTATTTTCAGCCCGAAAATACTTATGGCGTAACAGCGACTTACATTTTCCGAAAGCACCTCAATTTCTTGTTTGAGCGGCACCGTAACAGTATATATTTCTTCAACCTCGGCAATTATTTCACCTGCCGAATGCACAAAAGCACTGCTGCCGTCTTTATACTCCATTACACCCGAGACCAGCAAGTCACCCTCGGCAACAAAATCGTCAACCTTTACTACCTTTTTTCCGTCGGTAACCTCAATTTTTCTTATAATACCGCTCTTTGCCGCAACTATATTGCACGGCGTGGTGCTCTCACTCTCTCTTTCTTCGGCTTCGGTAACGTCAATCGTAACTGTACATCCCTCAACGTTTATTGCCGCCCAAGCAAGGCCCTCAACCTTACTCATCAAAACAAGTCTTAACTTTTGCTCGTCCAGTTTTCCGGTTCTCGCGCCTTCGAAAACCCCGATTTCTTTGCAAGCGTCCAGAATTTCTCTATCGCTTATATTGCAGTTTCCGGAGATGCCGATATTCCAAACAAAGCCGGATAAAAGTTGCAGCGAAACTATGAAAAACACAACTCCCGCAAAAAGGCCATATCTGTGTCTATATCTGCAAAAAATAAATGGCCAACCGCGTTTTTTAAGTATATGAACACGGATATCGTTTCCTCGTATCACGGGGCGCAAGCGAAAAAAATCCCGCGCCAGCATCCAAAGCACTATCTTGCCTTCACGATTTTTTATTCCCCAAACCGTAATGCCGTTATGAGCGCATAAATTAAGAAGTCGTTCAACGTAAACCCCTTGTGCCGAAATACGAATTTTGCCCATGAAAAATCGGTAAAGTTTTAAAAAAATCATATCATCACCTATAAACAAAACTCGATTTTTTCTATTTTGCCGCTAATAACCAGCCCGTCGGCATCGAGTGAAGATATTTCCAGTGTGTTGCCGAAAATGTCCAGCGTGCCTTTGCCAACGTTTAATTTAACGTAGCAATCATTATATTCAATAACACCCCGAATACCGTCGATTATCGCCTCGCGGTTAGAAAACAGTTCGATGTGTGCACCCGATAGAAGCATACCTGCAACACCGGATGTTTTATTTATCTTCCCCATGATATTCCCCCAGTCTAATTACAAAATATGTGATTAATAAAGCAATAATAACCATCGTATATTTAATCGAGGTGATACCAATGGGAAAGACAATAAAACTGGGTGGTATAAGCCTTTTGGCGCTATTTTTAATAGCGGTTTGCCTAATAATGCCGACCGTCACGGCTCATGGGGCGCGGTCGGGCTTAATTCTTTGCGGAAATATTGTAATACCGTCTTTATTTCCTTTTTGCGTGCTGGCTCTTTTTTGTGAAAACAGCAATGTTATTCAGGTAATTTCACGTTTAATTAGTAAATTTACAGAAAAGATATTTCATCTGTCGGGAGAACAGTTTTCAATACTGATTCTATCTGTTTTAGGCGGTTTTCCGGTCGGCATAAGACTGATAAAGGCGCAACATTCAGCAGGAAAACTTTCCCCTGAGCAGGCAAAAAGAATGGGGCTTTACTGTATAAGCGCCGGTCCTGCCTTCATCGTAACCGCCATCGGTGAAGGTATGCTCGGCAATCGCAGAATGGGTATTCTTTTGCTGATTTCAAACGTTTTGGCAACTCTATTTTTATGCTTCATAATTGAGCGACCGCATAAACCCACTGTTAGCAAATTAACGATAAAAAGAGTATCCATAAGTGATGCTTTTGTCGAGGCAACGGCAGGCGCCGCAAAAACGGTATTTGGAATATGCGGCTGGGTAGTTCTTTTTGCAACAATTACGGAACTTATAAACTCTGTTGCGCTGCCGAAAAAACTTCTTGCGCCTATTTTATACTCGCTTGAAGTTACCACAGCCGCCATCACTGCAGAAAGGAATGTTTTACTCATTTGCGCAATTCTCAGCTTTTGCGGATTTTGCGTTCATTGTCAGATTTATTCCATCGGCAAAGAAATAGCGCCTAATTACGCAAAATTTTTGCTTTTCAGAGTGATACACGGCGCCGTTTCCTGCACAATAACTTATACTGTTTTACGCCTTAATCCTAAAATTGTTTCAACGCTCAGCAATCACATTGCGCCAATAAGGAATAACGTTTCTTTTACCTATTCTTCCGCTTTAGCACTTGTTATTTTGAGTGTCTGTTTAATTTTTTCTATAAATGACCGCAAAAATAATAAAATAGTGTAGAAAAAAACACCGCTCTGTGGTAGAATACTGATAAAGGCGGTGTTTATATGAAGTCAAAGCTTTTTAATACTGATATTCCTCGCCAGTGTCAGCACTGCGTTTATTCGCGCGAATTTGATTCAGCAACAGAGGTGCTTTGTTCAAAGCGCGGCGTTGTCGGAATACGTGACTATTGCCGAAAATATGTCTATGACGTTACCAAGCGAGTACCCAATAAACACGTTTTGGCAGATGATTATAAGCGTGACGATTTTATAATTTAAAAAAGTATTGACAAATTAAATTCCTGTGATATAATAATTTTTGCGTTTCGGCGCTTAAATATTTGGTGGATGTAGCTTAGTTGGCCTAAAGCGCCAGTTTGTGGCACTGGAGATCGTGGGTTCGAATCCCATCTTCCACCCCAAGAAAATACCGCAGGCGCCAATCGCCTGCGGCATTTCTGTAATAAAGCGAATATTGGGGTGTCGTCAAGCGGTAAGACACAGCACTTTGACTGCTGCATTCGTAGGTTCGAATCCTGCCACCCCAGCCAAAAAAAGAACCACCTAAGTGGTTCTTTTTATTTTTTTCTAAACACAATAAACTTACTGAGCACCCAGTTAATAATAATTACTCCAACTGAAAGGATAACCTTGGCAATAAGCACTCCGGTCTCATCGGCTTTAATAATGTCTTCCGTAAGCCATAAGCCTGCCGTTTCGAAAAGGAAAGAAAAAATTCGTGAGGCAATAAAACTTATAATCTCTTTAAAGACGAGTGACAGTTTCCAACTTCTGCTTTTGAAAACATAAATTTTGTTTGTTGCGTATGCAAACGCTACTGCAAAAATAAAAGCAATGGTGTTTGCGGCGATAACCGAAAAAGAAAGTTTTAGCGACAGCCAAAAGAATACGTAGTTGACGACGGTGGTAAGTCCGCCAAAAACAATATAAAGGCCTGTCTCGCCCTTTACAAAATCTAAAATTCTTTTCACTTCGGCAGGCCTCCCTCTTATAACAATAGTATACCACCGTTCAATCGCGGTGTAAAGAAACAAAAAAAGACTCGGTTTAGTGTAACCGAGTCTTTTAAATTTATCTATTGAGGATAAGCTTTGTAAGTTCAACGGGCTCAACGATCTTATCGCCCTTATAAACGCGCATATTACCCGAAGCGATTTCGTCGATAAGGATAACCTCGCCGTTATTGTAACCGAACTCAAACTTAATATCCCAAAGGTCAAGACCGATGGACTTTAAGTCGTCGGCAACAATCTTGGTGATCTTTAAGGTCTGTTCCTTCATGCTCTCGAACATTTCGGGAGTCATAACACCGAGAGCTGCAAGACCCTCACCGGTTACGAGCGGATCACCCTTTTCATCGTTTTTAAAAGTGCATTCAACATAGCCGCCGTCTAAAACAGTTCCATCGGCAATGTACTCACCGTAACGACGAACGAAACTTCCGGTAGCAACCAAACGGCAGATAACCTCAAGGCCGTGACCAAATACTGTTGCAGGAAGAACCTCCATTGTTGCGTTATCAAGATCAGCAGATACATAGTGGGTCTTGATGCCGGCAGCCTTTAAAAGTTCAAAATAATGGATAGAGGTTTCAAGGTTTGCCTTGCCGATACCTTCGATGGTAAGGCCGACAGAGTTCTCACCGGGATCAAAAACGCCGTCCTTGCCGGTGCAATCGTCCTTGAACTTAAGCATTACATTGCCGTTTTCAAGACTGTATACGTCCTTTGTTTTTCCTTCATAAACCTTTTTCATACAGCACATCTCCTCACGATGATTAAGACTTTTGGTCTTTTACCGGAATATTTTATCACACTTTTTTTTGATTGTATAGAGTTTTTTTGCAAAAATATTATTTTTTTTTGCAAAAAAATATAGTTCATTTTTACAAACATAAATATTGTAATCTGCTTGCACTTTATAGTTGCTGAGTGTATAATTATTGTAGCATGTTTTAGGAGGATGAAGATGAGCAACGTTAAAGATTTATGCAAGGGAATTTTAGGATGCAATTGCGGCAAGGATCACCTATGTCCCATTGATTATATTGAAATTGGACACAATATTTTACCGAAAATAGACGAAATGTGCGCCAATTACAAAAAAATACATCTCGTAGCCGACAGCAATACGTTTAGAGTTTGCGGTGAAACGGTTATGAACATTCTGGGCAAAAAGGTAAGATCGTATGTCGTTTTTGATACACCTGACTTTGTCCTTATTCCTAATGAAAAAGCTATTGAGAAAATTGAAAACTCAATGGTCGATGACACTGATATTATTGTCGGTGTCGGTTCGGGCGTAATAAACGACCTTTGCAAATACGTTAGTCATAAGAACGGACTCCCCTATTATATAGTTGCTACCGCCCCCTCGATGGACGGATATGCTTCGGTTGGTTCTGCGCTGATATTAAACGGTATGAAAGTTACCTTGGGCGCCAATCCTCCTAAGGGTATTATTGCCGATACCGCCGTTTTAGCTAACGCACCCTTTCCTATGATTCAGGCAGGCTGGGGCGATATTATCGGTAAATATTCATGTCTCAACGACTGGAAGTTGAGCGCGCTTATAAACGGTGAATACTTCTGTCAACGTGTTTATGACCTCACAATGGATACAACCGACCGCGTTCGCGAGCTTGCTGCACGCGTTAAAGACAGTGAAGAAACCGCCGTTGGCGAACTGATGGAAGCACTTGTAACCGTAGGTATTGCGATGAGCTACGTTGGCAACTCTCGACCCGCATCGGGCAGCGAGCATCATCTTTCTCATTTCTTCGAAATCACCGGAATTTTAGACGGTAAAGAGTATTTCCCCCATGGAATTGACGTTATCTACTCCGCTGTTGCAACAGCCGCACTTCGCGAGAAAATTGCCAACGGCGAACCACACGAGTTTATTTTTGACCGTACCGAATGGGAGAAAAACATAAACGATATTTACACCTCCTCTGCCGATGAGGTAATTGCTCTTCAGGATAAGATGGGTTGGTACACCGATGCCGACCGTGACTCCGTTTTCGATAATTTAGCCGAAATCAAAAAAGTATTAAAAGAGGCTCCCACCGAGCAGGAAATGCTTTCACTTCTTAGGGAAATCGGACTTGATTATAAGGAGTTTGTTGAGTTGTACGGTGCGGAAAAGATTGATAATTCTCTTCTCTTTGCCAAAGACCTTAAGGACCGTTACTCTGTTCTGTGGCTAAACTACAAATATTTTAAATAAAGTGTTGCTGAAATGGAAATAAAACCAATTGCTTTTATTAAAACTGATTTTTCCACAAAATTCGGTATTCCGCGCCAAAGCGGGCTGATTGACGATCTTGAATCGAGAATCATTTTTGCACCTGAATACCGCGATTTAAACTCACTTCGCGGAATTGAAGACTTTTCGCATTTATGGCTTATTTGGCATTTTTCGGAGGCCGAAGGCGCCGATTGGTCACCAACCGTGCGGCCACCGCGCCTTGGCGGAAACGAACGAATGGGTGTTTTTGCGACTCGCTCGCCCTATAGACCAAACAGACTTGGTCTTTCGTCGGTTAAACTTATCCGCGTTGAGAATGATACGGTCGACGGCCCGGTGCTGATCGTCGGCGGCGCAGACCTTTTGGACGATACGCCGATATTTGATATCAAGCCCTATCTGCCGATAACCGATATTCACACCGACGCAGTCGGTGGCTTTTCGGACCAAAAAGCCGACTATGCACTCAGTGTTTCTTTTCCTCAAGAGTTATCTGATCTTATTCCTGCAAAAAAACTTAAACCGCTTATCGAAATCCTTAAAAGCGACCCCAGGCCCGCCTATCACAACGACCCTACACGGGTTTACGGTTTTCCTTTTGCAGGCTTTGAAATCAAGTTTTCGGTCAGCGAACAGCACTTAACGGTTCTTGATGTAAAGAAAATATAGTTTTTTCTCTATCTTTTCGATAGACAACGGAAGAAATTTATGGTATTATAATTAAAATCTTGTATGAAAGTGAGATTAGTACATATGGCTATTGCAGTATCTAAGGGTTATGAGCTTGCCCGTGAACAGTATGCAAAGTTAGGTGTTGACACCGACGCTGCTATTGAAAAGCTTAAGAACATCCCCGTTTCCCTCCATTGCTGGCAGGGTGACGACGTTATCGGTTTTGACCATGACGGTCCTCTTACCGGCGGTATTCAGACAACCGGTAACTACCCCGGCAAGGCAACCACACCCGAGCAGCTTCTTGCTGATATGGATAAGGTTCTTTCCCTTTGCCCCGGTGCCAAGAAATTAAACGTTCACGCTTGCTATGCTATTTTCGAGGATGGCGAGTATGCCGACCGCGATAAGCTTGAACCCAAGCACTTTAAAAAGTGGGTCGAGTTTGCCAAAGAGAGAAATATGGGTATAGACTTCAACCCCACCTTCTTCTCTCATCCGAAGGTAAAGGACGGTCTTACTCTTTCCAGCCCTGATAAGGCAACCCGTGATTTCTGGATTGAGCACGGTAAGGCTTGCGTTCGCATCTCGCAGTACTTTGCTGAGGAGACCGGTGTTCCCTGCGTTATGAATATCTGGACCGGTGACGGTTATAAAGATATTCCTGCCGACCGTATGGGTCCGCGTATGCGCTATAAGGAGTCTATCGAGGCTATCCTTTCCGAGCCCTTCGATAAAAATCTCGTTAAGCCCTGCGTTGAATCTAAGGTTTTCGGTATCGGTGTTGAATCGTTTACCGCCGGCTCTGCCGAATTCACGCTTACCTTCGCCGCTACACACGACGGTTGCTTACCGCTTATGGATAACGGCCACTATCATCCCACAGAGGTTGTTTCGGATAAGATTCCCGCTTTACTTTGCTTCTTCCCCGAAATTGCTTTACACATCACACGTGGCGTACGCTGGGATTCCGACCATGTCCTTCTCTTTGATGATGAAACCAAGGAGATGGCAAAGGAAATAGTTCGTTGCGATGCACTTGACCGTGTATATATGGCTCTCGACTATTTCGATGCCAGCATCAACCGTATCTCTGCATGGACCGTAGGCTTCCGCAGCTGGCAGAAGGCTCTTCTCTCCGCTCTCTGCACACCCAATGCTATGCTTAAAAAGCTTCAGGACGAAAATCGTCTTACCGAGCTTATGGTTATGCAGGAAGAGATCAAAACTATGCCCTTCGGCGAAATTTGGAACCATTACTGTGAGGTTTGCGGTGTTACCGCAGGTCCTGAGTGGTTTGATGAAATCCGCAAATATGAGGACGAAGTTTTAAGCAAGAGATAATCACTTTTTATTACCGCCGAGGCATTCGCTTCGGCGGTTTTAATTTATTTTATAAAAAGGCTTGACTTTAGCGTGCTAATGTGGTAAAATGCTAACACATTGAAAAGGAGTTGTTCTAAAATGAAAAAATTATTAGCACTTTTAACAGCAATGCTTCTTATTATGACAGTGTTTGCAGGTTGCGGCGGTGCCGACACCAGCAGCGATAAGAGCGATGCTGCAGCAAGCGACCTTGAGTACATCAAGGATAAGGGCACCTTAATCGTTGGTATCACCGATTACGAGCCCATGGATTTCCAGGTTGACGGTAAGTGGACCGGTTTTGACGCCGAACTCGCTCAGTTGGTTGGCGAAAAGCTTGGTGTTGAGGTTAAGTTCCAGCTTATTAACTGGAAGATAAAGGAAACCGAGCTTGCCGGTAAGACCATTGACTGCATCTGGAACGGCCTGACTTGGGATGAAGAGCGTGCAGAAAACATGAGCCTTACCGATTGGTACTTAAAGAATAAGCAGGCCGTTGTTATCAACTCTGATAACAAAACAAAGTTTGACTCTGCCGAGGAACTCAACAAAGCAACCATCGTTGCCGAAGGCGGCTCTGCAGGCGAAAGCTACATTGCAGCAAACTTTGCTAAGGCCACATACGTAGATAAGGACGATCAGATCGGTGCTCTTTCCGAACTTCTCGGCAAAACCGCCGATGCTGCCGTAATCGACTACATTATGGCTAACTACCTCATCAACAAGGAAGGCAGCAGCTACTCCTCCCTTATGATCGTTGATGATGTTGTTGAAACCGCTGAAGAGTATTACTCGGTTGCATTCCGCAAGGGCAGTGACGTTACCGCTGAGGTTAACAAGATCCTCAAGGAACTCAAGGATGACGGCACCTTAAACACCCTCGCAACTAAGTACGGCCTCCAGGACGCACTCGTTGACTAATTAATTTTTAAAACTTTAAGCGGCAGCCGCTTTAAAACGGTTGCCGCTATCTTCTGTAATTACACATTTTAAAGGAATTGCTTTATGTATAGTTTTAGTGAAGTTTCACTCGTCCTGCTGGACGGCTTCCTTGTAACGCTTAAGTTATTTGCGCTTACACTATTGTTTGCCCTCCCGCTTGGACTTATTCTTTCTTTTGGATCCATGTCCAAATTTAAGCCGCTAAGCTACCTAACTAAACTGTTTATTTGGATAATTCGCGGAACGCCGCTTATGCTTCAAATTTTGGTTGTTTTCTTTGTTCCCGGTATGCTTTTTGATAACCCGATATTTGCTCAAAACCGCTTTTTGGCAGCACTTGTAACCTTTGTTATCAACTATGCCGCCTACTTTTCGGAGATATACCGCGGCGGTATTGAGGGTATTCCGCGCGGACAGTATGAAGCCGGTCAGGTGCTTGGCCTTACCAAAACACAAATATTCTTTAAGGTTGTCTTGATGCAGGTTGTAAAGCGCATCATTGCTCCCATGAGCAACGAGATTATCACCCTTGTTAAGGACACTTCCCTCGTTCGCGTAATTTCTGTTATTGAAATTATAAAGGCTGCAGAAACCTTCCAGGCAAAGGGTATTATTTGGCCTTTGTTCTACACAGCTGTATTTTATCTTGCCTTCTGCGGCATACTTACACTTCTCTTCGGATACATCGAAAAGAAGTTAAGCTACTACAAGAACTAGGAGGTGCGGTATGGCTTTTTTAGAAATTTCCAATCTTACCAAATCCTTCGGTAAAACCGAAGTTTTAAAGGGCATCAATTTCAGTATTGAAAAAGGTGAAGTTGTATCTATTATTGGCTCCTCCGGCAGCGGTAAAACTACCCTTCTTCGCTGCTTGAATTTCTTGGAAATCGCCAACGGCGGCACCATTACGATTGATGATAACTGCATTTTTGACGCCTCGCTCCACAAAAAACTAAGCGAAGCGCAAAAGAGAATCAACCGTCTGCACTTTGGTCTTGTTTTCCAGTCGTTTAATCTTTTCCCGCAGTACAACGTGCTTAAAAACGTTATGCTTGCTCCCACCCTGCTAAAAACCGGCAGTAAAGAGGATATTCGCGAAACTGCAGAACAGCTGCTTGAACGAGTAGGCTTAGGCGATAAGATGGATGCATATCCGTGCGAATTGTCGGGCGGTCAGCAGCAACGTGTTGCAATTGCGCGCGCGCTTGCAATGCATCCCGAAATTCTCTGCTTTGATGAGCCCACAAGTGCACTTGACCCCTCGCTTACAGGTGAGGTTTTACGCGTAATACGCGACCTCAAGGATGACGGAAGAACCATGATTGTCGTAACCCACGAAATGGATTTTGCCAAAAGCGTTTCTGATAAGGTCATTTTCATGGCTGACGGCGTAATTGAAGAAATGGGTACTCCCGAAGACGTATTCGATAACCCACAATCCCCAAAAACAAAAGCATTCCTGAGTAATACTAAGTTTTAAAAAAACTCTCGGACAATTTGTCCGAGAGTTTATTTTTTTCTAAATATTTTTCTATAGATGCGGGCAAGACATACACGACTTTTAAGCAAAATCTTTTTGCGGATAAAATAAGAAAATCCGTTACACCAAAAGTGCTTATATACACGATAAGAAAGTTCATTCGTTGAATGAGATGCACCGTTTCGGGTAAAGGCTGTAACGACGCCTATGATATCGTCATGCTTAATTCCCCGCTCAATAAAATCGCAATTATCACCACGAATTATATATTCGTCATCACAAACCTTTATAATTCGATGCAAAATATATTTCCCGTCGCCGCGGCAGTAAAAAGGCAGGTCATATTTTTTGAGTTTACCGCTAACCGGAGACAGCGTTACGGTATCGGTACCGTGATGCAACATCGGCAACATGCTGTTTCCCGTTACGGTAAAGGAAACCGAACTACCCGATGCGAGCGATTCTTTAATTGTAGGTATCATCTCTTCAAGAGAAACCTTATTAGCCATTAAACTTTTCTCCACTCATAGTTTCATAGGAAAGACGTGCTGCACTGATATCCATATTGCACTTCAGAGAATACACCTTAACAGAACTTAAAACCTCATCCAAAACGGTTAGCATTTTATCCATGTGTTCAAGCGACAGATTTCTAATCGTCTGCTCCATAACGGCAACGATAACGTCTTGGCTGTCCATGGGTGATATTTCGTTTTCGGGCGATTGGGTAATAAAGCATATACCGCCAAGTCTAACACGGGTATTTTTGCTTATATCGTGCTTACCGCTAAAGGGAGTTCCATATACGTATGGCACGCCGTCAATAATACGGATTGCCGGCTTATCGTCGTTAATTATATACGCGCGGTCACCAAAAAGCTTAAGCCACAGCGAGGTATGGGTGGATTTTCCCGTGCCGCACGGAGCAGAAAACAGATATGCTCTATCGTCCACCACAACGGCTGACGCATGCAAAAGCATACCGTTATAACCGGTAAGCGCGTTATAGAAATCACTTCCGTAAAGCATATATTCCCATTCGTTATTATTCATTTGCGGGTACTTATCGAGATAATACTTTACTCGCTTTTCATCAAGTGTGAAGACGAGGTCGGGTTTTAAAGCGTCGCTAACCTGATACGGCTTACCGCGTGAAAGCAGCATATCGCTCTTGCAATCCATATTAACGATGAGATCGGCAATTTTATAATTAGGCATCAGACACCTCAACATCAGGATGATATTGGAACACGGGCATAAGCTGAAGCTTAAAGAGATTACGCTCGTGCATACCATCAATTTTCTTTTTTGTTTCGGGATTATCAATAACACCCTCGCGAATATAACGGTCAAGAACGGCATAGGTAAAGCCTAGATTATCCTCATCACTCTTACCGCAAAGACCGTCTATAGGTGTTTTTTCAATAAATCGCTCGGGCAGACCGATTTCACGACCAACAGCCTTTACCTCCTGCACTGTAAGCAATGATAACGGGCTGAAATCGCCAACACTGTCGCCGTAGCGAGTAGAATAACCAACCCAGTCCTCCGAGAGGTTGCAGGTGTTGGCAACACGGCCGTTAACCGACTGCGAAACGGCGTAAAGAACCGACATACGAATACGCGGCGGCAGGTTAAAACGCGTTTGATTCGTAACATCGATTTTATCCTCAATTTCGGTCATAACCGCATCAATCGCATTCTTAACGTTAACGGTAATATATTCGATGCCCAAGGTTTCGCAAAGATCGACGGAGTAATCAATATCGGCCTGAACCCCCTGCGGCATTAAAACGCCGTAGACACGTTCCCTGCCAAGTGCCTTAACGCAAAGCGCGGCAACAACCGAACTATCCTTACCGCCCGATATACCGACAACAGCCTTGCAGTCGGGACCGTTTTTAGAAAACCAGTCGCGAATCCATTCTATGCAGTCCGAAGACACTTTTTTTGCATCAAAAATATACATTTACAGTCCCGCTTTCAATGTTTATATAATTTATAATAAAATAAACTTATCAATAAGTCAATCTTAACCTTGCGTTTTCTCCCCTTCTTTTATATAATAATTCTATAGAAAAGAAATGGGGAATCATTATGGAAATTATGATAAAAAAGCTTAATCCCAATGCTGTTTTGCCTACGCGCGGCTCAAAGTACGCCGCAGGATATGATTTGTATGCCTGCTGTGACAGCGAAATAATAATTCCGCCTCACGAGAACGTAAAAATTGGAACCGGTCTTTCCATTGCAGTTCCCGACGGTTATTTTGGCGCTATTTTCGCGCGCAGCGGTCTTGCCGCAAAGCAGAGCCTTCGTCCCGCCAATTGCGTTGGTGTTGCCGATGCCGACTATCGTGGCGAGTACATTGTTGCTCTACACAACGATTCCGATAACGCAAAGGTCGTTAAAACCGGAGACAGAATTGCACAACTTGTAATTATGCCATTCCTTTCGGCCGAGTTTATTGAAACCGACACACTCGATGAAACCGAGCGAGGCGCAGGCGGTTTCGGAAGCACGGGTAAATAAAAATAAAAACCGCAGGAGAAATTCCTGCGGTTTCTTTTTTATTTTGCGTAGTCAACTGCTCGATTCTCGCGAATAAGGTTAACCTTAATCTGACCGGGATACTCAAGCTCTTTTTCAATGTTCTGAGCAATTTCATGAGCCAAAAGCACCATCTGATCATCGCTAACCACACTGGGTTTAACCACGATTCTAACTTCGCGGCCTGCCTGAATAGCAAACGAACGTTCAACGCCGTTGAAGGAATTGGCGATTTCCTCAAGCTTTTCAAGACGTTTTATGTAGCTTTCGATATTCTCTCTTCTGGCACCGGGACGGGCGGCAGAAATAGCATCAGCAGCCTGAACAAGACAAGCGATAACGGTTTTAGCCTCAACCTCACCGTGGTGAGCGTGAATGGCGTGAATAACCATTTCACTTTCCTTGCACTTCTTGGCAACCTCAACACCAAGCTGAATATGAGAACCTTCCTGCTCGTGGTCAAGTGCTTTACCGATATCGTGTAAAAGACCTGCACGTTTGGCAAGAGAAACGTCCTCACCGAGTTCAGCAGCCATAAGGCCTGCAAGATGGCAAACCTCAAGCGAGTGATTGAGCACGTTCTGACCGTAGCTGGTACGATAACGCAAACGACCGAGTAAGCGAACGAGCTCGGGATGCAGGTTGTGAACGCCTGCTTCGAGCATTGCGCGCTCACCTTCCTGACGGATGGTACGCTCAACCTCTGCGGTTGCTTTAGCAACGGTTTCTTCAATTCTTGCGGGGTGAATACGGCCGTCAAGAATTAACTTCTCAAGCGAAAGACGTGCAATCTCACGTCTTACGGGGTCAAAACTCGAGAGTGTAATGGTTTCGGGAGTATCGTCAATAATCAAATCAACACCCGTAGCAGTCTCAAGCGCGCGAATATTTCTACCCTCGCGGCCGATGATTCTGCCCTTCATTTCGTCGTTGGGTAATGCAACAACCGAAACGGTAACCTCAGATGAATGGTCTGCAGCACAACGCTGTACAGCATGAGATATTAAATCGCGGGCACGCTGATCAACCTCATCCTTAAGGCGCTGTTCATAATCAAGGATTTTAACAGCTTTTTCGTGCGAAAGCTCACCATCCAGGATGGAAAGCAAATGTTCTTTGGCCTGTTCTGCGGAAAAGCCCGAAATGCGCTCTAAAAGCTCAAGCTGGCTCTTCTTGACCTTCTCAGTTTCTTGTAATTTTTCCTCAACCTCTTTGGCACGCTTCTGGATGTTTTCCTCTTTTACCTCAAGGTTATCTATCTTGCGGTCGAGGGTTTCTTCCTTTTGCTGAAGCCTGTGCTCCTGACGCTGAACTTCATTTCTGCGTTCGCGCAGGTCTCTGTCGGTTTCGGTACGAAGCTGATGTATTTCTTCCTTAGCCTCAATTATAAGTTCCTTCTTACGGGCCTCGGCGTTCTTCATAGCATCACTTAGGATTCTTCGTGCCTCATCCTCGGCTGAGCCGATCGTCGCCTCAGCGGTCTTTTTGCGGTGTGCAGAGCCTACAAAGAAAAATATCAAGGCTGCCACAACAACCAAAACGCCGCTAATGACGTAATACATTGTTTCCGGCATATAAATGCACCTCCTATATCAAAAAACGCATGTTTAATAAGGGCCGCGTTATTCGCCCGATAAACGGTAAAGCAAATGATTCGCCAAATCAAAAACGATTACCATTCACATTTATTTTATTACTATATTTATTATATGTCAAGTTTTAAATCACAATCTGTTGAAAACATGGCGTGGCAAAATCAATATATTGAGTAATTTTTTGACTTTTTAGCACGCTTATATTGACTTTGTTAAGTAAAAATTATATAATAGAGTCTATAAGTTTAAAAAACGGAGGATTTCTTATGAAAAAGTCACGTAAGTCTACGTTTTTCATAGTTTTCGCGCTGATACTTATATTAACGTTCTGCGCATTCTTTGGAATTGAAGATTACTATGGCGACAAAAAGCTTACATATGTAAAGGGTGCCAACGATATTCGTTGGGGTATTGATATTCGCGGCGGCGTTGAGGCTGTTTTCTCGCCCGACGTTGAGGTAAAGAATATCACTGACTCTGATATGCAGGCTGCCAAAACAATTATTGAAAAGAGACTTGTTAACAACAACATTACCGACTACGAGGTATACGTTGATAACGATAACAAGCAGGTTATCGTTCGTTTCCCCTGGCAGGCAGGCGAAAGCAATTTCGACCCCACCAAGACCGTTAACTCGCTCGGCGCTACCGCTCTTCTCACCTTCTGTGAGGGCAGCACCAACGATAAGGTTATCTTAAAGGGCGCAGCTGATATTAAACACGCTCAGGAAGGCTATCTCGATAATCAGTATATTGTTTCTCTTGAGCTTACCGATGCAGGTAAATCTAAGTTTGCCGAAGCCACCAAGCGTCTTAAGGGTCAGGTAATATCCATTTGGATGGATGACAACTTAGTTTCCAGCCCGACCGTAAACGAAGCTATCACCGACGGTAACGCAATGATTACCCTCGGCGGCGGTACCGCAGAGGATGCTGAAGCATTGGCTGACCAGATTAACGCCGGTACTCTTCCCTTCGCACTCACAGTAGACGATTCCAAGCTCCAGGTAATTTCGCCGACACTTGGCTCCGAAGCTTTAGAGGTTATGGTTATTGCAGGCGCAATCGCTCTTCTGCTTGTTTGCATTCTTATGATCGCTAGATACCGCATCCCCGGCGCTGTTGCTTCTATTGCGCTGCTCGGACAGGTTGCAGGTATGATTGCTGCAATTTCTGGATTCTTCCCCGGCACCTCGAGCTTTACACTTACAATCCCCGGTATCGCAGGTATGATCCTTTCTATCGGTATCGGTGTCGACTGTAACGTTATTTCCTCTGAGCGTATTATTGATGAATTTAAGAACGGCAAGACCATTGACGGTGCTATTGACGCAGGCTTCAAGAACAGCTTCAGTGCAGTTCTTGACGGTAACGTAACAGTTGTTATCGTATCCATTATTCTTATGGGCGCCTTCGGCTCGCCCGACAGCATTATGGCAAAGCTGCTCTCTCCCGTTATGTCGCTCTTTAGTTCCTCGATAACCGGTTCTATTTATTCCTTCGGTTACACACTCCTCATGGGCGTTGTATTTAACTTCGTAATGGGTATCTTTGCAACAAGACTGATGCTCAAGAGTGTTTCCAGATTAAAGTTCCTGCGCAAGCCGCAGTATTACGGAGGTGCTAAAAATGACTAATAAACGTTTTCATTTTGTAAAAAGCCTTCGCATTCCGCTTATCGCTTATGCAGTGATTATCTGCGTTGCGCTGATTGTTGGTATTGTTTTTGGCGTAAATCTTTCTATTGACTTTAAGGGTGGTACCCGTATTACCTACACCTATACCGGCGAGATCAATGCCTCGACAGCCGAAAAAGCTATCGAAAAGGCTCTTGACGGTAAGGACGTAACCGTTAGCCAGAGCGCTTCAATGACCGGCAACACCACAAAACTGGTTGTTTCCCTCGTTGGCGATCAGGCCCTCTCTACTGAATCTCAGCAGGCAATTATCACAGCTCTTCAGAAGGAGTTTAAAGACAACAACGTTACCCTTGGCGAATCTCAGGCAGTTAGCCCCTCGCTTGCAGGCAGTTTCTTCGCAAAGGCTTTATTTGCAGTAGTTCTTGCAGCTGCACTCGTTGTTGTATACGTTGGAATTCGCTTCAGAAGAATCGGTGGCGTATCGGCCGCAATAACCGCTTTGGCAGCGCTTGTGCTCGATGTCTGTGCCGCCTTTGCAGCTTGCACGGTTTTCCGTCTGCAGATTGATAACAACTTTATGGCTGTTGTTCTTCTGCTCCTCGGTTACTCTCTTAACGATACAATCGTTATCTACGACCGTATCAGAGAGAATCGCAAGACCTCGCCCGACGGTGAGCTTGAGGAAATTGTTGACGTAAGTATTACTCAGGTTATGCGCAGAACAATCTTCACAACCCTTACAACCTTTATCGCAGTTCTTACAATCCTCATTGTATCGGAAATCTGCGGTCTTACAACACTTCGCACTTTCGCTATCCCGATGATATTCGGTATTCTTTCGGGCTGCGTATCTTCTATGTGTGTTTCCGGTCCGCTTTGGGTTAAGTGGTGCAACTTCGTTAAGGCAAAGAAAAAGTAATTCACTTAATTTAATAGGTTATAAAAACAAAACGCAGTATGCTGATGCATACTGCGTTTTTTTACGCTCCTTTTGTTTCCTCTTGTGACGGAACGGTAAAAACTATATTCTTAGAAACAACGCTAATCGGCGCTTTGTTATATTCCAAAAATAGTTTGTTTAAAAATCCGTTATCTTCACCGATGAATATATGCATCGGTTGACACAATTTTGCCTGCGCTGCTACGCTTGTTACAGGATTATCACTATATCTGATTATAATATCAACGTCCATATTTTCCGATATTTTTTTTAGACATTTCAATTTCATCGCACGTTCTTGTGCCGACTCCTTAATGGGCAAAACAGTAACAACGTATAAATTTGTTGATAAGCTCAAAGCCAGTTTTTTTGCCGTGTTTACAATTCTCTCGCAGTGAGGTTGCGCTGTAATACAGGCTAATATAGGCCTTTTCATAAATTTCAGCTCCTTTACTGTAGATATTATATCAGCCGTTTGTGTCGAATGTTGCATGAATAGATGTATAGTTTATTAAAATTTTTTAAAATAATCCTATATTCACCCCCTACTATGCATATAATTTTAAGGGTGATATTATGTGCAAAAGAAAAACACTTATCGAAATTTTGGCCGTTGCGGCTGTTGGAACGCTCCTCCACTTCGTATATGACTGGAGCGGCCAAAACAGCTTGGTAGGAATTTTTGGCGCAATTAACGAAAGTACGTGGGAACACTTAAAACTACTATACTGGCCGGTGACAATACTCACAATAATTGAATATGTAAAACTTTATAAAGGCAGCACCGGATTCTTGATGTCGAGATTTATTGCTCTGTTTTCAGGTATGTTTTTTATTGTGACGGCTTTTTATACATTTACGGGTATTGTCGGAAAGCCAATAGACGTATTTAATATTCTGCTTTATTACGTTGCCGTTATTCTTACCTTCTTTTTATCGAAACTGTTTGAGAAAAATAAATATTTTGAATACAAATATTCGAATTTAATTGCTTTGTGTGCATTTGGAGTGCTTGCAGTGCTATTTACTGTTTTTACATTTTGCACACCGAGTCTGGGTATATTTGTAAGCCCGTAAAAAAAGCCGTAAGTCAAACTTACGGCTTTTAAATTACATTTTAAGAAAATCAAATTGTGAAAGGAATTCCCTAAAGCGATTGGCTATGCGGTCGCATCCGCCTTCAATATTGCTTTCAATATTAAGCGGCATAACGGGGTCGTGCACACTCATACGAAGCAAAAGCCAACCGTCGCCGTTATCCTTATCGACGGCAATTCGGATTCCCTCGTAGTTATCCTTCACGATCGACCAGCCCTCAGTCTGCTCGGCAAATTCGGTTAAGGCCTTCAACACACCTGCGCCGGTTATTCTAAATCCGTCAATCGGCAAGGAAATACGGTATTCAACCGATTCGGCAGGTTCAGGCAGCTCCTCAAGCAGCATATCAATGCTTTTACCAACCTTGCCGAGACGAGCTACGGCAATAATGATTTTGGTTACCAAGTAGGCACCGTCATCGAGGAAATAATTTTCTCTTAGTGCCGCGTGGCCCGAGGTTTCGATAGCCAGCGGGCAATTAATGCCCTGCTCGTTTAAGGATATAGCCTCGTCGATAACGTTTTTATATCCACGCTTAAATCTATGATGATGGCCGCCTAAAATGTTATTAATGAAATGTGATAAACCATCAGAGGTAACCGAGTCGGTAACGATTGTTCCGCCATTCTCATTTTCAAGGGCTATACACGCCGCCAATGCAATGAGTCGGTTACGGTTGATTTCGCCGCCTCGCGAATCGACAACCGCGGCGCGGTCAACGTCGGTATCGAATACGATTCCCAAATCGGCACCGACCGATAAAACAGCTGCCCTGGCAGAGTTCATTGCCTGCTCGTTTTCAGGATTGGGAATATGGTTCGGGAACATACCATCCGGCTCCAAAAACTGGCTGCCGGTAATATCGGCACCAAGCGGTTTTAAAACATCCTCTGCGTAGAAGCCTCCGGCACCGTTGCCTGCGTCAACAACTATTTTATAACCCTTAAGCGGTTTCTCATAGTCATCGCCGTTAACGCCCTCTTTAATCATTTCGCGAAGGCGTGCGGCATAATCAGCCATATAGTTGACCTCTGTGAGGTTACCGTCCTTGAAGGGTAAAATCTTGTCGGTCTCGGCAAAAGCTAAAATCTCGGCAATTTCAGAGCCCTCAAGGCCACCCTGGCGTGTGAAAAACTTAAGACCGTTGCGATTAAAGGGATGATGGCTTGCGGTTATCTGAATAGCGGCATCGCAATCCAGGTCAACGGTTGTCATAAACATGGCAGGCGTTGAAGAAAGTCCGCAGGATAATACGTTAAAGCCGCAGTCACAAAGCATTGTAGTTACTGCCTTTTTAATACGATCGGCCGATATACGCGAATCATGTCCTACCGAAATTTTAATCTCAGCGGGGTCTTTTTTTAGCCTTTTGCAAAGCCAAATAGCAAAACCCTCGGTTATGCGTTTTACTGCGTAATTGGTAAGATTAACGTCCTCGCCTTTTACGCCCTCTGCCGCAATACCGCGAACGTCGGTTCCGCTTTTGAACTGCATAAATGATCCCTGCATAATATCACGCCCTTAAGTTAAACTACACAGTATTATAACACATAAATCAGTGTATGTCAAAAATCGCCGTTAAATGCACGGGCGTGTTGACTTTAATTTTAAATAGTGATAAAATCTAGTTATTAATTTTTCAGGTGATTTTATGACTACTTTATATTTAATACGCCACGGCGAAAGCGAAGCAAACTTTGCACGCGTTTTTACGGGCAGCAGCAATTTTCCGCTAACCGATAAAGGTATGTGGCAGGCAAAGATGGCAGCAGAATATTTAAAGGACAAAAAAATTGATTTAGTTTACGCCAGTCCTCTTAACAGAGCATATAATACGGGCAAAGCGGTTTCCGATTTACTAAATATACCTATTATACCCGTTGACGGTTTAAAGGAAATAAATGCAGGTGTATGGGAGGGCCGAAAGTTTGACGACCTTGAAACCGAATACCCCGACACATATCATACCTGGCGAAACGATATCGGTAATGCAAGGCCGGATGGCGGCGAGTCGGTTGCCGAGCTTTATGACCGCGTAGTAAAAACCATTTCGGAAATCGCTAAACAAAACAACGGCAAAAACATTGCTATCGCTTCTCACGCAACGCCTATTAGAGCATTTGGCGGATACTGTTTTGGAATTAAAAAAGAAAATCTGCGCGAACTCCCCTGGCCTGCTAATGCGTCAATCACAAAAGTCGAGTTCGACGGAGAAAAGTTTATTAATATCGAATACGGATTTGAAGGTCATCTTGGTGATGCAGTAACCAAACTTCCGAAAAACGTATAAATTAAACCCACCGCTTGTATGGCGGTGGGTTTTCTGTAAAATAAAAAGATTCCCCAAAAAAGAGGAATCTTTGGGTGTTTCTAACTTAATGACACGAATGAAATGGGGCTGAAAACCAGAGGATTTTCTTACATTTGTTTAAATTTATTGTAAGTTATACAATTTACACAATTTTCATCATATTTTTTAAAACTTCTAAAAATACCATTATCCAAACCCTCATCACCAAGAGGATTTCCCTTGAGAATAAAAAGGGTATTCAAAACTTTTTCATCAAATTTATAAATCGGTATTCTATCACCATATTGCCTTCCTACACCTCGAGGAAAACGAGGAACTTGCTCCCAACAAATAGTATTGTCAACAAAGTGGATTACAGTTTTGTTGTTGGCTCTTTTCTTCGGAATAATAATTGTATATTCTTTTTCATCACATTTAACAGAATAAACATTTACAAATTCTGTTTGGTTAACAAGCTGCTTGTTTTCCTTAAAAGAATTAAACAATTTCATGTAATTCACCTCTTTATATATTATAGCATAAAAATGGCAAAGCCGCAATACTTCTTCACTATTCACTATTACCTCTTACTTCCCAAAAATCCCGTTCACAAATTTTTAGTGAAAAGTGAAGAGTGAAGAGGTAATAAGTAATAAGTAAAAATCCCGCCCACTTTCGTGAACGGGATTTTTGGTGGAGACAACTGGACTTGAACCGGTGACCCCTTGCATGTCAAGCAAGTACTCTAACCAACTGAGCTATGCCTCCAAACGTGTCCATATCATAATATACTAACACGAAATTTTTGTCAATAGGTTTTATACCGTTTCAATCTTGATGGTATTGGTATTGCCCGAAATACCACTAGTAATACCACCCGTTAATACAATGTTATCGCCTTTTTGCAGTTTAAGTGTGGAAACGGCGATATTCTTAGCGCTGTAGAATAGTACGTCGGTTGACTCATAGCGGTCACATTTAACGGGAATAACGCCCCAAGACATAGCAAGTTTACGCCAAGTCTTTTCGTCGGTTGTAAGTCCTATAATATCGGCCTTAGGACGGAAACGCGAAACCATACGCGCCGTCATACCCGAAAGACTGCATACAACGATAGCCTTTGCGTCAATATCAATCGCCATACCGCAGGTAGCGTGCGAGAGAGCGTCAACGGTGTTTTTAATCTTAAACTCAGAGCGATAAAAACGCTTTTCGTAATGAATGTTGTTTTCGGTGTTTTCGGCAATCGTGGACATAACCTCAACGGTGCGAACGGGGTATTTGCCTGCAGCGGTTTCGCCCGAAAGCATAATAACGCTGGTACCGTCATAAACCGCGTTTGCGACGTCGGATATTTCGGCACGGGTCGGACGCGGATTATGAATCATTGATTCAAGCATTTCGGTAGCCGTAATAACGCGTTTGCCGAGCAGACGACACTTGGTTATAATCTTTTTCTGGATAGCAGGCAGTTCCTCAAACGGAAGCTCAACACCCATATCACCGCGGCCGATCATAACGCCGGTACATTCGCTGCAAATTTCTTCGATATTCTCAACGCCGGTGCGGTTTTCAATCTTTGCGATAAGGTCTATTCCCTGCCCGCCGTTAGCTTCTAAAAACGCCTTGACGTCGAGCATATCCTGCTTGCAGGATACAAAAGAGCAGGCAATAAAATCAACGTCGTTTTGAATTCCGAAAAGGATATCACTTTTATCCTGCTCGCTCAAGTACTCCTGATGCAGGTGCTTGCCCGGAAAACTCATACTCTTTCGGTCGGAAAGCTTGCCGCCGATTATAACTCGGCAATTAATATCGGTTTCAGTAAGCGACTCAACCACAAGTTCTAAAAGACCATCGTTTAAAAGAATGCGGTCGCCAACATCCAAATCAGCAGGAAGGCCCTTATAATTTACCGATACGCGCTTTTCATTGCCGACAACGTCCGTGGTCGTTAGAGTAAACAAATCGCCGTCAGATAAAACTACCGAGCCGTTTTCAAAAGCTTTTATACGATATTCAGGCCCTTTTGTATCAAGCATAATCGCGATAGGCAGATTTAGCCTTTCACGAACGTTTTTAATTGCTTTGATTTTTTCAAGATAGTCCTCGTGCGTTCCGTGGGAGAAATTTAGCCTTGCGATGTTCATGCCTGCGCGGCACATTTGCTCAAGAGTCTTTTCGTCGGAGCATGAGGGACCTATCGTGCATATGATTTTTGTTTTACGCATAGGACACCTCACATTACTTTTTTATGCCTTAATATTATATATCAATTATTGATAGAAAACAATAAGAATTAGTAATATTTTTGTTATATAATGTTAATATATGCAGTGTTGATTTTTTCTCCGCGTTGTGGTATACTTTCGTGGTCGGAAAAATCATTTTGGAGGTTTATATGAAGAAAAAGATTTCTAAACAAACAGTTGCATATATCGGTCTTTTCCTACTCATTGCCCTCGGAATGATCGGTTTCTTTGCTGCGGTTTGGTATAAGAGTGTTTACGGCGATGTCGGTTTTGACGCCGTTATATATGCCCTTACATCTGATGCAGGCAGTGTTGAAAGCAAGCTGATGATTACCTATATAATGCGAGGCCTTTTACCGGCCGTTATATTAACGCCTACGGTTTTCTATTTTCTTTTCTTCTTTCCGCTTAAAAAGGACAAGCAAGAAACCAAAGGCAGAAGAACGCTGCTCCCTCACAAAATTGCCGTTTTTGTCTCGGCTTTGCTTGTAATATCCTTAATTACCACCGGCGCTATTTATTCGGGACTTGTTAAATGGGCATATCTTTCCCTTAATGAGACCGATATTTACGCCAACGAATACGTCGACCCGGATACGGTTGATATTAAATTCCCCGAAAAGAAGAGAAATTTAATTTATATCTATCTCGAATCGATGGAAACCACCTTCTTGAGCCAAGATCTTGACGGTGCGATTGAAAACAACGTAATTCCTGAGCTGCACAGCCTTGCTGAAAACAATATCAACTTCTCTCACAACGATGCAGTCGGTGGTGGAAGAACCGTTTCGGGCACCACCTGGACGGTTGGCGCGCTGGTTGCTCATTCCTCGGGACTACCGCTTAAGTTTAAAATCGACCTTAACGGCAGTGTTGACGGAGGTCAGTATGATAACTTCCTGCCCGGCGTTACTACTATAACAGACGTTCTTAAAAAGCAGGGCTACTACCAAACGTTTATGTTCGGCTCTGATGGTGAGTACGGTGGCCGCAAGCAGTTTTTTGAGCAGCACGGCATTGATAAAGTTTACGACTTATTTACTGCCTACGACGATGAAATCGTCCCCCGCGGCTACTGGGAATGGTGGGGCATGGAGGATAAGTACCTCATTGAATATGCCAAGCAAGAATTGCTCGAAATTTCACAAAAAGATCAGCCCTTCTCTTTCGGGATGCTGACCGTTGACACCCATCATATAAGCGGATATCTCTGCAGTGATTGTGAAAATAAATATGAGGCTCAATACGACAACGTATTATCCTGCTCAAGCAAACGTATTGCTGAGTTTATCGACTGGATAAAACAGCAGGACTTTTACGAAAACACAACAATCGTAATTACCGGTGACCACTGCAGTATGGATGAAGGTTACGTTAATAAATACGTAGGCAAAGATTACGTTCGCCGCGTATATAACTGCATCATCAATCCTGCTCCCTCACTAAAGATTGCGAATACTAAGAACCGTGAATTTGCAACGATTGATATGTATCCCACAACGCTGGCTGCTTTGGGCTGTCAGATTAAGGGCGACCGACTGGCTATGGGAACAAACCTATTTTCAGGCGAAAAAACAATCTGCGAAAAATATGATTTTGAAGAGCTTTGTGATGAGCTTTCAAAGTATTCCGAATTCTATGAAAAGGAATTCATGGAAGTTGAATAAAGAAAAAGCCGAGTGCAATATGCACTCGGCTTTATTTATTATTCGTAATCCACAACGTCTACCCACGAAAGCAAAAATTCGCGTTCTTCTTCATTACCCTTCACAGATTGGGAAGCGGCAACAATGGGCATCCATTTTTGAACGTACTGCTTTGCAGTATTGCTCTTACGGCAGAACAAATTAAGATATTTGTTAGCGAGTTCGGTCTTGCCCTCGAGGCAGAAAAGAAGATAGGTTCTTGCAACGTCGGCCGAAGCATTACCCTGGGTTGCGTGCGACCAATCGATCACGTACATCGATCCGTCAGGCTTAACGATAACGTTCGAAGGGTTGAAGTCGCCGTGGCAGACTTTTTTATGCTTGGGCATACCTTCAAGACGAGTGTGCAACTCATAACGAGTTGTTGCATCGAGTGTGGTTTCGCTGATTTTGCGGTTCATCTTATCCTTAAGCTTAGATAAAAGCGGGCAGGTTTTCGAATGAATTTCAAGCTGAAGATCTACAAACTTTTCAAGATACTCGTCGATCTTATCGGGGTTGCTTGCCATAAGGCTTGCCATGGTTTCGCCCTCAATGAAGTCCGAAATTATTGCCCACTTACCCTCATGCATACCGACCTCGTGGATTTTGGGGATGTTAAGTCCGGTTTCCTCTATTCTGGCCTGGTTAAGCGCCTCGTTAAGGATATCGGCTTTAGAAAATCCCTCGTCAAAAACCTTAATGCAAAGGTTGCCCTCACGGTAAATCTTTTTCTTAGCTCTAACTGCAATGATGTTTTCAGGTTTCATAGTGTTCCCTCCTTAGTTTGCGCCATAATAGGCGTTAAGGTACATCTGCTTGATTTCGCTCATAAGCGGATAACGCGGGTTGGCGCCGGTGCACTGATCGTCAAATGCCTGCTCAACCATATCGTCAAGACGTGCAAGGAAATCTGCCTCGTCTGCAACGTAGTCCTTAATTGTTGCTTTAATTCCAACGCGTTCTTTGAGCTCGTCGATTGCCTTAATGAGGTTTTCGAGTTTCTCTTCATCGGTATTTCCGCCGAGGCCAAGGTAATCTGCAACCTCTGCATAGCGAGCAAGGGTGTGCGGATGATCATACTGCGAGAAGGTACCCATCTTGGTGGGTGCTTCACTTGCATTGAAACGAAGAACCTCGTCAATCATAAGAGCGTTTGCAACGCCGTGGGGTAAGTGATGGAAGGCGCCGAGCTTGTGCGCCATGGAATGGCATACGCCGAGGAAAGCATTTGCAAAAGCCATACCGGCGATGGTGGCGGCGTTAGCCATTTTCTCTCTTGCTTCAACGTCAACAAGGCCGTTATCGTATGCGCGCGGCAGATACTCGAATATAATCTTGAGTGCCTTCAGTGCAAGTCCGTCGGTATAATCGGTAGCCATAACCGATGCATACGCCTCAAGCGCGTGGGTTACCGCGTCGATACCCGATGCAGCAGTAAGACCCTTGGGCGCAGACATATGCAGATCGGTATCGATAATTGCCATATTGGGGAGTAATTCATAATCGGCAAGCGGATACTTAACGCCGGTCTTTTCGTCGGTTATAACGGCGAAGGGAGTTACCTCACTACCCGTACCTGCCGAGGTGGGAACAGCAATAAAATATGCCTTTTCGCCCATCTTCGGGAATGTGTAAATACGCTTGCGAATATCAACAAAGCGCATTGCCATATCCATAAAGTCAACCTCGGGATGCTCGTAAAGAACCCACATAATCTTTGCAGCATCCATCGCACTACCGCCGCCGAGAGCAATAATGCAGTCGGGACGGAACGCGGTCATCTGCTCGGCACCGCGCATTGCGCATTCGAGTGTCGGGTCGGGTGCTACATCGAAGAAAGTGGTGTGTACGATACCCATTTCATCGAGCTTATCGGTAATAGATTTGGTATATCCGTTATTATAAAGGAAACTGTCGGTTACGATAAAGGCACGCTTCTTGCCCATAACGTTTTTAAGCTCATCGAGAGCTACGGGCAGGCAGCCCTTTTTGATATAAACTTTCTGGGGTGCTCTGAACCAAAGCATATTCTCTCTCCTTTCGGCAACTGTTTTAATATTAAGCAGGTGCTTTACACCAACGTTTTCGGAAACCGAGTTTCCGCCCCAAGAACCACAACCAAGTGTGAGCGAGGGAGCCAGCTTAAAGTTATATAAGTCGCCTATTCCTCCGTGAGAGGAAGGAGTATTTACAACGATTCTGCAGGTCTTCATACGGGCAGAGAATTCGTCGAGTTTTGCTTTTTCGGTTAAAGCGTTAAGATAAATCGAAGAAGTATGGCCATAGCCACCGTCAGCAACGAGCTGCTCAGCCTTTGAAACGGCATCTTCAAAATCCTTAGCCTTATACATAGCAAGGACGGGAGA
The DNA here is from genome assembly GCA_017513245.1 of Clostridia bacterium. Taxonomy (GTDB): domain Bacteria; phylum Bacillota; class Clostridia; order Oscillospirales; family Acutalibacteraceae; genus SIG589. The sequence goes on from JAFXGK010000025.1 coordinate 68,477, forward strand.
AAGCTTTTCATGAGCGAACTCTTCCGACAACTCAACGCTTTCAACCTCACCTATGAGAATCTTGGTGCTTTCAGGAACGGTAACCCCTGCAAGTGCAGCGATTGTAACAGGCTTCTGGCCAACAATCTTTGCGTTGAGGGCGCCGTTTATGATTATAGTCTTGCGAACCTTTTCGGTCTCGTCATCGGTAAGGAAGTAACAACCGCGCTTTGCAAACTCAGCCTTTACTGCATCGTAGATGCTCTCCATAACGATAACGGACTGTTCAGAGGCACAGATCATACCGTTATCGAAGGTTTTTGAATGTATGATAGAGTTAACTGCAAGCAAAATATCGGCGGTATCGTCGATAATTGCAGGAGTATTACCTGCGCCAACGCCGAGTGCAGGCTTACCGCTGGAATAAGCGGCCTTAACCATTCCGGGTCCGCCGGTTGCAAGAATGATGTCCGACTCCTTCATAAGAAGGTTGGTCATATCCAGGCTGGGAACGTCAATCCAAGCAATAATACCCTCGGGGGCACCTGCGGCAACAGCCGCCTCAAGCACAAGGCGAGATGCTGCAATAGTCGAATTCTTTGCGCGCGGATGAGGGCTTATAATTATACCGTTACGTGTTTTAAGAGCGAGTAGCGTCTTAAAAATAGCGGTTGAGGTGGGGTTCGTGGTGGGAATAACAGCACCGATAACGCCAATAGGATCGGCTATCTTCTTGGTACCGTAGATTGCATCCTCCTCAATAACTCCGCAGGTTTTAGTGTCACGATATGCATTATAAATATATTCGGATGCAAAATGGTTTTTAATAACCTTATCCTCTACAATGCCCATACCTGTTTCCTCAACAGCAAGCTTTGCAAGCGGAATTCTGGCCTTATTAGCGGCCATTGCGGCAGCGCGGAAAATAGCATCAACCTGCTCCTGCGTATAGGTAGCGAATTTCTGCTGTGCAGCGCGAACGGAAGCGATCGCCTCCTCCAGCCTTTCAACGCTGTCTACAAGAATTTTTGTGTTGTCCATGACAGACCTCCGTGAAAAATAATGGATTTTATCAGGATAATCAAATTCTCCCACCTGAGATTGTTAATATTATAACATACTTCTCTATATTTTCAAATACAAAATTTATATAAAAATAGTATATTATTACAACACGTCATAGTGGATATAAACAAACAAGGGCAGTTTCCTGCCCCTGTATTTTAGAATAATCCTGTTATCTTACCGTCGGCATCGACGTCAATACGCTCTGCAGCGGGAACCTTGGGAAGTCCAGGCATTGTTAAAATGTCGCCCGTGAGTACAACTATAAAGCCTGCACCTGCAGAAATTTTAACGTTTTTAACGGTAACTGTGAAGTCTTCGGGTGCGCCGAGTTTAGTTGGATCATCCGAGAAACTATACTGTGTCTTAGCAATACAAACGGGACACTTATCAAAGCCAAGAGCCGTAAGCTGCTCGATCTGCTTTTTAGCGGCAGGAAGAACGTTTATGCCGTTACCACCGTAAACCTTTTTGACAACAGCCTCAATCTTATCCTCGATCGTACCGTCAAGTTCATAAGAGAAGGTAAAGTCGCCCTGTTCCTCTTCGCAAAGACGTACAACCTCGCGAGCAAGGTCTTCTCCGCCCTTACCGCCTTCTGCCCAAACGGTAGAAAGCACGGTATTAACACCGATTTCCTTGCACTTAGCGATGATGAAATCGATTTCCTTATCGGTATCGGTCGGGAATCGGTTAACTGCAACAACACAAGGAAGCTTATAAACGTTGCTGATGTTTGAAACATGACGAAGAAGGTTGGGTATACCCTTTTCGAGGGCAACGAGATCTTCCTCACCGAGTTGAGTCTTAGCAAGGCCGCCGTGCATCTTAAGGGCTCGAACGGTTGCAACAACGACAACTGCATCAGGAGTAAGTCCGGCCATACGGCACTTAATATCAAGGAACTTCTCAGCACCGAGATCGGCACCAAAGCCGGCCTCTGTAACGGTGTAATCACCCATCTTAAGTGCAAGTTTAGTAGCCATAACAGAGTTACAGCCGTGAGCAATGTTAGCAAAAGGACCACCGTGAACAAATGCGGGCGTACCCTCAAGCGTCTGAACAAGATTAGGCTTTAAAGCGTCCTTTAAGAGAACGGTCATTGCGCCTGCAGCCTTAAGCTGACCACAGGTAACGGGCTTATCATCATAGGTGTAGCCAACGATGATGCGGGAAAGGCGCTCCTTAAGGTCAGCAAGCGAATTTGCAAGGCAAAGCACAGCCATAATTTCGCTGGCAACCGTAATATCGAAGCCATCCTCACGCGGAACACCGTTTGCCTTTCCGCCCATACCGTCAACAACGAAACGGAGCTGGCGGTCATTCATATCAACGCAACGCTTCCAGGTGATTTTGCGAACGTCAATACCAAGAGCGTTACCCTGCTGAATGTGGTTATCGAGCATTGCAGCAAGAAGGTTGTTTGCTGCACCGATAGCGTGGAAGTCGCCGGTAAAGTGAAGGTTAATATCCTCCATAGGAACAACCTGAGCGTAGCCACCGCCTGCAGCGCCGCCCTTAACGCCGAATACCGGTCCTAAGGAAGGCTCGCGAAGAGCTACCGTTACGTCCTTACCGATTCTGCGAAGACCGTCGGCAAGACCGATTGTGGTAGTTGTTTTACCCTCACCTGCCGGTGTGGGGGTAATAGCGGTAACTAATATAAGTTTACCATCTTTACGGTCGGTTTCATTAAGAAGAGAAAGATCAATCTTTGCCTTATATTTGCCGTACTGCTCGATATATTTTTCGTCAACGTGTGCAGTTGCGGCAATTTCGCCTATTGGCTTCATTTTGCAAGACTGAGCAATTTCAATATCAGATAAATATGCCATAATTGTTCTCCTTTAATAAATCGGGAATTTAGCACAAAGTTCCTGTACTTCACGGGAAACGCGTTCTTTATTACCCTCAAAATCTTCTATAATATCTGCAATCCAATTGGCAATAAGCTTCATCTCGGGTTCCTTAAAGCCGCGGGTGGTAACAGCGGGTGTACCAATACGTACGCCACTGGTAACAAACGGACTCTGGGGGTCGTTGGGAATGGTGTTCTTGTTGGCAGTAATATGTACCTCGTCAAGTCTGTGCTCGAGTTCTTTACCGGTAATGCCGGTATCAACGAGGTTCAAAAGCATAAGATGGTTATCAGTACCATCAGATACAATCTTAATACCGCGAGCCTTAAGACCATCGCAAAGTACGGCGGCGTTTTTAACAATCTGCTCGCCATAAGCCTTAAAGTCATCGCTAAGGGCCTCACCGAGAGCAACTGCCTTTGCAGCAATGATATGCATTAAAGGACCGCCCTGAGTTCCGGGGAATACTGCCTTATCAATCTGCTTTGCAAGCTCCTCACGGCAAAGAATCATACCGCCACGAGGACCGCGAAGAGTTTTGTGGGTTGTGGTAGTTACAACGTCTGCATAAGGTACGGGAGACGGATGAACACCTGCGGCGATAAGACCTGCAATATGAGCCATATCGACCATAAGATAAGCGCCTACGCTATCGGCAATCTCGCGACAACGAGCAAAATCGATAACACGCGAATAAGCACTTGCGCCTACAACGATTAATTTCGGATTGCATTCCTTTGCAATGCGCTCCATCTCGTCATAATCGATCATTTCGGTTTCATCATTAACACCGTAAGGAACAATATTAAAATATTTGCCCGAAATATTTACGGGCGAACCGTGAGAGAGGTGTCCTCCCTGCTGGAGGTTCATGCCCATTACGGTATCGCCGGGCTGCAAAAGAGCAAAGAATACGGCAAGATTTGCGTTTGCGCCGCTGTGGGGCTGAACGTTAGCATGGTCGGCACCGAAGAGCTCGCAAGCACGCTTACGAGCAATTTCTTCAACAATGTCAACGCACTGGCATCCGCCGTAGTAACGCTTGCCGGGATAACCCTCGGCATATTTATTGGTGAGAACACCGCCCGCCGCAAGTAAAACAGCCTTGGAAACGATGTTTTCGGAGGCTATAAGTTCAATATTGTGTTGCTGACGCTCAAGTTCAAGTGCGCAACCCTCTGCAACAGCACTATCATAATTCTTAAGTTCTTCAAAAAAGTTCATTGCAGTAATTCTCCTTATTTAAAGTAGCGAACCGCTGATTCGAACATACGGATATCGTAGTTTCCGGGAACGTTCTTATAAAGGCCGGTGCCGATACGCTCACTGTGACCCATCTTACCGAATACACGACCGTCGGGCGAAGTAATGCCCTCGATGGCATACATAGAATCATTGGGATTAAAGTGAACGTCGCTGGTGGCGTTGCCGTCAAGATCAACGTACTGTGTAGCAATCTGACCGTTAGCGGCAAGTTTCTTAATAAGTTCCTCGCTTGCAAGGAAACGACCTTCACCGTGAGAAATCGGAACATTATAAACGTCGCCAACCTCGGTGAGTGCAAGCCACGGAGATTTATTGGAAGCGATACGTGTGCGAACGATACGCGACTGGTGACGTGCGATGGTGTTAAAGGTAAGGGTCGGGCAGTTTTCATCAGTGTCGATAATCTCACCGTACGGTACGAGACCGAGTTTAATGAGTGCCTGGAAACCGTTACAAATACCGCACATAAGACCGTCACGGTTCTTGAGCAGGTCGTGAACGCCATCCTTAACGGCGGCGTTACGGAAGAACGCGGTAATAAACTTACCGCTGCCATCGGGTTCGTCACCGCCCGAGAAACCACCCGGAATGAATACCATCTGAGCAGTCTTGAGTTCATTTGCAAAGCGTTCAACGCTCGCCTGAATACCCGAAGCAGAAAGGTTATTGATTACAATGATTTCAGGCTCTGCGCCTGCATCGCGCATAACCTTTGCAGAGTCAAACTCACAGTTAGTGCCCGGGAAGGCAGGAATAAGAACCTTCGGCTTTGCAACCTTGATAGCAGGGGCGTGGCGCTCGGTTGCCTTAAATTCGAAGTTCTCCATAGGAGTCTTACGGTCAGCAATATTGCAGCTGTAAACGCTCTCAAGTTTATCCTCGTAAATACCGAGAATGGAGTCAAGCGATACGCTTTCATCACCCAAGGTGAGCTTGCCGTCGTCGGTTACGGTACCGATGCACTGACCATCGATTTCCTCTGTAGCCTCGATAACAAAGCTGCCGTAACAATAATCGAAGATATCGGCAACTCCAACGTGTGAGAGCTCAAAGCCAAGTCCGTTACCGAAAGCCATCTTCATAACAGCCTCGCCAATACCGCCGATGCCGGGAGTATAGCAAGAAACGGCCTTGCCCGAACGCATAAGTTCGGTTACCTTATTGAAGGTTGCAATAAGCGAATTGGTCTTGGGTAGGTTGTTTTCGTCATATTCGGGGCAGATAACGTATACCTTGTTGCCTGCCTTCTTGAATTCGGGAGATACGATGTCCCCAACTTTTTCGGTAGTAACAGCGAAAGAAACGAGGGTCGGAGGAACGTCTAAGTCCTCGAAGGAGCCACTCATAGAGTCCTTGCCGCCGATAGAGCCGATACCAAGTTCTTTTTGTGCCTTAAATGCACCGAGAAGTGCTGCCAGCGGCAGACCCCAACGCTTGCCATCCTTTCCGGGATGCGGGAAGTATTCCTGGAAAGTAAGATATACGTCCTCAAACTTTGCGCCGGTGGCAATAAGCTTACAAACCGATTCCACAACCGCCCAATAAGCACCGTGATAGGGGCTCTGCTCGGTTAAGAAAGGATTATAACCCCAGGACATAAGCGAACAATCGTCGGTATGCTTCTTTTCAACAGAAATTTTCTGAACCATACTCTGAATAGGTGTGAGCTGATTCTTACCGCCGAACGGCATAAGAACGGTACCGGCACCGATTGTAGAGTCAAAACGCTCGGAAAGACCGCGCTTAGAGCAGATATTAAGGTCAGAAGCCATCTTTTCGATATTTTCCTTAAAGGTACCCTCAATCTTTTTGCTCTCCAATGCGGGAGCCTTGGGGGTGATAACGATATGCTTTTCAGCACCGTTGGAATTTAAGAATTCACGGCTGATATCAACAATTTTCTTGCCGTTCCAGTTCATAACGAGTCTGGGCTCGGCCTTTACAACAGCAACGGGACAAGCATTTAAGTTTTCGCTTGCGGCAAGTTTTAAGAAGGCGTCAACGTTTTCTTTCTCAACAACGACGGCCATACGCTCCTGCGATTCACTGATTGCAAGCTCGGTACCGTCAAGTCCCTCATACTTTTTGGGAACGGCATTAAGGTCGATTTCGAGGCCGTCTGCCAGCTCACCGATTGCAACCGAAACACCACCTGCGCCGAAGTCGTTGCAGCGCTTAATCATACGGGTTGCAGTCTTGTTGCGGAAAAGTCGCTGTAGCTTACGCTCTTCGGGCGCATTACCCTTCTGAACCTCAGCACCGCAGGTTTCTACCGACTGAGCGTTATGCGCCTTAGAAGAACCGGTAGCACCGCCGATACCGTCGCGGCCGGTAGCGCCGCCGAGAAGAATAACTATATCACCCGGTGCAGGAACCTCACGGCGAACGTTCTCGGCAGGAGCAGCAGCAATAACTGCGCCGATTTCCATACGCTTTGCAGCATAGCCGGGATGATAAATTTCATCAACAATACCGGTAGCCAGACCAATCTGGTTGCCGTAAGAGGAATAACCCGCAGCAGCGGTAGTAACAATCTTTCTCTGCGGAAGCTTACCGCTGATGGTTTCGCTAACCGGCTTTAAGGGATCTGCTGCACCGGTTACGCGCATTGCGCCGTAAACGTAGGAACGGCCCGAAAGCGGATCGCGGATAGCACCGCCGATACAGGTTGCAGCACCGCCAAAGGGTTCAATCTCGGTGGGGTGGTTATGCGTTTCATTCTTAAAGAGCAAGAGCCAAGGCTCGGTTACGCCGTCAACGTCAACGTTAATCTTAACGGTGCAAGCGTTGATTTCCTCAGACTCATCGAGTTTATCAAGCATACCCTTAGTCTTTAAGTACTTAACGGCAACGGTAGCAAGATCCATAAGGCAAATCGGCTTTGTGCGGCCAAGTTCCTTGCGGACTGCAATATATTCATCGTATGCCGACTGTAAAAGCTCGTCCTCAAATTTAACGTCATCAATAGTCGTTAAGAAGGTAGTGTGACGGCAGTGGTCAGACCAATAGGTATCTATCATACGGATTTCGGTGATGGTGGGGTCGCGATGCTCGGACTTAAAGTAATCCTGACAGAAAGCAATATCGTCGGCGTCCATTGCAAGACCGTAATCACGAACGAAATCCTCAAGTCCTTTGCGGTCGAGTTCGATAAAGCCGTCAAGGGTCCTAACGGTTGTGGGAACCTCATACTCGGTTTTAAGGGTTTGGGGTTTCTCAAGCGAAGCTTCACGGGCTTCAACCGGGTTAATTACATATTTCTTTATTTCAGCAATCTGCTCGTCGCTAAGATTGCCGTAAAGAGCATAAACCTTTGCAGTGCGGATAAGCGGACGCTCACCCTGCGAGATAATCTGAATGCACTGTGCGGCAGAATCTGCGCGCTGGTCAAACTGACCGGGCAGGAATTCTACTGCAAAAACAGTGGCATCACCAAGCTCAGCTTCGGCAGTTGCTTTGTCGAGCTGAGGTTCGGAAAATACTGTTTTGATAGCATAATCAAACAGTTCTTCTGTTATATTTTCCGCATCATAGCGGTTAAGAATGCGAATGTCCTCGAGCGCTTCAATGCCGAGCAAGGTCTTTGCATCGGAAAGCAGAGCTTTGGCTTCATTTGCAAGTTCTTTTTTCTTTTCAACAAATACTCTGTAAACCACTTTTATCCCTCCATACTTGCCATAAGTGCCTTTTTGCCGATATCGTTACGATAATAGGCATTACCGAAATCAATTTGCTTTACGAGCTTATAAGCCTCGTCTACAGCCTCGCTTAAGGATGCAGCGGTTGCGGTTGCACCAAGAACACGGCCGCCGTTTGTAAGCAGTTTTCCGTCCTTTAGATTTGCACCTGCAACGTAAACATTATTCCAAATTGCATCGGGAATGGTAATTTCATATCCCTTTTCGTACGCCTGAGGATAGCCTTTTGAAGCCATAATTACACAGCAGGCGTTTTCTTTTTTCCACTCAACGTTTATCTCGGCCAAACGCTCTTCGGTAACCGCCTGCATAACGGTAAGCAGATCACTGGAAAGCAAGGGCAGAACAACCTGAGTTTCGGGATCACCGAAGCGGCAGTTATATTCAATAACCTTGGGTCCGTTAGGAGTAAGCATAAGGCCAAAATAGAGACAGCCCTTAAAGGGACGGCCCTCAGCGTTCATTGCGGCAACGGTGGGTAAGAAAATCTTTTCCATACACTCGGCAGCAACAGATTCGGTGTAATAAGGGTTGGGAGCAACGGTGCCCATACCACCGGTATTTAGGCCGGTATCGTTATCCCCTGCTCTTTTATGGTCCATTGAGGATACCATGGGAGCCACGGTCTTGCTATCGGTAAAGCAAAGCACCGAAACTTCGGGTCCTGTTAAAAATTCTTCGATAACTATACGGTCGCCACTCTTGCCAAACTGCTTATCCTCCATAATTGAGCGAACGGCATCCATAGCCTCATCACGCGTCATAGCGATTATAACGCCCTTGCCGAGTGCCAAGCCATCAGCCTTTACAACCGTAGGAATGGGAGCAGTTTCAAGGTATTCGAGCGCTTTTTGGCAATCATCAAACACCTCATATTCAGCTGTGGGAATACCGTATTTTTTCATAAGGTTTTTAGAGAATACCTTACTACCCTCGATAATTGCGGCATTTGCGCGAGGGCCAAAGCACGGAATACCCTTTGCCTCGAGTGCATCAACACAGCCGAGCACCAACGGATCATCAGGTGCAACAACGGCATAATCGATATTATTTTCGGCAGCAAAATTTACGATAGCATCAATATCCTTTGCGCCGATATCAACGCAAACGGCATCACCTGCTATGCCGCCGTTTCCGGGCAGGGCATAAATTTCGGTAACCGATTTGTTTTCTTTTATTTTTTTAACGATGGCGTGTTCTCTTCCGCCGCCGCCAACAACCAAAACCTTCATGGCTTTCTCCTTAGGATTTTCTATTAATGATGGAAAAGACGCATTCCGGTGAATGCCATTGCCATACCGTACTTATTGCAGCAATCAATAACTGCATCATCACGGATAGATCCACCCGGCTCGGCAATATACTTAACGCCGCTCTTCTTTGCGCGCTCAATATTATCGCTGAACGGGAAGAATGCATCAGAACCTAATGCAACACCGTCGATGGATGCGAGGTATGCCTTTGCCTCCTCGTCGGTGAGGGGTTCGGGTCTTTCGGTGAAGTAACGCTGCCATACGCCGTCAGCGCATACGTCCTCTTCGTTTTTATTGATATAGCCGTCGATTACGTTATCACGGTCGGGACGGCCGATATCAGCCTTAAAGGGCAGAGAGAGCACCTTATCGTGCTGACGTAAGAACCAGGTATCAGCCTTAGTGCCTGCAAGACGTGTGCAGTGAATACGCGACTGCTGACCTGCGCCAACACCGATTGCCTGACCGTCTACAGCGTAGCAAACCGAGTTAGACTGGGTGTATTTAAGGGTGATAAGAGCAACGATTAAGTCGCGAACAGCGCTCTCGGGAAGTTCTTTATTATTGGTAACAACGTTGGAAAGAAGCTCACGATTAATTTCGAAGTTATTTCTTCCCTGCTCAAAGGTAATTCCGTAAACCTGCTTATGCTCGATAGCATCGGGAACGTAGTTCGGGTCAATTTCAACGATATTGTAGTTGCCGTTGCGCTTGGTTTTAAGAATTTCAAGTGCTTCGGGCTCGTAGCCGGGAGCAATAATACCGTCGGAAACTTCGCGCTTAATAAGCAAAGCAGTGGTCTTGTCGCAAACGTCGGACAATGCTACCCAGTCACCGAAAGAACACATTCTGTCGGTGCCGCGAGCACGTGCATATGCGCAGGCAAGCGGGGATTCATCAAGGCCTTCAATATCGTCAACAAAGCAGGCCTTCTTAAGCTTATCGGAAAGCGGAATACCAACCGCTGCCGAGGTGGGGCTAACGTGCTTAAAAGAGGTAACGGCAGGAAGACCTAACGCTTCTTTAAGTTCCTTTACAAGCTGCCAGGAATTGAAGGCATCAAGGAAGTTTATGTATCCGGGCTTACCGCTTAAAATCTTTATCGGAAGGTCACTTCCGTCATGCATAAATATTTTAGAGGGCTTCTGATTGGGGTTACAACCGTATTTAAGTTCGATTTCTTTCATGATGCTTCTCCTTATTTATTTTTATTAACAATTCTGGAATCGTGCTCGCCTGTTGCAAGGTCGATATATCTTACAAAAAGGGATACCTTGTTATCCTCGTTAAGATTCTTCCAAATGATATCGGTTAAGGTATCGATATCAACATCGGGAAGAGTAAGTGTTTTGGGCTCGCCTTCGAAGCTCGGAAGCGGATTTCCGTCGCACTTATATGTATGGATAAACTTGGCTTTTCCGGCTAACGGATTGGAATATGCAAATGTGTATCTCTGGCAGGACGAACCGTCGCCCTCGGCAGACTTTAAAATAGACATAGCAAAATTCATATCGCCGTTTTCAAGGCGGATAATACCCGAAATACGGGGTGTGTAATTGGGCATATCATCCTCAAACTCACGGGTACGAAGTGCCTGCTCAAAGGTCATCTGGCGGTCCATAAGCTCATAGATGGTGTCGGTCTGGTCGCCGTTGGTAACAATGGTCTTGTTTCCAAGCACTCTGACGGGAGCATAGATAATAAGGTGCGGATCGGTCATCTTGGACTCGTCAAAAGCCTGAGTTCTAATACCCTCACCATCCTCAATAAATACGCGGTTGCGGCTGTTTTCACTACGACCCATAATGAAGTATGCTGTTACAGCCTTTTTACCGTCGGCGCTTTTACCGATGATTATACCTCTGCCGTGGTAGGCTAAAGAATTAAGTTCGTTTTCAAGAGTTTTGATTTCCATCACGTAGGCCTCCAAATTAATTATTTAATGTATGTTTTGCCGTTTTCTACAACAATTTTTTCATCACACAAAAGTGCAACTGCTTTGGGAAGCAGTTTCCATTCCGCCTGCTCCATAATTCTGCGCTGCAGGGTTTCGGGAGTATCGTCATCCAAAACCTCAACAGCCTTTTGCAGAATAATCGGGCCTGCATCGCATTCTGCAGTAACAAAATGCACGGTAGCGCCCGAAACCTTAACGCCCTTCTTAAGCGCCTCTTCATGCACGCGAAGGCCATAATAACCCTTGCCGCAGAAGGAAGGAATAAGAGCGGGATGAACGTTTACCATCTTGTTGGGGAAAGCATCACAAACACTTTCGCCTAAAATGGTCATAAAGCCTGCGTAAACGATTACGTCAGCCTTTTCTTCGAGCAATAAGGCAAGCATATCCTCGCTGTATTTATCAACGTCGGTATAGTCCTTGCGTATAAGAGTACGGGTTTTAATTCCGTTTTCACGGGCACGGGTTAACGCATAGGCGTCAGCCTTCGAAGCAATAACGCAGGTTATGCGTCCGCAACCAAGTTCTCCCCTATTTTGGGCATCAATAAGCGCCTGCAAATTAGTGCCGCCGCCCGAAGCTAAAACAACTACGTTTTTAGTATTATTCAATGATAACACCCTCGTCACTTTCTATAACAGAGCCGATAACATATGCATCCTCGCCGTTAGCCTTTAAGACTTCAATAGCCTTATCGGCATCTTCTGCAGCAACAACGATGCTCATACCGACGCCCATATTATATGTGTTGAACATGTCACGCTCGGTGATATTACCAACCTTCTGAATAAGGTTGAAGATAGGCAGAACCTTAAGAGAAGACTTATCAACCTTAACCGAATATCCTTCGGGTAAGCTTCTCGGAATATTCTCGTAAAAGCCGCCGCCGGTAATATGAGAAATAGCGTGTACCGAAACTGCGTCAAGCAAAGCCAGTACGGGCTTTACGTAAATGCGAGTAGGAGTAAGAAGAGCCTCACCGAGGGTCTTACCCTCGAGTTCATCCTTGTATGCGGTGAGGTCACAGTTCTCAATATCGAAAACCTTGCGAACAAGCGAAAATCCGTTGGAATGAACACCGGTAGAAGGCAGAGCAATAACAACGTCGCCGGCCTTTACGGTTTTATTATCAAGAATCTTTTTCTTATCAACAATACCTACAGCAAAACCTGCAAGATCGTAATCGTCAACGGGCATCATACCCGGATGCTCTGCAGTCTCGCCGCCGATAAGAGCAGCGCCCGACTGAACACATCCCTCACAAACGCCGCTGACTATAGAAGCGATTTTTTCAGGAACGTTCTTTCCGCAAGCGATATAATCGAGGAAGAATAAAGGTCTTGCACCGCAGCAGATAATATCGTTTACGCACATAGCAACGGCATCAATACCAATGGTATCGTGCTTATCCATAAGGATTGCAAGTTTTACCTTGGTTCCGCAGCCGTCGGTTCCGCTAACGAGTACGGGTTCTTCTATGCCTGCCATCGGCAGACCAAAACAACCGCCGAAACCGCCAACGTCATCAAGGCATCCTTCGTTACGAGTGCGCGCGATGTGCTTTTTCATAAGTTCTACAGCCTTGTAGCCCGCAGTAATATCAACGCCTGCGGCAGCATAAGCGTCAGATTTAGATTTAATGCTCATAATTTTATTCCTTTCCGTCCCAACAATAGGTGCACAACTTTGATTTATCAATACCTATTGCCTCTATAATACCCTCAAGAGACTGAAATTCGAGGGAGGCAAAATGAAGCTTTTCACAAATAGCCTTGCGAAGATTTTTACCGCGCTCCGTATTGCAGTCGCTGTATTCTTCGATGTAGTTAAAGCCTTCTTCGCCTTCAAGTTCTAAAATAGTACGACGTGCCATAAGTTCAAGGTCACTTGTTGCACGAGAGAAATTAAGATACTTACAGCCGTACATAATCGGCGGACAGGCCGAGCGCATATGTACCGACTTGGCGCCGTTATCATAAAGGAAGTCAACGGTTTCTTTAAGTTGCGTTCCTCTAACGATTGAATCGTCAACGAAAAGAAGATTTTTATCCTTAATTAAATCGTAAACGGGAATCTGCTTCATTTTAGCGATTCTTTGACGTTCACTTTGCTTAGTCGGCATAAAGCTGCGCGACCATGTGGGAGTGTATTTTATAAAAGCACGCGAGAACGGCAGATGACTTGTATTCGCATAACCGATAGCGTGCGGAGTTCCCGAATCCGGCACTCCTCCAACATAATCAATATCTGCAGTCTTTCCTAAACGTTCGTCATTCCTTGCCATAATGGCGCCGTTACGATAGCGCATCATCTCAACGTTTACGCCTTCATAAGTGGAGGTCGGGAAACCATAATAACTCCAAAGAAATGCACATATACGCATTTCCTTTCCGGGAGGATTAAGTTGAGTCATACTATCAGCGGTTAATTCGACAATCTCGCCCGGGCCCAACTCCTTGACACCTTCATAACCAAGTTTGGTGTAAGCATAGTCCTCAAATGCGACGGCATAACCATTTTCACTTTTACCTATGCATACAGGAATTCTGCCTAAACGGTCGCGAGCCGCAATAAGCTTGCCTTCATTTGTAAGGATAAGGATATTTGCGGTTCCCTCGATTTGGTCTTGGGCAAACTTAATACCCTCTGCAAAGGTGCTTTTTTGGCTTATAAGTGCGGCTATAAGTTCAGTATAATTAACAGCTCCGCCGGTCATCCCGTTAAAATGGGCGTTATTTTCGGAAAAATAGCGTTCAATTAGTTCATCAGCATTGTTGATAACGCCAATGGTACAAATAGCAAATGCACCCAGTGTTGAGCGAATAATAAGCGGTTGGGGATAATAGTCGCTTATGCAGCCGATTGCGGCATTTCCCTTCATTTCGTCAAAAATATCGTCGAATTTAGTGCGAAAAAGAGAATTTTGAATATTATGTATTTCTCTTTGAAGACCAATCTCGGGATCGTAGGCTGCAACACCTGCGCGTCGAGTGCCGAGATGGGAATGATAATCTGTTCCGAAAAATACGTCGGAAATCGCGTCGTGATTACAGACGGCTCCGAAAAAACCTCCCATTAAGATAACCTCCGTAGTGAAAACTTAAATAGAAAACTCAGCAGAAATCTTTGCGTCCTTTTCGAGAACAACCTTCGCGTCTGCTGCACGCTTATCATCTAATTTTTTTGCAAGCTCCGGCTCACCCAGAGCAATAATCTGTGCGGCAAGCAGCGCCGCATTACCACCACCGTTAATAGCCACAGTGGCAACCGGTATGCCTGTGGGCATCTGAACGGTCGAAAGCAGAGCATCCATACCGTCAAGATTGGAAGATTTGCAAGGAATTCCGATAACGGGCAGGGTTGTGTTTGCGGCGATAGCACCTGCAAGGTGCGCTGCCATGCCGGCAGCTGCAATTATAACGCCAAAGCCGTTATCGCGAGCATTTAATGCAAAATCGCGGGCTTCAACCGGCGTTCTGTGAGCCGAATAAACGTGTACCTCAAACGGAATACCGAGACTATCGAGCATATCGGTAGCTTTTTTTATGATCGGCAGGTCACTATCGCTGCCCATTACAATTCCGACTTTTTTCATCATATACCTCCAAACTTAAAAACAAAAAAGGCACACTTTACCCAAAATAGGTAAGGTGTGCCCAGACGGTCGGCTTAAATATCTACTTCTGTTCCCTTGTGGTTGACCCACGTGATCCGTCAGTCACAGAAGCGAAATTACCAATCAATTTTATCATCAAACAAAATTGATGTCAAGGCACATTACCGCAATATTTATTTTAAAGTTGTGCTGCTGTCTTTTTGAATAACGTCGTGTGCGCCACCCTCAACAATACTGGTAGCAGAAACGAGAGTAAGTTTTGCCTTCTGCTGAAGTTCGGGAATGCTGAGCGCACCGCAGTTGCACATGGTTGAACGAACCTTACTGAGCGAAATAGCTACGTTATCCTTTAAGGTTCCGGCATACGGAACGTAGGAATCAACGCCCTCTTCAAAGGAAAGCTTTTTATCGCCGCCGAGGTCATAACGCTGCCAGTTACGTGCACGGGCAGAGCCTTCACCCCAGTACTCCTTGTAGTAGGTTCCGCCGATGCTAACCTTGCTTGTGGGGCTTTCGTCAAAGCGGGCAAAATAGCGGCCGAGCATTACGAAATCGGCACCCATAGCGAGAGCTAAGGTGATGTGATGGTCGTAAACGATACCACCGTCGGAGCAAACGGGAACATAAATACCGGTTTCCTCAAAGTAACGGTCACGCTCTGCGCAAACCTCGATAAGAGCGGTAGCCTGTCCGCGGCCGATACCCTTGGTCTCACGTGTGATGCAAATGGAACCGCCGCCGATACCAACCTTAATAAAGTCGGCACCGCAATCAGCCAAGAAGCGGAAGCCTTCTGCGTCAACAACGTTACCTGCGCCAACCTTTACGCTGTCACCGTAGCGCTCGCGAATCCACTCGATGGTAAGCTTCTGCCACTCGGAGAAGCCTTCGGAAGAGTCAATACAAAGTACGTCTGCGCCTGCCTCAACCAGTGCGGGTACTCGCTCTGCGTAGTCGCGGGTGTTAATACCTGCGCCTACAACGTAACGCTTAGAAGAATCAAGCAGCTCATTGGGATTCTGCTTGTGCATATCATAGTCCTTGCGGAAAACAAAGTAGCAAAGCTTCTGGTCTGCGCTTATGATGGGAAGAGAGTTAAGTTTGTTATCCCAAATAATATCATTAGCTTCCTTAAGGGTTGTTCCCTCTTTTGCCCAAATGAGTTTCTCAAAGGGAGTCATAAACTCACTAACCTTAAGGTCGGGCGACATACGGCTTACACGGTAATCTCTGCCGGTTACAATACCGAGAAGCTTACCGTCAGCGGTGCCGTCCTCGGTAATAGCGATGGTAGAATGGCCCTTTTCCTTGCTTAAAGCAATAACGTCGGATAAGGTTGCATCGGGACGAAGGTTGGAATCGCTCTTTACAAAGCCTGCCTTATAGCTCTTTGCGCGGCGAACCATTGCGGCCTCGTCTTCAACGGTCTGAGAACCATAGATGAAGGAAACGCCACCCTCGGTTGCGAGAGCAACAGCCAGGCGGTCACCCGATACCGACTGCATTATTGCAGAAACCATGGGTATGTTCATTGTGATAGCCGATTCCTCGCCCTTCTTGTATTTAACAAGAGGAGTCTTGAGCGATACGTTTGCAGGAATGCACTCGCTCGAGGAATAACCGGGAATTAAAAGATATTCATTAAAAGTATGTGAGGGTTCGTTGATAAATGTTGCCATGATGAATCTCCTTTTTTCTAATTAATTTGCTTTGGTTTCGCAGTAAATACAGCGATAAACTTTATTTTCACGGTCGGTAAGCTTGAAGATATGGTCTATCTCCTGCTCGACCGAGGTAATACAACGCGGATTTTTGCAGTAAACAACGTTTTTAAGTTGTTCAGGCAAACAGCAGTTGCGTTTTTCAATCAGCACGCCGCCCTTAATAATATTAATGGTTGCGGCGGGATCGACATAGCCGATAACGTCAAAATCGATCGGCACGTCGCCATCTATTTTGATGATATCCTTTTTGCCCATTTTCTTACTGGGAACGTTTTTGATTATGGCGACCGGACACTCAAGTTTGCCAAGTTCAAGCAGTTTAAAAAGTGTCATTCCCTTTCCTGCTTCTATATGGTCGATTACGGTGCCGTTAAGAATAGAATCTACCTTCATTTCTTCGCCTCCTCAAGTAATTTGAGTATAAGCGCCATTCGCATATACTTACCGTTAAGCACCTGCTTGAAGTAGCAAGCACGCGGATCATCGTCAACCGCTACGCTGATTTCGTTCACTCGCGGCAGCGGATGCATAATCGAAAGGTCACCGCGGGCATTCGTCAGCTTATCCATATCTAATATGTAGCTGTCCTTAAGTCTTAAGTAATCCTCTTCGTTAAAGAAACGCTCACGCTGAACACGGGTCATATATAGAATGTCGAGCTCGGGCATGGCTTCTTCCAGGCTCTCTGTTTCGGTATAGGGAATATTGTTACGGTCCAGCACGTCCTTTTTTACGTAACTCGGAAGTTTGAGCTCGTTGGGCGAAATGAGCACCACCTTGATTCCGCTGTATCGCGACATGGCGTTTATAAGCGAATGGACCGTTCTGCCGAACTTAAGGTCACCGCAGAAGCCGATGGTGAGATTATTAAATCTTCCCTTCTCACGATGAATTGTAAGAAGGTCCGCCAAGGTCTGAGTGGGATGATTATGACCGCCGTCACCCGCGTTAATTACGGGGATACTGGCACTCTTCGAAGCTACGTAAGGAGCGCCCTCCTTTGGATGACGCATAGCGATAATGTCGGCATAGCAACTGATAGTCTTTGCTGTATCCGAAACACTTTCGCCCTTCGCGGCAGAGGAACTGTTCGATTCGGAGAATCCTATTACATTGCCGCCCAACTCGTACATAGCAGCCTCAAAACTTAAGCGTGTTCTGGTTGAGGGCTCGAAAAACAGTGTTGCAAGTTTCTTTCCTTTGCACTTTTCACTGTACTTTTGCGGATTATCTATAATGTCACAGGCCGTTGCAATAAGTTCTTCAATTTCCGATACCGATAAATCTAATATATCGATAAGGCTTCTCATACACATCTTTTCCTTTCGTTTGTTTTTAGGAAAGGTTTATGCTTTTGCACCGTTAACCTCAAGATACTTCTTGATGCGGTCAACGTTTTCGCGATTCTTTTCGTCTTCCTCGAGGTACTCGATAATATCGTATACGTCAACAACCGAGTAAACCGGGAAGCCAAACTCCTCGCCTACCTCAGCCATTGCAGACTTTTCGGTGCGGCCTTTTTCCTTGCGGTCAACCATTACGAAGGTTGCAGCAACCTTGGTACCCTCAAGTCCGCCTAAGATTTCCATACTCTCGCGAATGGCAGTACCGGCGGTGATAACGTCCTCAACTATAACGATCTCATCGCCTGCCTGCGGCTTAAAGCCGACAAACACACCGCCTTCGCCGTGGTCCTTCTCTTCCTTACGGTTGAAGAAGAAAGGAACGTCAAGACCCTCTTTAGAAAGAGCAACAGCAACCGATACGGCAATCGGAATTCCCTTATAAGCAGGTCCGTAAAGCACGGTCTTCTTGTTTCCAACCTTTTCAAAATATGCCTTGGCATAAAATTCGCCAAGCTTTGAAATCTGGTCACCGGTCTTAATATCACCGGCATTTATGAAATAAGGAATTTTTCTTCCGCTTTTAGCAGTAAAGTCGCCGAACTTTAAAACTCCGGCACCCTCTAAAAACTTTATAAATTCTCTTTTATAACCTTCCATTTGTATATCCTCCTCAAATTAATCCACAAATTCTGCTATGCAACGCTCGTAGGCGGCTACGGGGTCCTCGGCCGCGGTAATCGGACGACCAACCACAATATAGTCAGAACCGATTTTCTTAGCCTCGGCAGGTGTCATAACACGCTTCTGGTCACCAATATCACCATCAGCAAAACGAACACCGGGCGTTACGGTAAGGAAATCGCTGCCGCAGGTGTCGTGAACCTTGCCTGCCTCAAGCGGTGAGCAAACTACACCGTCAAGACCGGCCTTTTTTGCGCAGGCTGCATAGTGCATAACTACCTTGTCGATAGGTTCTTTTATAAGCAGGTCATTTTCCATACTTTCCTGGTCGGTAGAGGTAAGCTGAGTTACAGCGATAAGAAGCGGACGGGTTCCATCCTCACGGGTAAGACCTTCAATTGCAGCCTCCATCATACGGACAGTGCCGCCTGCGTGCAGGTTGCAGAGATCAACATCGAGATTTGAGAGAACGCTCATTGCCTTTTTTACGGTATTGGGAATGTCGTGAAGTTTAAGGTCAAGGAATATCTTATGTCCTCTCTTCTTAATCTCGCGAACAATCTGCGGACCCTCCGCATAGAAAAGCTCCATACCGATCTTTACGAACGGCTTTTTGCCCGTAAACTTATCGAGAAACTCAAATGTTTTTTCTGCGCTTGAAAAATCGCATGCAATAATAACGTCCTTACCCATTTTTGATTACGCTCCTTTAATTATATCTTTTAAATTACTGATTCCGTATTTTTCCATAGCCTTCGGCAAATCATTTATAATATTGCGGCAGGCATAGGGTTCAATAAGGTTGGCAGCTCCAACCTCAACAGCGGTGGCACCCGCTAACATCATTTCGATTACATCCTCTGCGGTGCTGACGCCGCCCATGCCGACAACGGGAATATTAACGGCATGTGCAACTTGATATACCATTCTCACGGCCACGGGGAAAATCGCAGGTCCGGAGAAGCCACCCATTGTGTTTGCAATTACGGGTTTCTTGGTTTTAAGATCAATACGCATACCTAGGAGTGTATTTATGAGGCTGATACCGTCAGCCCCTGCCTCCTCGCAAGCCTTGGCAATTGCTACTATATCTGTAACGTTGGGCGAAAGCTTAACTATAACGGGCTTGGTCGTAACCGCTTTTACTGCTCGGGTTACCTCAGCTGCAGCCTTAGGGTCAGTACCAAAGCTCATTCCGCCTCCATGTACGTTGGGGCAACTTACGTTAACCTCAAGCCAACCAACCTCGGGACAAGCATCAAGTTTTTGACAGGTGTAAGCATAATCTTCGATAGCGAAGCCGCTTACGTTAGCCATTACCTTTTTATTAAACACCTTTGCCATCTTGGGCAATTCTTCATTAATAACCTTTTCAACACCGGGATTTTGAAGACCCACGGCGTTTATCATTCCTGCGGTGCATTCAGCGATTCTGCAGGTGGGGTTACCGAAACGGGGATCCTTGGTCGTTCCCTTGAAGGAGAAGGTTCCGAGCATATTAATATCGTAAAGATCAGCAAACTCATAGCCGTAGCCAAAAGTACCACTGGCCGGAATTATGGGGTTATCGATTTCGATACCGCAAAGATTAACACTTAGTTTTCCCACAGTATTTCCTCCTTCTCAAGTACAGGGCCGTCCTTGCAGATACGTTTATAGCCGGTAATAGTCTTACAAGAGCATCCCATACAAGCACCAAAACCGCATCCCATACGCTCCTCAAAGCTGAACTGACCCGAAGTATTTATCGAACGGTAAAGCGCCTTAAGCATCGGCTCGGGTCCGCAGGTGTATACGTATGTGTAATCAATATCGGCAAGTGCATCGGTGACAAAGCCTTTAATGCCTAAAGAACCATCAACGGTTGTAACATACACCTTTGCACCAATCGCCTCAAACTCATCCTTATAGAACACTTCGGATGCTGTATTAAAGCCTAAGATAACAGAAACCTCTTTGCCCTCTGCAATTAACTGCTTTGCAAGCATATAAAGCGGAGGTACGCCAACGCCGCCGCCAACGAGAAGCGGACGATCACCCGATTTGGTTGTATCGTAGCCGTTTCCGAGTCCCGTAAGCACATCAAGCACACCTGACTGCATCGTGCTCATCTGCTCGGTTCCCTTACCTACCACCTTGTAAATGATGGTAACGCTGTCATCGTCACGGTCGCATACCGAGATGGGGCGACGAAGATATAAGCCGTCGAGTTTAATGTTGATAAACTGACCCGATGCGGTAATATCCGAAACATCGCCGCGAAGCTTCATAAGATATACATTGTCGGTAAGCGGTTTATTGGTTTCGATGGTAAATAGGCCCTGTTTCATCATAAGCTCCTTTTGAAAATTTAAGCGTCAATTGTAGAGATTGTAAGAGTTGTTTCCTCGAGTACGTCGAGTAATACTCTTACTGTGTCAAGCGCGGTAAAGATATTTACGTTGTTTTCGGTTGCGCACTGACGAATGGTCTGTCCGTCGTTAATCTGACCGACGGAACCGATATCGCGGGTGTTGATAATGTAGGCAATGTGTCCCTGACGGATAGCCTCGGGAACCTCGTCGCTGCCCTCGCTGATCTTTTTGAGCGCGTGGGTGCGGATTCCGTTTTCTTTTAAGAACTTGGCGGTTCCTGCAGTTGCCTGAATATTGAAGCCGAGATTATAGAAACGGCGGATGAGCGGTAAAGCCTCCTCCTTATCCTTGTCGGCGATGGTGGCAAATACGGTACCGTAGTTCTGCAGGTGCATACCCGAAGCCTGCAGTGCCTTATAAAGGGCGCGGTTAAGCTTGTTATCGTAGCCGATTGCTTCACCGGTAGACTTCATTTCGGGAGAGAGATATGCGTCAAGTCCGCGAATCTTATTGAAGGAGAATACGGGCACCTTAACGTACCAACGCTTCTTCTCCTCAGGATAGATGTTGAATATTCCCTGCTCCTTAAGGCTCTTGCCCATGATAACCTCGGTTGCGATATCGGCAAGCGAATAACCCGTCGCCTTAGAAAGGAACGGAACGGTTCTCGAAGAACGGGGGTTAACCTCGATGATGAATACGTTGTCGTTTTCATCAACGATGAACTGAATATTGTAAAGACCGATAATACCTATTCCGAGGCCGAGTTTCTTAGCGTACTGTAAAATTACGCCCTTAACCTTGTCGGAGATACTAAAGGTGGGATAAACGCTTATCGAGTCACCACTATGGATGCCTGTGCGTTCAACGAGTTCCATAATACCGGGAACGAATACGTCCTTACCGTCGCAGATGGCGTCAACCTCTACCTCTTTACCCTGAATGTACTTATCAACAAGAACGGGCTTGTCCTCATCAATTTCAACGGCTGTCTTAAGGTATTGACGAAGTTGCTCTTCATTTGCAACTATCTGCATTGCGCGTCCGCCAAGAACGAAACTCGGGCGAACGAGAACGGGATAACCGATAGCGGCAGCGGCAGCAACACCGTCTTCGATATTGGTTACAGCCTTACCCTGCGGCTGAGGAATATTAAGTTCCTCAAGCACCTTTTCAAAGCTGTCACGGTTTTCGGCGCGCTCGATAGCGGCACAATCGGTACCGATAATCTCAACGCCGCGCTCCATAAGCGGGTCGGCGAGGTTGATTGCAGTCTGACCGCCGAGAGAAGCGATAACTCCGTTGGGCTTTTCAAACTCGATGATGTTCATAACATCTTCGGGAGTTAAAGGCTCGAAGTAAAGCTTATCGGCTGTGGTATAGTCGGTAGAAACGGTTTCGGGGTTATTGTTTATGATAATAGCCTCGTAGCCGGACTGTTTGATTGTGGTTACGGCATGTACCGTTGAATAGTCGAACTCAACGCCCTGACCGATACGGATGGGACCTGCACCGAGAACTACGGTCTTTTTCTTATCGCCGAGCACTGATGCGTTTTCACCGGTATAAGACGAGTAGAAATAAGGAATATAGGCGCCGGTATGGCAGGTGTCAACCATACGGTATACGGGGAACATATTGTTCTTCTTGCGGAGAGCGAAAATATCAATTTCACGCATTTTCCATAGCTGGGCAATAAACTTATCGCCAAAGCCCATCTTCTTGGCCTCAAGAAGAGTAGCAACGTCGCCAACGTTCTGAACGAGTTTGGTTTCCATATCAACTATTCTCTTGAAAGATTCAAGGAAATAGGGGGTAATCTTGGTAACCTCGTAAATCTTTTCAATGCTGATGCCGCGACGGAGCAACTCGGTTACGCCGAAGATATTATCAGAACGGAACTCGGAGATATACTCAAATATCTCATCGGTGTTCATATCGTCAAACATAGGCAGATGGAAGTGGCAAACACCGGTTTCGAGAGAGCGAACAGACTTCAAAAGGCACTCCTCGAGGTTGGAGCCGATACCCATAACCTCACCGGTGGCCTTCATCTGAGTACCAAGGAGGTTGGGAACGGTTGTGAATTTATCAAACGGGAAACGAGGCAGCTTTGCAACAACGTAGTCAAGCTGAGGCTCGAATGCCGCGTTTGTATTAGCTATAGCGATTTCCTCAAGCGACATACCAACGGCAATCTTGGCTGTTACACGGGCAATCGGGTATCCGCTGGCCTTGGAGGCAAGAGCCGAAGAACGGGATACACGGGGATTAACCTCGATAAGGAAGTATTCGCTTGTGTTGGGGTTAAGAGCAAACTGAACGTTACAGCCGCCTTCAATCTTAAGTTCCTTAATAAGTTTGATAGCACTGTCATTAAGCATCTTAAGATCGTGGTCGTTTAGGGTAAGTATGGGAGCGACAACCATCGAGTCACCGGTGTGGATACCAACGGGGTCGATGTTTTCCATACCGCAGATGGTGATTGCGTGGTCGTTAGAGTCACGCATAACCTCGAACTCGATTTCCTTATAGCCCTTTACCGACTTTTCAATAAGAACCTGATGAACGGGAGAAAGCTTAAATGCATTGATACCGATTTCTACAAGTTCTTGCTCGTTATTGGCAAAACCGCCGCCGGTACCGCCCAGAGTAAATGCGGGACGAAGAACAACGGGATAACCGATACGCTTGGCCGCAGCCTTGGCCTGCTCGAGGTCGTAGGTGATTTCAGAGGGAATAACCGGCTCACCTATCGATTCGCAAAGTTCTTTAAACAGCTCACGGTCTTCAGCGCGCTCGATACTCTCGCTGCTGGTGCCGAGAAGTTCAACACCGCACTCTTTAAGAACGCCCTTCTTTTCAAGCTGCATAGCAAGGTTAAGACCGGTCTGACCGCCGATGCCGGGAACTATTGCATCGGGACGCTCATAGCGGAGAATCTTTGCGATATATTCAAGGGTGAGCGGTTCCATATAAACCTTATCGGCTATGGTGGTATCGGTCATGATGGTTGCAGGATTGGAGTTTACGAGTACTACCTCGTAGCCTTCCTCCTTTAATGCCAGGCAGGCCTGGGTTCCTGCATAGTCGAACTCGGCGGCCTGTCCGATAACGATAGGACCGGAGCCGATGATTAAAACCTTTTTAATGTCTGTTCTTTTTGCCATATATAAAGCCTCCTAAATCTGTTGGTCCGAATAAACTGTTTTTCCGTTACATACCGTGAGCATACATCTGCCGTTTAGGCGTTCTCCCTCGAAGGGCGTTGCCCTGCCGAGTGACAAAAACTCGTTAGAGTCAACGGTGTATTCTGCTTGGGTATCCCACACCGTAAAATCGCAACCGAGAGGTATGCCAAATCTTTGACGTGGGTTTATAGACATAAGCTCGATTAATCTTTCGAGCGAAATGACGTTTTCTTTTACAAGTTTTGTGTAGAGCACCGAGAAGGCGGTTTCGAGACCCACTATTCCAAAAGCACTCTTTTCAAGCCCTCTACCCTTTTCCTCGGCAGAGTGAGGAGCGTGGTCGGTTGCTATCATATCTATGGTGCCGTCCTTTATGCCCTCAATTAGAGCTTCACGGTCGGCAGCCGAACGTAGAGGAGGATTCATCTTAAAACGGCCGTCTTCCTGTAAATCACCGTCGTCCATCACCAGATAGTGCGGCGCAGTCTCGCAAGTGATATCAACACCGTCAGCCTTCGCCTTTCTGATTAACTCAACGCTTTCCTTGGTCGAGATATGGCATACGTGGTAAGCGCACCCGGTTTCCTTTGCGAGGGCAATATCGCGTTTGATCGGTCCCCATTCGCTTTCACTGCAAATTCCTCTGTGACCGTGCGCGGCCGCATATTCGCCATCGTGTATATATCCGCCGTGAAGTAACGAGTTATCCTCGCAGTGGGCTACTATTACCTTACCGAGCGATTTAGCCTTTAGCATTGCCTCACGCATCAGCTCTTCCGACTGAACGCCCCTGCCGTCATCCGAGAAGGCGAAGGCATCGGGCATATTTTCCATATCTGACAGCTGCTCCCCAAGCTGGCGAACCGTTATCGCAGCATAGGGGTAAACGTTTATCACAGCATCACGCTTTATTATCTCGGTTTGGGCCGCGAGAGTTTCAGCACTGTCGGGCACGGGGTTTAGATTAGGCATTGTGCAAACAGCCGTATAGCCACCCCTGGCCGCGGCCTTACTGCCGGTCAATATTGTCTCTTTATAAGAAAAACCCGGCTCACGAAAATGCACATGCACATCGCAAAAACCGGGAAATATAAAATATTGGGGGCAATTATAGCGTGAAATGGCAGCAGAAGACGAAAAGCACATCGAAACACCGTCAGAAAACTGCGGTGTGAGGTTCGAGGATACGATTTGTGCTTTAACTATCGACATTCAAAATTCCTCCCAAATCACTTCAAATACAATCGCAAATTGACCGATTATATTATTTAATATATATTATCATACCTATATATTTTTGTCAAACATAAAAAACGACTAATTACCGCTTTTCTCACAAGTTTTTTATATGCAAAATTATCAAAGTTTGCAAAAGCGTTTACGAGAAGCATTAGAAAAGAGCCGAAACAGCGTTTCGGCTCTTAAAATTACTCACTAAGATTTGCAACCATTGCGGAAACAACACCTAAATCCTCAGGTGTGTCGATCTCATTGCAAAGGGCATTTTTAACGTCTAAAGTATAGATGGCGCACTCAGAGGACACCTGATTGAAGGCGTTTTCGGCATAGCACTTACGGTTATCGTTTTCACAGAAGGCAATAATCTCGTCCATCCAAACCTTCCAATCCTTGGCGCAAAGCTTGTAAAGGGGCTGCGCAGCAACGGCACTGTCAAAAAACTCAATGCCGACCTTTTCAATACGGTTGCCGCTGACCACTGCCTTGAAATCCTTTTCGGGAAGCGGAAGTGTGCTGCTTACGGTCATACAGTTGGTTTCACTTTCAACAACGCGTTTGAAAACTTCACGCTCAAAAACAAGGTCACCATGCATCATAATGATATCATCGTCGGCCAATGCTTCCTTGGCGCAGTAAAGCGAATATATGTAGTTGGTTTTATCGTAAATGGGGTTTAAAGCAAAGGTATATTCCAGAGGAAGATTAAGAGAATGACAATAATCAACCAGGATTTTATCAAAATATCCGGTCGTCATTACTACTTCCTTTATGCCTGCTTCGGCAATTATTTTAAGCTGTCTGGACAGAATGGTATCGCTATCAGAAATCTCGGTCATACACTTGGGGTGGGTCTGGGTTATATCGCCCATGCGGCAACCCATACCGGAATTAAGAATAACAACTTTCATCTTCTTCCTTCTCCTTATAGAAAATCAGCGAACTTTAGGTATTATACCACAAGTTTTCACAAAACACAACAGTATATAATTAAAGAGCCGAATAAATCGGCTCTTTTTTTAAATTAATCGGTTAAATTATCGAAATAACCCTGAACGAGAACAATGGGAGTTCCCTTATCGCCCGAGCCGCTGGTAAGGTCGCAAAGCGAGCCGATAAGGTCGGTAAGGCGACGAGGAGTAGTGCCCTGCGAAGCCATATTGCCTACAAGGTTTCCGTCCTTCTCGCGGATGGCAGATTCAATTGCCTTTTTGAGTTCTTCGCCCTTAAGATCTGCGTAATCGTTATCGGCAAGATACTTAAGCTTAAGCTCGTTAGGAGTGCCTTCAAGGCCCTTGGTGTAGGCGGGAGAAACGATGGGGTCAGCGAGTTCCCAAATCTTGCCTACGGGATCCTTAAATGCGCCGTCACCGTATACCATAACTTCGATATTTTTGCCGGTGCGCTCCATAAACTGCTTCTGCATATCCTCAACGAGAGAGAAGCAATCCTGCGGGAAAAGTTTAACCTTGTCTTCGGTGGATTTATTGGAGCCGAGAAGGCCGTATTTTTCGTTATATCCGCTACCGTTTACAGGTGCGTTTAAGATTTCATCAAGGCCAAATACACGCTTTGCGCCTGCATCGCGAAGGATACGCTTGGTGCGTGCGCGGCTGTGAATATCACAGTTGAGAACATTCTCGGTGTAACGAAGGATAACACGGGGATCGTTTGCTAAAACGATTTCGGCCTCAGCGCCGCAAGAACGGATAAGGTCACCATAATATTTAACGTAATCAACACCGGTGAAGGGGTGCGGATTTTCGCCGAAAAGCTCACGGTATTTTGTTTCGGAAAGCACGTCGGAATAGGGATTGATGCCTGCCTCGTCAAGCTGATCGAGAGAAACGAGAGC
This sequence comes from Clostridia bacterium, assembly GCA_017513245.1. Lineage (GTDB taxonomy): Bacteria > Bacillota > Clostridia > Oscillospirales > Acutalibacteraceae > SIG589. Next base: position 95,557 of record JAFXGK010000025.1, read on the forward strand.
GTTACCAACCTCATCGCTGGGATAGTTGAGCATAAGAACTACCTTTTTTGCGCCCATAGCAATACCGCGCAGACAGATAGCAAAACGGTTACGGCTGAGAATCGGGAAAATAACGCCAACGGTTTCACCGCCGAGTTTAGTCTTTACGTCCTCTGCGATTGCCTCAACCGAAGCATAGTTACCCTGAGCACGAGCAACAACCGACTCGGTTACTGCTACAACGTCACGGTCGCGAAGAGCAAAACCTTCGATTTCTGCGGCCTCGATTACGCTGTCAACAACGATTTTACCGATATTGTCACCCTCGCGGATGATGGGGCAACGAACGCCTCTGGAAATCGTACCAATTCTTCTTTCCATAAAATCTCCTCCAAAGATATTGACTTTTTTGCCAAGGATATTATAATACAAATGTGGTCATTAGTAAAATAGATAATACTTACAACAGTAATAAGTGGTGCTTATATGAAAACAAAACTCGATTACTATAAGATTTTTTACGAAACTGCCAAAAATGAATCTTTTTCGACGGCTGCCAGAAACCTATATATATCGCAGTCGGCTATTTCACAGTGCATACGCCAGCTTGAAGCTGATTTGAACACCAAGCTGTTCGTCCGCTCGCGCCGCGGAGTTTCCCTTACCAACGAAGGCCGGCTGCTTTTTCAAAAGGTTGAAAGTGCTATGCAATCGATTGAACAGGGCGAAACACTACTCGCGCAGTTGCAGCATTTAGACGGCGGCTCGCTTATTATTGCGGCCGGCGACGCTATTACAACACACTATCTTCTTCCGTATCTTGAGCTTTTTCACGCGAAATATCCAAACATTCGAATCGAAATGGCAAGCTCGTATTCGTCACGAATGCTCGAGCACGTAAAGGAAGGTAAAGCCGAACTCGCATTCGTTAATCTGCCGGTTGAGGACAGCGAGCTAACGGTTACACCCTGCCTCGAAATTCACGATATTTTCGTGTGTGGACCCGAATATAAAGCCAAAGCCTCGTACACCTGGTCGGAAATTGCGAAAGAGCCGTTAATTCTGCTCGAAACCAACGCCGTTTCGCGTCGATATATCGACGGCAAATTCGCATCAAAGCGCATAAAACTTGAGCCGCAAATAGAAATTGCGGTACACGATATGTTAATTCGTTTTGCATCTATTAACCTCGGCGTTTCCTGCGTTGTTGAGGAGTTTTCAGCCGACGCAATAAAAAGCGGCAGTGTAAAACCGCTCGTTCTTAATCCTCCCCTGCCGCCGAGGCATATCGGATGCGCATATCTTAAGCACAACCCGCTATCCCCTGCCGCCAAGGCGTTTTTAGAGCTTATGGGTATTAATTCGTAAAAATTTTAAAAGCCACACTCGTGATTGAGTGTGGCTTTTAATCGTCTTAATTGAAGAAAACGCCTACTTCATAGGGCAAGGTTGGGCTTTCTATCCACTTATACGTAAAACCGACGCCGTTCGCCAGTTCGCCGCTATAGGCGTTACCGCCGTCCATCTCGTTATAGTAATAATCGCCTTGAAGTTTTTTGGAAACCTGCTCATAGGAAGCAACAATGCTAACGTCGCCGGTAACGCAATAGACCTTATCGGACTCTCTGGGATATACAAGCACACCGGCTAACTTTTCTTTACCGGTACAGCTGGTAGGAATATCACTCGCCGAGAAGCAGAAAACAAGCGGACATTTATCATCGCTATAGTATATTGCTCCCCAGCCGCCAAAGTATAAACCGTTGGCAATCTTATAGTCATTACCCCACATTTTAGCGACGTCGGCAATGGTCATACCATTATACTCTGCCATTTTATAAAGCTTAGTGATCGGCGTAGCAGTAGTCGAGGATGTATTGGCAGTCTCAACTTTAACGTCGTAGGTCTTGATCTTGTCAAAAGAAAATCCGCTATAAGAAAAAGCTTTATACGTGGCTAAAAGTTGCTGCTTTTTTGTAGCATCATTCGCTTTGTGGAATTCATCACCCGAAATGCTTTTCCAGTTAAGCTGTAAATCAGCGTTGTCTTCACCAAATTTTTTAAACTTTTCATCGTACTGATTTTTAGAAAGCTTTACGCCCTCGCCGTCTTCGTAGTAACCATATTCTTTAACGTCTTTTCCATCTTTGGCCATCGTGCCGTCACAGAAGTAATCATAGAATAGATATTCGGCCTGCACCTTTTTATCCTTTAAATACATTTTGCCGTAGGTGGTACCATATTCACCGCTGGAAACACGAGAGAAATCGGCGCAGTAGTAAAACTTTTGGCCATCCCTACCGCTAAAGAGCTTCGTTTCCTTACTTTGAAGATAATAAACGTCGAAATCACCCTCAGTTCCAAAAGTTGCGTCAAGCTTTTCGACCTTTTTGGTGCTTATGTTTATCTTGTAATAAGAGTTATAACTAAAGCGTCCGCTGCCGTCGTTCAGACTGCAGATAAGTTCTAAAACGCCGTCAAAATCCAAATCAAGCAGGCAGTATCCGTAGCCGTTCATAGGGGTGGCTTCGAGGTCGTGCATCCAAACGTCCTTATTTGCCATATAAATTTCAACCGCCGATTTTGGCGACAGAACAGGCTCCTTGACGGTTGACGCAGGTAAAGAAGGAACATTGTCCGATACGGTGGAATCAGTATCGGAAACGGTCGATTCGGTATCAGACACGATGGCGTCTTTGCTCGACGAATCGGCACTATCCTTTTTGCCGGAGCAACCGATTAAAGAAGACAAAATCAAGAATGTAAGACAGATAGAAAGCGTTTTTAAAAATGTTTTCATATTTTCATCCCCTGTTAAAAATACATAAGCTATTCGTAATTCAAAACGTATTCAAAAGTATTGGTTGTATCAAATTCGATAAAGCTTACCTTTACGTAGCTATATGACCAAGAGATGGCCGAAACGTTTGATATATCGGCGTTTCCGCCGTCGTTTTGGAGTGAAAATTCCTCTTCATCAACAGTTTTTCCGTCGGAATTCTTAAGCAAAAGCTTTGCGCCGACCGAGCCGAAGGACCACTGGGGATCCCCTACCTGATAAAAGTAAAGGGTGTATTCGCCGTCGGGGCTTTGGTATTTGCTTATTAGTTTATCTTCTTCGCCGCCACCGCAGCTGCAGAGGCAGAAAGCCAATAAAAAGATAGCTAATAAGGCGGATAATAATTTAGTTTTATTCAATTATTTCACCTCAAAACATTAATCGTGCCAATTAATCATTTTTCCAGCTCGAAGTGCTTTTTGTTATAGGCCATGGCTGTTCTCTTGCGTCCGATTTTTATAATATAAAAATCGTCGTTTATGTCTGTGCTGTGGTAAATGCTGTTATCGTCCATAGCATAGAGCTTTGACCACGCGTTATTCTCCCCTTCGGGAATAAAGAATTTGCCGTTTCGCGCAAAAATAAGCGTATTAGGCCTATAATTATTGAGTTTACCGTTGCCGCTACGTTTAGGCTTTTTTCCGGTTACCCAGTCGATTTCAACCAGGAAATTGCCGTTTTTTGATTTTATAATACCCGCTATGGAACCAATCATTTCATCGATATACACTGCGGAAAACACAAAAATACACGCAACCGAAAAAACAATCTTTGCGGCCGTCTTGGGGTCGAATAACATAATAAAAATGTTAAACAAGAGGATGTAAGAAATCACTATAATCGGAATTTGTAACAAAAGCAAACGCAGCTTTTTAACCGAGCGGCGCTTTAGCTCGCTTTTGATAATATCTTGGGTTAAAAGTTCTTTTCGCTGCATAAATTACTGAATGGTGAGGATGTCTCCAACCTTGAAGAAATCGTCTGCTGCGGCAAGGCTGTCAACAACCAGTTTACCGTCGGCGGTCATTTTAAGGGTCATTTCAAAAGCCTCGGTAAGGATGATTTTTTCATCCGTTAAGGTGTAGTGTCCTGCACCGCCGCCACCGCCGGCAACAAAGTATTTCTTGCCGTTATACATAATAAAGTCACCCTCGCCGTACGGGTCGTTAAGGTACGGTACCATGGCATAGGAATACATACCGTCATCCTTAAACTTCATGTGGATTCCGGTGAGGACTTCTTCGGTTTCGCCCTGCCTTAAAATTGTGTATTCGACGTTCTTTTTAAGATTCTTCTGAGGATTCTTCTTTTCCTTTTCGGCAGCGGCTTTTTCGGCTGCTTCCTTCTCGGCCTTTTCTTTTTCAGCCTTTTCTTTTTCGGCTTTTTCCTTTTCAGCCTGGGCCTTTTCTTCGGCCTCTTTTTCTTCTACTTCCTTTTTGGTTTCCTCGGTAAGTTTTACCTCGGCTTCAATCTTATTTTCGGCAATGTAAGTATCGGCAGCCGTCGTTGCAACCGAGAGAATATCGAGCTTTTCATCAGCAACCTTGGACTCGACAACGTCGATGGTTACGGCCTTATTTTCATCTAAATAACCGTCTGCCTCGGCGGTTTTTATAACGTTTTCGACACCGTCGGCAAGCTTACTGCCTACGAGGTCCTTTTCAATTTTTTCATAGCATTCTTTGGCATCGTCATTTACGTATTCAACGGCCAAAATAACCTCATCTGCATCGAGATAAAGGTTGACGGTGGGGTTAATGGTTACCTGCACCACCGATACGTAGCCCTCGGGTGCTGTGAAGACTTCAGGCTCTTTGGTTTCGGACTTCTTGCCGCAGGCGCAGAAAAGCAAGCATACAGTAAGACAAAGCGCTAAAACTAAACATAAATTCTTTTTCATAAAAACCCCTCATTTCATATTAGTTATTTATAACTCGTTCATAGTCGGTGACCGAAAAAACGCCTACAAACGGATATTCGGTCGAAGTATATCCGTTTATTTTATTATAGCACACGTATTTTTAGGTATCAAGGTATAATAAAAAAGAAAATCCGTCCTCGCGAAGGCGGGTTGTCATAAGGATGTTTTGAATATCCTATGAAATAAGCCGATTGACGAGTGCGAAAAAGCAACGACACAGAATCATGTAGATTCTGTGTCGTTGCTTTATATGAGAAACCTTTAACAACTCAAAGCTGACAATCAAATAGAATGGGTTGGTCGGATGAATAACATCCAGCAAAGAACTACCGAAATTATAAACGAAAAAATCATATATGTATAAAATGAGCCTTGCGGCACAAACACCGCAAGGCTCATGATTTTTACGGGAAACAATGGCAGTCTAAAATCACAAAGCAGTCATCGTCCTTAAGTTCTTCATCCATAAACTTTTCATAGTTTTCAAGATAGGCTTGTTGTGCTGCTTCTTCTTGATTTTCAGGTAAATCTTCAAATCTTCCACTCATAACAATCTTTTCAAATTCCGCCCAAGCATCATTATCATCATGCCATACACCTTTTGTGTCAATATAGGCATCTGGCGGCATCATTGCACGCCCAAACTGTATGCCCAAACGCTCAACCCACTCACTAAAGGTTTCGTTATTTTTTAAAAACAACGATTTATCTTCTCCTGCATAAAGATCACCATTTTTGATTTCATAACCATCTGGTAAACTATCTCCAAGACGAGGGTCTCTATTAAGAACAAGTTCCAAGAATTTGAAAGTTTTATATTGATCTAATCTTGAAATCGCATCCCACGCAATAGCCTTCTTCAATCCGGCATTGATGGGAATATACTCAACATCATCAACAAAATAAGGTCCACGCTGACCATTGTTGATTATTGCATCGTATTGGTCAAAAAGTTGGTATGCAAACAATCCGTTTTCAGTAAGTAATACATTTTCTGTACCCTTAACCGCTCCAACTGCACCTTCCCAACGTCCACCAATCACATACCAATCACACTTAATATTTTCTTCTTTAGCTGTTTCCTCAACATATTTTTTCATAGTTTTCTCAACATATGCTGAAATGTTTTCGAGGCAAACATCTCCCTTTAATTTATTGGCAGATATGCCCATATACACTGTTTTGTGGCTCATTTTGATACCTTCTCTTTCTTTAAGTAAATCATAATTATCTGAATAAATTGTACTCTGTGATGACATCGGATTCTGCTTTTTCCAAATCGGATGTCACGATGGTGCGGATTTCCATTACAAGGGTGGAATCATCCTTTGCAACAGCGCATAGAACATACATAGATGCGTCTTTTTCCATACAGAAAAGAGAGGCTACTTGCGTAACACGCTTTGCATATAGTGTTCCGTTTTTCTTTTTGGGAGCGGCATCAATAATTTTGGCTAAAACCGCTTCCTCACTCAAAAGAGAAACAACTTTTGCAAACAACTTCACTCTATGTCCAATTTGTTCTATATTCAGTTGCTCTGCATCATCAGACACTTCGTAAAGGTATTGCTGATATTCTCCGATACCATTCATTTCTAAATTGCCGTTAACCGCACTTGCTGGGTCATAAAAAGTTTCTGCTGCTTCGTTCCCGCATAACGGAGTTTCAAACTTTTGGGCAATTTCCTTCATTTTCTTCTTGGCTTGAACCTTAACATTTACCGTTTTGCCGTTAGCAGAAACCGCAATGGTAGCATCCTTAGGAATCACAAACTCTTTGCCGTTCCAGATGCCTTCATAAAAACCGGTTCCGATGTCATCAATTTGTCCATAACTGAAAGCAACATCATCAGACCCACCAACAGTCTTCGTGGAAGTATTGTTCTTAGGTTTGTCTTCTTCCTCGTCCTCTAAGGGTTCAACCTTAAACTGGATATGGACAGAAACAACTGCTGTTTGACATCTGGGTGCACGTATAGATTGAGGAATTACATTTTGAATAACTACCGTATATTCCTTTTCACCGGCGTCGATAATCGGAGCCATAATTTCTGCCGACTTATCGTCGAGCAAACCAAGAGAACCTGCTTCAGATAAGACTTCCACCTTGTTCTTATAGGTTTTATCGCTCGTATCGTGAGCAAGTTTAACGGAATCGCCCTTCTTCACAGTTTCAATCCGCTGGGTTCTACCTTCAAATCGCGTTTCAGTCAGGAAGATTTCCTCTTCCAAGCCTTCATTCTCCAAAAGTTTCTTAAACACGAACTTTCGGCCTTCCTTAACTCGCTCGATACCATTGCGCTTGAGTATGTTTAATTCTTTTGCATTAAATGCAAAATGATTTCTGTAACTGAGACATTCAATCAAATCAGAAATATTCGTTTCAAAACAGTATTCAGAATTATTATGATACTTGTCATGTACACCATAACCTGCGGAATATACGATATATGCGTACGGATCCACATTAATATTGGTTGTGTCTGCGATAATAATGCCGTCCTTGCCTAAGGTTTCAGCCAGCGCAGAAACAATTCCATGGAGTTCGTCTTCTACGCAGAACCAGTCGTCTAAAACAAACGATGTGCAACCTTCCTCTGTTAGACCGGCTAATCCAAATTCTGCATCATCTACATCTTTGAACTTTTCCCAGACCGAAGGTTCTGTGACTTTAATATGAATTCTGGAGCTATATTGTGACATGGTTATTCTCCTTTCTTGGCATTCTTCTTCACATATGCTTCGTACTTAGCTTTCGCTGCATCCGACAAATCGTAGGGATACTCCAAGCGATATTGTGCAACTTGCAGTTTGTGCTCAGCACCTCTAATTTTAGAGAAGAATTCATCCAATTGAGCAAATGCAAAGGTTGCGTTATGTCCCCATGCAGAAGACAGGAAGCAATAATACTGTCTCTGGGAACCATCTGCACCCATCCAGACTTTGTACTTCACTTCATCGGTATCTGCAGATTTTACTACGATTGTGTAATTGACCCACTTATGATTTGCCGCGCACTCCCACATTGCATTAGCTGGTCCCATACCAATGTATCCAACCAAGGAATTGGGACGACCATTCATGGTATCGATTGCTTTGTCGGCAGCCTTTGCTTCAGGGTCGATAGTATCGTAAACTTCAATCTCAGGCACGCAAGAGAATGCACCCCATCCCAATGTGCGGACGGATTTGGGAAGCGAAATCTTTTTAATCCCCGTTCCGGCAAATGCTTCCTCACCTATGTGGATAACAGTTTCAGGAAGCACCAACTCTTTTATACCGGTTTTATTAAAGGCTCTTGCACCAATCTCACGCAGGTCAGTTGCGAAAGTAACCTTTTTCAGTTTTTTGCATTCGCTAAATGCATAATCCGCAATTTTACTGCACTCGCCTTCAAAGACCACTTCGATCAAAGACGTGCAATTTGCAAAAGCACTATTCCAAGCATCAACAGAACCCTTGAACACAATTCTCTTGATGTTACTGCAACTGTTTGCACCACTGATTTTTGTTACTGTGGCGGGAACTACCAGTTCCTCAATGTTTGCATTGGCGGGAATCAGAAGGATCTCTGTCATTGCCTTATTGTAGAGTACATTGTTAACAGCACAATAGTTCCGGTTGTTGTCAGCGACAGTAATTGCGGTCATTTTGGACTTTTGGCGGTCCCAATCTCTAATGGAGAATGCACTCGGCGAAAGCTCTGTGACAGTGGACGGAATATGTACACTGTCCAAAGCATCACAGCCCGTAAATACATCATAGTCAATCGTGGTCAAACCCTCAGGCAGGTTGATTATTTTCAAAGCATTTCTTCCACTGAAGGCAGCAGAAGCCAGCTTCTTGATGGAAGACGGCAACACGATTTCTTCAAGTTTGTCCACGGCCTTTCCATAGGAATAGGTACGGAATGCGCCTTCGCCAATTACTTCAACACCTTCAGGAACCTTAAACACGGATTGCTCGCCACTATACTTTGTCAGGGTATTGCCAATAATGATATATTCTTGATTCTGTTCATAGGCGGTGCCGTAGATTGCATTGCGTCCAACCTCTTGTACACGCTCCATGCCAACAATTTCAGCAAGAGCCCTACAACAAGAAAATGCCTGTTCTCCCAAAATACGAATATTTTGAGATAGAATGATCTTTTTAATGGCAGCGCAATTTTCAAATGCCTTGTCAGAGATCACTTCGGTTGCAGCGGGGACGGCATACTCTTCAACAGAATAATCAATCAACTGCAGCAAAGTTTTTTGGTCCTTCGAATACAACGCAATACCATCAGACCAAAAATGATTGTTGCCTTCAGCAACACTGATGTTCGGAAGATTATCATGTGTCTTTCCAACGGGTCTAAACTTTTTGAGTTGTACAATCTCTTTGACGTTCTCAGGAATACTCAGCGCCATAATCTCACTGGGAATCTCGCCATAATCGAAACCATAACTCTCGTCCAATTCAAAAAGTACAACCTTTGTGACCGGCTTATTGCGGTAAGTGTTGGGGACGATCACTCGGTCGGTGGGCTCCAAGCCCTCTTGCAGAACGGCTTTATAACCTTTACCTTCGGCGACCATTTTCAGATAGTCAGCACCTTCGCCGTTAATTACGATTCTGGGACGAGTGCCGTCTTCGTACTTATAGGTTGTTATGAACTGTTCGGCATAACTGTCCGGTTCCACAACTACTACGAGATCATCCCCATGCAGGTAGAGATCTTTGTATTCTTTTTCTTCATCAGAGAAAACCCAGGGACTAATTTCTTCCACAGAGGCAGGGAAAACAATTTTAGCAAGATTGGAATGACCAAACAAAACGGACTGGCCAATTCTCTTAATGCCGTCGGAAATAATAATAGTTTCAATGCCGTAGCTCAACTGGCCAAACATGTTGGCACCCATTTCAACAACAGGCTGATCTCCCAACATCGCAGGGATCACAACAGTCGGACTACTTTTCTGCCCGTGAGAAGGCTCCAAGAATTGTGTAATACACAAGCCATCTGCTACTTTTTTGAAGGCGAACTGCTTCTTAATTTTCTTGATTTCGGGGGTGTCATTTTCGTTGGTAACAGAAATATCACCCTGAGGGCTCTTCATAACTCCCTGTACATAATCAGTGAAGTAATAATTTGAAGCCACATATACTTCAATAGGTTCATCCCTTGTCACAGACTCATAAGCTTCTTCGCCGAATGCACAAGGATCAACGTCCTTTATATCGTTTTTAATGTACAGTTTTTTTATCTTACAGCTTTCAGGAAATGCATTTCTGACCAATTTGGTGATATTGGACGACAAGTGAAGCTCCTTAATGCCTTGGACATTTGCAAATGCTGTACCAAAGTTTTCAATGGTTGCAGGCAGCTCGTATTTGTCTGCTTTTTTGCTTTCGGGAAAAGCTATCAGGGTCTTGATGCTCTTATCAAACAGTACGCCATCTACATCGGTGTAATAAGCATTGTTCGGAGATACCGTGATTTTCTTAAGTTTCTTACAGCCAGTGAAAGCAGTTGCGTCAATAAAACTTACGGCAGGACCGATAACAATCTCCGTCAAAGCTTCGCATTTTGAAAATGCATTAACACCAATCTTTTCCAAGGTGTCCGGCAACTCGATTTTCTGCAGGCGCGCAAAAACACCAACAGTGTCATCATCATAGTCGAAATCAAAATCAAAGTTGAAATCAAAATCCTCATCGTCAAAATTCTCGTCATCAAAATCGAATTCTTCTTCGGGACTATCATCAAAATTCTTTTGAGGTGTTGCAAATGCACAATCCGAAATTGCAATTGTGCCGTCGTTAATTATGACATGACCGAGCATCTTGTTTTGACAGAAAAGCACAATGTATTTGCCTTGTTCGTTCACTTCATAGCAAATGTCATCATCCATAAAATACTTCGGATTTTCTTCGTGGATAGAATAACTAACCTTACCACCTAACACACCTGATTTGCCGGCAAGTATAATTTCTTTTACAGTGGAAGGAATGAGTATGCGAGCAAGCTTCTCCTCTCCGTTTATAAAAGATGAAAGACATTCTTCGTTAAAGCATTCGAGACCTTCGTTGAGAATCAGTTTCTTAATATTTTTGCAATCAGCGAATGCCTTGGGATCTATTGATTTAACTCCTTCCGGGATAGCAAGAACTCTAGCCTTGCCAGTGTATTGGGTCAATACACCATTTTCAACAATAAAATCATTCATTGTGGTTACCTCCTTTGTTTTTCTTTGTTACTTCATTTTTCTTGTTCCTTTGCAATTAGGATAATCGCTACAGCCAAGGAATTTACCGTATTTTCCTTCACGGATATACATAGTACTTCCGCATAAGGGACAGTTTTCGGAAGACATATGTTCCATCTTCCACGCTTCTCGTTCGGCATGTTTTCTTTCATATTCTTTTTGTCGTTCCTCACGTTCGAGTTGCGACTGCATATATGCACACCATCCTGCGCTTCTCATTCTTATCTCCTATTCATTTAATTTCTCTTGCAAACGTTCTAAATCTGCTTGCGTAAAATTGTTAGGATCAATACCGCATTTGTGACAATGATAATCAAATGTACTACGGTCAATTTCGGTGAGACCGGTTGAAAGCAAAGATTCCGCAACACGGTCAATATGTTCATCACGAATGCCGTTATAACCGGCATCATCCATTGCGGCTAATTGCCAAGGTTCAAACATTTTTGTCCTCCCTGTACCTAAACCCTGCTACTTCCCGCAACAGGATTTAAGGTATTATGTAATCGTTTTTCTATTTCTCGCATAATTATAGATGAATATGGTCTATATTCGCTTTGCAAAGGAAAAGCGTATACTTTAATGCAATTTAAGACTTTTTTACGATTAGGAGACCCCAACTTTAAGCCAGTGCTTTCACCGGTTGTGTTAAAATGATCGGTCATTCTTCTATAAATTGAATCTCCAGACCCAACATATAAGCAATCGCCAATTTTGAGGTTCTTCTTTTTATAATCTTTAAATTTAGCCCCTCTAACATTATTCCATTTGCGAACTTCATCAGTTGTAAGGATTACAGGAGTTTTAATTACAAAAATATACACTCCACATTTTCCCCATAATGCTCTTGGACGTTGTTGAATAGACTCAAAAGTGTAAACTGTATCAAAAAAATCAGATGTAAACGCAAGACCTTCGCTAATGTGTTTTACAATATTATTTGATTCATCGTTCAAGGCTGTAGATAATGTTTTGAGCAATTCAATCACACAACACACCGCCTTAGAATATGATTTTATTTCCGCCCAGCATATCGAGATAACCTTCTCTGCAGGTAAGGAAAATAACCTGATGCTGTTTGGCACATTCCTTAATGAGCTCGCAAGACTGTGCAGTACGATCAGCATCCATATCGGTGAACGGATCGTCAAAGACTATCACACCGCCGCCATCGGGGAACAGATGGTCAAGCACAGCAAGACGGAAAGCAAGAGAAACGGTTTCCTTGGTGCCTTCGGACAATTTGCCGTAATCAAGCAACTTATTATCGCTGTAAATGTTCATATTCAACTTATCAGCTTCTGGGAACTCTGAAGAAACCTTGCCGCTGGAGATAATGCTGAGATAATGAGTAAAGCGGTCGGCAATATCCTGCATCGGATTGTCGTGTATATTTTCTTTTTGAGCCTTGAAAACTTCTGCAATATGGAGCCAATGGTTAAGTAACGTTTTTTGTTCCTCAAAGACACGCTCTGCTTTTTCTACATCGGCTATAGGGTCGCCGTTGATGTTTTCTTTATAGCTTTCCAGTTTGCTTGCGGCAGCAGTCTTAGAAGTAAGTGCTGTTTCACGAAGACTTTGCTTGAATTTTAAGTCATTCTGTAAACTTTCAAGATGAGCATCGGGATCGGTAATGCTGAGATATTCAATAGGAATATCCTCCGCACCCGAAACGGAGTCTTTTGCCTTTTTGAGTTCGACTTCTAAATCAAAGGCTTTAGCTTTGAGATCGTTTACACTGCTATATTCGGTCACATAACCGTCCACAATAGTTTCTTTTGCGGTAATAAATCTTGCAATATCATTACTGCCACAAACAGAGAGTATATCGCTGTCAATTTCCTCTTTTGTGCGAACAGCTACAGTAATTCCGGTTGCTGCGGCTTCAAGCTCCTCGTAGGAAATAGAACCCAAGAGTATGACCAAGCGGCTATTGGCAGTATCTATTTTAGACTTGGTATCATTAATAGTTTTAGCCAACTGCTCAAGTTCTGCTAAGTTTTCCACCTTGTATCTGCCGAGAATTTTGTCAACAATCTCTTGCTGTTCGGCAAGCTGTTCTTCAATGGCGTTAACATCTACGTCTGCAGGAGACAATTGCATTTCCATAACACCGGGAACAGTAATTTTTACTGCTTCGGTAATAGGAGCGAATCCGTTTGATGCGTCTACTGTTTCACCTGTACGAACAGAGGTGATTTCAACATTATTTCCGCCGAGCATATTGATAGCGGCAGTAATGTTCATACCGCAAAGCTTGTTTTCAAGTGAATTGATACCACGCTGTGCAGTTTTGACCTGCATAATTTCAGCATCGGTTGGCTGATAAGGCGGAATATATTTTTTGAGTTCGGTAAGTTCTGCGTGAATTGTCTTGGCGGCTTCATATTTATCAAGCAAATCACGGCTTGCTTTTTCAGTTTGTAAAGCCTTTGCTTTTTCGAGATCTTCGGCAAGTTTTGGCCAGTTTGCTAAAACCTCTGCAATTTTCAAAAGCTCTTTATCAATGCGGTCGATAGTCTTTTTGCGCTCGCTTTGAACGGCAAGACGGCTTGCAAAGGTGTTGAACTTGTTATATGCTTCCTCGGCAATGCGAGCGACATTATCCTTATCGGCATAATCATTTGCGGCACGGTCTGCCTCACGCTCCAAACGAGAAATTTCTTCAAGAACGGCTTTGGCATCTTCCAAGGCGTAATATGCTTTTAAGATTTCACCAAGTCCGTTAGACCAACGACCGGCCTTGCGAACGGGTGCTTCTCGGTCGAAATCCCAATGCTTACCGGCGATCTCATCAATTTTTGCCATAATTGCCTGCTCGATAGCATCCACCGAGATACCATCGCTTTCGGCAAAAGCTTGTGATACGGCATCGGCAATTTCTTGTTTTGCATCGGTTTTCTTGGAAGCGTCCAAAATTGTCTGCAAAGAAACGTCGGTATTTCGTTGGGAAGAAAAGAGCATATCGGAGTAGACGCCCTCACCGTAAAGGAGAGCTTCTTTTAATATCTCATCAATTTTGCTTTGGTCACGGATAACACCGTCGGGTGTGGAAAGGGTGCAGCGGGAATCGGAGCCCCATTCTTTAGAGAGAGTGTAAGTACCATTCTCGGTTTCAAAAGTGATTTTGCCATCGGCAAAGTCGCCGGTGATATTACTACCTTTTTTAGCACCTGGAAAATATAAATCATAGAAATCCTTATCGCTTCTGCGATCAAGTCTTGCGTTTTGGAACAAGGTACGGGAAAGCAGATTTACGAGGGTACTTTTACCACTTTCGTTTTTGCCATAGATTACGTTGATTCCATCTGTGAAGGAAACGTTGCGGTCGCGAACGCCGGCAAATTGTGTGCAGGATATATTAGTGATTTTCATTTTATTTGCCCTCCTTCAAAGATTTCAAAAGCTCATAGGCAAGCTGTGCTTCCTTCGGCTCATCCAAAAGCGCATTCAGTAAACTTGCGGAAAAAGAGGTTTCGGGAAATTCGGACTCAATCAATTCTTTTGAAATGAGTTTGCTGAGAGCATAGTCATTGCAGGTGCCTTCCACGAAGCGAGAAAGCGCATTATCGATGATTTCGTTTTTATCTTCGTATTCATCGGCGGATACAGCACCGGTTAGGATAATATCTACGACACTGTTTTCGGAAAGATCAGCAAGTTCACGATTTAAGATATTTTCCATTTCTCCTGCAGTAACAGCGATATTCTTGCGATAGAAACGCAGATTACCCGATATCGTTTTCTTGGCACGAACATTTTTGTTCTCATCAATTTCAACGATGAAGCACTGACCTTCGGTGTTGCAGGAAACGTCGGTCTGAACGTGGGTACCCGCATTAAAGATTTTATTACCGCTTGTGAATTCTTCAGTTAAATTGCGAGGGAACGGAACGTGAGTATGGCCGATAAGCCAAGTATCAACGGGGATGCGCTCAAGTTCGGAACGCTTCATAAGGAAATATTGACCTTCATTGTCAATGGTCTCGCCTTCAACAGCACCGTGGGCAATACCAATATGATAAACACCGTCATTTTCAATCTCGGTTTCTTTGATCCAACCAAGATTGTTCTGACCTGGAGCAGAATGCAGTGATGTGCAAAGTGCAGGATAAAGAACAACATCTGCACCGTTTGCAGAAAGCTTATACGGACGGTACTCGGTAAGCAACATAATGTTATCGTGGGATGCCATAACATCCTTGAAATACTGCCATACCTTTACGTCTTTGTCATAATAATCATGGTTACCGGGAAGAACAACTACAGTTCCATTAAAGCAAGACAGCGCATCCAAAAGAGTTTTTATCTCCCTCTTGGATACGCTGTATGTATTCTCAAACAAATCGCCCGTGATTACGAAAAGGGCGCAGTTTTCCTGATTAGCGATTTTAACCATACCTTCAAAAGCCGTAATTCTGCTGGAAGCAAGAACTGCCGCTTGTTCGTGGCTTGCATATTTCAAGCCGATATGGTTATCTCCGGTTACAAAGATTTTTAACATCACAATACCCCATTTATATAAAACTGATTGCAACATAATCCGCATTATGTAATAGACTCACATACAAAAATAACCCTTTTTGATTGTGGCAATGATATACCACATCAAAAAAGGCATAACAAAGCAAGCCTTTGCTGTATCGGTAAAGTAAAGGCTTTATTTGGTGCGCTATTTTTACGACAATTTCAAGCATAATCATACTTTTTCATTAAAGGGATTGTTTTTGTTGGAGAAATATGGTATAATACACTCGTTGATTTTTAATCAATCAACAGAATTTAACTAACTATTGATTACATAATGCGGATTATGTACTTGCCGCCGTTTTCGGTGGCTATTTTTATATTATCAACCGCATATTTTCCATACGCTGACGGTGTTCGTTGCCGGTAGTGATAATATAAATTCGTGTAGTGTTGATACTGCTGTGACCGAGAATATCGGCGAGCTTGGCAATGTCCTTTTCGATGCCGTAGAAGGTTCGTGCAAATAGGTGTCGCAGATTATGGGGAAACACCTTTTGCGGATTTACCCCTGCTTGCACACAAAGATTTTTCATTTCACGCCAAATGTTGGTTCGGCTCATCGACTTGCCACTTCGGGTTATGAAGATCGCACCGGTCGTAATCTTTTGCTCTGCTGCATAGCGGAGCAATTTCTTTTGCAGTTCACGAACAATAAATACCGAGCGTGTTTTTCCTTTAAGCGAAACAACTGCTTCACCGCACTTTACCGCTTCGACTGTGATATATTGCAGTTCACTGACACGAATACCGGTTCCGCATATCGTTTGGATCAGCAAATTCAAACGTTCGTTGCCTTTTTGCTTGGCGGTGTGAACCAACCGCATATATTCTGCTTTGGTCAGCTCTTTTTCTTCAGGACAGTAGATTTGACGTTGTAGCTTGATAGACTTCACCTTCAAATCCGACCATCCAAGAAATGAAAGTAGACTATTGATTGATGCCAACATTGAATTAATGCTCCGTGCGGCATAGTTTTCGGAAAACAGATTGTTTTTATAGGCGATAACTGTTTCCTTTGTTATCTCCGCTTCGCCAACATAGGCGACAAACGCCCTTACATCACGGATATATTTTTCTACGGTATTTTCGCTTTTTTCCTCGCTTTTGAGATATACGGCAAACGCCGCTATTTGGGTTTCTGTTAAAATTCTTCCTTTCATCGTATTTACCTCCGGATAGATTTACTTATATTTTACCCGAAAAGTATGATTTGCCGAAATTACCTTGATATGCCCGAAAGCATAGTTTCTACAAGGTGTTCGGTATGTTAACTTGGAAAGCGAGGTATTGCAAGTCATATTTCGAGGTTTAAAAATATTCTCCATTTTGCTGGACTTGTGAGAGGTTTTATAGTATATGTTTGTGTTGCCAAAGGAGGTCAAACAAACATGAAAAGAATAATTATATTGCTTCTCTGCTGTGGGGTGCTCGTGGGTATGGTGGGATGCGGTGGCAACTCCGCACCGCCGCATATCGAAAGTTCGCCGACAACGGTATCAGAAACGATAATAACAGAAACACCAACCGAAACAACACCGCATACGACAGCGGTAGATCCGACAGAGAAAGAAAAAGAGCCTGTCTCGACCGAGAGCAAGGATCAGGCAACCGAGCCGACTGTGACCGCCACAGAGCCGACAACAACGGCAAAGGCAACGGAAGAACCTAAATCTACGGTAACAACAAAACCGACCGAGTCATCGGCGGTGGAAAATCCAAAGGATAACGGATGCATCACCATAGTGGAAATAGACGATCCGCCTACAGAAGAAATCATAATTCCACCGAAGCCGAGTGCGGATTTAGTGGCACAGAAGGTTGCAGAATACATAAATAAGTTCCGCACCGAGCAGGGCGATGTCACCGCAACTGTCATCCCCGGACTGATTGAATACTGTAAATACCGATGCACGCAGCTTAAAACAAATTTTGCTCACGATACCGCAGACCAACGAGCAGCCGCCGAAGCCCTACAGTACGGCGAATATGTTGACTGGTCGCTATACGGTATAGAGGGCGAGGAAAATTATTATACCGCCAATGTGCGCGAAGCCATCGGCAAAGGCAATTGGGGCGGCACCGCTGACGAGATAGCCTACTCCATAGCCAACGGTTTCAGAAACAGCAAAGGACACTGGTCGTATGTCGGCAGCTCCAAGTACACCTACATGGCAGTCGGGGTGATGTATGACGGATATTATTGGTATGTCTGCATATGCATGGACTCTAAAAATACAGACTTAAAATAAGCATAAAAATACCCACTGGATGAGGCGGTTCTTCACGGAACTTTGCCACAACATCCGGTGGGTATTTTTTTATTTTGCCTTTGTAGACGTTTGTTTTAACTGAAACAGCCTACGGGTCGATAAAACTATTTCTGTTCGATTGTACGGCGTTTTTTATTCGTGATACCGTTTCGCTTCGCGCATTACTGTGCGGTAAACCGATTTCCATAATCGCAAACTGCTTTCGGGATATTTTTCACGCATCTTACGGATTGCAGCTTTCCGAGCCTTCATTATTCCGTCCGGCTTCATCATATGCTCCTAGCAAAGCTCGTCAAGGTCGACGTGCTTATAACCGAACAGAGCATAAGAACCACCGAGGATTTCCCTATCTTTTTTCGGCAGTGCATCAAATAATTCCTTTAAAAATACAAGGCAGAGCTTATGATATACTATTCTATCCGTAGATACGGTTAACTTGTTCGACATCAGTCGTTCATACGGATCATACGGCTCTCCGTTTTCATAAGGTATAAGGTCATAAACCGAAAGAAAATGAGTGTTATATCCTATATGCCGAGCAACATCCTCAAGGGGAATGCCAAGTTCCTTTGCAATTTCCTCCGGCTCCTTGCCCGTGTCGTAATATAATTGCTGTGCTCTCCGCAGCTCCGCCATATCCTCAGAATCAAAGAAAAGAACACCGAGATTGCATTCCATCCACCGATACATTGCACCCTTCAGGCGAGGATAAAGATAGGTAGTGAGCTTTGCCCGTTCCGGTTCGTATTTCTTTTTCCGAAGAAGAGCGAAAAACTCAAGCATACCTTCGTGAAAAAGTTCATTCACAACATATTTGGAATGTGCCGTCAATTTGTTCGGATGCTCCGCACTTTTATTATAACAGTTAAAATTCACGGCAACTTCCTTTGCGATACTGCGGATAAAACCGATATTTTTATTATAAAGTTTTTCTAAAATAGTTTCATCACCGTCATAAAACTTTAAAATCAATTCTTCGTTGGTCATAAGCTCACCTCCTCCACTATAATTCTAACAAACGATGTGTACCATAAACCGTACTTTACTCTGATTTCGGTCTGCCTCGCGGTTTTGTTTTACGAACTACATCACACAACGGATATAGATTTTTAGATGCAAGTTGGTCTTCGAATTCTTCGTTTGACGTTCCTGATCTCACGGTTGCATCGTAATATAAATCCTGCGCCGTGCGGTATAATTTATATTTTTCTTCTTGTGTTATCACTCCCCGTGAGAAATCTTTGTCGATACGAAGGTAACAACGGCGCAAGGATTGAGCCTTGGGATTGTCAGCCTGTAATTCTTTTATTCCCTTGCGGTGATAACCAAGCTGAGCGCAGGTGTACCTTGGATTATCGGGTGCAGGGTTATCGCAATACTTAGTGTGGTATCCCTTTTTCAGCAGAAAATATCTGCCGCAGTATTCACATTTGCGGATAATATATCCCACTTCCAATGCCTTGTAAAAATCCATTTTGAGCAGTGCCTGTAACGACTCCACCTCATAATACTGATAGATTTTATATTCTCCCGACCCCTCGAAAGTTTCTCTCGGCATATGGCGAAGGATCACTGGATCGTTAGCGGTAAAGTATCCCGAACCCTCAACCGGATTGGCGATAAACTTTTCAGCGCGGGGATGGTTGAATAAGTCATCAAGAGCCATTGCGTAGTTGTTGGCATCAAGCTTATTCAGAGAGGATAAAAAGAATTTTATGAAATTAAATATCGTTGTGTTGAACGAGTTTATATCGTAAAGTGCTCTCGCATATGCATCGCAGTAGTCCTTATAATACTTCCATTTTACCGCAATATTTCCCGGATAAATCAGCAACGCTCTTGTTTTTTCGGGTGGCAGTTCAGGAATTGGCGGCTGTGGTGTAGTAACGCAAAACTCCTTATCGGTCGTTGTGTTTCTGAAATATTCTTTATTTACACCGCCATAATTATTTGGATTCTCAAGGTAATCTTCGTAGGCGGTAATTTTATTTAGTACCTCAATGTCGTGTTCGGAAAGCTCACAATCATCAGTTTCAAACATCGATTGCTGTGCCGTAAACTGTTCCGCCTCTGCAAAAATATCTGTCTCCTCTCGCACAAGTTCAAGGCAGGGGAATTCGCAGATCATAGCATCGAGCTTTATATATTCCTTGTTGGCTTCATACCAATCAGAAAGTTTTTTGCTACGCATATATTCGTTCAACTTGCTTTGTGCAAGTTCCAACTGTTCGTGCATAGCGGCGTATTTATCTTTCGGCAGATTTAAAAACTCGGTTGTTAGATCGCCGAGCGAAAACTTTTTACCGTTAATCTCGATGTGTTTATCACCGATGCAAAAAGATATACATCCGAACAAGAGAACACCTCCTAACTTTAATTTGTCAGCAAATAGTTTTATATTGTATATGACAATTATTATTTTATCATTTTTTCTTACACAATACAAGTAGAAGGGCGAAAGTCAAGGCAAAAAACTTTGACTCTCGCCCTTACTTTATTTCAGGAGGTGTTTTCAGATGACTGAAAACAAACCGAAACTCACCGTTATAGACGGTGAAACCTTAATGGATACAAGACTGGAACCGACCAAGTTTTGTATCGACACTCTGCTGCCGCAAGGAATAACAATCCTCGGCGGCGCACCTAAAATCGGTAAATCGTGGTGGGTGCTGGATATTTGTATCCGCATCGCCAAAGGAGAAAGCGTGTGGAATATGCCAACTACCAAAGGCACAACGTTGTATCTTTGCTTGGAAGATACGCTCAGGCGTGTGCAAGAGCGACTGTGTTTAATCACAGATGATGTTCCTTCTAACGCTTTCTTTGCAACGGCGGCGCATACGCTTTCCGAAGGTCTCTGCGATGAAATACGTGCGTTTGTAAAAGAGCATCCCGACACCGTTCTCGTTGCAATCGACACTTTTCAGATCGTGCGTAACGGCGGTGTGGATACCTCTTATGGTAACGACTACGATGAAATCCGTCAGATGAAGCAGTTGGCAGACGAGCTTAATATCTCTCTTCTGCTGGTGCATCACCTTCGTAAGCAGGGCGACAGCGATCCGCT
>JAFXGK010000026.1 GCA_017513245.1 Clostridia bacterium
AAGTCGGAATATCCGAAGAGCTGTCGCCCAATGTTTGCTTCCGTTACAATATCGGGATCGTATAGTGTTACGAATAGTCCCGGATGTCCGAGGGGGGTGTGAGGATGATCGTACTGAGAGAATGTACCCATCTTAGCAGGAGCCTCAGCCGCATTGAAGCGAAGAACCTCTTCAATCATAAGAGCGTTAGCCACGCCGTGGGGCAAGTGGTGGAAAGCACCGAGCTTGTGAGCCATAGAGTGACATACACCGAGGAATGCGTTAGCAAATGCCATACCGGCCATGGTAGCGGCGTTAGCCATTTTTTCACGTGCTTCAACATCGGTCTGGCCGTTGTCGTATGCACGGGGCAGATACTTGAAGATGTTCTTAAGAGCCTGCAGGGCAAGACCGTCGGTATAGTCGGTAGCCAGCATTGCAGCGTAAGCCTCAACTGCGTGGGTTACAGCATCGATACCTGATGCAGCAGTTAAGCCCTTAGGAGCACTCATATGGAAATCGGTATCAATGATTGCCATGTTGGGGAGCAATTCATAGTCAGCAAGAGGATATTTTACGCCGGTGTTTTCATCGGTGATAACAGCGAAAGGAGTAACTTCAGAACCGGTACCTGCAGAGGTCGGGATAGCGATGAAGTATGCCTTCTCACCCATTTTGGGGAAGGTGTAAACTCTCTTACGTATATCGATGAAACGCATTGCCATATCCATAAAGTCTGCTTCGGGATGCTCATAGAGAACCCACATAATCTTAGCTGCGTCCATTGCAGAACCGCCGCCGAGAGCGATGATGGTGTCAGGCTGGAATGCTGCCATCTGCTTTGCACCCTCAGTTGCATTGCCGAGAGTAGGATCGGGCTGAACGTTGAAGAACGTGGTATGAGCGATGCCCATTTCGTCGAGTTTGTCTGTGATCGGCTTAGTATAGCCATTCTGATAAAGGAAGGTGTCGGTTACGATAAATGCTTTCTTAGCACCGCGTACAGTCGACAGCTCATCAAGAGCTACCGGCAAACATCCTTTCTTGATATATACCTTTTCAGGTGCACGGAACCAAAGCATATTTTCCCTTCTTTCAGCTACTGTTTTAATATTTAAGAGGTGCTTAACACCTACGTTTTCAGATACCGAGTTGCCGCCCCAAGAGCCACAGCCCAAGGTGAGAGACGGAGCAAGTTTAAAGTTATAAAGGTCACCGATACCGCCGTGAGAAGAAGGAGTGTTCACTAAGATTCGGCAGGTCTTCATACGAGCCGCAAAAGCATTAAGCTTTTCAGTTTCGGTAACTTCGTTAAGATAAACGGAAGAAGTATGGCCGTAACCGCCGTCAGCCACAAGTCTGTCAGCCTTGTCTAATGCTTCGTTGAAGTCTTTAGCCTTGTACATAGCAAGTACAGGGCTGAGTTTCTCATGAGCAAACTCTTCGCTGAGCTCTACGCTCTCAACTTCACCGATGAGGATCTTAGTGCCTTCGGGAACGGTTACACCGGCAAGTTCTGCAATCTTAGCAGCAGGCTGACCAACGATTTTAGCATTGAGTGCGCCGTTGACGATGATAGTCTTACGAACCTTTTCGGTTTCCTTAGGATCGAGGAAGTAGCATCCGCGAGTAGCAAACTCTTCCTTAACAGCATCGTAGATGCTCTCAAGAACGATAACAGACTGCTCAGATGCGCAGATCATACCGTTATCAAAGGTCTTAGAGTGGATAATGGAGTTAACTGCCAGGAGAATATCGGCAGACTCATCAATGATGGCAGGAGTGTTACCTGCGCCAACGCCAAGTGCGGGCTTACCGCTGGAGTATGCAGCCTTAACCATTCCGGGACCGCCGGTAGCAAGGATGATGTCAGCCTCTTTCATTACGGTGTTGGTCATTTCGAGAGAAGGAACGTCGATCCAGTCAATGATGCCTTCGGGAGCGCCGGCAGCTACAGCAGCTTCAAGAACTAACTTTGCAGCAGCGATGGTGCTGTTCTTTGCACGGGGGTGGGGGCTAATGATGATAGCGTTGCGAGTTTTAAGAGCAAGCAAGCACTTGAAGATTGCGGTAGAAGTGGGGTTAGTAGTAGGAATAACCGCAGCGATAACGCCGATGGGCTCTGCGATCTTCTTGATACCAAAGGCTTTGTCTTCTTCGATTACGCCGCAGGTCTTGGTGTTCTTGTAGGCGTTGTAGATGTACTCGGAAGCATAGTTATTCTTGATAACCTTGTCTTCTACGATACCCATGCCGGTTTCTTCAACCGCCATCTTTGCGAGGGGGATTCTTGCTTTGTTTGCAGCAGATGCAGCAGCTAAGAAGATTTTGTCAACATGCTCTTGAGTGTAAGTTGCAAATACCTTCTGAGCTTCTCTTACTCGTGCGATAGCTTCTTCAAGCTTCTCAACACTGTCTACGACTAAATAATTTTTTGTCTCCATTTTTATAGCCTCCTAATTTGATTTACATAATTGATTGTTAAGGTGTGCAAGAGAAAGTGCTAAGTTTTCGTTTTGAAGCAGTATGCTGGCAGGAACATTTAATTTGCATGGAGCAAAGTTCCATATTGCCGTTATTCCGCTTTTAACCATTTGATCGCATACAGCTTGGGCTGAGCCTTCACCTACGGTAATGATGCCGAGCTTAATATTTTGGTTTTTACAGAAATATTCAAATTGATTCATCGGAAGGATTTCTGTTTTTGTGCCAAGACTAATTGCTCGCTCGTTTGAATCAAAAGCGGCTGAAATTTTCACGCCGTATTTTTCAAACTCATCATACTGTAGAAGTGCTCTTCCGAGTTTTCCGGCTCCTACAAGCACCGCAGAGGTTAATTGGTTACATCCAAGGAAATCTTCAAGCTTTTCTACAAGCTCTGCTGTTACGTAACCAAGTTTAGGCTTTCCTGCACCACTTACTGCAGCAAGATCTTTTCTTACCTGTACTTCTCCAAGACCAAGATGCTTAGCA
The DNA here is from genome assembly GCA_017513245.1 of Clostridia bacterium. Taxonomy (GTDB): domain Bacteria; phylum Bacillota; class Clostridia; order Oscillospirales; family Acutalibacteraceae; genus SIG589. The sequence continues at coordinate 2,953 of JAFXGK010000026.1, forward strand.
ATGGCTGTTGCCGATATGTAAGGAACCTTATCTGGTGGCAGTTTTCGTAAGAATTCAAGATAGCTTGGAAGTCTGCCTAAAGTTGCTTTGGAAATAGTGCATTTATCCATCGCCGCACCTCCTTCTTTTTGAGTTCGTTATTATTTTAACAAACAGCTTCCCTTCTGCATATTCTTAAATGGTATAATCGGTATTATCTTTATCGATAGCCCCTGTATCGAAATCAAAAAACAAAGCCCAACCTCCACTCAGAGATTGGGCTTAAAATTATGAAATTAGATATGTTTTCTTTTGGATTCACACAGTTCAGTGATGAACTGTCTATCCAGCTTCGATAGCTTATATCCGTTTTTATAAATCAAAACATCCTTATATACTTTTTTGTTGTCTGCACATTTTTTGAGTACTAGATTATACCGTTCGAGCAAACTTTGCGGTGCAGGTGATACCCACATAAAAGTTTCAGGATTTAATGATAATAAATCAAATTGACTCGCTCGTTCAAATATGAATATTCTACGATCAATATTGTCCGGCAATTCTTCTTTTACAACCTTTGAAAGCGGCATTGACGGAACATATGGGTCTGCGTGAGCAATCTCTATGTAATCGGTCAAATCATCAAAGGTGATTACCTCTTTCTTTGCCAACGGATTATCCGCACTCATTATAAGAGAATATGTAAACTCTGTTACCAATTCGTATTGAAAACCTTTTTCTTCAAGCATTGTTTTAAAATACTTGTCATAGTTCTCAGCATAGCGGATAATACCGAGTTTATAATTGTGTTCTGTCATATTATGTATTGTACGCTGAGAATTGGTTTCTTTATAAAATACTTCGGCGGCTTCTTTTGAAAGAGATTTTGAAAAATTTGCGAAGGCTTCCGAAATATAACAGGCACGTGGAACTGAAATAGAAAACTTTTGTTTTTTAGATGCGCCTGTTTTATAAAATCTTTCAATCTCATCAATTTGTCTAAGAACACCCTTAGCATAGTTTATAAACTCTTCTCCTTCGGGTGTGAGCTTAGTTCCGTTTTGTGTGCGTTCAAAAATGGTAATGCCAAAGTCGGTTTCCAATTCCTTTATAGAACGGCTAACATTGGGAGCCGCGACCATTAACACTTCAGCAGCCTTATTAATCGAGCCTGATTTCGCAACTTCAAGCGCATATTTCATATGTAAAAGGTTCAATAATACTCACCACCATTTAATACTATTTTTTATATTATAACATTTTCTGCAATAAAATCAATCTGTTAATCCGCATATTTTAACAGCATATAATATAGCATAAAGCCTTTTATATAAAAAATACCAGCGGCAGAAACTACCGCTGGTATATGTTATTTTCGTAAAATAATTGTTTGTTTCATAGGCTTTTTCTTTATTTAATTTTGCAAATCCAGCCCTCGGGAGCAGCAATTCTGCCCATCTGAATACCCGTTAAAGTATCGTAAAGTTTTTGAATGGTGGGGCCCATCTTCTCCATACCGGAGCTGAAGGTTATAACGTTATCGCCGTCAACAATACGTCCAACCGGCGAAATAACGGCAGCAGTACCGCAAAGACCACACTCTACGAAGTCCGAAACCTCATCAAGGCGAATTCTTCTCTGCTCGGTTTCGAGGCCTAAGTACTCAGCCGCAACCTGCATAAGTGAACGTCTTGTAATAGAAGGCAAAATTGTATCGGAAAGCGGAGTGATAACCTTGTTATCCTTGGTAACAAACAGAATGTTTGCGCCGCCTGTTTCTTCAATATAAGTACGGCTGGCGGAATCAAGGTAAACGTTTTCGTCGTAGCCGCACTCGTGCGCATCAACGATAGCATAAAGGCTCATAGCGTAGTTAAGTCCTGCCTTAATATGACCGGTTCCCTTTGGGGCAGCACGGTCAAAATCGCAGGTGCGAATGGTAAGCGGTTTAACACCGCCCTTAAAGTAAGGACCAACGGGTGTTGCAAAAATACGGAACTGGAACTCATTAGCGGGTTTTACACCGATAATGGCATCAGAGCCGAACATATACGGTCTTAAGTAGAGCGATGCACCGGTTCCATAGGGCGGAACCCAATCGGCATTTGCCTCTACAACAGCCTTAACAGCCTCAACAAATTTTTCCTCAGGGAAAACGGGCATTTTCATGCGGGCGCAGGAATCGGCCATACGCTTTGCGTTAAGATCGGGACGGAAACAAACGATGTCACCGTTTTCAGTTCTGTAAGCCTTAAGACCCTCAAAGCAGGTCTGGGCATACTGCAGAACGCAGGCGCACTCGTTCATAGTAATATTCTCATCCTCTGTGAGAACACCGTCATCCCATTTTCCATCCTTGAAATTGGCAACAAAACGCTTATCGGTTTTGATGTAACCGAAGCCTAAATTGCCCCAATCAATATCTTTAGGTGTCATAATTTTTTCTCCTATCGGGAACTAAAATAAAGAGCGGTATCAGGCAAAAGCCCAATACCTACTCTTGCACTTGAAAATTATACAACTATAGTATTTTTTTGTCAACAAAAATACTAGTCAACCACCTTATAACCGGCAGCGTTAACAGCGGCAACCAGGTCTTCGCGGTTGCATTCGTATTCGACGGTGGCAGTGCCGTCCTCAAGCGACATAACAACCGACTTTACGCCTGCAACCTCATATAACGCCTTTTCTACTCTGGCGGTGCAATGACCGCAAGCCATACCTTCAATTTTTAACACTGTTTTCATATAAGTTTCATCCTTTTCTTTAATTTCAATACCCTTAAACTTACGCAGTCTGAGAGCGTTTGTTACAACAAAAAGCGAGCTTAAACTCATAGCCGCCGACGCCAACATGGGGCTTAAATTTATACCTATAAACGCGAACGCGCCTGCAGCAATCGGAATTCCCACAATATTGTAGAAAAAGGCCCAGAAAAGATTTATTTTAATATTTTTAATAACTGCACGACTGAGCTTTATCGCAGAGATCACATCGAAGACGGAATTTTTCATTAAAACGACGTCGGAGGTTTCTATTGCGATATCTGTACCTGCGCCGACAGAAATGCCGACGTCTGCTCTTGCGAGCGCAGGAGCGTCGTTAATACCGTCGCCCATCATGGCAACACAGCGACCGTCTTCCTGGAGCCTGCGAACGTATGCCTCCTTGTCGGCCGGCATAACTTCAGCTATCGCTTGATCGATTAAAAGCTCGTTCTTAACCGTTTCTGCCACAAAGCGATTATCACCGGTCAGCATTACGGTTTTAACGCCCATTTCTTTTAAGATTTCAATTGCTGATTTTGAGGTTTCGCGAATTTTATCCGAAAGTGCAATAATGCCGATAATAGCACCATCCTCAGCGAACAGTAGCGAGGTTTTTCCTTTTTTTGAAAGGCTTGCGGCAACGCCCGAAGCAATAATCGAAACCTTAATGCCGGACTCCTTCATAAATGCGGCGTTGCCTGCAATTAGCTCATGTCCGTCAACCGTTCCGCCAACACCGCGGCCTGATACATTTTTAAAATCTACAACCTCATAATAATCGCTTGGCTGCTTTTTAAATTCTTCGGTGATAGCCAGTGCATACGGATGATTGCTGGCAGATTCCAGCGATGCGGCCAGCTTTAAGAATTCATCCTTGCTGATTGATTTAGAATACAATATTACGTCAGTTACTATAGGTCTTCCTTCTGTGAGCGTTCCTGTTTTGTCAAATACGATGGTATCAACGTTATGCAGTTGCTCAAGGCTTTCGGCCGAATGTATTAAAATTCCCAATCTGGCGGCTTTTCCGGTGCCAACCATTATAGCAACCGGTGTGGCGAGTCCGAGCGCGCAGGGGCAAGAAATAACCAAAACAGAAACGGCATGCAGCAATGCTGTTTCGGCACCTGCGCCGATTATCAGCCAAATTGCCGCAGTAATGATAGCAATTATAATTACAATCGGCACAAAGATTCCGCTAACCTTATCTGCGATTCGGGCAATCGGTGCTTTTGAATTGCCCGCGTCATCAACAAGACGAATTATTTGCGAGAGAGTTGTGTCGCCGCCAACTCGCGTAGCCTTAAATTTAAAATAACCGTTTACGTTTTGCGTAGCACAAATAACGGCGTCTCCCTCCTCTTTTGTGACGGGAAGGCTCTCACCCGTTACGGCCGACTGATTAATAAATCCCCTGCCCTCAACAACAATTCCGTCCGCAGGTAAAGTATCTCCCGGGTGGATTACTATAATATCATCAACAGCCAGTTCCTCGGCAGGAATAACAGTTTCTTTGCCATCCCTCAAAACGGTGGCAGTTTTTGGAGCTAAATCAATAAGCTTTTCGAGCGAATCATTAGTCTTAGACTTTGAGCGAGCCTCCAAGAACTTACCAACCGTAACAAGCGAAAGTATCATTGCGGCAGACTCAAAATACAGATGATGATACTGCGCTGCGACAGAGGCAAAATCACCGTCCAAATAGGACTTGACCATAAAATAGAGTGTTACTGCGCTATAAATAAATGATGCGGCTGAACCTAATGCAACTAAAGAATCCATATTAGGAGCGCGCTTGACAATACCCTTAACGCCCGACGAGAAGAACTTACGGTTAATTATCATAACCGCTATTGTCAAAACTGCTTGAAGAACAGCAGCAAACAGGCATAATCTGTTGCCGCTTAGGAACCACGGAAGCGGAAGACCAACCATGTGTCCCATCGAAACGTACATAAGCGGTATTAAAATGCAAATGGAAGAAATAACCCTACGTTTAACCCGACGATCCTCTAAAACAGCGGCTTCACGGCGTTTATCCCACTCACTTTTATAGGTGGTTTTATCACTATCTGTTTGTAAGGCAGCACCGTATCCTACGTTGGCTACAGCCGAGATGATTTCATCAGCGGAAAGTTGTTCTGTATCGAATTCAACCAGCATACTTCCTGATAAAAGATTTACCGAAACATCATTTACGCCGTTTAACTTTTCGACAGCTTTTTGCACGTTTGCCTGACAAGCAGCGCATGACATTCCCGTAACCGAAAATTTTTGCTTTTTAATTTTAAACACCTCTTTCAATTCAAGTGAAAATACATTATAATTGTTGTTATAAAATGAAACGGAGGGATTAGGATGACTGACCTTTGGCAAACGATAAAGGAAAGCAAAAAACCGATATACCTATACGGCACCGGCAACGGCGCCGATCTGGTAATAGATAAAATGTCCTCCGTTGGAGTAACCCCTTGCGGAATATTTGCAAGTGACGGTTTTGTTCGCGGACAGTCCTTCCGTGGTTTCACCGTTAAATCATATTCGGAAGTAAAATCATCGGAAAAAGATTTTATTATTGTTGTGGCTTTTGGCAGTTCCCTGCCTGAGGTTAGAGAAAACGTTATGCGCATGGCCGAAGAGCATGAGCTGTACATAGCCGACGCGCCGGTATACGGCAACACATTTTTTGATAAAGATTACGTTTCGGTTAACAAAAGGAACCTAAAACTCATCTATGATTCATTAGCCGATTCTCGCTCACGCGAGGTTTTTGAAAACGTTGTTAAATTCAAAACAAGCGGTAAAATCAATCATCTTTTTGCCAGTGAAGACAACGAAGGAAAAACGCTGCTTGAAATTTTCAAACTCAAAGAAAACGCCACCATATTTGACCTTGGCGCCTTTATCGGCGACACGGCCGAAAAATTTGCTTCACTTTGGCCTGATTACGGTAAAATCGTAGCCGTAGAACCTAGTGTTAAAAACTTTGCTCGCCTCAGATTGGCAGCAGAAAAAATAAGAAACACCGTGTGCGTGAACGCCGCAATCAGCTACCTCAACGGCAGCATATTCTTCGATAACGAGGGCGGACGAAATCAGGCTGCACACAGCGGTAATACAGTTACCGAAAGCATTACTATTGATACTCTCTCATACCGTTTTGGTGCGCCCGATTTTATAAAATTTGATATCGAGGGTGAGGAACTGAACGGTATTATCGGCGGAGAAGAAACAATCAAAAAATATAAGCCGGCACTGCTTGTTTCGGCATATCACCGTAGCGAGGATATCGTAAACATTCCGACCAAAATATTATCGCTCAGGAATGACTACAAAATGTATGTTCGCCATTTCCCCTGCATCCCGTGCTGGGACACTTATTATTTGTTTATCTAATTATATTAGCTTTCGCTAACCATTGTCAAGTTTATAAAACTACATTATCTTATAATAATTGACATTATTATACTTTTGTGATATATTTCCATATGTTGATTTGAGGTGAAGTGATGAAAAAATCAAAAAACTTTTTGCTTATGTTTTTAATAGGCTACATATCTTACTGTCTTGTATATATAGCACGTCTTAATTTGTCGATTGCGTCCACCGATCTGGGTCATATCATTACCGATGCCCAGTACGGTTACATAGGAAGTGCTTTTCTCATTGCTTTCTCCTGCGGTCGACTGCTAAACGGTTTTATAGGCGACAAGGTTCACCCGCGGTATATGATTTTCATAGGCCTTACCCTTTCCGGCCTTGCAAACCTCGGGCTTTCGTTTTTACCTTCCTTCCCAATTTTTATTGCACTTTGGTCGGTTAACGGTTATGCACAGAGTATGCTTTGGGGCTCGCTTTTATCGTATATTTCCTTTATTTCGCCCGAAAACAAGCGCGTGACCAGCGTTTCGGTTTTAGTTTCTTCGGTTGCAGTCGGCAGTGTTTTAGGTCTGCTCATAGCAACCTTCTCGACAACTGTGTTCGGCGTTGGTGCCGCGTTCTTAGTTCCGGCTATTCTATCTATTACGCTCGCGTTTCTTCCCCTTACGATGTTCAGTGAAAAGATGGAAATTGCTAAGGATGAAAAGAAAAACCATATCCCCATGAGCAAAATTCTGCGTATACCGAGCGTATATATTATGCTTCTGCCAGCGGTTATGCACGGTGTAATTAAAGATAATATTTCTTCCTGGGCGCCGAAATTTTTCCAATCCAACTACAACTTCACCCTCTCGCAAATGCAGATGTTTTTATACATCATCCCCGTTGTCGGCATGGTTGGAAGACTTTTCTATCCTTACTTTTACGGTCTTTTCAGAAAAAAGGAAAACTACGTTTCTATCACGGCAGCAGCCCTTTGTATCGCTTCGATGATTCCGCTTGTGCTTGGTGTAAATAATATAGTTGTAGCAGCAATTTGCCTTTGTATTACAAACGCTGCAATTAACGTTATTAACACTTCAATGCTTTCTATGTTCCCACTTAGGTTTTCGGCCAGCGGCAACGTGTCCTCGGTTACCGGCATTATGGACTTTGCTACATATATGGGCGCGGGCGTTGGCTCGGCTTTCTACGGTGCCACTCTTAAAAACGGTGACTTTAGTCTAATGTTTGGTTCTTGGCTTTTGATTGCAGTTGCGATTTCTGCACTCTTATTTTTAATAATCAGAATTCCAAAATTTCACAAGGACTAGAGGGTGAATTATGAAAAGCACACTTACTTTTACACATCTCAATATTCCGGTTGCTGACTATAGCAAAGAAAGCAGTCTGCCCTCAATTAATAAAATCGGAAACAAAATTATTGGTTATAAAAGTATGCTTGACGAAACCGACGAGCTCTTTGTTGGCTTTGGCGACGTACGCGATATTTTCCCCTATCGTCTGCAGGATCTTTATACACGCGAGCGTGTTGATACCGAGCTTGACGTTGCTATTCTTGAAAACGAGCACCTTAAGGCAACATTTGCGCCCACATTAGGCGGCAAGTTGCTTTCGCTTTTCGATAAAGACAATAATAAAGACCTTTTATTTTTTAACCCTGTTATTCAGCCCTGTAATTTGGCGCTGCGCAACGCTTGGACAAGCGGCGGCGTTGAATGGAACATCGGCATGGTTGGACACACACCCTTCACCTGTTCAACAATGCACACCGCTTCGCTAACGGCAGAGGACGGTACTCCCATACTCAGAATGTATGAGTTTGAGCGTATCAGACGCGTTACATATCAAATGGATTTTTATCTGCCCGAAAACTCTAAGTTTCTACACTGCAGAATGCGAATCGTCAACCAAAACAACTGTGTTGTTCCCATGTATTGGTGGAGCAATATTGCGGTGGTTGAGGATAAAGACTGTCGCGTAATTACCTCTGCGGACTGCGCTTACACAAGCGAGATAATTGATGGTGACCGCGTTGTTATGAAGCTTCCCATCCCCCATTGCGACGGATTTGATGCTTCGTACCCCACCAACACAGCCGACCTCAGCCGCGACTATTTTTATCGCACAAACGATAATAAGCCGCGTTATATTGCATACGTTGATAAGGATGGCTACGGTCTTTTGCAAACCTCCACATCGCGCCTTAAGGGACGTAAATTATTCGTATGGGGTCAAGGACCCGGAGCTGATCACTGGAAGGATTTTCTATCGCTCCCGGGTAAGGGCGGTTACGTAGAAATACAAGCCGGTCTCGCGCGTTCACAATACGAGCACATACCTATGCCCCCGAATACTGCGTGGGAATGGGTTGAGGTGTACGGATCGGTTAATTCTGACCGCGAAGCAGTTCACGGCGAATACACCGCTGCACAAGAGGAAATTGAAAATTGCTTATCTAACCTTGTAAATATTGGCGAACTCGAAAAGGAGTTAGTCGAAACAAAGGCTGATTTTGCTTTAAAGCCGGCCGACTGCAAACACTTTGAGGGCTCTGCATGGGGCAGCCTTGAAAACGTGCTGCGTGATACATATTCCGAAGCATCGCTATCCCCTCATCTTGATTTCGGCGCCCTTACGCATGAACAGGCCGTTTGGAAATCGCTCATTACCGAGGGTACTGTTGGCAAGCATAACCCTGACGACGTTGTTGCTTCTTGGATGCTCCAGGATGAGTTCACGCAACTGCTCGAAAAAGCAGTTTCTGATAAGGATTCCGATAACTGGTATGCCTGGTTGCAGCTCGGTGTTATATATCTTTGTAAGGATATGTTTGAGGATGCCAAAAACGCTCTTACAAAATCTGTTACCACCGAAGAAAACGCTTGGGCATATTACTGTCTTTCGATTCTTAATATGCATTTCAAGAATTTTGCTTCCGCAAAGATAAACGCACTTGCGGCCATACGAATAAAAAAGGATGACCTTTCACTCGCAAAAGCCATTTTGCAAATTCTTAACCGATGCGAGGCGTTTGACGACGTTATAAATATATTTGACGGCGCCGCGGAAATCATAAAAAATGATTCGCGTGCAAAAACGGCATATATTTACGCGCTTGCGCACAACGGTCGCCTTGAAGAAGCGCTTGAGCTTTTAATGGCCAACGGCGGACACATTCTCAACGACGTTAAGGAAGAGGAAGTTATTCTTTCGGACCTTTACGCATACTGCGTCAAGGGTATTGCCGATAAAAAAGGTGAAAAAATAGACGAAATAGAAATTCCTCGCCAAATCGATTTTAGAGTTAAGCCGGAAAAATATACTTTTAGATAAAAGAAAAACCTGATGTCAAACGACATCAGGTTTTTTAATTAATTCTTTTTAAGCACTACCTCAATAGTGTTATAACTGTTGTTATCAACGGTGAGTGTAACGGTCTGGGTAGGCTTCTCGATGGTGTAGCCTTCGGGTGCGGTAACCTTCATGGTGTAGTTGCCGTAGTTAAGTCCGTCCTTGGTTACAACACCTTCGGCATTGGTGGTACCGAAATCGAAGATACGGTTCATTTTGGAAGTTAAGGTAACCTTTGCGCCCGAAACGGGAGCGCCGTTTTCGTCCTTAACAACGATATCGGTCTTTGCAGCAAAGCGAAGGTTTACGGGGGGCGAAATCATGCTGAGCGGCCAAACCGGATCGGGACCGTAGCAGAAACGCTCGATAGCGCAGAATTCAGGGCCGTTATCGTTACCAACGTGGTATACCCAATGGTAGCCGTTCTTATAACCTGCGTAAATAGAAACGTGGCAAGCCCAGTTAGAGGACTTATTGCTCATGCTGTTGCAAAGGAAGATAGATCCAATCGGGATGTTCTGTTCGGTGGTGAAGCGAATTTCACCGCCGCCCGAACGGGTTGCCTTAAAGGGAATTTCATAGGAATATCCCTTCTTTACCCAGTCAAGAGCCGCTCTGTACCAGTCGTTGGCCAGTGTCGGGTTTTCGGGTTTTGTAAGGAATGAGGTATCAATGCCAACTACGTTGGGCAGATAGTTAAAGTAAACGTATGTAACGTAGGATGCGCATACAAGGTCGTGCTTTTCAAAGTATGCAATGTCGGGCAGGCCCTGCGAGTTAACCTCGTAGCCGCTGGTGCCACCGTCATAGTCGTAGCTGATTTTGGAAAGCCAGCCAAGACCCTTCTTGTACTTCGATAAAATATACTGCCACATCTTGCCGTCAGCGCGGTGCTTTGCAAGGTTGTATCCGGTATACTCCATAGAATCCATAAAGATATTTTCTTCTATGTCGATATTGTTGTTGGGGTCCTTAGCAACCAAAACGCTGGGGTTAGGTCTTGACAGGGTAGAGCTGGGCTGCTGTGGTTTAGAAGAAACCTGCGGCTTGCTCGAAGAGGCAGGAGCCTCTGACGAAGATGGTGCTTCCGACGACGAGGGAGCCTCAGAAGAAGAAGGTTCATCACTGATAACGGGTACCGACGAAGAATCGTCCTTGTCGGCGCCGCCGCAAGCACATAAAGCAAACATCATAACGATTGCTAAAAGCATTGCGGTTACCCTATTAAACTTTGTCATATTTATTTCAATCCTCTCGAATTATTGATAACCGAGTAAATTCTAAGCCATAAGCCGCTTTTTGTCAAGCAATAAATGAAGCACACCAACGCGTTACGACGTCAGTGTGCCCTCATTTTCACCTATTTACCGCACTTATCGAAGCTTGGGTTAAAGGCATAGAAATTTTTGGAATCAAGTTTATCGGTTGCAAGACGCAGTCCCTCGCCGAAGCGCTGATAGTGTACTATCTCGCGCTGGCGCAGGAATTTAATCGGGTCGGCAACGTCGGGATCATCGCAAAAGCGAAGAATATTATCGTAGGTCGTTCTCGCCTTTTGCTCTGCCGCGAGGTTTTCGTGCAGGTCGGTTAAAACGTCGCCTTTTGACTGAAGGTACGCAGCAGTAAAGGGCACGCCTGCAGCTGAAGACGGATAAACTCCGGTAGTGTGATCAACAAAATATGCATCAAAGCCCGAGGCCTTTATTTCCTCTTCGGTCAAATTGCGTGTTAACTGATACACGATGGTGCCTATCATCTCGAGGTGAGAGAGTTCCTCCACGCCGATGTCTGTGAGTAGACCACGAAGTTCGTTATACGGCATTGCAAAACGCTGACTCAGGTAGCGCAGGCTTGCGCCCAGTTCACCGTCGGGGCCGCCGTACTGCGAAATTATCATTTGTGCAAGCTTTGGGTTGCAGTTTTTGATATTGACGGGATACTGTAATTTTTTCTCATATTGAAACATTATTTGTCTGCCTCCTTAAGCGGTTCCCAAGGCCAGGGACCCTTAACCCAATCCCAGCCGGTGTTTCCCATAACGCCCATTGTCGTTATAGGGCCGTACTGCTGCTCGTATGCACGAAGAAGGGCTTCATATTTCATTTTATATGAATTAAACATTTTAAGCGCTTCCTCGTCGTGCGGATGGGTGTCGAGAAATAGATTTAGTTCAACGAGTGCAAAGTGAACCGAAGATAGTCTGCGAAGTTGCTTTTCTCTTTCGTTATACATTACATATCTCTCCAATTCTTTTTACAGCCGTAAAACGGTTTATCAAGGTCGGGAAAAATCGTTCCGCGAGTTAAAGCCTTATCAGGCTCATATACAACGCCGAACTTTTGAATAGGCACGTAGGCCATTGCAAGCGGCATGGTATCAACGCCGCATTCGGCGTCGTTCATACCGCTGTTTACTGAGATTTTTGTATTCATGGGATGGTTTGCATTACCGAAAGCAATGCGTGAAAAATCAAAGAAATCGTCCAAAGTTTTCTCCTCCGTTTATTGTGATTTCTCATAACATCATATGCGGACAAGAATTTTTGGTTAAAAAAATAAACCCCAAAGCCTCCGCTTTGGGGTTTGAGTTATCTTATGAGCTCAAGGGCATCGCGTAAATATCTTACGGGAATGATTTCAATATCTGCTTTAATACCTTCAAGCTGTTTTAGATTGGTTTTAGGCACTATACAGCGCTTAAAGCCGAGGCGCGCCGCCTCGCTGACTCGAAGTGCCGCACGCGGAACGTTGCGTATCTCTCCCGAAAGGCCTACTTCACCAAATGCCACAAGGTCCTCGGGCAACGGAATATCACGCAATGCCGATACAAGCGCTAACGCAACTGGTAGGTCGGTTGCAGGCTCGTCGAGGCGCATACCGCCGACGATATTCAAATATGCATCGAGATTTGAGAAAAAGAGGCCGTTTCGCTTTTCAAGCACGGCAAGCATAAGATTATAGCGGTTATAATCAAATCCGGTACACATTCTGCGTGGATTACCGAATCCGGTGGTTGTGACCAACGCCTGAACCTCGGCCAATATCGGCCTTGTTCCCTCGATAACGCAGGCGATACTTGAGCCCGATACGTTCTTACTTCTGCCCGAAAGCAGCATCATTGAGGGGTTTTCGACCTCGCGCAGTCCCCCATCGTTCATCTCAAACACGCCGATTTCGTTTGTAGAGCCGTAGCGGTTTTTAATAGCGCGCAAAATGCGGTACGACTGATTACGGTCGCCTTCAAAATAAAGCACAGTATCAACAATATGCTCAAGCACCTTTGGTCCCGCAATGTCGCCACCCTTATTAACGTGGCCGACGATGATAATAGGAACATCAAGGCTCTTGCCCGTGCGAAGCAGCAGATTTGCCGATTCGCGGACCTGAACGATACTGCCTGCAGAAGAAGATAACTCTTCGATGCACATCGTTTGGATAGAATCTATCATTACAAGGTCGGGCGTTTCGGTCTTTATGTATTCACATACCGCTTGGGTATCGGTAACGGTCATAATCTTAAGATTGTCATTATTGATTCCAAGTCGCTTTGCACGAAGTTTAATCTGCACAGAGGACTCCTCACCCGACACGTATAAAACGTTTAGCGAACGGTCGATAGAACCGCAAATTTGCAGAAGTATCGTTGATTTACCGATGCCGGGGTCACCGCTTAAGAATACGACCGAGCCTTTAACAATGCCACCGCCCAAAACGCGGTCAAACTCACCGATGTTAGTATTATAGCGATGTTCGTCGACAACCGAAATTTCATCAATACGCTTGGCGCCTACTGCCTTAAGCGCTCTCGGCGCAGTGGAAGACTTGGCCGTTTCAACGACCGATTCTTCAAAAGTATTCCATTCGTTGCATTCGGGACACTTGCCCATCCATTTTGCGGTTTCGTATCCGCAACTGCTGCAAACGTAGATGCTTTTTAGCTTCTGTGCCATTTTTTCACAACCTTAACGCGTTATTATAATCCATTATACCACAAAAGATGCAAAATGCCATCATTCTTTGATATTTTTCGGTCTTTAATTTTTCCAGCTCTTCCCTATTGCTTAAAAAACCGCACTCAACTATTACCGCCGGGCAAGTTGCATTGCGCAAAAGATATATACTGTTTGTGCCTTTTTTAATCTCACGAGTATTTTCGGGCTGTAGCATTGAAATTATCTTTCCGTGAATTGAAAGCGCGAGTTGCTCGGAATTTTCGGACTTCTGCGAATAAAACGTTTGCGCGCCGCTAACGTTTGTTGACGTGAATTTATTAAGATGAATACTAACGTATATTGCATCGTCATATTTGTTCATCAGTTGCAGGCGATTATATAGGTCGCTGGTTTTCCAACTGTTTTTTCCGTTATCGCTCTCGGTCGATTTGTCGCTTTCACGCGTCATTACAACGTTATAGTTAAAAAGTTCCAAAAAAGCCTTTAAATCCTTTGCTATGCATAGATTTATATCTTTTTCCGGCGTGCCGTCTTCAGCTACTGCACCGCCGTCATAACCACCGTGGCCTGCATCGATAATTATTGTCCTTCCGCAGTCGATACGCGTAGATGCCGCAACCCATTCGGGTTCTTTAGAAAAAACATAGCCAAACGTTAAGCAAACGGCAACACAAAAGAGAAAAACCGATATAATTTTTAGTCTTTTCAATATTAACACCACCAAAGTCAGATAGTTAAAAATATGCTGTGGTGGCTATAAAAATACAACTCGGGCAGAAAAATCCGCCCGAGTTTTTTATGTACTTTATTTATCTTTTTTAAATCCGAAAAGCATCTTTAAAATGCCGCCTAAAAACTTTGGACTCTTATAAACTACTACCTTCATACAATTACCTCCGTCAGTACTTGGTACAGGATATCCCAAGGCAGACGATAGCAAGTGACAGCAGCATAATCAGTGTTCTCGTCGGGCAAACACAAAAAACAAGTAATCCCGTTCCGAAGCAAACTGCCGAAACGCCTCGGTTATATCGTCTTCTGTTACGCAAAAATATCACCGCTTTCGCTAACCTACTAACAGTATACGAAAACGATGATATTTTGTTACTTTTTATTTAAGTTTCCTTTAATTTCCCACTCTTTATACTTAGAAAGCTCGGAATAAAGGTGCTTATAGCTTTCATATCGGCTCTCGGCTATTTTACCGTCGCAGAAAGCCGCCAAAACAGCACAGCCTTTTTCACCCGTGTGGGTGCAGGAAGTAAATTTGCACTGACCTATATAGTCAGCAAACTCACGAAAAGCAAATTGAAGATTTTCCTTATAAATAAGGTCTGATTCTTCAACATCAATCGAAGAAAATCCGGGCGTATCTGCCACAAAACCACCCTCGCCGGCAGAAAATAGCTGCACATGACGTGTAGTGTGTCGACCTCGGCCAAGTTTTTCACTGACCTCTCCGGTTTTAAGCTTAAGACTGTCAAAAAGCCTGTTTAAAAGGCTTGATTTACCAACACCGGTATTGCCGGCAAAAACCGAAACGCAACCCGAAAACTCGGATTTAATTTCCTCAACACCCTCACCTGTGGCAGCTGAAACGACGTACACCTTAAAGCCGCACTTTCGGTAAACATCGGCAATACCGTCAAAACTGCCCATATCACTTTTATTAAAAATGATAACCGGTTCAATCTCCTTATCCTCTGCAATCGCTGTCATACTGTCGATAACCAAAGTATTAGGCGCCGGGGTCTCGTAAGCCGAAACGATAAAAATCTTGTCTATATTCGCTATAGGCGGCCTTTTCAGTTCATTCTTGCGCGGTAATATTGATTTTACGGTTCCGGTGCCGTCGGGTGAAATTTCAATCTCTACCCTATCACCTACGAGGGGACTCATATTCTTTTTACGAAACAGTCCCCTGGCGTGACACTCAATAACACTATCACCGATATCTACATAATAGAATCCCGAAAGTGCTTTAATTATGATACCACTATTCATTTAATACCGTCCGTTTAGCCGTTATTTTCTTGACTGCTGGTATCAGAACTCACGATATCGGAAGAAGTATTGCTGCCCTTAACGGGATAATCGTATTCTTCAACTACCGAATAGGTTCCGCTCTCGGAATCAACACTTATACGCATATACTTATTGTATTCCTCATTGTTAGAACTGAGCATTACGATAAGGTCGAGTTTTTTCTCGGTTGTCTTAACGGGGAAACCGTAAGATCCAAGACCGTTGATATTTATCTTCTTATCGTGCGACGCAAATTCGCGGTTACCGCCGTCACTCCAAAGAGAAACGTAACCCATATCGCTTTCGTAATCGGTAGGAAGCTTTATTGTAATATCAAATTCAAAGCTTTCAACACCCGTGCTGACGTAGATAACGACCTCGGTCTCGATGCTGACCTGATCGGTTTCGCCGACCTCGGGCGACTGTTTTACAACAACGTCCTTGGGACTGGAGCTGTCAACATACTCAACCTTTGCCGAGAGGCCTTCGGCAGCGAGCTCTTCTTTTGCCTTGTCAACGTAAAGGCCGACCACATTGGGCAACTTAACCATAACTGCGCCTGCGCCCTGGCTAACGTACATTGTAACGGTGTTTCCGGGGAACAGATTTGTAGTAGCCATAGGAGAAGTTTTAATTACCTTTCCCATCTCAATGCTTTCATGCGGAAGGTGCTCAATCTGTACCTCAAAGCCCTTGGCGCGCAGAGTTGCAGCGGCCAGCGCTTCGCTCATTCCGGATACGTCGGGAACGGCAACCGTACTTGTTCCGGAGCTGACGTAAACGGTGATTTTTGCATTCTTTTTAATCTTTTTGTTTTCGGCATCGGGGGTCTGCTTAAATACGATACCATATTCGTTGTCGCTGTTATACTCCCACTTGTACTCGACCTCGTAAAGATCGTTATCGGCATCCATCTGATTAACTTCCTCATAGGTTTTGCCGACAAAATCGGGGCAAGCATAAGACTTATCCTTCTTAGTAAAGCTACCGTAGAAGATAATTAAAATTATGATAGCCGCAACGGCCAAGGCGCCCGCGATACCCGCCAAAATCGGGATAATAGGCATCTTTTCGTTTTCTTCTTCCTCGGCGGGGACTTCGTCAGTGCCATCGGGAATAAACTTTGTGGGCGAATTATCAACAAAATACGCATACTCGAAGGTCGTGGCAGGATCCTTGCGGAAGGCATCAAGATCACAAAGCATCTCTGCTGCAGATTTATAGCGCTTACTTGCATCTTTCTGCATAGCGTGAATGGTTATCTGCTCCAGTCCAAGCGGAATGGAACCGTTGATTTCGGTGGGAAGCGACGGCTCACGCTGAAGCTGCATGATAGCAACCGAAACTGCGTTTTCAGCCTGGAAGGGCAGCTGACCCGTGAGCATTTCGTAAAGAATAACACCGACCGAGTAAACGTCACTCTTCTCATCGGTAACCTCACCGCGAGCCTGCTCGGGGCTGATATAGTGAACCGAACCGATTGCCTTATCGGTGATGGTTTTCTGCTCACTGCGAGCAAAACGGGCAATACCGAAATCGGTAACCTTAATAGTGCCGTCCTGCAGCACCATAATATTCTGCGGTTTAATATCGCGATGAACTATACCACGGTCATGCGCATGCTGAAGGCCCTTAAGCACCTGCAGAATAAAGTGAACAGCGTCCTTCCACGGAAGGCTTCCCTCCTGCTCGATATACTGCTTA
This sequence comes from Clostridia bacterium, assembly GCA_017513245.1. Classification (GTDB taxonomy): domain Bacteria; phylum Bacillota; class Clostridia; order Oscillospirales; family Acutalibacteraceae; genus SIG589. The sequence goes on from JAFXGK010000026.1 coordinate 20,116, forward strand.
AGAGTAATACCGTCGATATACTCCATAACGATATACTGAATTAAATCGCCAAAGCTAACGTCGTTAACCTTAACAATATTGGGGTGCGACATCATTGCAATAGCCTTTGATTCGTTTTTAAATCTTCTTAAAAATTCCTCGTTATTGGAAAACTCTTCCTTTAAAATCTTGATTGCAACAATCTTATCCTCAACGTTGTCGTAGGCCTTATAAACAACGGCCATACCGCCAACACCGATTACTTCTTTAATTTCGTAGCGTCCGTCAAGACGTTTACCAACATACTTATCCATAGATTATCCTCCTGACTAAATACAAAACTAATCGTTCTTAATCATCACAACCGTAATGTTATCGCTGCCGCCTGCAGAGTTTGCAAGGTCAACCAAACATTGCGGACAATCTTCAAAAGCATTATTACCAATAACGTCAGACATCTGACCGGGGTCCACAAAATTGGTAAGTCCATCGGTGCACAAAATTAAAACAGCATTCTTTGCGAGCACCTCTTCGCCAAACTCGATTTCAATATCCTCCGAAACACCGAGTGCTCGGGTGATAACGTTCTTACGCGGATCGTTTTTGGCTTCATCGGGCGTAATTTCTCCTCGCTCAACCATCTTCTGGACAACCGAATGGTCACGAGTGATTTGCCTTATTATACCGTTTTCGTAAATATAGGCTCGACTGTCACCTGCGTGAGCGAGGATGATATCTTCACCCTCAACAATTGCAGCAACAACGGTCGTTCCCATGCCGGCAAGGCTCTCGTTTTCGGCCGCTTCATCATATATATTCAGATTCGCGGCGATTATTGCCGATTCGAGCATTGCCGATACACCGTTTTTACTCATTTCGGAATGATATGCGGCGGTTATGCAGTCAGAAATTGTTTTAACCGCTTTACCGCTTGCAATATTTCCGCCGTTAGCACCGCCCATACCATCACAAACGATGGCCCATGCGGCGCCGCGAATCTCGCCGGCAGAAAATGAATCCTGGTTTGAAGAGCGAACTCTTCCAATATCGGATTTACTTGCAATTTTCATTATCATCCCTCCTTTTCTTTTGATTGCGCAATTGGCCACACGAAGCGTCGATATCGGCGCCAAGCGTGCGACGAATTGTTGTATTTACACCTTTGCTGTTTAGATATTCGCAAAAGTTATTAACGTTTTTATCGTCAGAGCGTTTAAAATTATTCTCAACTACGGGGTTGGCGGGAATTAAATTTACGTGACACATAATACCCCGAAGCAGTTTAACAAGTCCGTCGGCGCATTCGCGAGAATCGTTAACGTCCTTAATCATAGCATATTCAAAGGATATACGTCTGCCGGTCACGCTTTGGTACTTTTTACAAGCCGCAATGAGCGCTGCTACGTTCCATTTTTTGTTGACGGGCATCATTTTACTTCTCATATCATCGAACGGCGCATGCAGTGAAATTGAAAGCGTTATGGGCATATTTTCCTCTGCCAAACGCTCAATTCCCGAAACAACACCCGAGGTGGAAAGCGAGATGTGGCGAAGCCCTATGTTCATGCCGTCATCATGCGAAACAAGTCTTAAAAAGCGAACCGAATTTTCAAAATTATCAAGCGGTTCTCCCATACCCATCATAACGACGTTAGACACGCGAATGCCGTTATCTTTTTCGGCCATTTTTATCTGCGCGAGCATCTCAGACGCAGTCAAATCGCGGACCTTACCGCTAAGTCCCGATGCGCAAAAGCTACAGCCCATACGGCAACCGACTTGCGTTGAAATGCATACGGTATAACCGTGATTGTAGCTCATGAGCACCGATTCGATATATTCACCGTCGTGAAGACGATAAAGGTATTTAACAGTACCATCCAGCGCAGAAACAAGTTTTCGTTCAATCTCAACACACGCAATGTAGCATTCTTCCTTTAACTTTTCGCGAAGTGAAATAGGAAGATTGGTCATCTCGTCAAAACTATCCGCACCACCGTGCAGCCAAGAAAAAATTTGCTTTGCACGGAATTTGGGCTGGCCAAATTCGCCCATAAGGGCCGTGAGTTCTTCAGTTGTCATTGATTTTATATCAATGAGTCCCATAGTTCACCTCATTTTTCGATTACGGCGATAAAAAAACCATCGGTTTTGTCGGTCTGCGGAAGATAGGTTCGCATACTGACAAGTTGCGCTCCCTTTTCCTCATCTAAAAACTTGTTTATAACAGTTTCGTTTTCCACTTTTAGAATACTGCAGGTTGAATAAACCAATCTGCCGCCTGATTTTAAGTATTTAAAACCGTTTTTTAAAATTTTAAGTTGGATATTCGATAACTCTTCGGTATCGGAGAAATTTTTATATTTAATATCAGGCTTGCGCGATATTACTCCACTTCCGCTGCAAGGAACGTCACACAAAACTCTATCAAACTTATTTTCCTTATCGGCGTCAAACACTGTCGCATCTGCGCAAACGGTATTCACACTCGTAAGGCCGAGACGTTTTGCCCCTTTTTTAATCAGTTCGGTTCGATGCTCATAAAGCTCGCAGGCGGTTATTTCGCCTTTATCACACATATACTGGCAAACCGTAAAGGTTTTGCCACCGGGAGCCGCGCACATATCTATAAACTTTTGATTATCGCGAGCATCAACCGACGCTGCACAAATCTGCGAGGAAATGTCCTGCACGTGAAAATATCCCTCTAAATATAAGGAATTTCGCTCGATACTTCCGACCGATTCAAGTCGCAAAGCATAGGGCATATCGGTATCGAAAGCAGTTATTCCCTGCTCGGCCAGAAGTTTTTTTAGCTCATCCGTGTTTGTTTTAAGCGTATTTACGCGAATAAAAACCTCGCTATTCTTTAACGACTCCTCAAGAAAACTAACGGTTTCTTCCTTGCCGTAATCGCTAATTAGATGCTCTATAAGATTTTCGCCGCAGGAGTAATTAACAGAAATTCCGCGTACTGTATCGTTAGTCGGTAATTGAGGACGCGAACGGAGAAAGTTTCTCAGCACGGCGTTAACGTATCCGAATGAACGTGATTCCTTGGATTTTTTAATAATTTTTACAGCCTCGTTAACTGCGGCCGAATCGGGAACCTTGTCCATGTACACGATTTGATATAAGCCGCAACGAAGCACCTGAAGAGTTAAGGGAGAGACCTTACTAAGCGGCTGCGAAGAAAGACTTCTAATATAGTAATCAAGTGTTATTTTACGCTCTAAAACGCCGTAAAACAGCGTTGATGCAAAAGCGGCATCGGCCTTTTCAAGCCCTGCGCTTTTAATTGCATCGTTTAGAACAATATTTGAAAAGGCTTCATCCTTTTCAACACGCAGCAGCGCCTTCGCCGCAACAACACGTGGATTACTCACCAAGTTTCATTCCTTTTTCGATTTTATGACCGCGAAGCAGTTCACTGCTTTGCATAGCTTTAGATCCCTCAAGCTGTACCTTATCAAGCAGCAGTACCGTTCCCTCGCCGCAGGCTACGTAAATTCCTCCGTCGGTAGAACAAACGGTGGCAGGCTCTAAATTAACCTTATTTTCCATAACCTTTGCTGACATTACTTTAAGTCGCTTACCATTCCAAAACGTGTAAGCCGACGGCCACGGGTCAAACCCGCGCACAAGATTTCGGATTTCGGTAGCGGTTTTAGTAAAATCTATGCAACCCATTTCCTTTTTGATGATGGGCGCATAGGTAGCCGACGCTTCATCCTGAACGGTTCGTATGGCAGTGCCATCCTCAAGCGCCTTAAGCGTTTTAATAATTAAATCGGCGCCCATCAGAGAAAGTCGGTCATGAAGTGATTCAAAATTATCATCTTCTTCAATAACGGTTTCGGCGGTTTGAAGCATATCACCGGTATCGATTCCATCGTTCATATACATGGTTGTAATGCCGGTTTTTTCTTCACCGCTTACTATCGACCACTGTATCGGCGCAGCACCGCGAAGTTTTGGCAAAAGCGAAGCATGGATATTAATACAGCCGTATTTCGGAAATTCAAGTATTTCGGTCGGTAGGATTTTACCGTATGCCACAACTACAATGGCGTCGGGCGACAGCTCTTTTAGAATTTCGAGTGCTTTACCGTCACGCAACGTATTGGGTTGATATACGGTAATTCCGTTTTCCTCGGCGCAAACCTTTACGGGCGGCGGAGTTAAAACGTGATGTCTGCCAACAAATTTATCGGGTTGTGTGAAGACACCTAGAACATCGTGGTTAGCAATAAGCGCCCTTAGCGTAGAAACGGCAAAATCGGGCGTTCCCATAAAAACAATTTTCATAAAATCTATCCGTTCTTCTTAACTCTGTCTTTATATACAATACCGTCAAGATGGTCGATTTCGTGGCAGAAGGCTCTGGCCTTGAGACCCTCACCGGTTATGGTAAAGGTTTTGCCGTGACGGTCCTGAGCTTTTACGGTTACAGTCATCGGACGCTCGACAACGTCGAACTCGCCCGGGAAAGAAAGACAACCTTCCTCACCCGTCTGGCTACCGCTCTGTTCGATAATTACGGGGTTGACCAGTTCTATCAGTCCGTCACCAACGTCGACTATACAGTATCTGCGAAGAATTCCAACCTGACTTGCGGCAAGGCCGCAACCGTCGGCTTCGTACATTGTGTCTGCCATATCGTCAAGCACCTGAGCCAAACGATCATCAAAATTAAGAACACTGCGGCAAACCTTACGAAGCGCAGGATCGGAATCTGTGATTATATTTCTGATTGCCATGAAAAATTACTCCTTAAACATTTCCTTCAGGATTAACGTCGACCGAAATGGTGGATTTCTTTCCGAATTCGGTCTTATAGTATTTATCAATCGCCGCATTAATAAGCTCACGTGTGCGCTTGTTCATTCGGCACTTGATAACTATTCGGTATCTGTACCTATTATTAACCCTCGGCACAATAGTAGGTGTGGGGCGAAGAATAATCATTTTAACGTCCGCAAAATCACCCTTTAGCAGCTCGGTTAAAATCGCCACAAAGCACTCAGCCGCCTTTGACGAAAACCCTGCAGTTGCCGCAGAAGTCATAATCGACAAAATATCGCAATACGGCGGATAAACCATAAGCTTACGGGTAAGAATTTCTTCCTCGTAGAAAGACTTATAGTCCTGCGCGGCAGCAAGTTTTATAACGTCATTTTCAGGGTCAAGCGTTTGTATATATGCCCTGCCGGGAGAGTCACCTCTGCCGGAGCGACCTACAACCTGCGTAAGCAGTGAGAAGGTTCGCTCGAAGCCACGAAAATCTCCGCTATGCATTGACTGATCTGCCGAAATAACGCCAACCAGCGTTACGTTCGGAAAATTAAGTCCCTTAGCCACCATTTGTGTGCCAAGTAAAATATCATATTCGCCGCGCGCGAAAGCCGAAAGCTTATCACGGAAGGCGTTTTTTGCCATTGTAGTATCAGCGTCCAATCGCAGAACACGGGCGCTCGGAAAAATCATTTTAAGTTCATCCTCGAGCTTTTGTGTACCTGCTCCGCTGTATTTTAAGTGATTGCCGCCACAGTTGGGACACGTAGGGGTATACGGTTTTGAATGGCCGCAATAATGACACATAAGTCTGCCGCTGGCTGAATGATAGGTCATAGAAACACTGCAGTTTTCGCAGGTTGCTATATAACCGCAGTTCGGGCAGGATATGTAGGTATTATGCCCACGACGGTTTAAAAGCAGAATTGCCTGCTTTCCGTCATCCAAAGTTTTTTGCAGTTCCTCGGTGAGGGTCATACTCAAAGTACCCTTATTTCCTGCTGCGGCCTCACCGCGCATATCTATAGGGATAACCGTAGGCAGCACTGCATTACCGTAACGCTCGTTAATTTCACAGAGCGTATACTTACCTGCCTTGGCGGCACTGTAAGACTCAATCGAAGGTGTTGCCGAACAAAGAAGGCAAACCGCCGAATGATAGGCAGAACGGAACTTTGCAACGTCGCGTGTATGAAAACGAGGAGATTGCTCAGATTTGTATGTGTGTTCCTGCTCCTCGTCCATAACGATTAAACCGATATTCGAAAGCGGAGCAAAAATTGCCGAGCGAGTGCCGAGCGCAATCAAAGCCTCACCGTTTTTCACTCGTTTCCATTCGTCAAGACGCTGTCCGAGCGGAAGTGCGCTATGGAAGACGGCAACCTTATCGCCAAAGCGAGAATAAAAAAGCTCAAGCATTTGCGGTGTGAGAGCAATTTCGGGCACCATGACGATGACACCGCGGCCCTCAAGAACTGTTTTTTCCACCAAATGCATAAACACCTGGGTTTTGCCGCTTCCCGTAACACCGTGCAACAGCACGGGTGCATACTCTCCGGCAGCGAGCTTTGCAGTAACGGTATCGCAAACTGCTTGTTGTTCCTCAGTTAGTGTGATTTTCTCCGCCGAAGCAGCCACACGGGTCATATCGGGTCTACGGTATATTTCGGTATCAAAAAATTCTACAACACCGTATTTTTCAAGATTATTTATAACTACAGAGCTAACGCCGGTAAAATAGGTTATTTCCCTAACCGACATCGCGCCGACGTCGCGCAAAAGTTCGACAACCGAACGTTGTTTTGGCGTAAGTTTAATTGAATCCTCGGGTTCGGGTTCGGTTAAGCGAACGGTTTTTACCGTTGCGTCGCCGACCTTACGTATGGGATTACTGTCCTTGTAAAGATAACCATTCGCTGTAAGCTTTTCGAGAATATCGTCGGCAAAACTTAAAGAGAAGTGCTTTGACACCTTATCAGCGGTAGCACTGCCGAATTTTTCTACGTACTCGGCAACGGCAAGTTCATCGCCCGAAAGGGCCGAAAAATCACTGTTACGAATGCTGTATTCGTTTACAAGCTTCATTCCCAAACCGCTGGGCAAAACGGCGTGTATGGCATCAAAATAGGTGGAGAATGTATGCTCTTTAAGCCAGACCACCATTTTAAGCATCTCGTCGTTCAAAACGGGGGTATTATCCACAACCGAGATAATACTTTTAAGATGCTCGGTGTTGTCAGTCTCTTTAACCGAGAGGACAAAGCCTTGGCGCTTTGTATTGCCCTTGCCGAACGGCACGAGCACCCTGCAGCCGACAATATCATCTTTGCAGGTGCCAACGGGTAAAAGGTAATCATATTGCCTGTCAAACATAGGCGTAGACTTGTCTATAACGACAGCCGCAACGCAACTGCTCACCCACGGCACCCCCTAAAGAATTTTTAAATAAAATTAGTTTTTGTGTTCGGCGGCAAGCTTGTTGATAGCAAGGCTTACCGGCTTTTCAACGATGATTTCTTCGTTCTTCTGAGCCTCTTCGGAAATGGTTCTGGCTTCTTTTGCAATCTTCAGCACGAGCTGATAACGATTTTCTTCGATTTCGATAAGTTCTCCAATTGCGGGATTAAGCATTTTTAAGCAAATCATTAATAATATTTTTCTGTCTTTCAAGTAAAAGTCGCTGACTGCGGATAACGGTTATCAAATCGTCAACCGCCTCGGAAAGATCATCATTTACAACGATAAAGTCATATTCGGAAGCACGAGCAATTTCATCAAGCGCCGTTTTCATACGAGCGTTTATAACTTCCTCGGTTTCGGTTCCGCGGCCGCTTAGGCGGCGGCGAAGTTCGGCATAGGACGGCGGCATTATAAAAATGCTAACCGCCTGCGGCATTGCCTCTCTCACCTTCTTGGCACCGTTCACGTCAACCTCCAGCACGGCGTCGATACCCTTTTCAAGGGCATCAAGCACGGGCTTTTTGGGCGAACCGTAATAGTTGCCGCAAAACTGATTGTATTCAAGCAGCATATCATCCTCAATAAGTTTTAAAAACTCATCCTTTGAGATGAAATGATACTTTTCACCCTCGACCTCACCAGGTCGCATAGGACGCGAAATGGTTGAAATCGAGAAGAAAAGCTCGGGACACTTTTTGAATACCTCTTTTAAAATCGTATCCTTACCGGACCCTGAGGGACCCGATACGATATAAAGACTGCCTTTACTCATCCTCTTCCTCCTCAATATCCTCATACTCGCTGTCATCGTATACGCGGTTTGCAACGGTTTCGGACTGGAGATATGTAAGAATGATATGGTCACTATCGGTTATGATAACAGCGCGGGTTCGACGACCATGAGTGGCGTCAATCAGCACTCCTCGCTCCTTTGCGTCCTGAATAATACGCTTAATGGGAGCGGATTCGGGACTGACGATTGCAACCAGTCGCGATGCGGAAACCATATTTCCAAAGCCAATATTTATAAGTTTCATTTCGTTCACCTATTCAATGTTTTGTATTTGTTCGCGAATCTTTTCAATTTCGGATTTAATATCAACTACAGTATGCGCAATCTCAACGTCCTGCGCTTTGGAGCCAATTGTATTGGCTTCGCGGTTCATTTCCTGAACGAGGAAATCGAGCTTACGGCCGATTGCGGCGTCACCCTCGAGCATCGAGTACATCTGCGAGATGTGGCTGCGGAGTCGAACGGTTTCTTCGGCTACGGCAACTTTATCAGCGAAGATGGCAACCTCTGTAATAAGGCGCTGCTCGTCAACCTTTGCATCACCGAGCAAATCTCTGATTTTCTCATCCAGACGCTCGCGGTACTGACGAACAGTTTCGGGAGAACGACTCTCAATAAAGGAAACCTTTTCGAGAATAAACTCAGCACGTGAAATAACGTCGCTCTTAAGTTTTTCGCCCTCGACCTCACGCATTGCAACAAAGTTTGCAACTGCCTCCTCTGCTGTAGCGAGAACGGCGGCTGTGACCGCTTCCTCCGCGATTTCGGAACGCTTGATTTCAAATACGTCACTGTGGCGAGAAACGGTAGATACCGAAATATCATCGCGAAGTCCGTACACCTCGGCAAGTTCCCTGAGTGCAGCAACGTAACCGTCGGCAAAGTTACGGTTGATGCTTATCTGCGCATCGTCTTCAGCGGTGTTTTCTACCGTAACATAAACCTCAACCTTACCGCGAGAAATACGTTCCTTCAAAAAGGACTTGAGTTGTTCTTCCAAAAAAGAATAGTTGCGGGGCACTCTGGAAGAACACTCGAAAAATTTGTGATTGACCGCTTTAAGTTCGACAGTTACGTCAAAGTTGCCAATAGTTTTTTGAGCTCGACCAAAGCCCGTCATGCTTTTTATCATAACGAAAATACTCCTTTAAAATTAGCAAAACATAATATTACCATTTTGATTATAATATTTTATCAAAAATATATATGTGTTGTCAACCTTATGGGTGTTTTGTAACTATTTTTAACTATTTAAAAATTATGCTTGACAACTGAAGAATCTTGTCTTATAATAATCAGGCTGACTTGCTGCTATGGCTCAGGTGGTAGAGCACATCCTTGGTAAGGATGAGGTCACCAGTTCGAATCTGGTTAGCAGCTCCAGTTCCCCAAACCAAACGGTTTGGGGATTTTTTATACCAAAAAACGGTATGGATTTTACTCCATACCGTTTTCTTTTTTATTCGATTATAAGTTTTCCGAAATATTCCGGCTGATGATAGCTGATTTTTGTACCGCCGATTTCATTCCACATACCGTAATGCGGTATTGCAGTCTTATCGCCGCACTTATAAAAATTAGCCGAGAACACCGAGCCGCTTTCTAAAACAACACTCGGGAATAGTTTCTTAATATCGCTATCGGACAAAATAAATTCAACCGACCAGTTTTCCTCTTCTCTATTGGCCTTAATCTTAGGCAAATCAATAAAATTATCAATTGTGACAATATTTCCGTCTGCCTCGCGAAGCGTGGACAAAAATGTTCCCAAAGAGTTCATTTCAAAGTTTACATACTTTTTGCCCACAGGGTCGAGCATCAGAAAGGCCTCAAGGCAACTATCTTCGTATACGGGGTCGTTAAAGTTGTGGTGCGTTGCAAGCGGATCTGCCTCAAATGCCGTCATTTTTACAGCCAGTCCCCTGCCCTTTAAATATGCAATCTGAGCAAAAGCCCGCGGGGCATAACCTTCCACCCATTTGTATGTGGAAATTTCAGCCTTCGGTATATCAGCCCATACGAGGTTATCAACCTTTTTAACTACGTATTCCTTCATCATTTGAAACACTCCATAGCAGAATCATAAATCATTTTTCGGCAAACCGTATAGTACGGAGTTTCGCCAAAAGCAGCCAATAAAAGCGTAGGATTAAGATTGTTTTCTCCACCCGCAGAAAGCACTAAGTTAAGAACAACGCTTTCGCCTTCTTCGGCAGAAAAACGCTTACTGATTGAAAAGCGCTTAATACACGGAGCCATATCAATCTCCTTCATTTTGCCCTTTTTTGTCTTCTTTTCGGTCAGGATCGACTCCTGCGACAGAAAAGCATTAAGCCTCTCCGCAAAGTCTTTTTCACCCTCTTTGAAGGTGATGGCAAACTCGGCAAAAGCAACCTCACCGGTTTTTAACACCATATTCTCAACGGCGGTAACAACCAATCCGTCGGGGAATACCTTTTCAAGCGCGGCTTTAACCTGCTCGTTTGTAAATTCATCATCGATTACGCGGATATCCATAATCTCGTAGTCGCTGGTAAATCCCAAAGATAGCGGTAAAGCAAAGGTAATATACGGGTGCTGATTAAAGCCCTCGGTATACCAAATAGGCACTCCCGAACGGCGGATTATGCGTGTCATAAGTCGGTTCATATCGAGGTGGGATGCAAACTTCATTCTGCCGTGTTTTGTAAAAAATACTCTAACGTTTCTCAAAGCAAACACCCTCCCCATAACAATTTGCGCCGCAACCTGCACATTGTTCGCGACAGTTTGGCGTTGTCGCTTCGCCGTGTGCTTTTAAGTTTTCACGGGTTAAGAAACGCTTTGTAACGCCGTAATTCAGGTGATCCCAAGGCAGTATCTCCTCATATTCCCTCTCGCGATTTGCATAAAATGCAGTATTAATACCGCATTTTTCAAAAGTCTCCATCCAACGCTCAAGCGAGAAACACTCGTTCCAACCGTCAAACTTGCAACCATTTAGATATGCCTCTTCAATGGCTTTGCACAAGTTTCGGTCACCACGCGAGAAAATACCCTCAAGGAAGCTGGTAGAAGAATCGTGATAGCTGAGCGATATTTTCTTTGTTTTGATGGAATTGCGCAAAAGATCGTGCTTTCGGCGAATTTCATCAACGGTGATCTGCGGCTCGTACTGGAAGGGCGTAAACGGCTTAGGCACAAACGTAGAAACGCTGATGGAAACGTTTACCGACTTATATTTCGGCTTGTTTGGCATACTGTAAAACGAGTTTACAATCTTTTGTCCGAGTTCTGCTATGCCAACGATATCCTCATCGGTTTCGGTCGGCAGGCCGATCATAAAGTATAGTTTGACCGAGGTATATCCTCCTTCAAATGCGGTAAGGCAGGTGCGAAGAATCTCTTCCTCGGTAACGTTTTTGTTTATAACGTCACGCAGCCGCTGAGTACCGGCTTCGGGCGCAAACGTAAGGCCGCTCTTGCGAATATACTGAATTTTTTCAAGCAACTCGGTAGAGAAATTATCAATTCTAAGCGACGGCAAGGAAATACTAACCTTGTCCTTTTCGCTCCATTCAATCATTCGGCTGAGCAAGGTCTGGATTTGTCGATAATCGCTTGTGCTGAGCGATGAAAGTGAGATTTCGTCATAGCCGGTTGTATCGCAAAGCGACTTCGCCTGCGATAGAATGGTATCAACCGATTTTTCGCGAACGGGACGGTAGATAAAACCTGCTTGACAGAAACGACAACCGCGAATACAACCGCGATAAATCTCCTGAACGGCGCGGTCATGCACGATCTCGGTTGTAGGCACAACGAAGGTCTCAGGATAAAAACTTTTATCCATATCGCGCATAATACGCTTATTAACAACCGCAGGCGCACCATCCTTCGGAGTGATGGATTTAATAGTGCCGTCCACGTAGTATTCTACGTCGTAAAGCGACGGAACGTAAACGCCTTCGATTTGGGCAGCGGCACGCAAAAACACCTGCTTGTCCCCTCCTTCGGCCTTTATTTTTTTGTATAAATCGATAACCTCCAGGTCAACCTCTTCACCCTCGCCGAGGAAGAAAAGATCGATAAAATCTGCCATCGGTTCTGGATTGCAAGCGCAAGGGCCGCCGGCAACTACAATGGGACTTAAATCTTTACGGTCGGCGCTTCTGAGCGGAACTCCTGCCAAATCGAGCATATTTAGCACGTTGGTGTAAGAGAGCTCATACTGCAGCGTAAATCCGATAAAATCAAAATCCTTTATTGGGTCACGGCTTTCCAAAGCAAACAGCGGAATATTATTCTCACGCATTACCTCTTGAAAATCTATCCACGGGTTAAAAACGCGCTCACACCAAATATCCTCACGCTCATTAAAAAGAGAGTAAAGTATTTTCATTCCGAGGTGCGACATTCCGATTTCATATGTATCGGGAAAGCAGAACGCAAATCTCACGTCAACCTTTTCTTTATCTTTAATTATGCTGTTAAGTTCTCCGCCCGCATATCTGCCGGGTTTTTGAACCGAAAGCAGCAGTTTTTCAAATTCTTTATTATCCATAATTGCTCCTTAAAGTTTATAAACTTATTGTAGAACAATTTTTGGATTGTTTCAACATTTATTTGTAAAAGATAGGATAATTATGTAAATTCCGAGAATGAAAACACTTAAGTTTACTTCGCCTCTTATGATGCTCACAAGCCCGTATGCTAAAAATGCGCTGCCGACCAAAGCAGACAGCACCGTATAAACCAATATAGCCGTTGCAACGGGTAGTCTTTTGGCGAACAAATTATAAACGAGTTGACCGCCGTCAAGTCCCTTTGCCGGCAATAAATTAAAGGCTCCTATTATCAGCTGTACGGCCGCCGAATTTAAAAGAAAAATGCTGCCCGAAAGCAAAAATATTATGTAAAAAACGGCAAATAATATCATATTGCACGCCGGTCCGCTAAGCAAAATTATATTTTCTTTTTTTATGCTGTATTTCTGCGGATTTATAATTCTTATGCTGCCGGGGATAAGTTCTATTTCATGCGGCGCACACTTTAAAATTCGCATAGCAAAAATATGCGCTGCTTCATGCGCAAAAACCGCTAAAAACAGCGGTAATATAAGGCCTGTACGATCAATAAAAAGCATAAAACAAAGAATAGCCGTAAACAAAAAAGTTATTCTGATTTTTACCCCAAAAAGTTTAAAAATCATTCCACAAACACCTTATACTTTTCTTCAAAATTTTCATCTGCGTCTTTCATCAGGTCATCAACGTTCGTGTGTTCTTCAAAATGCTTAACATATTCAGCACGAACCGCTTTATAAAACTTTCCGCCCACACTTCTGATCAGAAGCATCGCAAGCACCAGCACCGTAAATACAATCGTTTGAAATATTATTATCGTTATTTTAAAATCGTTGCCTACTGTATTTTCTTTCCTTTTCATGTTGCAACCTCCTTTGTAAATTTTATATGAACACGCCAAAGAATATTCCTAAAACACGTAAAGAGATATTGATTTTTTTGGCGATTTATAGTATTATTTGTATGTATGTTTAATTCTTAAAGAAAGGAGCGCGATACGCCTTGGGTATTACCCTTAACAAACGAGCAAAGATTCCTGCCATTATTGTTACTGCAGTGCTTTTGCTGGTTACGATTTTTGACTCAAAAGTCTTTTTCCAGAACAGATTCAAGGGCGACGTTACTCTTTATATCGCTTGTATACTCGGGTCCTTTTTAATCGGCGCTCTTATTCTTTTTGATTTCAATATCAAGAACAAATACACCGAGAACTCAGTAAGTACCGTCATCTTTTTCCTAAGCCCCATCGTCATTATGACAATGACCGAAGCGCTTAATAACATTTTCGTATACGATATGACGTATATCGGATTTGTAAGCAATTATGTAATTATTCTGATTTTCCTTCTCGTCGTGTACTTCTTTTCAGGCAGTTACAGGATGCCGCTTTGGATAATTTCTCCCTTTTTATTTATTCTGGCCACAGCTAATTTCTACGTCAAATCCTTCCGCGGAACACCCTTTATCCCCATGGACCTTGCCTCTACCGGAACGGCGATGAACGTTTCAAATGAGTACACTTTCACGCTTAGTCATCAGGTTTGGGCTGCCGCGCTGGTTTTAATTTTCTTAATTGTTTTAGCTATTAAGCTTAGGTCCCCTGCGCTTAATTTGCGTTCTAAAATTATTTCCAGAACTCTGGCAATCGTCTTCTCGATGACAATTATTCTAACCTTTTACCTTACCGACTTTTTCGTGGATATGGGTATCAAACCCGACTTTTGGAATCAAACTCGCGGTTATAAGCGCCACGGCTTTGTTTGTAGTTTTTTTGTAAATACAAAATATCTTTTCGTAACAACGCCGGACGGCTACGATGCCGATATTGCCGAACAGACCATTAAGGAAATGGCTTATCAATACGACAAAGATGCCGAAAAGACCGAAACTAAGACTCCCAACATTATTTGCATAATGAACGAGTCTCTTTCCGATCTTTCGGTTTTGGGCGATCTTGAAACAAACATCGAGTATATGCCCTATCTCAACAGCCTTAAGAAGAATACGATCAAAGGAAATTTGTTTGTTCCCGTAATCGGCGCAGGTACGTCAAACAGTGAGTTCGAATTCCTTACCGGCAATACAACAGCATTTCTTCCCGCGGGCAGCAACGCTTATATGCTCTATATTAAAGAGCGCGCCGCTTCGCTTGTATCCACCCTTAACGCACAAAACTACAACAGTTTTGCTTTCCACCCCTACTATGCCAGCGGCTGGAACCGTGTTAACGTTTATAACGCTTTCGGTTTTTCACAGTTTAAGAGTTTAGGTAACCTTATTGACCTCTCGATTATGGAGGAATACCAAGAAACCAACAGCATTAAAAAGCTGCAGGAAATGGTAGATGAAAAGTATCCTAACTCAAATATGCTGCTTCGCGCCTACATCAGCGACTCGTACAATTACAAGGTGCTGATTGAGGACTATGAAAACCGCGATGAATCAAAGCCGTATTTTGTGTTTAACGTAACAATGCAAAATCACGGCGGTTATAAGCGCAAGGCTGATAACTTCATAGAAAATGTTTGGGCTACAAACGTCAGCAAGGATTATACAAAGGCTAACCAATATCTTTCGCTTGTTAAGTACTCAGACGATGCCTTTAAAGAGCTTATCGAATACTTCAGCAGTGTTGACGAGCCGGTAATTATTTGTATGTTCGGCGACCATCAGCCCAGTATCGAAGAATCCTTTGTTGAGGAGCTGCTCGGCAAGAAAATCAGCCAGCTTTCGACCGAGGAAAACCAAAAGAGATATACTACCCCCTTCTGGATTTGGGCGAACTATGATATCGAAGAAAAAGAGATTGAGTACATGAGTGCCAACTACCTCTCTTCGTATCTGCTTGAGGTTGCCGGTCTTGAACTTTCGGACTACAATAAGTTCTTACTCCAGATGTACAAAACCTTACCCGTAATCAACACAGCAGGATACGTTGATAATGAGGGTAACTTCTATTCTTGGAACGATTCGTCAAAATACGATGAGCTTATCGAAAAGTATAAATACGTTCAGCATAACAATATGTTTGATAACGCTGATAAGCTTGAGAGTCTTTTCTATTTAGGTGAATAAAAAAATAAACCGTCGAGTGTCTAACACTCGACGGTTTTTATTATTTAGATAAGTATTCGTGAATTGATTCGGCGGCTTTTTTTCCTGCTCCCATAGCAAGAATTACGGTCGCGGCGCCCGTTACGGCATCACCGCCTGCGTAAACACCGTCCTTGGTAGTTTGCAGATTATCATCAACCACTAAACAGCCGCGCTTGTTGGCTTCAATGCCCTTAGTTGTTGTTCTGATAAGCGGATTAGGCGACGTGCCAAGCGCCATAATTACGCTATCAACCTCAAGCGTGAATTCGGAACCTTCAACGGGATTGGGGCGACGTCTGCCCGATGCATCGGGTTCACCGAGTTCCATTTTAACACATTCCAACGCGCTGACAAGGCCGTTTTCATCGCCGATGATTTTTGTTGGGTTGGTGAGAATTTTGAACTCAATACCCTCTTCAAAAGCGTGGTGAACTTCTTCACCGCGAGCAGGCATCTCATCCATTGAACGGCGGTAAATTATATAAACGTGCTCGGCACCAAGACGCTTGGCGCAGCGAGCCGCATCCATAGCAACGTTACCACCGCCGACGATTGCAATTGATTTGCTTCGTTTAATCGGCGTATCGTATTCATCGAGGTAGGCCTTCATCAGGTTGATTCGTGTCAAGAATTCATTAGCCGAATAAACACCAACAAGGTCCTCACCTTCAATACCCATAAACATGGGCAGTCCTGCACCGGATGCAATATATACCGCCTCATAACCGATATCCATAATATCGTCAACCGACAAAATTTTGCCGATAACCATATTTGTCTTGATGTCAACGCCAAGTTTTTTAAGGCCTTCTATTTCATGTTTTACAATTGCCTTCGGAAGACGGAATTCGGGAATACCGTACACCAAAACACCGCCGGCCGAATGAAAAGCTTCAAAAACAGTCACTTCATACCCGAGTTTCGCAAGGTCGCCCGCGCACGTAAGTCCCGACGGACCCGCACCGATAACGGCAACCTTTTTACCGTTTTTAATTATGGGCGGTATTTCATCTTCAAAATGTGTTCTGTGCCAATCGGCGGCAAAACGCTCAAGTCTGCCGATTGCAACGCTCTCGCCCTTCACACCGCGAACGCACTTACCCTCACACTGAGACTCCTGCGGACATACGCGACCGCAAACTGCAGGAAGCGCATTTGTTTCCTTAATCTTTTTGTAGGCTCCCTCAAAATCACGTTCTGCAATAAGACCTATAAACTCCGGAATCTTTACGTTCACGGGACAACCGCTCATACACGGACGTGTTTTACAGTTGAGGCAACGCTTTGCCTCCTCAACCGCCATATCCTCGGTATAGCCGGTAGCAACCTCTAAAAAGTTCTTATTTCTGACGCAGGGGTCCTGCTCAGGCATCGGCACCTTTATCATAGACATATTAGCCATTTAGTGCACCCCCCAATCTGCAGGCGTGCTGCTCTTCGGATTTATAGAAAGAGTTTCGACGCATAAGAGCGTCGAAATCCACCAAATGGCCGTCAAAGTCGGGGCCGTCTACGCAAGCAAATTTAACCTCATCGCCTACGCGAACGCGACAGCCGCCGCACATGCCGGTGCCGTCAATCATTATGGGATTAAGAGATACGATTGTTTTCACGCCGTATTCCTTTGTCAGGAGCGAAACAAACTTCATCATCGGGATGGGGCCGATTGCGATTACAAGGTCACAGTTGCCTTCATCCAGCAAGCGCTTTAAAACATCGGTAACAAAACCTTTTTCACCGTATGAGCCGTCATCGGTTGTGATATAAAGATTGTCACAAACGCCGCGCATTTCTTCCTCGAGGATAACGATATCGCGACTTCTGAAACCTGCAATCACATCAACCGATACGCCCATTTTATGTAAGGTTTTGGCTTGCGGAAAAGCAATGGCACAGCCAACGCCGCCGCCAATTACCACAGCCTTTTTCGGTGCGCCGAATTCGGTGGGCATACCAAGCGGACCTGCCACGTCGGACAGATAATCCCCTGCCTTTAATTCGCGCATACGGCGTGTCGTAAAGCCGACTGCCTGAAAAATTATGGTAACGGTTCCGTCTTCCTTGCTAAAATCGGCAACGGTAAGCGGAATACGCTCGCCCACCTCGTCGATTTTAACTATAACAAACTGACCCGCTTTAACCTTTGCGGCAATAAGCGGTGCATGCAACACCATCAGCGTTACCGCAGAATTCAAATCTCGTTTTTCTAAAATTTTATACATAACTTCACTACTTTACAGCTTCTAAAAGTTCATCACACTTATCAGTCTTTTCCCAACTAACGTCCAGGTCGATTCGTCCCATGTGACCATATGCCGCTAATTGCTTATAAATGGGATTGCGCAGTCCGAGATTGCGTATAATTGCCTCGGGACGAAGGTCAAACACATGGTTTACGGCATTGGATAACTTCTCTTCACTCACCTTACCGGTGCCGAAGGTATCAACCATAACCGAAACCGGGCGAGCAACGCCAATGGCGTACGCCAGCTGTACCTCGCACTTATCGGCAAGTCCTGCGGCGACAATATTTTTTGCAATATGTCTTGCGGCATAGGCTGCAGAACGGTCAACCTTTGTGGGATCTTTACCCGAGAAGGCACCGCCACCGTGACGCGAATAGCCGCCGTATGTATCAACGATTATCTTGCGTCCGGTAAGGCCGGTATCACCCATAGGTCCACCAACAACAAAGCGTCCGGTAGGATTGATGAATATCTTGGTATTCTCGTCAAAGAGTTCTGCGGGCACAATAGGCTTAATAACGTGCTCCAAAACGTCTGCGCGCAGTTTTTCAAGTTCAACGTCGGCACTATGCTGCGAAGAAACAACGACAGCATCGACGCGAGCAGGCTTATTATCAATATATTCAACCGTTACCTGAGTTTTGCCGTCGGGTCTAAGATAAGAGAGGGTTCCGTTTTTGCGAACCTCGGTAAGCTTTTTAGCCATTTTTTGAGCAAGCGAAATCGGCAGCGGCATAAGCTCTTCGGTCTCGTTGCAGGCAAAGCCGAACATAATTCCCTGGTCACCTGCACCGTGAAGATTAAGCTCGTCGTCCTCACCGTTTTTAATCTCAAGCGATTTATCAACACCGAGCGCAATATCGGGCGACTGCTTATCAATGGTAACATATACCTTGCAGGTGTTGCCGTCAAAGCAAGCGTCGGCGCTGTTATATCCGATTTCCTTTACTGTATCGCGTACGATTGCCTCAATATCAACATCAGCGGTTGTTGTTATTTCACCCATAACGTTTACAATATCGGTAGTACAAAAGCTTTCGCAAGCGACGCGAGCGTTCTTATCCTGCGCGATTATTGCGTCTAAAACAGCATCGGAAATACCGTCGCACACCTTATCGGGATGACCCTCGGTTACAGATTCGGATGTGAATAAAAAGTTTTTCATATTATCCTCCATTTTTTCAAAAAAAGTCCACCTCAATGATGAGGTGGACAAATAACCTCATCTTCAGGAATTAGCACCTTGTTAAACAGGTTGCCGGGCATCATAGGGCCTGTCCCTCCGCCTCTCTTGATAAGGGATGTATTAAGTTTGCTATAGTATTTTATCATATTATGGTGATTTGTCAAGCAAAAATCACCCTTTTTTCGCGGTTTTCAGCAGCGGTGAAATACGTTTGTAAATTGCAAAACAAACAGCCGCCTCAAGAATACCTTTTACAAGGTTAAACGGGAAATTAAAAATCACCAAAGCTTTTATCAAATTATCAGCCGCAGGTAAAAGCGCACTATACATACCGATAATAGCTTCCATAGGCATTCCGTATATCACAACAAAAGCAGGATAAACGATAAAATAATTTGTTGCAACACTGATAGCAGCCATCAAGGCAGCGCCCGAAAGCGAGCCTAAAAGCGCACCCTTTCGCGAACGGATTTTTCTGTAAAACACTCCCGCAACGCCAACAAAAACAGCGCCGAGAATAAAGTTAGAAATCTCACCTACACCGTTCGAGGTGGTAACAAACAGATGCAGTAAGTTTTTAATCAAACAAACGAGAATTCCGTACAGCGGGCCATAAGCAAAAGAACCGATAAGCGCCGGAATTTCAGAAAAATCAAGCTTTATAAAAGACGGAATTATAAACGGAAGCGGAAACTCAAGCAGCATAAGCACAAAACCCATAGCACCTAAAACACCGCTAACAGTAATCTTCTTTGTCAGTTCTTTTTTCATAATTTACCTCCAAAAAATAAACGCCCGCAGAAAAACTACGGGCGTAAAACGACATATGCGCTCTTCTTTCATCCGGACTATACCGTCGGCTTCGGAATCTAACCGAATCAACCAAAAAAGGCTCGCGGGCTATACCGCCGGTGGGGAATCTCACCCCGCCCTGAAGACAAAACAATTATATCACAGTGTGCCGGTATGTCAAGACAAAAAATACCACACGGCAGCAGCAATTAAAATCTGCAAAATCATAATGATCGGCAGACCTACCATAAATCGTTTATGCAGAGTTTTATGGCGGATAACCTTCATTGTGTAGTAAACGAGCGGAGAAGCTCCGATTGCGGCATAAATAAACAATGCCTTTTCGCTGATGCGCCTATACCCTTTTTTTGCTGCAAATTTATCATATAAAGTAACCAAGGCGCCAACGATATTAATGACAATTAAATAAAAAATCAAGTACTTCAAAATATCACCAAAATCATTATATCAGACCCTGACGCATATTTCAAATAAAAGGCAGCTATATAGCCACCTTTTCTATTTCTTTCTTTAATTTTTGGATAATTCTTTTTTCCAGCCTTGATATGTATGATTGCGATATGGAAAGTGCATCAGCCACCTGCTTTTGAGTATATTCTTCATACCCGTTCATGCCAAAGCGCATTTCCATAATTTGCTTTTCGCGAGGGTTAAGAGTATCAACCAGATTGCGCAATAATTTTTTCTCATCCTCCTGCTCGACGCCTCTGCTGATTTCATCAACGTCACTGCCCAAAATATCCGATAATAAAAGCTCGTTTCCGTCCCAATCAACGTTTAGCGGTTCATCAATTGAAATTTCGCTTTTTTGATTTGCCGTTTTTCTGAGATACATAAGTATTTCGTTTTCTATACACCGTGAAGCGTAGGTCGCGAGTTTGATTTTTTTATCGGGATTAAAGGTGTTAACGGCCTTAATAAGACCTATTGTTCCAATTGAAATTAAGTCCTCCACGCCTGTTCCTGTGCCGTCAAATTTTCTGGCTATATAGACAACTAACCTTAAGTTATGCGTAATCAGCGAATCCTTTACGTATTCCGGATTTTCCTCGTACTGTAAATATAGCTCGCTCTCCTCCTCCGCGGTTAGAGGTGGCGGCAAAACCTCGGGGCCGTTGATATAATATACGCCCGACGTCAAATTTAACTTTTCTAAAATCTTAATGAATAAACGTTTAAAAAACATCAAACAAGCACCTCTTTATTCTAAAAACAACGGAGAAATTATTCCCTCAAAATCCGAAAAATCGTCCGATAAAACTCCCACCAAAACATCTAAGGAGGTACCTTCTGCCGTTATCGCCTTTTCGACTTGCAAAGCGGGCATTAGGCCGTTGCCGGAAATGGTTTTATACGGCAACAAGCGCAACTTTTTATAATACCTGCAGTTTGTTTCAAGCCGAAGCATATTCTCGACTACGGTCCTGCCAAAAAGCTCAATCGCGGCATTTTTGCCGAGTATAATTACCTTTGAACCGCCAAATGGGTCGGATATTGAATTTCCGCTGTCCACGATGCAATCAAAAGCAAATAAATCCCCAGCATATTGAACGGTAATAATTTTATGACAGGCCTCTGCATCTCTGCGTTTAAAGACGTGCTTTAAAAACGTTATAAGGAAATAACATACGACCGTTGCCGAAATCAGCACCAGCGGCGATATTGAGAAATAGACAACACCGTTATTTATTACCATACCGTTTGGCCGCAGGAACGACCAAAACCCCATCATAAAACCCGCATAAATAAAAGAAACGGCGAAAAAAGCAAAAAAGCACTGTAAAAATCTTTTGACCTTTCCAAAGCCGAAAGCTAAAAAGGTTATTGCTGCACTGAAAATAAGTTTTGCCAGAAATTCAAGAACATAATGCTGTGTCGGAAGAAAAATATAAAGCGACGTAATACCGCCCAAAAGCGACGCCAAAACCAAGCGACCCGTTTTTGCCGATGCACGCGAAAAGATACGTGATGCCAACAAAATAAAATATGTAATTAAAGTGTTAAGCACTATCAAAACGTCAGCATAAACAACCATTATTTTCGCCTCACTTTTCGTTTTAATTATAACCCCTGTTTAACATATTTTATGTCGCTTTGATGGCAAAAAATATGTAGTAAAAAATAAAAAAACCCCGCCGAAAATTCGGCGGGGTTCTTTAAAGTTATTTTACGTTGTTTTTCTTAAATTGAATTGGCGAGCAGCCGATATTTTTAGTGAAAATTCGGCTGAAATAAAACGGATTTTCATATCCGCAGCGCTCAGAAATTTCTGCTATTTTCAGGTCGCTTGTAAGCAAAAGTTCGCGAGCATAGGAAAGACGAATATCATTTAGAAATCGCTGCGGCGAAATACCGGTATGCTTTTTAAAACAACGACGCAACCAGCACGGCGTAATATTAAGTGAAACGGCGTACTCATCGATAGAAATATTTTTGTTGAAATTACGATAAAAATAAAGCATGGCAGACTCGGCAAAATGGGTTTCGCTGTTTTGTTCGGTGCCGGCATGATAACTGCGCGACATCAGACAGAGAAGTTGCTTAAAATATCCGGTTCCGATATTTATGTAGTTATCTCTTTTAAGTTGCAATTCTTTAATTATCCACTTATAAAGAATGGTAAACTTTTCGTTACTGCCAACGGAATATATACCGCTGCGGTCAAAGCCGAGCTCACATAAATAACGCTCGCAGTCATATCCGGTAAAATGAGTCCAGAAAATTTCGGTATCATTATCGCTGACTACGTAATACTTTTGCACTTCATCAGGTCTGTAAAGCGCAATCATACCGGGTAAAACCGTTTGCTCCACACCGTCAAAGACAAAGCGGTACTCACCGTTTGTTACGTACAAAAGCTGATAATCGCTTCGGCCGTTTTCGCGATAGGTGGAATGGCCGGGCGCGCCGCCTTTTATGAAGGTTTGTCCACACGAACCGACGACAAAATCCTTGGTCATATCAACGTATGCGCGATCGTACTTTCGCAAGGATAGATCAATATATCCGGAGTTAGTATACATTTAAATCACCAAGGTAATTATAGTTTATTCACTTATCAAAGTCAAATAGTTTGTTTCGTTTTGTGCAAAAATTTCGATTTGTCTATTGTTAAGATTATATCTATGATATAAAATAGTCACGAAAATATTTTTTGGAGTGTTTTTATGTCGAAATTAATAAATCCTAATGACTGGCAAAATCCAAAACTCACGGGTGAAAACCGTATCGAGCAATTTTCACACTTTATACCCTATGCCGACAAGGCCTCTGCCACGTCGGGCATTTATGCTCGCTCGGACAACTATCTGCTGCTTAACGGTGTTTGGAACTTTAAATACTATGAAAATGTATACGATGTTCCGCAAAGCATTGCCCAAGACAGCAACAACTGCACAGAATGGGATAAAGTGGACGTGCCTTCTTGCTGGCAAACTACCGGATATGATAAGGCTCAGTACATAAACGCCTGCTACCCGATACCTGCAAATCCGCCCTACGTTCCCACCCATAATCCTGCGGGCATTTACACTCGAACCGTAAATATTCCTGCTCGTTTTGAAAACAAAGACGTATTCATTACCTTTGAGGGCGTAGCTTCCTTCTTTTACGTCTGGGTTGACGGTGAATACGTTGGCATGAGTAAGGGTGCACATCTGCAGTCGCGTTTCGATATAACCGATATTATTAAAGATAAAACCTCCGTTAGAATTACCGTTATGGTGCTCAAATGGAGCGATGCATCATACCTTGAGGATCAGGATCTTATTCGTCTTAACGGAATCTTCCGCGACGTTTACCTGCTTGCCCGCGATAAGCAGCGCGTTGACGATATTTTTGTTACGACCGACCTGGATAAAACCTATACTAATGCCCAAATTGCGATTAAAACTAAGGGCAACACACGCTTTACGGCACAGCTTTTTGATAAAAATGGTAACTTGGTTGCCGAAAAAGCTGCCGCCTGCGGTGAAAACGTTTGCTTTGAGGTTGAAAATGCTGATAAATGGACAGCCGAAACCCCCAACCTCTATACCCTGCTTATATCTTCGGGGACTGAAATTATTCCCGTTTTGGTTGGTGTTCGCAAGGTTGAAATCAGCGAAAAATCCGAACTGCTTATTAATGGTGTTGCCGTCAAACTATTTGGCGTTAACCGCCACGATTCGCATCCTGACCTCGGCTATTATACTCCGCAGGACCATATGATAAACGACCTCCTTCAAATGAAGCGTCACAATATCAACTGCATCCGCACCTCACATTATCCTAACTCCCCTATTTTCCTTGAATATTGTGATAAGTTTGGTTTCTACGTTGTTGACGAGGCCGATTTAGAAGCACACGGTACACGTACCGACAACAACATGCATCACGAGATGCTTCGCGACAACGAGGATTGGACCGAAGCCTTCTTGCATCGTACCGTACGTACCTTCCACCGCGATAAAAACCATGCATCCATTATTATTTGGTCCATCGGCAACGAGGCCTGCATGGGCGAGAATCACCGCGCCTGTATGCGCTATTTCCACGAGCACGACGATACCCGTCTGGTACACTACGAAGGTGCGCATCAATCGGTTGACTATAAGGGTCCCGGCGATGATACCGAGCTTGTTGATATCGTAAGCCGTATGTACGTTGCAATCGAAAACACCGACCCGTTTGTTGACGGTGTGCTCGAAAAGCGTCCGTATTATCTTTGTGAGTTCTGTCACGCCATGGGTGTAGGCCCCGGCGACCTAAAAAAATATCTCGACTATATTGAGGCACACGACAGCTTTATAGGCGGCTGTGTTTGGGAGTGGGCCGATCACTCGATAAGACAGTACGACGAAAACGGCAATGATTATTTCGTTTACGGCGGCTTTTGGGGCGACTATCCCAACGACGGCAACTTCTGCTGTGACGGTCTTAACTCACCCGACAGAATTGCTCACACCGGCCTTAAGGACTACAAAAACCTCATTAAGCCCGTTTATGCAAAAGCCTTTGATGAAAAGGCCAAAACAGTAACGCTTTATAACCGCAACAGTTTTACAGACGCATCGGACGTTGCACTGTATTATCGCTTAAAGCGTGACGGCGTGGTTACCTGTCAGGGCCGCATTGACGATATTACACTTGCGCCCAAGTCCACCCGCGAAATCACAATTAACTACAGTGTTCCCGAGGCTGATTCTGCTGAATATTTCCTTGAATTATCGTTTGTCCAAAAGTTTGATACCGCTTGGGAGAAAGCAGGTTATGAAATAGGATTCGATGAATTCAAAATCGAAAACGTTGGATATGTTTCGCCGGAATACAAAAAATGCAATGACGGCATTGCCCTAAACGAATGCTATCCGTACATCTACATAAACGGTACTGATTTTGAATATGTATTAAATTCCGCTTGCGGATTTTTCGAGAGTTTAAAGCGCGGCGGCAAGGAATTCTTATCCGAGATGAACGACTTATCTATTTGGCGTGCGCCTATTGATAATGACCGTTGGAACCTTAACAAGTGGCGTATGTTCAATATTGATAAGGCATTCACTACCTGCATGAAGTGTGAAGTTGCGAAGGTGACTGACGATTGTGTCGTTATCACCGCAAACGTTGCGCACGGCGGTGTTTCGGTCATTCCCGACGTTAAGGGTTATATTACCTACGCCATTTTTGCAGACGGCGAAATTAAGGTGAATTTCTCGCTCGACTATTCAAATAATTGCGAATTGTGGCTCCCCCGCCTCGGACTCGAACTCACAATGCCCAAGGGCTTTGAGCGCATCGAATACCTCGGTATGGGCCCGGATGAAAACTACCGCGACCTTATAAACAGCGCTCGTATGGGCCGCTATAAGACCACGGTAACCGATATGCACAACACCTATTCCAAGCCGCAGGATAACGGCAACCGCACTGCTGTTCGCTGGATGCTTTGCTCCGATATTTCGGGTCGCGGTCTGTTATTCAAGGCTGATACAAAGTTTGAGTTTACTGCATCCCACTACAGTGTAAAGATGCTCGAGAATGCGAAATACGCCTGCGACCTTGTGAAGTCGGAAAACACATACATCCATATCGACTATAAGCAATCGGGCGTCGGTTCAGGCATTTGCGGACCCGTACTCGATCCTGCTTTCCGTATGGACGATGATCATATCGACTTCTCATTCCGTATTAAGCCTGTATTCACTGAAAAATACGACCTTCCCACCGAAGCTCGCACACTTGCCTCAAATTAAGGAGTTAAGATGAACAAAGCAAAACTAACCGAATATTTAAATGAAGTAGTTGAAGCCTCGGACGGAAAAGAACTGCTTGTAAAAATTTTTAAGGATTATAAAGAAATTTATTCTTTTGAGGGAGGTTTTCGTGATGCTGCGAAAACCGAACCCTCGGATATAGACGATATGTTTTATATCTATTCCTTAACAAAGCCCATCACCTGCGCGGCGGCAATGCAGCTTGTAGAGCGAGGCCTTTTGGACCTTAATGCTCCCGTTAAAAAATACCTGCCGTATTTCAAAGACGTTAAGGTTAAGGAGGGCGAAAAAATCGTCACTCCTAAAAGTGACGTGCTTGTTTGGCAGCTTTTCAATATGTCGGCAGGCTTTAATTATGATACAAATGCCGCATATAACGAGGCCGTTAGTGCAGGACTCTCTACCGGCGAATTGTTTAAAGAAACCGCACTTAGAGTTCCGCTTTCTTTCCATCCGGGTGAGCACTGGCAATATGCCTGCCGCAACCATGAAGCCATTGCCTGCCTGATTGAAGAGATTACCGGTATGCCTTTTTACAACTACTTAAATGAAAATATTTTTACACCTCTCGGTATGAAGCACCTTCGTTTCACGCTTGATGACTATGCCGACCGACACCTGTCAGACAGGTTTAATTTTGATACTGAAAACGATTGCTTCATTAAGGTGCCTAAACAATTTTGCCTTGGTCCCACCGATAAATATCAATCGGGCGGATATGGCCTTATCTGCGATATAAATGACTACGAAAAGTTTGCAAACGCAATGGCAAACCTCGGCATAGGCGCCAACGGAAACCGAATTTTATCCGAAGAATCGTGCAACCTTATGCGACGCGATTTGCTAACCGACCAAAACCGAAAGGATTATCGCCTGAGCGGATACGATTATGGCTACGGTCTCGGCGTTAGAACGCTTATTTCGCACGATGCAGGATCTAAAAGCCCCATTGGCGAATACGGTTGGGACGGTGCCGCAGGAAGTTACGCGCTTTTTGACCCCGAAAACCGCATAGCGGCAGTGCTTTTTGCGCATACTCTTGCAGGCAATAAAAAACTCGACCATCTGAAATTCCGCAATTTAATTTATGAAGACTAAAAAAAACAGTTCCTGCCGGAAGGTAGGAACTGTTTCTTTTTTTACGGATTATTAACTATGCCTACAAACAGCGGTGTGCCGATCGGCGAAGTTACCGCGAATATAAAAGGTCTATCGAGGAAAAAGTCAACTTCGTCCTTAGGCATACTGCTGCCGGCATCAGCGATAATAACAGTGAATGCGGCAGCCTCGCAGCCGTCTTCGTTAATTTTCACTCTTGCCGAATGATCACAACTGCTGACGTAAACAAACTCATCAGTCAGAGGCGACATATCGGATTCGAGAGAAAAGACGTCGGTTACGCCGAGTCCTTCAAGCGTTTCTATAAGCGACATATCACTCTTCACGTCAAATTTGGGAACTTTGAGGTTTACAAGCAGGTCGTTACGAATACAAGTTGGGTTTGCAATAAAGTCTAACACAAAACCTTCACTTATGAGTTCCTCGGGGGACGAGCCTTCATCGGGCAGAATGAAATACATTCCGCCGTAATCATTAAGGGACTTATAGGTTGCTGTAAAGCCATTACCCATATAGTAACTTCCCATGCTGCTATCATTCATGAATTCGCATTCGATATCCCCTGTCGGTGAACGGAACTTTTCTTTAGTGTTATAAACACTTTTAAATTTATCGTGCCAGGAAGCTTTAAGATAAATTGTGCTGGCAAGACCGATAACGGTATCATTATTAAACCCTTTTAAATTTTCTACAGAATCTTTTAGCAGGCCGCCCGTTTGGTCGTTAAGCCATTTCTTTAATGCCTCATTATATTCGGGCGCTCCCATAGTTCCGCTATAGGAAGAAGCATAGTATTTTTCCTTAAGTGTTTTCAGGGTATCAAGCTTATAATCGTAATCTCCCCTGAGCCACATGGAATTCGCAAATACGGCTTTGGTAATTCCGTCGTCACGATAATTGGCAAGCCAAAGGTTATTAACCGTATCGCGCAGTTCCTCAACCGATTCGCTTCCTAGAAGACTGAGTATCTGCTCTCGGCTTTCACCGCCGGTTGTTTCTGCCAACATACTAAGCGCAAAGTAGATATTTACGGGCGAATATAAAGCGTTTTCGCCCTTGGTATCGGATAAAATTGCAGGTGCGGTATAAGCAAAGAATTTGTCGAGTCCGTGCATCTGTTGCTGCGTTGGATAGCCGCACACGTCGCTTCGATATTCGTTCCATTCCTGCCACTGCTCATAATAGCTGTCCCAGTCGGTTTCAGCCAGTTCTTCGCTCGGATACTGCGGCATTTCGGGATACTCGGCCTCGATTGCCAGTGCGGTCAGCGGATACGGAGCTACACCGCCTAAATCATCACGAAGTCCGGGCACGAAATATGCAATTCCAAAAACCATACACAAAGCGGCGGCAACAGCCACAAACTTAATAATAAGCGGCTTTTTACTGCGGCGCTTTCGGGATATGGCGGTTATGGCAATTATATCTTCATCAATATTTCCTATGCCGTTTATCAGTTCATCGTTATTCATTTAAAAATCCCTCACTTTCCAAAAAAGCTTTAAGGCCTTTACGTGTTCTGAAGAGAAGACTTTTAATTTTTGATTGACTGCAGCCTTTGCATTTAGCAATTTCTTCAATAGAATCGCAGAAAAAATATCTGCACACAAATACAGTTCTGCTTTCGGCCGGCAGCGAATACAGATATCTGCTTATCGCTTCGCCGAGCAGTTTTTCATTCAGCTTATCCTCCGCCGACGGTGCGCCGTCAACACATTCCTCCAGCTCGCTGAGCGACAGTAAATACTGCTTACCGCCGCGTTTTTCGGCGCCTTTTTTGCGCAAAAGGTCAATAGAAAGTCCGCGAACAATTCGGCCTAAGTAAACCCCGAGCTTTGAAGGACGTTCACTCGGCATTGTGTTCCAAGCGCGCATATAAGTATCGTTTACGCATTCGTTAACGTCCTCATCCTGCGAAAGAATGTTATAGGAAATCTTTTTTAAATATCTGCCGTATTTTGTGTCGGTTTCCGTCACGGCAGATTCATCTCTTTGCCAGAAAAGATCAACGATTTGCAAATCATCCATATTATCCCTCCTTGACTTCTCTTCACCCTAAATACCGAAAAATATTCAAAGCGGTTGCACAAATGTTGTTAATTATGGAAATAATTATGGATATTTTGCGCTACGGGAAGAGTTATTCCCTTAACACTTGCTAATTCTTCAACCGTTGCATCAGCAATAGCGGTTATGGTTTTATAATGCTTGAGCAGCAGCGTTGCTCTATTCTCACCCACTCCCTCTATTTCGGTTAGGCGAGATTTTAAGGTGCTCTTTTTTGCGCGCTGATGATGATACCCTACCGCAAAACGGTGAGTTTCTTCCTGAATGGTAGCCACCAGGGTGTATGCGCGGCGGTTGGCTTTAATTACAATATCGCCACCGTCAGCCGCGATTGCACGTGTACGGTGTTTGCTGTCCTTAACCATACCAAACACCGGCACCGATATGCCGATTTTGGCAAAAACCTCCTTAACGGCACTAAGCTGTCCCTTACCGCCGTCAAGCAGAATAAGGTCGGGCAGTTTGCCGAAGCCATAGCCGGTATCGTTATTACGATATTCGGTAAACCTACGTTCCAAAACCTCACGCATTGATTCATAATCGTCCTGACCCGAGAAGGTCTTAATCTTAAATCGCTTATATGCGCTTTTAAGCGGCTTTCCGTCCTTAAACACCGTCATACCTGCAACGTTTTCAAAGCCTGCGGTATTGGAAATATCGTAAGCTTCGATATATTCGGGCGGCGCCGAAAGACCGAGCAACTCCGCAAGCTCGGCAAGCGCCTGCATTTGGTGGCCGGTTTTGTTGCTTTGCTGTGATAAATACTCTGCGGCGTTGTTGCGGCACATTGAAACTAAATGATATTTATCGCCCTTTTGCGGCTCGATAATCTCAACCTTGCCGCCGCGCTTTTCAGAAAGCCAGCGAGCAAGAAGCTCATAGTCCTCAGGCAGGCTGTCACACAGAATGGTGCGCGGAATATCCTCGCGTGAGGAATAATAACGCTGAAAAAACTCATAACGAGAACGGGCTGCGTTATCGTCACTTTCGGTAACGTGCTGAGAACAATCCTCCATATGACCTGAGTTATATTTTAAAACGCAGAAGCAGGATTTATCGCCCTCACTTACCATAGCGATAACATCAATGCGTTCGTTTCGCGCGGTTATAACCTTTTGCTTATCCTTAATGCGTTTTATGGCGTTTATGCGGTCACGCAGTCGCGCCGCAAGCTCGAAATCAAGATTTTCGGCAGCCGCCTCCATTCTCTCGGTAAGCTCAACAACGGCAGAACCGTGCTCGCCTTTAATAAACGAAACGGCCGAACGGACACACTCCATATAATCCGAATGCGAAATCTTTTTACAGCACGGTGCAGAACAAAGTCCGATATGATGATTAAGGCAGGGCTTTGCATAGCGGTTGCCGAAGGTGCGGTTACACTGCGGAAGTTTAAATATCTTATTGGCTTCACTTACCGTTTGGTTAACCACAAAGGCTGAATTATAAGGGCCTATATAGTGCGCGCCATCGTTTTCCTTTTGCTTGGCTGAACGAATGCGCGGCCAGTTTTCGCCCGTAATTTTGATATAAAAATATCCTTTATCATCCTTAAGAAGGATATTATACTTCGGCTGATGCTGTTTTATAAGCGAGGATTCGAGAATAAACGCCTCAAACTCGCTGTCACACAGAATATACTCAAAATCTTCAACGTTAGAGACCATTTTCTTAACTTTCAGGGTATGCTGATTACCCGCGCCGAAATACTGCGACACGCGATTTTTAAGCACCTTTGCCTTGCCGATATATATAATCTCGCCCGCGGCATTTTTCATAATATAAACACCCGGCTCGCAGGGCAATGCGGCAGCCTTGGCCTTAAGACGGTTTATGCGTTCCAAATCCTCACCTTCTTTCGTAAAATTTTTATACTATTTAGTCGCGAAGTTTACATACGTCAACCCAAGACTCAAAGCCCGAGTATTTTTCAAGTTCTTCGATAGTAAGTTCGATTGCGCTGTTGCTGCTGCCTGCAGCAGGAAAAACGGTATCGAAACGCTTTAGCGATTCGTCAAGATACACCTTTACGCCCTCGTTTACAGCAAAGGGACACACACCTCCGACAGCGTGACCGATAAGTTCAACCGCTTCGTCAAGCGAAAGCATTTTGGCCTTCACGGCAAACTGCGCTTTATATTTCGGGTTGTCAATTTTCGTATCGCCGGCGGCAACTATGAGAATAGGCGCGTTATCCACCATAAACGATAACGTCTTTGCAATACGGCATGGCTCACAGCCGAGCGCGGCCGCCGCTAAATCGACCGTAGCGCTGGAAACGGAAAACTCCTGAACACGGTCTTCAATTCCAAAAGTTTTAAAATATGCTTTTACCTTTTCAATAGACATGTTAACCACCCAAGTATTTTATTATATTTATGATAACATAAATTTAGGTTCTAATCAACGGCTACTTCGAATCCCCGTAACAAAAAGAAAAACCCGAAACACTCAAGAGAATGTTTCGAGCTTTTGGTGACCCATCGGGGATTCGAACCCCGGACACCTTGATTAAAAGTCAAGTGCTCTACCGACTGAGCTAATGGATCGTCTTAACCGACCAAGTTATTATATCAACTCAAAACACAATTGTCAAGCATTTAAGAAACAAATTTATCATTTTACTTATTGACAACAAATAAATATTATGTTAAAATGAACTTCGCTGTGGAGAGGTGTCCGAGCGGTTTAAGGAGCTGGTCTTGAAAACCAGTGACTCGCAAGAGCCAAGGGTTCGAATCCCTTCCTCTCCGCCACCTCGAACAAATTAATAGTTATAATTAACGCTATCATGGAGTAGTACTCAAGTTGGTGACGAGGCACCCCTGCTAAGGGTGTAGGCCGGGTAACCGGTGCGAGAGTTCGAGTCTCTCCTACTCCGCCATAGAAAGCACTGTCGTAAGACGGTGCTTTTTTGTTTTATGTAGCATCGTTGCTAAAAGGCGAATAGCATAATTATAGGACAATACTACACACATAAGGGTGATACCATGCAAAAGTTAATTGCACTTTCAGATATAAAAATCGGAGAAGGCGCCGTTGTTAAAAAGCTTGACACCCATGGTGCGATGCGACGGCGACTGCAGGATATGGGACTTGTGATCGGCACAAAAACCGAATGTTTGGGCCGCAGTCCCGGCGGAGATCCTGCAGCGTATCTGATTCGCGGTGCCGTTATTGCAATACGACGGGAAGACAGCAAAAATATTTTTGTGTCTTTAAGGGATGAATAGCGAATGGGTCTTACAAGAAAATCGGTCGGCAGTGGAATTTTTGATAATACGACCATTAAAAAGAGCAATGAATACGTTATCGCCCTTGCCGGCAACCCGAACGTAGGAAAAAGCACGATTTTTAACGCGCTGACCGGTCTTAACCAGCACACCGGAAACTGGCCCGGCAAAACCATATCGGGCGCTGAGGGCAGATATAGCGATGAATTCGGTGATAAAATTTTGGTGGACATACCCGGCACATATTCCCTGCTTGCGCATTCGGCCGAGGAAGAAATCGCTCGAAACTTTATATGCTTCGGTAATACCGACGCCACCATTGTTGTTTGCGATGCAACCTGTCTTGAGAGAAATTTAAATCTCGTACTGCAAACACTTGAAATTTCAAAAAACACCGTTGTTTGCGTTAATCTTTTAGATGAGGCAAGACGAAAACACATAAACGTTGACCTCGGTCGACTATCGCAAAGTCTGGGGGTTCCCGTAGTCGGCATTTCGGCGCGCAAAAAACACGAGGCCGATAAAATTATGCAGGTACTTAACAATAATATATTAAACCCAAAAGAATCTTCCCCGTTTATTGTGCATTACGAAGAAGAAATAGAATCGGCCATTGTAGAACTCGAGCCCCTTGTAAAAGAACTGGTTGGCGAACGCATAAATTCACGGTGGCTTACGCTCCGTCTTTTAATGCCCGATAGCTCGCTTCTCTCTGAATGCGAAAAATACTTAGGCTTTAATATCCTCGCAGATGAAGAGTTTGCTTCTGCTTTAGAAAAGGTTTTAAAGGGACTCAAGGACCGCGGTCTTGACCGTGAGGGAATTGAAGATTCGGTTACTGCCTCGATTTATGCCGCCGCAGAAAGAATTGCAGGCAGTGCCGTTTCATTCACTAAAGAAAACCCAAATTATGCAGATAGAAAAATCGATAAAATCCTTACCGGCAAGTTAATCGGATACCCGATAATGCTGCTTTTTGCGGGGCTGATATTTTGGATAACCATTGTCGGAGCAAATTATCCAAGCGAGCTTTTAAGTAATCTCTTCTCGGTTTTCGAAAATAAAATCAATCAAATACTGCTGTTTTTAAACTCTCCCGAGTGGCTACGCAGTATTCTTGTCGACGGCATGTTCAGAGTGCTTTTCTGGGTCGTAGCCGTTATGCTGCCGCCAATGGCCATTTTCTTTCCGTTGTTTACATTGCTTGAGGACGTAGGCTATCTGCCGCGAATTGCATATAACCTTGATAATCCGTTTCGCAAATGCAAAGCCTGCGGAAAGCAGGCGCTCACGATGTGTATGGGGTTTGGCTGTAATGCAGCAGGCATTGTAGGCTGCCGCATTATCGATTCTCCGCGTGAGCGTATGCTTGCCATCCTTACTAACAATTTTGTTCCGTGCAATGGTCATTTACCGCAACAAAAGTTTGGCAAAAATCAATTATTTCTTCTGTGGCGGTGCGGCTAAGGCCAAATAATTCAACCTTAAGTGACAAAAATTCGATAATCAGTTCTTCAATTCGCTTTTGTGAATCGGTACACTCGCCTCTCAAGACAAAAATTATTTCGTTCGGTACGTTTTTCGGCATTTTATCACCTCAAAAAACTATATGAAACAAAAAAAGAAGATACCCCTGCGTCATTACGACATCGGGGTATCTTTTTTTAAACATCGAGAGAGATGATGTTTTCTAAGGTTTCGCGACGAACGGCAAGATAAGAGGTACCGTCGCGCAGCATAACGATGGGCGGACGACCTATTCTGTTGTAGTTCGAAGCCATTGAATAATGATATGCACCGGTGGTCATACAAGCGAGAATATCGCCGCGTGTAACAGAATCGGGCATATGTACGTTTTCTTGAATTATATCTCCGCTCTCACAGCAACGGCCGACAACGGAACAAAGCATATTATGGTCTTCACAAACCTTGTTTGCCAACGTAAGCGTATAGGAAGCGCCATAAAGCGCATATCTGATATTGTCGGTCATACCGCCGTCAACCGAGATATAATTAATAAACTCGGGTATGCGCTTAACTGTACCGACAGAATAAAGGGTCATTCCTGCGTCGGCAACAATACTGCGGCCCGGTTCAAATCCGATAATCGGCATCGCAATTCCAAGCTCAGCAACCTTGTTCTTTACAGCGTCACCAATTTCTGCGATGACGGCAGGTAAATCGAGTACGGGGTCGCTCGCCAAATAGCGAACGCCAAATCCACCGCCGAGATCTAACTGCTCGGCAACGATACCGTATTTATCCCTCATATCGCGGATAAACTCAAGCATAACGTCGGCAGAACGGAGGAAAACGTCAGCGTCAAATACCTGCGAGCCAACGTGACAGTGGAAACCTGCAAGCTTGATATTTTCAAGCGACAGAGCCGTCTTTACCATCTCGTCAGCCTGCCCGGTCTCTATTGCGGAGCCGAACTTCGAATCAACCTTGCCGGTTGCAACCGCCTCGAAGGTATGCGGGTCAATTCCCGGTGTGATTCTTAAAAGCAGAGGCTGCACCATACCGCGGCGACCGGCCTCGGTATTGATTGCGTACAGTTCTTCTTCGTTATCAACTACAAAGTAGCCAACGCCCTTTTCAATAGCAAAGGCCACGTCCTCGTCGGTTTTATTATTTGAATGAAAATATGCGTTTTCAAGCGGATATCCTGCACTATAGGCGGTATAAATTTCACCGCAGGAAACAACGTCGATATTCATACCCTCTTCACGCATTATTTCATAAATGCGCTTAAAGGAGGATGCTTTAGAGGCATACATAACCTTGCCCTTGTCGCCAAATGCAGCCTTAACGGCGGTTAAATATTCGCGGCAAACGGCTCTTATGCGGTCCTCATCCATCAAATAAAGCGGCGTTCCGTATTTTTTAGCAAGGGCAACCGTGTCCTGTCCGGCAAAGGTCAGGTGTTCGCCCGAAACGCCGATGTTATCACAAATAAAAATGTTTTCGTTTTGCATAAAAAGTCCTTTAAAGCATAATTGCTCGCAGCTCTGCTCCCGAAAGCGGTGAAAGGTCGGCAGGTGCCACGTCGAAGGGCGTAAGACAGCCAATAGTGCCGCGTTCGTGCATTCTGTACACTGCGCGTGCAAACGCTACTAAAGCGCTTGCGGTAAATTCGGGATTAGAGTCAAGCTTTAAGCTGTATTCAATAGTATTGCTGTGGCAGGAATTAACTCCGGTTTTTCCGGTTCTGATAACTACGCCGCCGTGCGGAATTTCGCTATGGTCGCGCTTCATTTCTTCCATAGAAATGAAGGTAACGGTTGTATCGTAATCGGCAAAGTAATTGGGCATGGTTTTAATTTTTTGCTCAATTTCCTGCAAATTTGCTCCCTCCTCGGCTACAACGTAACACTCACGGATGTGCTTTTGTCTTGTTGTAAGTTCGGGAGTATTGCCATCACGCACCGACTGAAGTGTTTCAGCTACGGGAACGGTGTACTGACGGGCATCCACAACACCGTCGATTCGGCGAATGGCATCAGAATGACCTTGACTTACTCCTCTGCCCCAGAAGGTATAGTCTTTTCCATCAGGTAAAATTGCAGAAGCATAGAGTCTGTTAAGCGAGAACATACCGGGGTCCCATCCGCAGGAAATAAGTGCGGTTGTTTCGTTGGCATACGCCGCAGCATCAACAATTTCAAAATGCTCCGGAATCTTGGCGTGGGTGTCAAAACTGTCAACAACGTTAAAGTCACATGCCAAGGCAGGAGTCATCTTGGGCAGGTCGGTAGCACTGCCGCCGCAAATTATAAGAACGTCAACCTTATCCTTAAAATCCAAAATGTCATCTACCGAATATACGGGAGTGCCAAATAGAGTTTTTAAATCCTTAGGGTCTCTACGTGTGAAAACACCCACAAGCTCAACGTCATCGTTTTGCTGAGCCGCACATTCAACACCACGGCCTAAATTGCCATATCCATAGATAGCAATTTTCATAATAACCATCCTTTAACATAAATAAAATTTCTTAGATAAGATTGTGCTCACGCATAAGCTTTAAAAGCTTTTCTTCGTTCTGCGGCTCCATACAGGTGAGCGGAAGTCTGAGATAGTTATCGCAAAAGCCCATAGCGGCAACTGCAGCCTTTACGGGGATCGGATTAACCTCACAGAAAAGCGTGTCGATTAACTCGAGGTATTTCAGCTGCATTGCTGTTGCCTCGGCAACATTACCCTCTAAATAGGCTTTACACATTCTGGAAGTTTCAGCAGGCATAATATTGGAAAGAACCGAAATTACACCCTTGCCGCCGAGCGACAAAGTGGGAACAATCTGATCGTCATTGCCCGAATAGATGTCAAGCTTATCGCCGCAAAGAGCAGCAAGCTTTGCAACCTGAGATATATTTCCGCAAGCCTCTTTAATAGCCACAATACGGGGATGCTCGGCTAAGATTGCAGCGGTCTCGGGCAGGATATTACAGCCGGTGCGGCTGGGAACGTTATAGAGAATGCAGGGTTTGGTCGATGCATCGGCAATTGCGCGGAAGGATTCAATCATACCCTTCTGGGTTGCCTTGTTGTAGTACGGAGTAATAAGCAACATAGCATCCGCTCCGACAGAGCAGGCGTATTTGGTAAGTTCGATTGCATAAGATGTATCGTTAGAGCCGGTGCCTGCAATTACGGGAACGCGTCCTGCAACCTGCTCAACACAGAACTTTATGGCAGCCTTGTGCTCGGCATCGGTAAGGGTTGAACCCTCGCCGGTAGTGCCTGCAACGACAATAGCATTTATTCCCTCTTCGATCTGCCAGTCGATGTGTTTGGCGAACTTCACAAAATCAATGCCGTCTTTATTAAGCGGTGTGATAATAGC
The DNA here is from genome assembly GCA_017513245.1 of Clostridia bacterium. Lineage (GTDB taxonomy): Bacteria > Bacillota > Clostridia > Oscillospirales > Acutalibacteraceae > SIG589. The sequence continues at coordinate 57,570 of JAFXGK010000026.1, forward strand.
GGTTGCTGCACCTGTAAATACTGTGTTTTTCATAAAAATTCTCCTTTGATGGCAAAATCTTACCACTGTTAATAAATAAAAAATGACAGCTGCTGAAATGCAACTATCATCCAAAATTCATGCAAAAAGTACGCATTTTCAGCACGCTTTTGCCCTATAAATTCTGTCAGATAGCACTCCGCATCTCTGCGACAGCAACCAAAATCTTATTTTCGGTTGCCAGATCGAAGCTTTGCCCTGCTCCGTCTTCGGCAACGCAACCCTTTCACTGCTGCGCCCTGGCAGGCACGCTGCAACAGCTACTATTGATGCGATGCACCTCTATCGTTATGTGATTATAACACAGGTGTACACTTATGTCAAGCCAATAAACATAACAGTTTTTAACTTTCGAGGTATTATTTATGATGTTTTATATTTACAGTAGAAAATCGGTATTAACAGGCAAGGGTGAAAGTATAGAAAATCAGGTTGAAATGTGCAAAAACTACGTGAAAAACAAATTTTCCGACGACGATATACATTTTTCTATCTATGAGGATGAAGGTTTTTCTGCAAAGGATACCAACCGCCCGAAATTTAAACAAATGTTGGCAGATATTAAAAACAGCAAACCCGATTTTATTGTTTGTTACAGACTCGACCGCATCAGCAGATGCGTAAGCGATTTTTCGCTTTTAATTGAAAAACTTAACCAATACGGCATTTCGTTTTTATGTATTAAGGAGGAGTTTGACACCTCAAAGCCCATAGGAAAAGCCATGATGTATATCGCATCGGTTTTTGCGCAGCTCGAACGTGAAACAATTGCAGAACGCGTTAAGGACAATATGCTGGAACTTGCCAAAAGCGGCCGCTGGATGGGCGGCACGACACCGTTTGGATTTCTTTCCAAGCAACTTCGCGAAGACCAAAACGACGGAAAAAAGCGCACGCTTAGTTTGCTATGTGTAAACGATGAGGAAATGAAAACCGTAAAACTTATTTTTGATAGTTTTTTATCATCCAAAAGCATTGATGCTGTTCGAAAAATTCTTTTTTCAAAACAAATTAAAACCCGTAGCGGCAAGGATTTTACAAACGCCGCAATCAAACAAATTTTAACCAACGCCGTATACTGTTCGGCTGATGCCGTCGCACATGACTATTTTACATCGTTGGGAGCCTTGGTATGTTTCTGTCCCGATAATCCAAACAATGGAATTCTCACATATAATAAACGTGACTACCGAAAACGTTCAGCACCGTACAGAGACGTATCCGAATGGATAATCACCTGTGGTCAGCACAAAGGAATTATAAGCGGAAAAACCTTCGTTACCATACAAAGACTACTAAAAAATAAAACATTTCAGAGATCGCAAAACGAGCACCTAAAAACGCCGCTACTATCGGGGAAAATATACTGTAAACGTTGCGGAAGCAAAATGTTTGCCAAGCGTCGAGGTCAAGATAAATTTGACTACATATGCAGCCGAAAACTGCAAAACGGTCGTGATGCATGCGGTATACAAAACCTATCGGGAACGCAAACCGATAAAATGGTATTAACTCAAATCATCAGCACAATACAGAGAGAAGAAAAACTATTACAGGAACTCGGTCAGGTTAAATTCGGTAAAGAATCTTCGAAACCTATTGTCGATGGCAGCGCATTAAAGTTGGAACTTATTAACCATATTGTAGAAAAAATCGAATGGGACGGCCGCAGCATGAAAATTTTTTTGCCATAATTTTGTTGTGCTTTTCCAACACTTATTGCAATAATCACTATGTTCTTTTTGGGAACTGCAAGCGGCGTTTGTTCTTCGCTCGTTTCTGCAGTATTGCTTACCGTAACGATACTGTTTTCGATTTTGATGACACTGGCGGTTACCAAGGTGCTTTCTGCAACCGTATTAAAGGGCACTCCCTCGTTTTTTACGCTTGAGCTTCCCTCCTATCGCCCACCGCAGGTCGGAAAGGTAATTATAAGGTCGATTTTTGACAGGACACTTTTTGTGCTCGGTCGCGCAATCGTGGTCGCCGCTCCGGCCGGAATACTGTTATGGGTTATGGCAAACGTAACGCTCGGCGACAGTTCCCTGCTTTCGATTTGTGCCAATTTTTTAGACCCCTTTGCTAAAGTAATCGGGCTGGACGGCACCATTATGATAGCCTTTATTCTCGGCTTTCCCGCAAACGAAATAGTTATGCCGATAATTATAATGGCTTATCAGGCGCAGGGCTCTATTACGCCGCTTACAAACACCGAAGCGATTAAAGATATCTTTTTGCAAAACGGATGGACATCCGTAACCGCTATTTGCGTGATGGTCTTTCTTCTTATGCACTGGCCCTGCTCCACAACGCTGATGACCGTAAAAAAAGAAACTGGCAGTATAAAATGGACCATATTCGCGGCTTTACTTCCAACGGCATGCGGAATTTCGCTTTGCTTTATTATTAATGCTATTGCCAAACTTTTCATTTGATTGACTAAAACGGGCGACTGTGTTACAATCAACTGAGATTAAAAGGAGGTGTGGCAATGAGCAAAGCACTAATCGCGATGAGTGGTGGAGTTGACTCAAGCGTTGCGGCTTTTATGTGTGTGGAACGCGGACTTGACTGTACCGGCGCTACCATGAAGCTTTATGACAAAGAAAAAAACGTTTGCTCCGAAAACGGTTGTTGTACCGAAGATGATATAGCCGACGCCCGCGCCGTTGCTACACGGCTTAATATGCCTTTTCACGTCTTTAATTTTACCGATGATTTCGATACCGAGGTTATTGCAAGATTTATTGACGCATACGAAAAAGGTGCCACACCAAACCCCTGCATCGACTGCAACCGCTATATAAAATTCGAGCGTTTCTTTCGCAAGATGCAGGAGCTCAATTTTGATTACATCGTTACGGGCCATTATGCACGAATCGAAAAAAGCGGAGAACGGTATCTTTTGAAAAAGGCTGTTGACGCTTCAAAGGACCAATCGTACGTGCTCTATTCCCTAACTCAAGAGCAACTGTCGCATACGCTTTTCCCCTTAGGCGAACTTAAAAAGGAAGAAACCCGCCTAATTGCTGAAGAAAAGGGTTTTATTAACGCAAAAAAACGCGACAGTCAGGATATCTGCTTTGTGCCCGACGGTGACTATGCCGCATTTATTGAGGGTTATACAGGCAAAAAATACCCTTGTGGCGACTTTGTTGATAAGTGTGGAAATAAGCTTGGCAGCCACTGCGGTATTATCCGTTATACCATAGGTCAGCGAAAAGGTCTCGGTCTCGCACTGCCTGCGCCGATGTACGTTTGCGAAAAGGATATCGCGAACAATAAGGTTATTCTTTGTTCAAATGAAGAACTCTTTTCCACGACGCTTACAGCAAGCAATTTCAACTGGATAGCTTTTGACTCCCCACCAAAAAGTTTTAAGGCAGATGCAAAAATCCGTTACAACCAGGCAGCTCAGCCTGCAACGGTTACTGCGAATGACGACGGCACGGTTACTGTTACGTTTGATACTCCGCAGCGTGCCATCGCAAAGGGCCAGGCGGTCGTTTTATACGATGGCGATACCGTAATCGGCGGCGGAACCATAAATTAAAAAACACCCTACAGAAGTAGGGTGTTTTAATTTTACTTGCGGAGTAAAACTCCATCATTTTTAAGTGCTTCGCGTACCTTCTGTACGTCAACGGTCTGAACGGTTGCATCAGTATCGAGAGCTACTGCCGCTGCCGCACCGGCAGCCTGACCGGTCATAACGCAGGTACCCTGAATACGGGTGCTGGAATGAGCAATGTGGTCAACCGAGATGCATCGTCCGCAAACGAGCAGGTTCTTAACCCTCTTCGGTGCGATACAGCCGTAAGGAATACCGTAAGAATCGCCGTGGATAGCGCCGCCCAAAGCACGGCTCTTACCAAACGGATCGTGAATATCAATAATATAGGAACCACAGGCGATTTCATCATCGTAATGTACGCAGTTAATGGCATCAAGGCCCTTAAGAACGTGCATACCTACAAGTCTTCTGGTCTCACGAACGCCTAAAACATTACTCGACTCAACGAGGTAGCTCTCTTCAAATCCGGGAACGTATCTCTTCAAGAAGTCGGCGAGGTAAATTACCTGCTTGTGAGCGATAACGGCGGCTTTTGAAAGCTCAACTGCATCGGTACCGTCAACGCCGATTACTCGCGACATATTTACGATGAGTTCGTTGGGGCGACCCGACGGGAAGAAAAGAATTCTGCCCTGCGGTAACGGGATAAGATCACCGTTTTCTTCGAAGCCCACAGTACCCGCATACTCGAGTGAGAAGAATTCGTCACGGTCGATTCCGAGATCCTCAAATTTCAGGTTCTTGTTGTTGTACTTAATGGGATTTTGCGTCATATCAACGTTGCCCATCGAGAACATAACCGAGCAGGGCTGAACAGCAAGAATTTTTTTAGCTTCTTCGGTGTCGTATTTGCTCGAAGAATTGATTTCAAAATGCATATGGTCGAAGCCTGCATTTTTAAGGTCTGTTCCGGATTCAGGCTCGCAACCCATAACAAATTCTTCACCTGCTTCAGCAAAGATATCACCGTCGCCCGTAGCATCGATAAACATCTTGGCACTTACAGCCTCGATACCCGACTTTGTATGTATAATAAGGTTTTTAACTTCATCGTCTTCAGCGACGGTTTTGATTACGTCGGCATGGAAGAGAATATCAACGCCTGCCTCAGTTGCAAGGTCTAAAAGAACAACCTTGAAAAGATGGGGGCCTACGCGCTTAGAAGCGCTCTTGGGGCAACCGTATTTATCCTGATAAATAACCATACGGTCAATTATTTCCTTGCCGATACCGCCAAAAGTATTTCCGCTGTTGTCCTTAGTTGCATCGAAGGGCGAAACGTGTCCGTTTGTTGCAAGACCGCCGAGACAACCGCTCTTTTCAATTAAAAGGGTACGCTTGCCACCTCTTGCGGCCGCAATAGCTGCTGCAGTGCCGGCAACACCGCCGCCAACTACAACAACATCGGTTTCATATCTAACGTTAACCTGCTCGCAAAGTTTTACTGTAGACATAATCAAACTCCTTACTTAAGTTAAGTCTCTACTTCTTAAGTATACATGTATAGGATTCGTTTGTAAAGTAAAATAAGTGAATTTTTTGGCATAATTCGTATTGTATTTTATTTAACGATGTTGTATAATGGTAGCGTTAAAATTCAAAAGGAGAAAATCATATGGAACAAATTCAGCAATTTATTATTGATGTCTTTGGTAACGTTTCCAACATCGAGTGGAAACCCGTTGTTATGTGGATAATCGGCGGCATACTTATTTTCCTTGCTATCAAGAAAAATATGGAACCCACCCTATTACTCCCTATGGGCTTTGGCGCAATTCTCGTTAACCTACCCGAATCCGGAGCCGTTGAAACCATCAAGACTCTGTTTGAAGCAGGTATATCCAACGAGCTGTTCCCGCTTCTGTTATTTATTGGTATCGGCGCAATGATCGATTTCGAACCGTTGCTTACAAATCCGAAGCTTATGATTTTCGGCGCGGCGGCACAATTTGGTATCTTCCTTACCTTCGGTCTTGCTTGTCTCTTCTTCCCCATCAATGATGCGGCTTCAATCGGTATCATCGGCGCGGCCGACGGTCCTACTTCAATTTTCGTAGCAAACACACTCAATTCCAATTATATGGGCGCTATAATGGTTGCTGCATATTCTTATATGGCTCTCGTTCCCGTTGTTCAGCCGCCTATCATTAAGATGATGACCACCAAGAAAGAGCGTCTCATCCGTATGAATTACACCGGCACCAAGGTTTCCAAAACCACCAAGATACTCTTCCCCATCGTTGTTACCGTAATTACCGGTATCTTTGCTCCCGATTCTGTTGCTCTTATCGGTTTCCTTATGTTCGGTAACCTTATTCGCGAATGCGGCGTTCTCAACTCCCTTTCCGAAACCGCACAGAACGCTCTTGCAAACCTTATTACAATTCTTCTCGGTCTTACCGTTTCGTTCAAGATGCAGGCTGCAGACTTCCTTACCGCAGATACACTTCTCATTCTCGGTCTCGGACTTTTCGCTTTCATCTTCGACACCGTCGGTGGCGTTCTCATCGCGAAGATAATGAACATCTTCTCCAAGAACAAGATAAACCCCATGATCGGCGCTTGCGGTATTTCGGCTTTCCCGATGTCGGCACGTGTTGTTCACAAGATGGGTCTTGCAGAAGACAATCAGAACTTCTTACTCATGCATTCAATCGGTGTTAACGTTTCGGGTCAGATTGCTTCGGTTATTGCCGGCGGTCTCCTGCTCAAGCTTGTATTACCGTTAGTAGGTTAAAGGAGGAACACTGATATGAAATTCTTAGGATTTGAAACTTTACTCAAAATTGCTCTTCCGATTATCTTGAAATGTATGGTTGGTATCTTCGCAGTTATTCTTATCATAATGATTGCAATCTTCATTCTCAATAAAGCTACCAACAGACAGAATAAGCAATAAACAAAATTAAAAGCGGTGCCGTTTGGCACCGCTTTTTTATTATGCTGTTAATCTATCGATTAAGCTGCTGTCTGCTCTTTTTTCTTATAGAAGATACGAACAGCAAGCAGGAAGCCGATAATGAGAACTACGCCCAAAGCAAGGCAGATATAAGCGTTCTGTACGAAGCCTGCAACAATGTAGCAGATAAGGCTTATTGCCGCAACGGTAATTGCATACGGCAGCTGCGTTGAAACGTGGTTAACGTGAACACATTCAGCGCCTGCAGAGGACATAATGGTGGTATCGCTGATGGGCGAGCAATGGTCACCACAAACTGCGCCTGCAAGAGAAGCAGACATGCAGATAACGAGCATCGGGTCGTTAACCTTGAACATAGTGCAAACGATCGGAATAAGAATACCGAAGGTACCCCAACTGGTTCCGGTTGCGAACGCGAGCAAGCAAGCGATAAGGAAGATTACTGCCGGCAGGAAGGAAGCCATATTCTGAGCAGCCTCGCTCTTCATAAGGGTATCAACGTAGCCCGAAGCGTTAAGGAGACCGTTAGAAATGTTCTTAAGAGCAGTTGCGAGGGTGAGAATGGTGATTGCGGGAACCATGGCCTTAAAGCCGAGCGGAACACACTCCATTGCACCCTTAAAGGTGATAAGGCGACGAACGAGCATATAGCCGATAACGAAAATTAAAGCTATAAGAGCGCCCCACGGCAGACCAACGGTTGCGTCGGTGCCTGCAAAAGCATCGATAAAGTTTCCTTTTGCAGAACCGGCAGTGAAGAAACCGCCAATGTAGATAAGGCCAACAACCGAAACAGCTACGAGAACGATAATCGGAAGAACAAGGTCGATTACGCGGCCTCTGGGATTGCTTTCAGCCTGAGTAGTCTCAACGCGTTCATCGGTCGAGAAGAGGTCGCCCTTAAGCAATGCGTTCATCTCATGACGGCGCATAGGACCAAAGTCAGCCTTAATGAAAATCATTGCAACAACAAAAACAATGGTAAGCAGCGAGTAGAAGTTATAGGGAATTGCGCGAATGAAATACTCAAAGCCCTTGCCCTCGATTGCAGTGCCCTCGGTATAGCTGGTAACAGCGGCGGCCCATGAGCTGATAGGAGCTATCATACAAATGGGAGCGGCAGTAGCATCGATTATGTAGCTGAACTTTGCACGTGAAACCTTGTGTGCATCGGTAACAGGCTTCATAACCGAACCAACCGTAAGGCAGTTGAAATAGTCGTCAATGAAGATCATAATACCAAGAACGAAGGCAGATAATTGAGCGCCGACTCTTGACTTGATGTGGGTTGCAGCCCAACGACCGAAAGCGGCCGAAGCACCCGACTTGTTAACAAGAGCAACGATTGTGCCCAAAATAACAAGGAACAGGAAAATACCTGCAGTACCCGAGATAGCAGCAATTAAACCATCGCTTATAACGTGGTCAACTGCGGTTGCAGCGTTTCCGCCGCAGGCAAGTATAGCACCAACAACAATTCCGAAGAAAAGCGAGGAATATACTTCCTTAGTAATAAGGGCCAGTCCGATAGCAACAAGCGGCGGAAGCATAGCCCAAAGGGTTGCAGAAGTGGTAACGCCGGTAGCGGCAACGGTGATTGCTATTGCCAAAACGGCAACAACAACGAAAGCAGTAAGTATACTGCTTACATACTTCTTTTTCATAATTTTTCCTCCTAAACCTATATAAGGTTATACTTTATTAAAAACAATTATCGTAAGAAAGTCAAGATTTTTTTAAAATAGAGCCCCTTCCCTGCCTTTTTAAAAGCAAAACTGCCAACTGAGGGTGACTGTTTTGGGGTCAAAAAAATCTCTCCGTCCCTAATGGAACGAAGAGATTTTGGTGCGGGTAGCAGGACTTGAACCTGTACCGAGTTGCCCCGACTAGAACCTGAATCTAGCGCGTCTGCCGATTCCGCCATACCCGCATATTTTATTGTGTAGTAAGTTGTTCGAAATATTAAATACCGGTATCGTCATCCGCGCTCCGCGTGACATTTGCGGTTCCCGAAATTTTAAGCCTTTCGGCAAAAATTTCGACCGCGGCACATTTTCGCACTTCGCTGCATCGCCCACAGGGCGCGCTCGTGCGGAAAGCTGCCGATTCCGCCATACCCGCATATTTATTTCGCATTCTTTCGAACAAATGATATTATATCAGCAAGAATTTGCCTTGTCAACTAAAAAATCCGAAAAGGCGGACCTTTTCGGATTTTAACTTAATCGATTGTTTTTATGTAGCAGCGGCGACGTCTGTGCTGACGTTTATCAAAGTGGCGCCACATACTGTGAACGGCTGCGTTGGTCTCCAACATGGGACCGGTTTCGCAGAAGCGTACACCGTTTTTAATAATATTTTTGGTAAGCGTGCTGATAAGTATTGCCGGAACGCCCTGCAACTGATATGCGGGATCAACCGCAACAAAATACATCTCAAGAGTGTCATTCTTACCTTTTAAAGCCTTAAGCATACGTACAATGCCGAACGGGAACATTTTTCCGTTAGCCTTTTTAAACGCCTTAGCAAGCGAGGGCACTAAAACGCCAAAACCTATTATCTTTCCATCGGTATCCTTAACCGAGCAGATATAATCAAGGTGAACGAGCGGAATATATCCTGCAAGTGTATGATCGATAACCTCCTGAGTCAGAGGAACAGTGCCGTAAAGACGCGAAAACGCAACGTCGATAAGCTTAAATGCCTCGTGCGCGTCCTTGTCGAGCACCTTACGGTCTGTATACGTAACCACCTCAAAGCCTTTTTTCTTAATAAGGTGATTTGCTATACGCTCGATTCTCGGGTCAACATCTTGCGGCACGTTAATGCGATATTCGATCCAGTCGATATCTTTTTTGAGTCCGAGGCGATCCATGTGTGTTAAATAGTATGGATAATTATAGAAGGTGATGGACATATTAAACTCCTCAAAGCCTTCTACGAGCATACCCTCGTGGTCCATATCAGTAAATCCGATGGGACCCATAATTTCGACGTGACCTCTCTCCTTGCCCCATGCCACAACGGCATCAAACAGTTTTTGCGAAACCTCGTAGTCATCGATAAAATCAAAACGAGTAAAACGAATGGCGTTCTTGTTCCACTTTTTATTGTAGGCATGGTTAATAAGTCCGGCTATTCTGCCGACAATTTTATCATCCTTATATGCCAAGAAAAGCTTGGTCTCACAAAAAGCGTATGCAGGATTTTTCTTCTCATCCTGTGAAAAGGTATCAAACTCGTCATTCCCTAAAAACGGTACGAAATACTCGTTGCCCTTGTAAAGCTTATTCGGGAATTTGATCCATTTCCATAAATCTTTTTTTGTAAGTACTTCCTTAATTGTAACTTCCACAATTAAAGCCTCCTTATCGTTTAATGGAAAAGTTATACCATAAATCAAATACAACCATGCAAACATTTTACAATATTCGCCCCTATGTTGTCAATTAAAAAGTTATGTGGCAAAAACGGAATATACGCTTTTTAGTAACACATTATTCATAAAATTGTGGTAATATATTACTATTACGGAGGTAGATATATGCTTACGCTCAAAAACATTAAAAAAACATACTCCGCCGGTGATACTGCCGTCGAGGCATTAAAGGGCATCAACCTTGAATTCCGTAAAAGCGAATTCGTCTCGATTTTAGGTCAGTCAGGCTGCGGCAAAACCACTCTGCTTAACATAATCGGCGGATTGGATCAATATACCGAGGGCGACCTTGTAATCAACGGTAAGTCCACCAAGGAATTTAAGGACCGCGACTGGGATGCTTATCGCAACCATTCCATAGGCTTTGTTTTCCAAAGTTATAACCTTATTCCCCATCAGACGGTTTTACAAAACGTTGAAATTGCGCTCACTCTTTCCGGCGTTTCAAAAGCCGAACGCCACGCAAGGGCTAAAAAGGTTTTGGAAGAGGTTGGTCTTGGTGACCAGCTAAATAAAAAGCCTAACGAAATGTCTGGCGGTCAGATGCAGCGCGTTGCTATTGCTCGTGCTTTAATTAACGACCCTGATATAATTTTGGCCGACGAGCCTACCGGTGCGCTCGACACGCAAACCAGCCTTCAGGTTATGGAAATTCTTAAAAAGATTTCCGAGAATCGCCTTATTATTATGGTTACTCATAATCCCGAGCTGGCAGAACAGTATTCATCGCGTATAATTCGCATGCTTGACGGCGTTATAACCGACGATTCCGCACCCTTAAACGAGGATGAAAAAGCGGAAATCGCTGCGCAAAACGACGCAAAAATTGAGGAAGAAAAAAACACTAAGCGCTCTAAAAAACAGAAGATGCCTTCTATGTCGTTCGGCACCTCGTTTATGCTGTCGCTTAAAAATCTCTTCACCAAAAAAGGACGTACGGCGCTTACCGCCTTTGCAGGCTCTATCGGCATAATCGGTATTGCTCTTATTTTAGCCGTATCCCAGGGTATGACCGCATATATCGACGAAGTACAAGAAAGCACGCTCTCCTCCTATCCCCTAACCCTTGAGGCAACAACGGTTGAACTTTCGTCCTTGATGGAAACGTTTATGAACCTTGAATCGGATAAAGTAACGCATGATGATGACGCAGTTTATAAAAAATCTGCAATTTATGATATTATCAACGCATTAAACAGTCTTGAAGAAACCGAAAACGACCTCAATGCCTTTAAAAAATTTCTTGAGCAAAAAATTTCGGATAAGAACTCCCCGTTATATGACGCCGTAAGCGGCGTACAGTACGGCTACGACCTTGATTTACTCGTATACACCAAAAACGTTGACGGTACAATAATTCGTTCGGATACCGAAAAGCTTATGCAGGAGCTTATTCTCAAGTATATGAACATTGATATGTCCTCAATGAGCGCAATGGCCGGCAACGGCGGCAGTATGTCAAGCATGTCTTCAATGGGTGCTATGTCAACCGGTCTGTGGCAGGAGCTTCTCCCCGGTAACGACGGCTCACCGATAAACGATATACTGGAAAAACAGTATGACGTTGTTTACGGTTCTTGGCCTAACAATTACGATGAAATTGTGCTTGTACTTGACGAAAACAACGAGTTGGATGATTTATCGCTTTATGCTTTAGGTCTTCTGCCTGAGGAAGAGATGGGCGCCTTTATGGACGCGGCCCTCAACGGTACAATTCTTGAAAACAAGGATTACAAATGGACCTATGAGGAGATTTGCAACCTCGAATACAAGACCATTCTTAACGCTGATTGCTACGTTTATGATGAAAACACAGGTCTTTACGCCGACCTTCGCAACACCGATGCAGGACTTCGCTATCTCTACGACAATGCGATGACGCTTAAGGTTACGGGTATCATCCGTCCCAATGAAGAAAGCACTGCACATATGCTGACGGGCAGCATTGGCTACACCAAGGACCTTACAAAACATCTAATAGAAAAATCCAAGGACTCCGAAATTATAAGTGCTCAGCTTGCAAACACGACGACCGATATTCTCACCGGCAAGCCGTTTAAGAGCAATACGGGCAACCTCACTGCCGAGCAGAAGGAAAACGATTTCCGTGCATATGCCGACTCGCTCACCCAGGCTCAGAAGGCTGCACTTTATGTAAAAATCAGTTGCATCCCCCCCGCCGACGTTCTTAGCGAGCAGGTCGCATCGGTTATGAACGGTATGACACGCGCCGATATCGAGGCCGCCATGCTTCAGGGTATGTCCTCACAGACTAGCATCAGTGCCGATGAAATCAACTCATATCTCGCCGCCATGTCCGACGAGGAAATAACGGCACTTTTCTCGCAAACCGTTGCAGAGCAGATAAAATATCAGTATGCCGAGCAGGTCAGAGCACAGATGGCTTCGCAGTCTCCTGCTCAGCTGATTGCCGCTTTCGAATACGCCCTGCCCCGATACACTACAGAACAGTGTGCAGTGTATTACGATGAGGTTATGGAGTTCTCTGATTCGACCTACGAAGCCAACCTTATCAATATGGGTCACGTTGACCTTGAATCCCCCGCAACCATAAACATTTTTGCTTCATCCTTTGAAAATAAGGATATAATTACCGACGCTATCGCCGACTACAACAAGGATATCGAAGAAGCAAAACAGATTAAGTACACCGACTATATCGGACTTATGATGTCCTCGATTACTACGATAATCAACGCAATAACTTATGTTTTAATCGCCTTCGTTGCCATTTCTCTCGTTGTATCCTCAATTATGATTGGCGTTATTACCCTAATTTCGGTTCAGGAAAGAACCAAGGAAATCGGAATTTTACGTGCTATCGGTGCTTCAAAACGCAACGTATCGAGTATGTTTAATGCCGAAACGATGATTGTTGGCTTTGCCGCAGGACTCTTAGGTGTTCTTGTTACCTATCTTCTCTGTATACCCATCAATCTTATTCTGCATATGCTCACGGGAATCAATACCTTAAGCGCAATTCTCCCCGTACCTGCCGCACTAATTCTGATTGCGATAAGCGTGTGCTTAACCCTCGTTTCGGGTATTATACCCTCAAGAAGCGCCGCCAAAAAAGACCCCGTAGTAGCACTGCGAACCGAATAACAAAAAACGGTACTTGGATTCAAGTACCGTTTTTCTTTTATTCATCTTTTTTCTTCTTTTCCACACGAGTAAGCTTTACCTCACGGTGAATGCAAATTCCGGCAAACACTAAGCATCCGACAATTGCAATTCCCGAAACGAAATACATAAATTTCTTATCAAACTTTTTATATGGTTCATATTCCTTTTCGTTAAAATACTTTTCTGCATTCGGCCTCTCATCAGAAGTTTCATCTTCTGATGTTTTTTCATCAGAAATTTCGGCAACACTAGAAGTGTTCTCAAGCTGCAGTTCAAAAGTCGGCGCCTTATTGAAAGAAACAAAATCACTGCTTGTCGTGCTTTCGGGTGCGGAGGTTTCGGTGTTGGGCTGTGTACCCGACAGCGAAGAAACGTCCGAACTGCTTTCGTCAACAGTATTTTTCTTTGTATAATCGATACATCCGCTTATTGTACCGGTATTTGAATATGCGATACCGCGTCCGTAAACGGGCTTGCCTGCACTTTTAATATAACCGTCAAACGAACAGTCTATTATACTGCCTTTGTTATATAAGGCGATGCCGGCTATCTTTTCGGTATCGGCGGTTGTTGATATGCTTGCACCAGTAAACCTTACCGATTTAACGGTACCCGTAAGATATCCGAATAATGCAACCTCGTCACTGTCACTTTTTACATCCAAAAATATTATTCGGTAACCGTTTCCGTCAAGCGTTCCGCTGAAGGGTTTATCAGGGGTGGAACACATCATGCTAATATTACCGGAAACATAAATGTCCCCCGTTAGATAAAACGTGTCTTCGGGGTGTGTATCTAACAACATAAAGCTCATACCGTCTTTAATATGATGAACATTTTTGTCGGTAGCCGAAACCGATACACCGCCAAACAAAAGCATATAAATTGCGCACAACAAAGCGCAACAAAACCTTTTGAGCACAGCTTTTTTCCTCCAAGAAATTTTGCTTTCACCATTATACGATATAATTCCCCGCATTTCAACATAATTTGGCACAGCACTTTAGTTTGACAAATCAGTATTATGTATATATAATTTAATAGTAAGTAACTATATTTACAGGAGTGATATTATGCTAGGTTTTTCCCTTCCCGGAGTTAGGGTGCCTCATCGCAAAACAACGGCACATATGCCTGCCGTTACCATGCCGCCCCCTGCCCTGGTTACCATACCCATGCAGCAACATATCGGAGCGCCTGCAACGCCTATCGTTAAGGTCGGCGACAACGTTACGGTTGGACAAGTAATCGCTAACGCAGGCGGATATGTCAGTTCGCCGATACACGCAAGTATTTCGGGTGTTGTCAAGGCTATTGATCAGGTTCAGCTGACCAATGGTACATTTTCTCCTGCCATCGTTATCGCGTCCGACGGAGAGATGACACCTTGTCCTTCTTTGGCTCCCGTAAGTGTCACCAATTATGATGAATTCATTACAGCAGTTAGAGACAGCGGCGCAGTAGGCTTCGGTGGTGCCGGCTTCCCAACCTCTGTGAAATTGGATATTAAGGATACCTCATGTGTTGACACCATCCTTATCAATATTGCAGAATGTGAGCCGTATATCACAAGTGATACTCAAACCGTTATGGCCGATACCGACTATATCGTTTATGCCATTAAGGCGTTACATCAATTCCTTAATGCGAACAATATTATCATTGGTATTGAAAAAAATAAGCCCCAGTGTATAAAAAGGCTCAGCGTTGCAACGCAGGAACTTTCTTACGTCACTATTAAAAGTCTTCCATCTCTGTACCCGCAGGGTGGTGAAAAGGTGATGATTTACAATACCACAGGTCGTGTTGTGCCTGAGGGCAAATTGCCCATCGACGTTGGCGTAATCGTAATCAACTGCACTACACTGGCCGCTATTGCAAAGTATATTTTAACGGGTATGCCGGTTGTTTCGAAGTGCTTAACGGTTGACGGCTCCGCAATCGCTTCCCCCAAAAACGTTATTGTACCTATCGGCACCCCGATTAGTGACGTTATTGATTTTTGCGGCGGCTATAAAGCAGAGCCCTGTAAAATTCTCTATGGCGGTCCTATGATGGGAATTGCAGTAAACGAATTAACTGCACCCGTTTTAAAGAATAACAATGCAATTTTAGCTTTTGACGCCAAGGATGCTGCCGAACCAAAAACCACACCCTGCATCCGTTGCGGCAAGTGCGTTTCGCAGTGTCCCGTAAATCTTAATCCGGTTTTAATTTCAAAAGCATACAGAAATAATGATACGGCAGCACTTGAAGAACTCAAAGTTAATCTTTGTATGGAGTGCGGTTGCTGCTCGTATATTTGCCCCACAAAACAGCCTCTTGTTCACCGAAACAAGCTTTCCAAGGTTATGCTTCGCAACGCCAAGGCAAAGGAGGAGAAAAAATGAGTCAATTATTCATCTCTGCGTCGCCGCATATTCGTTCCAAAAACACTACAACTCGCGTAATGTTGGACGTTATTATTGCGCTCATGCCCGCAGTTGTCGCCTCCTTTTTACTCTTCGGCGGTCGCTCGCTTTTGCTAGTGGCTACAAGTGTCGCTACCGCAGTTTTAGCTGAATTTTTATTTAACCTCATTTGCAAAAAGGAAAACACCTTATATGACCTTTCTGCTGTGGTTACCGGTATACTTCTCGCGCTTAACGTGCCGGTTTCTCTTCCCCTCTGGCAAATTGCCGTCGGTTCTGCATTTGCAATTATCGCCGTAAAGGGCCTTTTTGGTGGCATTGGCCAAAACTTTGCCAACCCCGCAATTGCCGCTCGCATTATGATGATATTATCTTTCGGCGGTACTATGTCGGTATTCCATTATCCCGCCGATACGGTGGCCTCGGCTACTCCGCTTGCCATGATCAGCGGCGGTGCCGAGCGTATGCTGCCCGACACACTCGACCTCTTTTTAGGCCGTTATGCAGGCTGTATAGGTGAAACCTGCTCGCTTGCCCTTATTTTAGGCGGCGTTTATTTGCTGATACGCAAGGTTATTTCTTGGCACACTCCGGTCGCCTTTATCGGAACGGTTTTTGTAGGCAGTTTTATTTTCTCAATGCCTCCCGTTGCCGAAATTCTTACGGGCGGTCTGTTGCTCGGTGCAATATTTATGGCAACCGATTATTCAACCACCCCCATAACTAAAAGCGGTAAACTAATTTTTGGTTTTGGTTGCGGTCTTATTACCCTGCTCATCCGCAAATGGGGCAGTTACCCCGAAGGTGTTTCTTTTGCAATTCTGTTCATGAACATCCTCACCCCCTACATTGAAAAATGGACAGTGTCCAAACCGCTCGGAGGTGCAAAGAAATGAACAAATACGTAAAAAGCGTTACCGTTTTATTCTCTATTTGCCTCGTTATAGCCCTTCTTTTAGCGGCGGTTAATTTCATCACGGCACCCATTATTGAAGAAGCCAAAAAGAAGGCCGAAACTGAGTCACTGTCCACTGTGCTTGAGGGCGCTGAGGATTTTGAGAAGTACGACCTTACCGACGGTGTTCCCGAAACCGTCACCGCTATATATAAGGAAACCTCCGGCCTCGGTTATGCCATAACCTTATCCACAAAATCACAGTACAGTGAGGATAATATGCTTATAACCGTTGGCATTGGTGCCGACCGAATCATCAAGGGAATTAAAATAACCAACTACACCGAAAGCAAGGCCCTTCCCGAAAGCTATACACAGTCCTACGTAGGTAAGGACTCCAACCTCGAAAACATTGACACCTATGCCGGTGTTACCTATTCCTCCAGAGCATATAAAGATGCAATAAGCGATGCTTTTGCAGGTCTTGATACCGTGCTTGAGGGCGAAAAGGAGGCCAACTAATGAAAAAAGGATATTTATCTGTCTTAATTAACGGTCTTCTTAAGGAGAACCCGGTTTTTGTTCTTGTGCTGGGCACCTGCCCCACACTTGCAATGACCGACTCCGCCACCAAAGCCTTTGGTATGGGAATCGCGGCCGCCATTGTTCTTATCTGCTCAAATATGGTAATTTCGGCACTGCGCAAAATAATTCCCGACACCGTACGAATCCCCTGCTATATCGTAGTTATCGCAGGCTTCGTTACCATAGTTCAAATGGCCATGCAGGCCTATATGCCCGATATGTATAAGTCGCTCGGCACCTACCTGGCGCTTATCGTTGTAAACTGTATCATTCTTGGACGTGCCGAAATGTTTGCACGCGAGAACGGCATATTCCGCTCTGCGCTTGACGGTATCGGAATGGGTCTCGGATTTACCATTGCCCTGCTTTCGATGGCAACGGTCAGAGAAATTTTAGGCGCAGGCAGTTTCTTCGGTATTGCCATTCCGTTTATGAAAAACTATACTATTCCCTTCTTCACTCAGGCTCCCGGCGGATTCTTCGTTTTCGGTTGCCTGATTGCCGTGGTAAACGTAATTACCAAGGGCAAAGCCATAAAGAAAAAGGAATTCGGTTGCGAAGGTTGTCCCTCGTACGCTGTTTGCCACGTAGAAAAAATAGCAAAGGAGGAGCAGTAAAATGGAATACTTCAAGAGTCTTGTAGTAATCTTAATGACCAGCGTTCTGGTAAATAACTACGTTCTTAACAAATTCTTAGGCATCTGCCCCTTCCTCGGCGTTTCCAAAAAGCTTAACCAGGCAACCGGTATGGGTATCGCCGTTATTTTCGTTATGCTGGTGGCAACCGCCGTTACCTGGCCTATACAGATTTTTGTGCTCAACCGTTTCGGTCTTGAGTATATGCAGACAATTGTTTTCATCTTAGTTATTGCCGCTCTCGTTCAGTTTGTTGAGATTGTGCTTAAAAAGTATATCCCCGGTCTTCATAAATCGCTGGGCGTATACCTTCCGCTTATCACCACTAACTGCGCGGTTTTAGGCGTTACCATCAATAACATCAATGATGGCTACGATTTTACACAGTCAATGGTCAGTTCACTCGGCTGCGGTCTTGGTTTCCTGCTCGCGATGGTTCTTTTCTCGGGTGTCAGAACCCGTCTGGAAAGCGAAAACATCCCGAAGGCATTCCAGGGTCTTCCCATCACACTTTTAGCCGCTTCTATAGTTTCGCTTGCCTTCTTCGGCTTCGGCGGAATTGTAGACAATATGTTTAAGTAAGGAGGAATATATATGCCAGATATAGTTATTGCCCTCCTTGCGGCTGTTATTGTTGTAGCAGGAATCGGTCTCCTCTGCGGAATCCTTTTGTCTGTTTCCTCAAAATTTATGGCCGTTAAAAAAGATGAAAGAATTGAAAAAATTCGCAATTGTCTTCCCGGCGCAAACTGCGGTGCCTGCGGCTTTGCAGGATGCGACGGCTACGCCGAAGCCTTAATTGAGGTTGAAGGTACAAAAACCAACCTCTGTATTCCCGGTGCCGACCCCGTATCACAAAAGATTTCGGATGTTTTAGGTGTAGAATTTGAGGACGTTGTGGAAATGGTTGCCTTCGTTCAGTGTAACGGCAACTGTGCCGCAACTTCTAAAAAAACCGATTACCAGGGAATTAAAACCTGTGCCGCTGCAAGCCTTTTTTATGGCGGCGACGGTAAATGCACCTACGGCTGTATGGGATATGGCGATTGCGCCTCAATATGCCCCACCAACAGCATCTGTATAGAAAACGGAATCTCGCACGTAGACCCGCGAACCTGCATAGGCTGCGGCCTTTGTGTTTCCCGTTGCCCAAAGGGCATCATTGCACTCAAACCCACCGTTAAATCTGTTTACGTTGCCTGCAGCAACAAGGACAAGGGTGCGGTTGCACGCAAAAAGTGCAAGAATGCCTGCATTGGTTGCAAAAAGTGCGAAATGACCTGCCCTACAGATGCTATTAAGGTTGAAAATAATCTCTCTCGAATCGATTATTCAAAGTGTGTTTCTTGCGGAAAATGCGCCGACGTATGCCCCACCGGCTGTATCGCGATATGCAAGTAGCCATGAATAAAAAACGAAATGATTTAATTCTTTTGCTTAGCATTGTTTTGGTTACAGCATTGGTCTTGATCGTTTTTCACTTTTTAAAAACCGACGGCGCCACCGTAACGGTTACTAAAAACGGTGAAAAATATGCCACCTATCCTCTGATGCAGGATGCGGAAATCAAGCTTAGCGGAGCCCAAGGCCACGCGACGCTAATAATCGAAGACGGACAGGCATATATTAAAGATGCTTCTTGTTCTGATAAACTTTGCATTAAGCAGGGCAAAATTAATAAAAACGGAGAAACCATCGTCTGTCTTCCGAATAAGCTTGTAATTACCGTGAACTCAGACGATGATCCAGCCGTAATTTCATAAATACACGAAAGGAGTATTGCTATGCCGAAAAAGGTTTCACTTATGGGCCTCTGTTTGGCCGCAGCGATGCTCCTTTCTTATGTAGAAACACTTATCCCGCCGTTGGTAGCCTTCCCCGGAATCAAGGCAGGACTTGCCAATATCGTCGTCATTTTTGCGTTGTGGAGGTTTGGATTTAAGGAAGCATCGTTAATCTCTTTTTCCAGAATAATTCTCTGCACGCTGATTTTCGGCAACTTCGTAAGCTTTTGGTACAGCCTTTGCGGCGCTACCTTGAGCTTAATAGTAATGGCACTGCTTAAAAAGACTGAAAAATTCTCGGTTATCGGTGTAAGTATTGCAGGCGGAGTTATGCATAACGTAGGCCAAATCTTAATTGCTATTTTCATTCTGGGCAGCCGAGCTGTGCTGTCGTTTTTGCCGGCACTTATTATTTTCGGCGCTGTTTCAGGTGTTGCGATTGGCACGCTTTCAGCACTGCTTATAAAAAAACTTGAAAAAACTAAATTTTACTAATTGGAGTTTTTATGAAGCGTATTTTTACCGTTATACTTTCACTTTTGTTGATGCTTGCACTTGCCGCTTGCGGTAATGCTTCGCGTTATCAAAAGGTTTATATTGATTATTTTGATACTGCTATCACAATAATCGGATATGAAAAAAATTCCTCAGACTTTGACTCGGTATGCAAAAAAATTGAATCTGAGCTCAAGAAATATCATCAAATGTTTGATATTTATCAAGAATATGATGGTATTAAAAACGTTTGCAGCATTAACGCCTTAGCCGGTAAAGAGGCGGTAAAAATCGATTCTGAACTGTTTGAGTTTTTAGAGTATTCTAAAAATATATACACAGCCACAAACGGACAAACCAATATTATGCTCGGCAGTGTTTTAAAACTCTGGCACGAATGCCGTGAAGCCGCCGATAGCTCTAAAATTCCGGATATGGCCACTCTTGCTGTTGCCGCAGAACACTGCGATATAAACTCGCTTGTGCTTGATAAGTCCCAAAAAACCGCATATATTACCGATTCGCTCGCCTCTCTTGACGTCGGCGCCGTCGCCAAGGGCTATGCTATGCAAAAGATATTCGATATGCTCTCAAAAGACGGTATAACGGGTTATGCACTTAATTTTGGCGGAATGGTAAAAACGCTTGGCTCACGCGGGGATGGCAGCCACTGGAGCATCGCTATTGAAGACCCGCTTATGTTCAGCAACGATATGACAACCGTTGATTTAAACGGAAAAGCGTTATCCACAAGCGGAACCTATCAGCGCTATTTTGAGGTTGACGGAGTAAGATATCATCATATTATCGACCCCGATTCACTAATCCCCGAAAACCGTTTCTTGGCGGTTTCGGTCGTGGCTGACGATTGCGCAACAGCCGATATTTTCTCGACGGCGTTATTTAATATGACGCTCAAAGAGGGCGAGGATTTTCTGAAATCACAGCAAGAAAACCTTAGCGTTATGTGGGTGCTTCCCGACGGCAACAAAAAATACTTCGGAGAATTTGAAAACTATATAATAAAATAAAAGCAGGGCTTAGGGGTTGTATCTGTAAGGATACAACCCCAGTTTTATTCGTCTTGCGGCGAGTTGTATGCTAAAGCAGTTATATTCGGCTAAAAGCCGAGTGCTATTCGCTTTGCGAGTTTAGGAGCGAATAAAATATCACTAAAACCGAAAGGTTTTAATATCACTCTTTTGAAATATCTCGCAATAGGCGAGGTATTCTAAAGAATATCACTGTGAGATTTGTCTCACAATATCACTATTAAAATATTTTCTCTTGAGACAGTAAAACGGATGTGCAGAAATTCTACACATCCGTTTAATTTTGTCTTATACCGTAACAAGCAGGGAAAATGTATATCACATTTCCACTCTTTAGGAGAACCTAAAACCCTTAACCTTGCTCACAATTTATAGCTGCCCGTGGTGCTATGCGCAAAAGAGGAAAATTTAACTACATAATTAATGAGCGATTCGTTTACGGCAATTTATTTCCCGCAGCGCGATAAATTTCATACCATTCGGCGCGGGTAATTTGAATTTCGCTGCCCTTTAAGCAATCGACAAGACGGGTAAGATTCGTAGTGCCCGTAATAGGTTGCATTTTTGCAGGATGGCGAAGAATCCAAGCAATAGCTATTGTTGTTTTTGATACACCGTATTTATTACCTGTTTTTTCCAAAACCTCATTCAGTTCAGGGAATTTGTCGTTATCAATAAAGCTTCCCTCAAAAAAGCCATACTGCATTGGCGACCAAGGCTGAATTGTTATATTTTCAAGACGGCAAAAATCCAGCACACTACCATCACGGTTGATGCCTGCTTCGTTATACATATTTACATTTATTCCCGAATTTACCATCGGTGTATGCATAACACCAAACTGTAATTGATTGACACAAAGCGGCATATCCACGGCTTTCTGTAATAACCTAATTTGGTATGGATTGTGATTGGAAACACCAAAATTACGAACCTTACCTGTTTCTTTAAGGTATGAAAATGCACGAGCAACTTCTTCGGGTTCCATAAGAGCATCCGGGCGATGAAGAAGTAAAACATCAATATATTCCGTGCCAAGTCGTTTAAGACTTCCTTCAACAGAACTTACAATATGGTCATAGGAAAAATCATACTGACCTTTGCGAATACCACATTTGGTTTGAATAAAAATATTTTCTCGCGTTAAGTGGGATAATGCTTTGCCAAAAACCTCTTCACTTTTGCCACCACCATAAATATCGGCATGGTCAAAAAAGTTAGCGCCGTTTGAAAGAGCCGTATATATAAAAGCCGATACCTCTCGTTCGTTCATATTGCTAATACGCATACACCCTACTGCTACGGCAGGCACTTTGAGTCCACTTTT
This sequence comes from Clostridia bacterium, assembly GCA_017513245.1. GTDB lineage: Bacteria > Bacillota > Clostridia > Oscillospirales > Acutalibacteraceae > SIG589. Next base: position 79,874 of record JAFXGK010000026.1, read on the forward strand.
GCCTAAATCGATAACATGCATATAATCAGCTCCTTTTTTTCTATATTACCATACCTACAACAAAAAAGAAAGCAAATTAAATTACTTGCTTTCTTTGATGGCAGCATGTGGTACAACAAGTCGAGCGATAAAAACCGACGTAAAACGGTCCTTTAGAGTACGACCCGTATGCCCTGCTTTTTTTATTTTGCATAATTGATAGCTTTATAAAGCGAATGCATAAAATTGTCTATCGCTATGGTGCAGCCTGCTTTTAAAATGGTGTCCTCCGCCTTATTATCCGTCGTAAGCATAATGCTGTTTACGCCCGTAGCGTCAAGACCCGCAACATACTGCTCGAACGCTCTGGCCTGCTCGTACCATTCCATATTGATTTTCGATGCGGCCTTCATACCGTATTCATCGCCAAGCTGTTTTTTTGTTTGAAGCTTTTCGCCGCTGTTGGTGACTTTGCCTTCTTTATTATACTTAATATTAGCCGAGAAAACGTCTAAATTCGCTGCAAGCGACTTTCCCTCTTTATCGGTTACAACGGCACTTACGGTGCATTCCATCGGAATTAGACCGTCCTTATCGGCCGCTTCCTTTATATCATTCTTTTCAACGGCTGATTTTACGGCTAAACCGAGTTTGAATTCGGCCGCATTAAATCTTTGATAATTTTTATCCTCACAAGCCAAAACTATAGCCTTAACAAAATCGGAAATATCAATGGTACAGCCCGATAAAATAAGCTGATCAGTTTCGGTTTCCTTATCTGTGCCGATAGCGCCCACCTGTTCGGCGGTCAATCCCTCGACGTAATTCGAAAAATGGTCAGCCTGCTCGTACCATTCTTTATTTATTTTCGAGGCCTCTTTCATACCATAGTCTTCACCCAGTTCCTGCTTTGTTTCGAAGTCAGAAGCTATATCTTCGCTGTCAGGTTTGCCGCCCTCGACATCAATTTTATTTTCAACGGCATCAAGCCTGCATTCAATAATTTTTCCGTCCGAATCCAGCACCACTGTCGCAATAGTTCCTTTAACAATAGCCTCGGTATCTTCACTGCTGATTTCTGAAATTATGCCCAAACCCAGTTTATATTCTTTTTCCTTTTTCTTTCCGCAACCCGCCATGGTGAAAATAACAAGCGCGCTTAAAATTAATGCAACGTATTTTTTCATAAAATCCTCTTCCTTAAATTTTAATCTTATTAATATATTTCCTAAATATACATTTTATTATTCAAGGAAGGATTGCGAAAAAAATTCAAATTAAGCATATATTTACCTTTAATAATCAAAACTTAATCGCAAATGATAATACTGCAAACGCACAAAAAAGAAATAAGGAGTGAAACACAATGGCTAAGAATGTAGTACCTGAGGCTAAGGAAGCACTCAATCGCTTCAAGATGGAGGCTGCTAACGAAGTTGGCGTAAACCTCAAGCAGGGTTACAACGGTGATCTTACCTCTAAGCAGGCCGGTTCCATCGGCGGACAGATGGTTAAGAAGATGATCGAGTCCTACGAGAACAGCATTAAGTAAGTGTAAGCTATAAAAAAGGAACGGCCCCAATAGGGGCCGTTTCGTTTTATTTAGAGTATTTTCTTATAGTTTTCAGCATTTGCTGCCCACTCTTCGGTGTTTTCGGGCATAAAGGTCTTAACGTCGGTGCTGTTAATGATAATATCCTTTGCCTCTGTTTCGTTTTCGATAAGTCCGAAAGCGCCAAACAGAGTAACGATATTACCGGTAACGGTTGCCTCAACGGGACCTGCCATAACCTTAATACCGCAGGCATCTGCAGTAAGCTGGCAAAGCAGCTTATCCTTAATGCCGCCGCCGATCATATAAATGCATTCGTACTTTTTGCCGGTTATCGACTGCATTTCTTCAATTGCAAGACGGTATTTCATTGCAAGGCTCTGATAGATGCAACGAAGCACCTCGCCCATAGTTTCGGGAACGAACTGGCCGGTACGCTTGCAGAACTCGGTTACGCGCTTAGGCATATTGCCGGGTGCCACGAAATCAACGGCATCGGGATTAACGAAGCACTTAAAGGGCTCGGCTGCGCGAGCGCTGTTTTCCATTTCGTCGAACGAAACGTTAAGTCCCTGACGCTTCCATTCGCCTCTGGATTGCTGAATAAGCCAAAGGCCCATAATATTGCGCAGATAGCGTATCTTACCGTCGTGAGCACCCTCGTTGGTGAAACCAATCTTTCTTGATTCCTCGGAAAGGATGGGCTCATCCACAACAGTACCAAAGAGCGACCAGGTACCACAGCTGATATATGCATAATCCTTTTCCTTGGTGGGAACAGCATAAACAGCCGAAGCGGTGTCGTGTGTGGGAACGGCGATAACGGGAACACTTTCACAGTGAAGTTCTTCGCAAATTTCGGGCAAGAGATTACCGTATGCCTCACCCGGGAAAATCATCTCAGGGAAAATATCGCTCTTAATGCCTAAACGCTCAAGCATACCTGCGTCAATTTTCTTGGATTTGGCATCAAGAATATTGGTGGTAGAAGCGTTGGTGTATTCGAGGCGCTTTTTACCGGTAAGGAAGTATGCAAAAAGGTCGGGAATCATAAGGAAGGTTTCGGCTTCGGCTAAAACTTCGGGACGATATTTTGCAAGATAATAAAGCTGATAAAGGGTGTTAAAATTCATCTTCTGAATACCGGCGGTAGAATAAATCTCCGACTCGGGGATGATTTTATAAACCTCTTCGGGCATACCCTCGGTACGAGTATCGCGATAGTTTGCAGGATTGCCTATAAGCTCGCCGTGGCGATTAATAAGTCCGAAATCTACGCCCCAGGTATCGATGCCGATAGCATCAAATCCGCCATCCTGAACGGCTAATACTATTCCCTGCTTGATTTCGTGATAAAGGCGAAGAATATCCCAAGAAAGACGCTTGCCAACCAATACGGGGTCGTTAGCAAAACGGTGAATTTCCTTCATTTCAATCTTTCCGTCCTTGAGCTCGGCTATCATAGCGCGACCGCTGGAAGCACCGAAGTCAAAGGCTAATACTCTTTTTGTTTCCATAAAAAATCCTCCAAACTTTTTGTATGTATAAAAAATTAAAATTTGTTAAAACTATGAATGCAATTTAAAAAGGAGTGAAAAACATGCTTGATAAAATCTGCTTAGCACTGGTAATCATCGGCTCACTCAATTGGGGCAGCGTCGGCCTGTTCCAGTTTGATATCGTAGCCTGGCTCTTTGGCGGAAGCGATGCGATAATCAGCAGAATTATTTACACCGTTATCGCTTTGGCGGGTGTATGGTGTATTTCGCTGTTATTCCGCGGAAGCGAAGATACCGTTACCGAAATAAATCGCGAATAGATCTTCAAAATAAATGCAGTCGCACGGCTGCATTTATTTTTTTACATAGACCTCGGTTTTAGTGGTGTTAAAGATAATGTCGCCGTCACGATAGGTAGCATAGAGTTTAATATCGCGATCGCTGATACGACTTAAAAACTTCTCTGCAGGAAAACCGTACGAGTTGGTATCGCTGCAACTTACAACACAGTATTTTGGCTTTGCTTTATCCAAAAATTCTTCACTTGTGGAATATGCGCTGCCGTGGTGAGCGGCCTTAAGCACGTCACATCTAACGTCGACTTCACTCTCGAGGATACGCTTTTCAACAGTTTCGGAAATATCTCCACCGAAGAAAAACGTCCAACCATCCAGATAAAGTCCAGTAACTAAACTGCGCTCGTTATTTGATTCGGTTTCCCTATCAATCCACAGAAACTTAAACTCAGCGCCACCGAAAAACAGCCTATCCCCTGCCTCGGCAACAAGCATTTTTGTATCGCTACTTTTAGCGGCGCTTATTATATCGTTAATCGCTTTGGTGTCGTCAATAAAGGAATACTTACTGCTTACCACCGCTTCTACGTCAAACTCGTTTAAAATTCTGCGAAGGCCGCCGGTATGGTCGTCATCGTCATGGCTTATAATCACACACTCGATTTCGGTCACGTTAAGCTCGTGCAGAGTTTCGGCAAGCCTTGTTCCGTCGTTATCTGCTGCACCTGCATCAATAAGAACATATTTGCCATCCGAGTGGATCAAGGTGCAGTCACCCTGACCCACATCGATAAAGCGAACAAAGTTATATCTGCTGCTACTGTTGATACCAAAGTAGTTAGCAATGTCGTCGTAATAATCGGAATAATATATGATACACGATAGGATGATTAAAATAACAACGCCAAACGAAATTAAAGCATTTCGTACGTTCTTACTCATCACTTCTCGCCTGCATCTCCTGGAATTGCTCACGGCTTATGAGTACCTGACGCGGCTTTGCACCCTCAAAGGGACCGATTATACCACGCTCGGCCATTTCGTCAATAATTCTGGCGGCACGGGCATAGCCGAGCTTTAATTTACGCTGAAGCAGCGAGGTCGAGGCTTGTCCTGCCTCCACTACTACTTCAATAGCGCTCTTGAGCATCGGGTCGTCTGCAGGGCCATCCTCAGGAAGACCTGTCTTTTGTTTTTTCTCGATAGCAGCCTGGCGCTCAATTTCGTTTATAACGTCCTCGTCGTACTCACTGGTATGGTCGGCCTTTACGTATTCAACAACCGATTCTACCTCGCTGTCACTTACAAAGCAGCCTTGAACGCGATTAGGCTTTGTAGAACCTACGGGGCTAAAGAGCATATCACCGCGACCAAGCAGTTTTTCGGCGCCACCAATATCAAGAATGGTGCGGCTGTCTACCTGCGACGAAACGGTAAAGGCAATACGCGAGGGTACGTTAGCCTTAATCAGACCCGTAACAACGTCAACCGAAGGACGCTGAGTAGCAATAATCAGGTGCATACCTGCGGCACGTGCCTTCTGCGCAATGCGGCAGATAGATTCTTCAACCTCACGCGGAGCAGTCATCATAAGATCGGCAAGCTCGTCGATGATAATAACGATCTGCGGCATCTTAGTGAGTTGCTCATCCTGCTCGGCAAGTTTGTTATAACCGTTAAGATCGCGCACATTATTATCCGCAAATAACTTATAGCGCTTTTCCATCTCACTAACCGCCCAGCCCAGTGCACCCGAGGCCTTACGCGGATCGGTAACAACCGGAACGAGCAGATGAGGAATACCGTTATAAATTCCAAGTTCAACAACCTTGGGGTCGATAAGTAAAAGCTTTACGTCATCGGGGCTCGATTTATAAAGCAAACTGATAATAATTGAATTAATGCAAACCGACTTACCGGAACCGGTCGCACCGGCGATAAGTCCGTGCGGCATCTTTGCGATATCGGTAACCACAACGTTGCCTGCAATATCGCGTCCCAAAGCAACTGTAAGATTGCTCTTCGAATTAGCAAAGGACGGAGATTCAATAACCTCGCGCACGGTAACACCGCAGGTCTGCTTGTTGGGTACTTCGATACCAACGGCAGCCTTATTGGGAATCGGAGCCTCAATACGCACGCCCGCAACGGCAAGATTTAACGCGATATCATTGGCAAGGTTGGTTATCTTGCTAATCTTAACACCTGCGCTCGGCTGAAGCTCGTATCGTGTAACGGCAGGTCCGCGGCTGATATCCACGATTCTTGTCTCAACACCGAAGCTTCGAAGGGTGTCAACAAGGTGAGCCGCAGTAGCGTCAAGGTCGGAGCTTACTGTGCGAGAATCCTCAAATTTAGGCTCGTTAAGCAGTGAAATCGGCGGGAAACGATAACCCTCATCCGTAAGGGTAATGCCACTGCTGTTTTTAATTGCATCATCGCCCGACTCAGGCTCGGCCAGAGCTTTAATTTCTTCGGTCTCAACTACCTCATTCTCAACAACCTCGGGTTCGGATTCGGAACCGTCGACATCGTGATACGACTCAACAACCTTACGTTGCATATTGTTCATATCGGGGGTAACGGGATTACGTTCCTCCGGAATATCGTCTACCGAAATATCAACAAATCCGGGAGCCTTTCTACGCTTGTCCTTTTTATCGGTTTCGGTCGGTACCTCAACCGCTTCCTCGGTTGCGGGAGTTTCCTCTACCTCAGGATCGGCAGTGTGGTCGCTTATCTTCTTTACGGGCTTACTGAGGGCCTTGAAAAGAGCAATCAGTGTAGTACCCGTTAACAACATAAGGAACACTAAAGCAAGTAAAACGATGGTAATGCTGGCGCCCGTCTTACCGAAAGCACTAAGTAAGGGATGACCGATTAAGGCACCAAGCCAGCCACCGCCCTTGATACCAGCATCATAGGCAAGTTTAATATGCTGACCGACTGCCTCGGCAGGTCTGTCAATAAATATTTCAACCGCGGCACCAACAAGCACCGCAAAGGCTGCTGACTCAAAAATCTTGGCCGAAATGGTTCCGTGCAGCTTATCAAGCGCGTACATAACCGCTATAATTCCAATGAAAATCGGCAGGAAAATGGCGCAGAAGCCAAACACACCATACAGGAAATTATGTAGCATAAGCCATAGGTTTTCACCCTTTATGCATATTACAAAAAGTAAAAATACCGCTACCGCAAACCAAATAATGGACGCCGCCTGACGGTGACCCCTTTTAACCTTCTTTTGAGGTTCTTTTTTCTCTATCTTGGTTGCAGTAGAGCTTTTCTTCGGTCTTCCTTTGGTTTTAGAAGCCATTTTTACATCTCCTTTGTATGTATCGTGCGAAAAACGCACGTAAAATCATTGCTTGTCTATCATAGAGCAGAGGCACTTGATAACGTCGGATAAATTACCCAGTTCATCAATAAGGCCGATAGACACAGCCTTTTGTCCCTCAATCACACTACCCATATCGGTAACCAATTCGCCCGTATTCATCAATAGCTCGGTAAAGGCCGATTCCGATATACCTGAGTTTTCGGTTACGAATTTTGTAATGCGGTTTTGCATACGTTCAAAATAATTGAGTGTTTGCGGAACACCCAGTACCAAGCCGGTAGTACGCACGGGATGAATAGTCATAGTGGCCGAACTGACAATAAACGAACGCTTTGCGGCAACCGCCAGAGGCACGCCGATTGAATGTCCTCCGCCCAGCACAAGCGACACCGTAGGCTTTTTCATGCCTGCTATAAGCTCGGCAATTGCAAGACCTGCTTCAACATCGCCACCGACGGTGTTTAAAATAATCAGCAGTCCGTCAATTTCACTGTCCTGCTCGATACTTACGAGTTGAGGTATAATATGCTCGTATTTTGTGGTCTTACTCTGCGGCGGCAAAACCGAATGCCCTTCTATCTCGCCGATAATCGTAAGACAGTGTATTTTGTGCTTGCCGCACTGTGTAATAACCGAACCGGTATCTCTTATATGCTCGTATAAGGTAGTAGTTTCCTGGTCGTTTTCAGTAGTGTTACTTTTAATGTTCATAAGTCAAACCTCCGTTAGAATTATTATTCTAAAAAAACTTATGAACATACACATAATTTATTATACTATTATATCTTTATTATTTCAAGCAATAAAAATAGCACAAACGCCGTTGTTTGTGCTATTTTTTTTATTTTATTCTTTCACGGTGACAGTATATTTGCCGTCCTTAGCATCGCAGACTATTTTTTGCCCGCTTTTCACGGTTCCGTCAAGCATTTTTTCGCTTAGCAGATCCTCAATATTTGTCTGGATCGCGCGGCGCAGCGGTCTTGCACCGTAAATATCGTCAAAGCCTGCGTCGGCCACGGCACTGATTGCGGATTCGGTAAACTCAATTTCGATTCCCAAATCAAGCATTCGCTTTTTAAGGGTATCAAGCATTCTTTCGGCAATTTTATTGATATCCTCACGCAAAAGCTTTCTAAACACGATAATATCATCGATTCGGTTAAGCATTTCGGGACGGAATTCCTTTTTTAGTTCGCCCAAAACCTCTTCGCGAATTGTCTCATCCGATTTGGCCTCAGATACGTTTTCGCCAAATCCAAATGAGGTTCGTTTTTCGGTAATGAGGCGTGCGCCGATATTCGACGTCATAATAACCACTGTGTTTTTAAAGTTAACCTTCCTTCCCTGCGAATCGGTAAGCATACCGTCGTCGAGAATCTGCAGCAGGATATTAAACACGTCGGGATGTGCTTTTTCAATTTCATCAAACAGCACCACAGAATACGGTGAACGGCGCACCTTCTCGGTAAGCTGACCGCCATCCTCAAAACCAACGTATCCCGGAGGCGAACCGATAAGACGCGACACAGTATGCTTTTCCATATATTCGGACATGTCGATACGAATCATCGCGTCCTCACTGCCGAACATAGCCTCGGCCAGTGTTTTGCAAAGTTCGGTTTTACCTACACCGGTGGGGCCCAGGAATATGAACGAACCGATGGGTCGTTTGGGATCCTTAAGGCCCACCCGTCCGCGACGGATTGCGCGTGCAACGGCACTTACCGCCTCATCCTGACCAACAATACGGCCGTGCATCACGTCCTCCAATCGCAGGAGTCGGTCACTTTCCTCTTCGGTGAGCTGAGTAAGCGGAATGCCGGTCCAACCCGATACAATATCCGCGATATCCTCGCCCTTTACAACGCCCGAAAGCTTTGCTTTATCCTCGTTCCACTTTTCCTTTTTTTCGGCTAGTGTTACGCGAAGTTGCTTCTCCTTATCGCGAAGTTGAGCCGCTTTTTCAAAATCCTGCGCGTTTACGGCGCCGGTTTTTTCGGCTTCGAGCTCAGCACATTTTGCCTCAAGTTCCTTTAATTCACTCGGCTCAACAAAAACGCGAAGTCTTACTCTCGATGCGGCTTCATCAATTAAATCAATGGCCTTATCGGGCAAAAATCTGTCGGCAATATAGCGCGCAGACAAATTTACTGCTTGCTCAATCGCTTCATCGCTGATTTTAATACCGTGATGCGCTTCATATTTATCTCTAAGTCCCTTTAATATTAAAACCGAATCCGCTTCGCTCGGCTCAGCAACGTTTACAGGTTGGAACCTGCGTTCCAGCGCCGCATCCTTTTCAATATGCTTGCGATACTCAGATATAGTGGTAGCGCCGATAACCTGCAAATCGCCACGCGCTAACGAAGGTTTTAAAATATTTGCAGCGTCGGTCGAGCCCTCGGAAGAGCCTGCGCCGATTATTGTGTGTACCTCGTCGATAAATAAGATAATATCGTCATTCTTCGTCGCCTCGTCGATAACCGATTTGATTCTTTCTTCAAAATCGCCTCGATATTTCGTTCCTGCAACCATTCCGGTTAAATCAAGCGAGATTATTCGCTTATTGTTTAGAACGTCAGGAGTATCCTTATTTGCGATTTTTAGAGCCAATCCCTCGGCGATTGCAGTTTTACCGACACCCGGTTCGCCAATTAGACACGGGTTATTTTTTGTACGGCGGCAAAGAATTTGAATTACTCGTTCGATTTCCTCACTTCTTCCGATAACGGGGTCCATCTTACCTTTTTGAGCCTCTTCGGTGAGGTCACGTCCGAATTTATCAATGGTAGGCGTCTTACCGCCACCCTTTCTCTCGCCTGAGGCCGCTTCGGTAAACTCATCGGATTTTACGCCTACCGCTTTCATTACCTCATCTGTCAGCATTGCAACGTCAACGCCGAGCTCGCCTAAAAAGCGAACGGCATAATTATCGCCTTCGCTTAAAATCCCCAGCAAAATATGCTCGGTGCCCACATAGCTTTTACCTATGCTTTTTGCTGAAGAAACGGCCGTTTCAAGCACTCTTTTAGCCTTGGGTGTAAAATAATCGGGGGTGAGATTTATAGGCGTTCCTTCACCTATTTCTCTACGCAGTAACGCTTCTACCTTATCCTCGCTGATCCCCTTTGAAAGCAAAAGATCTGCAGCTGTGCCGCTTCCAACGCGCAAAAGTCCTAAGAGCAAATGCTCACTGCCGATATAGGTATGACCCAAAAGCTGGGCGCCCTTAATTGCAAGATTAATTGCAGTATTGGCTTTTTCGGTAAAACCGTTAAAATTATATTTCATCTATATTCACTCCAATTGTTCTCTAACCAGTTTAGCACGGCATATATCACGGTCATCGGGCGTCATAATGCCGTAGGTTTTTTGCAACATATAAGGCTGACACTCAACCAAAAGCTTTGTAGGTAGCGTGGGGTCGATATCGATAACTCCCAACGCGCACCCAAGCTTAATTTTTGAAATATGCTGCATAAATTCTTCGCTCGATAAGATAAGTTGATATTTAAGGGTTCCGTATGCCCTCATAACACTGTCTTCGAGCAGTATTTTGTTTGCAAGAGCTCTGTCCTCACGCTCTTTCGCAATAATCTGCATGGCAATAGACTGAAGGTTTTCAAGGGCATTTTTCTCTGAAATTCCCAAGGTAATCTGATTTGAAAGCTGATAAAGCGACGCTGAAGATTTTGTGCCCTCACCATACATTCCTCGTATTGTAAGACCAAATTTCGATACGGTCTCAGCAATAGACGCTAAAGCTCCGTTACCCTCTATTATAGGCAAATGGAGCATCAATGATGCTCGTAAACCGGTGCCGAGATTTGTCGGACACTGGGTCAAATAGCCGAATTGATCGTCATACGCAAAGGTAATGTGATTAGACAGAATATCGTCAATTCTGTCGGCGGTGGCATAAGCCTCATCTAAAGCGAGACCCGATTTTATTACCTGAATACGGATGTGATCTTCCTCGCACACCATAATGCTTACGCTCTCATCAGAGGAAATTATAAGTATCTTATCTTTGCGGTTCGCTGCAAAATCGGGGCTGATAATATGCCGTTCAACCATTGCACAAGCCTCTTCGTCAGAGATGCTGTTCATATCAATAACGTTTAACTTCTCAAATCCCTCCGAAACTGCGCAGTCAAGTGCATTTTTTACCTCATCATTGACGGCTTTTAGCTGTTCTTTGTTTATTCTGGAAGGAAAAGGCAAACCTTTAATATTTCGTGCAATGCGTACTCGCGTACTTACGGTAACGTCGCCCTCGGCACCGAGTTCTTTATACCATTGACTCATTTTTGTTCACCCTCCTCCAAGCTTTTAATTTCATCGCGCAGAACCGCAGCTTTTTCAAATTCCTCGGCTTTTATTGCCTCTAAAAGCTGTGTTCGCAATTGTTCTATTTTAGATTCCTCGGAAACGGCAACCAAACCGGCTCCTACGCTATTTAGGCGCTTACCGGTATGCTCAGTGGTGCCGTGCAAACGGCGCAGATACGGTAAGAGTCGGTCTTTAAAGGTGGCGTAGCATTCGGAACAACCCATTTTACCGGTTTCGGCTATATCGGAAAAAGCGGTACCGCAACAACTGCAACGGGTTTCCTTAATTGTGCCGGTTGCCAATTCGTTACCGAACATAGACGCCAACATCGAAGCAAAGCTGTTGTTTGCAAACTGGGAATATCCCTCCGCCGCGGCGCAAAAACCGCAAAGATTTTTCTCGGTTACAACGCCGTTAATTACAGTTTTTATATGGGTTGTAGCGGTATTTTTATGACATTTTTCGCAAAGCATTGTATACACACTCCTTACATTAACGATAAAAGCATTTGCTTCATAAGCGATGCACGCGCAGTATCGCGATAAATTACAGGTATGCTACCCAAAGTATTGTCGGATACAGCCGCTAAAATCAATGTTGCCGATTTGCGGTCGATTATTTCACCCTGAAGGCAATTTTCTATTAAAATACGAGCGGCCAGCGGGTCAAGTTCTCCACCGATTGAGTTGATGATATGCATAATTGCAGACGCACGATTTACTCGCACGCGCGTTATACGTATATAGCCACCGCCGCCTCTGCGACTTTCAATAATATAGCCGTTTTCGGGCGTGAATCGCGAAGATAAAACGTAGTTAATCTGGCTTGGTACGCATCCGAGCGAATTAGCAAGCTCATTACGTTGGATTTCAGCAGTTCCGCCCTCAGATTCGTTAAGGATATCCAAAATTTGTTTTGTTATTAAATCACTTAATCTCATACCACTTTGACCTTTCCTGATTTTAATTATATTATAACACAAGGTCAGGAAAAGTCAAATATTTTTTATAAATTTTTTGACCTTCCCTTTTTTTGTGGCTTCAGTAACAAAAAAATCCTATTGGCATAGTATGTTATTGAAGACTGAAGGGAGGTCTGTCAAATGTGTAATTCCAATTGTTCTTTTGGCGGAAACGGCTGCACTTGGATTATTATCCTCGTGCTCATCCTCATCTGCTGCGGCGGTAACGGTGGCTGCGGTAACAACGACTGCTGCTGCTAATCAGCCACATCCATAAGAAAAGAGCCTATCCGTTTGGATAGGCTCTTGTTCTATGTAATATTAAATTACTTATTGAATACACCGAGAACAGAGATGTAATCTTCCTCAGAATCCTCGTTGTTGGATACTAAATCACCAAACTGGCTGGTAATGTCGTTCTTGTTCTTCTTGCTGTCACCAAGACCGGTAGCAACAACGGTAACGCGAATGGTATCCTCAATAGTGTCATCAAGCTGAGCACCCCAGATAATGGTTGCTTCGGGGTTAGCCATTTCAGCGATGATGGTAGAAGCCTGCTCAACCTCTTCGAGGCCGATGTCAGCAGAACCGGTAATGCTGATAATAACACCCTGTGCATTGTCCATAGAGGTTTCGATAAGCGGGCTGTTGATAGCCATCTTAGCAGCCTGCTCAGCCTTATCGCGACCCTCGGCAACACCAACGCCCATGTGTGCATAACCTGCATCCTTCATGATGGTAGTAACATCAGCGAAGTCGAGGTTAACGAGAGCGGTAACGTTGATAAGTTCAGAGATGCTCTGTACGCCCTGACGGAGAACGTCATCTGCGATTTCGAAAGCATTCTTGAAGGTAATCTTCTGCTCAGATACGAACTTAAGACGCTCGTTCGGGATAACAACTAAGCTGTCAACCTGCTCACGGAGAGCTGCAATACCGGCTTCAGCCTGTTCCATTCTCTTCTTGCCTTCGAAAGCGAAGGGCTTGGTAACGATACCAACGGTAAGGATACCGAGTTCACGAGCAATACCTGCAACAATGGGAGCTGCACCTGTACCGGTACCGCCGCCCATACCTGCGGTAATAAAGATCATATCTGCATCCTTGATGGAAGCTGTGATTTCATCCTTAGACTCCTCAGCAGAGTTTCTGCCGCGCTCGGGGTTGGCGCCTGCGCCCATACCGCCAGCCGACTTCTCGCCGATCTGAATCTTCTGGTTTGCCTTAGAAAGATATAATGCTGCTTTATCGGTGTTAATGGCTACAAATTCAACGCCGCGTACGCCTGCGTCAACCATGCGATTGATAGCGTTACCGCCGCCGCCGCCTACACCTACAACCTTAATTTTTACTACGTTGCTGAGTTCGTTTGAAACTTCAAATGACATTTTCTTCAACCTTTCCAATATGTTTTATATAAACTTTGAAAAATATGCTTGTACAAAACAATTACACAAAATGATAATATCACATTATATAATAAATTTCAATGCCTATTTTCAAAAAATTTAACTATTTTCTTGCGTTTTTTGAATATTTTTAGTCGCAAAACCGAAAATATCGATTTTCTTATCTCTAAAAATTGCTTCCGCGTCGTTGCTTGTCCAATTGCTGAGGTCTACGGTACCCTGTGCACTCTCCTCCATTTCGGGCAACATTGTCGAAAGATGGAGCAGTTTGCGCTCAAGGTCAACCCTACTTCCCAACAGAACCAAAATGCGGTCGTTTATGATGATTCGCAGGTCGATATCATTGCTTACGCTGATTCCCGTGACCTTTAATTTTTGCACTTCGCAAAGGCTTTTAAGCTCCTTAAGAAGGGATTTGTTTTCGTCCGATATCTTGACCTTGTTTCCCGGTGCCGGACCCTTAAAATCGGAAATTCTGAGCAGCATACAGCCTGCGGGTGCCTCTATTCCCCTCTCTATCACTTTGTAGTCCGAATCGGTAACGTAAAAAACGCCATCCGCTACAAAATAATAGGTAGGAACAGCGGTATCAACGGTAATTTTCACCGTGTCCGGAAATTGCTTTTTAACCGTTATTTTACCGCTTTGCGGAAGCTTTTTGGCAATGCGGTTTATAACCTTGTTTTTTGATAACATGATGATGTTATCATCCTCTATACCGCTGGCAGAAATTATATCCTCCTCGGTATAGATGCTCTTGCCTTCAACCACAACGTTTTTTATGGGGAAAAGTACGGTTGCAGACAGCACTAAAAACACCGCCAAAGCGATTATCATAAACGCAGAAAAAAACAACATAAGCTTTCTTTTTCTGCGTTTATTGCGCTTTTTAACGGTTCGTCTAACGGCCGTTTCTCTTTTGTTGTCCTTTTCTTTCATCAAATCATTTCCTTTTAATGTCTGCACCTAATTGGCGCAGATTTTCTTCAATATTCTCGTATCCGCGATCAATATGAAAAATTTTATCTATTTCGGTTTTTCCGTGCGCCGCAAGTCCTGCAATAATCAAAGCTGCGCCGCCGCGAAGGTCGGTTGAATTAACGCGTGCACCCGAAAGTCTGTCAACACCGTCAATAACGGCCACTCGGTCAGCGGTTTTAATTTTTGCACCCAATCGCCTAAGCTCACCTATGTATTTATAACGATTTTCGAAGATATTCTCAATAAACATTGAACTGCCTTGGGCGACTGTTGCTGCCGCTACAATTAGCGGCCCTGCATCGGTGGGAAAACCCGGGTATACCAGACTTTGAACGCCTGAAAAACGGGATAATCTGTGCGGAGCGGAAAGTTTAATTTCATTGTGCGAATAACTAACGTCGCAACCCATTTCACCAAACACGGAAATGACGGATAAAAGTTGCTCCGAAAGCACTCCCTTGAGCAAGACCTCCCCGCCCGTTACCGACGCCGCAGACATATACGTGGCAGTAACGATTCGGTCCGGAATTACGGTATGCTCGGCACCGTGAAGTGACCGCACGCCTTCAATGATTATTTTATCATTACCGGCACCGCAAATACGTGCTCCCGCACGGTTTAAAAAGTTTTGTAAATCGACTATTTCAGGCTCTTTTGCTGCGTTGCTGATAACCGTTTTTCCTTGCGCGTAAACTGCGGCAAGCATAATATTTTCGGTAGCCCCGACACTTGGAAAGGCCAAATGAATATCATTTCCGCGAAGCCTGCCCTTTGCGACGCAATCGATATATCCGTGATTGTCAATAATTTGCATTCCCAACCGGCCGAGTGCAGATAAATGCAAATCTATGGGACGCGGACCGAGTTCGCAGCCACCGGGACTGCTTAGCCGAGCCCTGCCGAGGCGGCCTGCAATTGCGCCTAACCATACTATCGAAGAACGCATTTCCTGCATTAACTCGTCGGGTATGTCAAACCGTGATAAACCATCGGAGTTTATAACTATTGTGCTCCCCTCACGACGGCAACTGCAGCCGAGGTGTTCGAGAATCCTCACTGAAGAATCGACGTCCGAAAGGTTTGGACAATTATGTATCACACACTCGCCTTTGCACAAAATTGTTGCCGCCAAAATCGGCAAAACGCTGTTTTTGGCTCCGTGTACAATTAGCTCACCGCTAAGGCGGCTGCCTCCGTTAATGTATAGCTTCGACATATGTTTGCACCCTCTCGCATGAAGCTTATAATTCATACTATGAGATGCAACTATTTTTGCTACTTAAAGCAATTTCATAATTACGTCGTAAATCTTCTCGTTTGAGTCACTAATTGCTGATTTTTTTGCATTTATGCTCATTTGCTCTAGGGTGGAAGCGTCGCCGATTATATCGGAAACCATTTTGGCAAGAGTGTCGCCGTTTAGGTCCTTTTCCTCAATAATTTCGGCTGCTCCGGCCGATTTTAACGACATTGCATTATGGAACTGATGATTTTCTGCAACGTAGGGCGAAGGTATTAAAATCGCGGCTTTACCGCAATTTTGAAGTTCGCTTAATGTAATAGCACCCGAACGACAAATAACAAGGTCGGCCGCGGCCAAACAAACGTCCATATCGTTTATGTATTCACGAACGGTAATTTTAGGATGCTTTTCTAGATTAATGCCCTCCGCCTTAATATCTTCAAGCATATCACTGTATCCACTCTTGCCGGTGCCGTGAATATGGAATATTTCGTCCTTTTCCGCATGCCATTTAATAAGTCCGACAACCGCCTTATTAATTGGGCGAGCTCCCAAACTGCCGCCAAAGGACAGAATTACCGGAGAGTTACCAACTCCCAGTTTTTTGCGAGCCTCTTCACGGTTGGCGCTTAATACGCTCATACGAACGGGGTTGCCCGTAACGATAGGTTTATTTTTGCAACGAAGATGTTTTTCTGCTTCGGGGAATGCGAGCATAACCTCGTCAACCATCGAAGAAAGCGCCTTGTTTGTCACACCCGGATATGCATTTTGCTCGTGTATGCAGCACTTAATATTAAGCTTTGCTGCTTCGCGAAGCACGGGACCGCTTACATATCCGCCCGTGCCTACTACAACATCGGGTTTTAATTCTTTTAGTAATTTTTTTGCCGCTTTGGATGAGGTGAACATCTTGATTACGGCAGAAAAATTTTTCTTAATATTCGAGAGCGAAATCTGACGCTGAAAGCCTGCCACCTCGATTGTATAGAAATCATAGCCCGCCTCACGAACCAAGCGCGATTCAAGGCCACGTTCCGTACCGATATAGCTGATTTTTGCATCAGGATGCTTTTCCTTAATATAGCCGGCCACTGCCAGAGCGGGATTTATATGACCCGCAGTACCTCCGCCTGCAAAAAGAATGTGCATACCGTTCACCTCTCGAATTGATTTTAGGTTTTTTCTAATGAACTTGAACGCGATACCGAAAGCACCACGCCCATCTCCGCCAAAAGAATTATAAGCGCTGTACCGCCGTAACTAAAGAAAGGAAGGCTTATTCCCGTGTTGGGAATGGTGTTTGTAACAACCATAATATTGAGCGCTACCTGAAGGCCAACCTGGAAGGTAAGTCCCAAAGCCAGAAGAGAACCGAACTTATCCTTGGCGCGCATCGCAACTACAAATCCGCGCCAGATCAGGGCACAGAAAATAATGATTATTACCATAGCGCCGATGAGTCCGAGTTCTTCACAGACAATAGAAAAAATGAAGTCGTTGTGCGGTTCGGGAACCCATAAATGCTTAAGGCGTGACTGACCCAGTCCCCTTCCTAAAACACCGCCCGAGCCGATTGCCAAAAGCGACTGAATGGTCTGATAGCCTGCACCAACGGGGTCTGACCACGGGTCAAGCCACGAGGTCATACGATTTGATGCATAGCCTAAAAACTTGGTTAAAATAAAATATCCGGAAACGCCAAGCACGCCCATAAGCACTACGCCGATGGTTGCCAACTTTTTCGAAAGTCCGCCAACGTATATCATAACAATGCCGATGCCCAGGATGAGCACTGTAGCCGATACGTGTGTTTCAAATACTACAAGTCCGCAAACCAGCGCTAAAAGCCCAAGTAAAATGGCAATGAAAGAAAATCTGTCCATATTTGAGGAATTCTTTGAAATCAAATGAGCAAACAGCACGATTATTGCAAACTTACCGATTTCGGAGGGCTGGAACTGTATAGGACCTACCGTTATCCAGCGGTGAACGTTTGCTATCGGCGGGAAGCCGTAAACCGCAATCAACAGCACAATGGCTATGATATAAATCGGAACGGCAAATTTACGATATATGTGATAATCGATTCGCGACACGATAAACATTACAAGAACGCCGACCGCCGCGAAAATAAACTGCTTAATTATAAAGTGAAAGCTGTTTCCGTAATAGGTATAAGCATACGAATAGCTGGCAGAAAACAGCATAATAAGTCCGACAACGAGCAAAGTCATTACCAGACCGAGAAAAGCAATATCAAATTTTCCGCCCGACGACTGTCGGTTTTTCGTAGATAAGCTTTTTATTTTACGCATTTTTCCGCCTCAAAAATTATTTTATAAAACAGTTACCAAAACAACTATTATGCCTGCCAGTAAAGTAACTGCAGAGAAAACAAAAACTATTTTCTCTTCCTTCCAGCCACACATTTCAAAATGGTGATGGATAGGAGTCATCTTAAAGATGCGCTTTTTTGTCTTTTTGAAATAGGTTACCTGAATAACTACCGATAAAGCCTCGATAAGATAAACTATACCCAAGAGGAGCAGTAATATCGGTCTTCCGGTACAAAAGCTGAGTCCGACAACAGCACCACCCAAAAAGAGCGAGCCGGTATCACCCATGAACATTTTTGCGGGATGAATATTCCAAACGAGGAATCCCACGCAAGCACCTGCAAAAGCCGCAGACAGAGTATTGGCCGAATAAAGACCGACTATTCCGGTAATCAGCATATAAATACAGCAAACTACCAAGGTAACCGAACTGGCGAGTCCATCAATACCGTCGGTAAGATTTACAGCATTTACAAAGCCGTAAATAAAGAATAGTGCTACCACCCAGAAAAGCAGTCCTGCGCCCGAAGTAACACTGATATCGCCTATAAAAGGTATCCACGTTGTACGAACGCCAACGAGATAAAGTGTTACCAGGTACGCTGCGGTTGCCATAAGCTGAAAGAGTGTCTTTTGACGGGCGGTAAGTCCTAAATTGCGCTTTTTTACTACCTTAATATAGTCATCTAAAAAACCAATCAATCCCATTGCAAAAGCAAGCGATAAGCCGGCAAGCGTTACCGCAAAGTGATATACTGCGCGCTCATTTGCAAATTTACTGCCAATTATAGCAGAAATTGCATATGTAACGGCGAAAGAAAGCAATACGCCGATAACCATAATAACGCCGCCCATTGTGGGTGTGCCCTGCTTAGAGTTGTGCCATTTCGGGCCATCCTCAAGGATGGTTTGACCAAATTTCAGTCGCTTTAGTAATGGCAGTGCCGGAATTCCGAGAGCAGCCGTTACTATAAAGGCTATTGCCGCTGCAATGATGGGTGAAAGATCGCTCATTTTAATTCTCCTTTAACGCCTCTGCGACAACCTCACGCTCATCGAGATGAATCGTGCCGGTGTCAAGAATCTGATATGTTTCGTGTCCCTTTCCTGCCAAAACGATGATATCGCCCGGCTGAGCATTCTTAATGGCAAACTTGATTGCTTGGATTCGATTAGTAATAACTTTATACGGGGTGGTTGTACCCTTAAGTCCGACCAAAATATCTTCAATTATTGCTTCGGGGTTTTCGCTTCGGGGATTATCGCTGGTTACTATAACGAAATCTGCCAAACGCGCCGCAACACCGCCCATAAGCGGTCTTTTGGTCTTATCGCGGTCACCGCCGCAACCAAAAAGTACAATAAGTCGATTTTTTTGGCATTCACGGAATGTATTGAGGATATTTTTTAATCCGTCAGGTGTGTGTGCATAGTCAATAATTACGGTGTAATCGGTGCCGGTGGGTACAACCTCTGCCCTGCCCTTAACACCGCGAAGTTTTGCCAAAGCCTCGGAAATTTCAGGAAGGCTCACGCCGAGTTTTAATGCTGCGGCAACGGCGCACATCGAGTTATAAACCGAAAATTTTCCGCCGGTTGATAACTTGATTTTTCCGATCGTGCCAAGACCTACAAATTCATATTCTACTCCATCAGGACGATACGAAATATTCTTGGCAGTATAAGTTGAAAAGTCGCTCTGTGCCGAGTAGGTAATCTTCTCGCAATCTAGACCGTCGGTAAGCGGTGCGGAAAACTCGTCGTCATAGTTCAAAACGGCAGTTTTCGAAACCTCGAACAGTTTTCGCTTGGCTTCCATATAGTTTTCCATGGTTTTATGGTAATCAAGGTGATCCTGAGTCAGGTTTGTAAACAGTCCGAGTTCAAACTCAATTCCCTCTACCCTGCGCTGATCAAGCGCGTGAGAGGACACCTCCATAATCACGTGCGAACAGCCTGCGTCACGCATTCCTGCAAAAAGCTCGTTGAGCTCATATATGCCGGGTGTTGTGTTTTTGGCCTCAAAAACCTCGTCACCGATCATGTTTTGAATGGTGCCGATAAGACCGCATTTTTTGCCGGTGTGCTCTAAAATAGCTTTAAGCATATAGGAAATTGAGGTTTTTCCGTTTGTTCCCGTAATGCCTATAACAGTAAGGCTCTTGGCCGGATGACCAAACCATACGGCACACATATCGGCATAAAGTTTTTGTGTGTCTTCTACCGTAAATTCGTTTTTATACCCTAAATTACGCTCGGTTATTATGATAGAGGCACCGTTTTTAACAGCACTTTCGGCATAATCGTGCCCATCAGACACCGAGCCTTTTATGCAAACGAAAACATAGCCCTCGGCAACCTTGCGTGAATCGCTTGTTATTCCGCAAACGTCAATATTTGCAAATTTTTCATCAATGTTGGGTATAAGTTGTTTTAAAAGCATTTTTACCTCTCCGGTATTAACCTGCCGCAAAATCTACGGCTGTATTATCTCTGAAATATACGGTAACGACCGTACCTGCATCCACTTCGGTATTAGGTGCGATGCTCTGTTTGTAAGAAATTACGCTTCCGCCCGAAATGGTGTTTCCTGAAAACTCAACGTTTATTCCACAGCTGATTGCGCTGCTGTTAACAACTGACGGCGTCATACCCGAAAGATCGGGTACTTTTACCTTTGTGGGTGCGGTATCATCAGTATAAAGCACTATTTTGCTTCCCGTAGAAACCGATTTGCCTGCTGCGGGGACCTGCTTAATAACCGTGTCACCGCCTCCTATAATCTTATACGACATTCCCGCCGAGGTAAGCTGCTGCTTAGCGGAAGCAACGGTAGAATCAACAACAGACGGTACGTCAACCGACAGATTTGCAAGCTCTTCTTCGCTATACTGCGGCTCATAGCCGAGATACGGTAATACATCGGCAAGTATCTGGCCGCCGACGGGGGCGCTTACTGTGCCGCCGTAGTAACTGCTGCCGGTAGGCTCATCAAGCAGCACCAGTACTGCTATTTCGGGATCATTGATCGGTGCAATACCGCAGAAGGATGCAACGTAAAGGTTATCCTGACCCGATAGATTAATTTCAACCAGTTTCTGCGAAGTACCGGTCTTACCGCCGATTCGGTAACCGGGTACGTACGCATTTTTACCGCCGCCACCGTCAACAACGGTCTCTAGCATTTCGCAAAGCAGTTTACTGGTTTCCTGCGAAATAACCTGACGCTTTACCGTTGTTTTAGTTGTATTTTTGATATTTCCGTCAGAATCGATCACCTGCGATACAACGTACGGCTCAACGAGATAACCGCCGTTTACAGACGCGGAAATTGCGGTGAGCAATTGTATCGGAGTGATTGTAAACGACTGACCGAAGGATGCCGACGAAAGTTCAACCGGACCCATACGGTCTGCTGTGTAGTAAAGTGAAGAAACCTCACCGGGAAGGTCAATGCCCGTCTTCTCGGTTAGACCGAAAGCCTCGAAATACTTCGAGAAAAGGTCGGCGCCAAGACGGGAACCCAGTGTGATAAACGCGGGGTTGCAAGAGTTCGAAATTGCCTCCTCTAGCGTTTGCGTTCCATGGCCTGAATGCTTATGGCAATCGTAATGGTGGCCTGCAATAACAATATATCCGGGGCAATTATAAGTGCTGTGACGCGAGGTAAGGTTTTCCTCAAGTGCAGCAGCAGCTGTAATAATCTTAAATACCGAACCGGGCTCGTATGAGTCGGAAACGGCCTTGTTTCTCCATTGCTTGTTTCGAAGTTCCGAAAGTTTTTTAGTGCGTTCGTCACCTTCAAGGCCCTCAAGCAAAGCTGTATCGGATTCCGAAAGCTTAAAAGGCTCGTTAGGATCAAAGTCACCTAAAACCGCCATAGAAAGGATTGCGCCGCTATTTACGTTCATTGTTACGGCAACGCCGCGGTTAGCAACCTTATTTTCAATTACGGCAGCCTCGAGATATTTTTCGGTAACATGCTGAATATAGGAGTCTATCGTGAGCACAAGAGAACTTCCCTCCTGTGCGCTGATAACCTTTTCATAACTGAAGGGCATATTTGTGCCTTGAGCATTCTTGGCTGCAACTACGCGTCCGGGAACACCGGTCAGTTCGGAATCATAGTAGCTTTCGATTCCTGCAAGGCCTTGGTTATCATCGCCAACAAAGCCTAAAACAACCGAAGCCAAGCTATCATTCGGATAATAGCGCATTGTCGACTCATCGAGGCCGATATAGGTGGATAACTCGTACTCTTCGAAGGTTGCAATAAATTCGCGAACGGCATCAGCCTGCGGTTTTTCGACCTTACGCTTGACGGTTACGTAATAACTGTCGGTTTTTTCAGTCATCGCATAAACGTCGTCGTACTCAAGTTCAAGAATTGACGAGAGTTTTTCGGCGATGATGCTCTTAATTGCCGAGAGCTCAGCTGCGTCCTTCACCTTTTTGAGGTTGTTGGGTGAAAGATAAACCGTCCAGCACGTTGCGCTGGTTGCGAGAATGTTCATATTAGCGTCGTAAATATCGCCGCGAGGAGCAGCTAGGGTTGTATCATAGAGCAACTGCTCGGAAGCCTTTGCCTGATACTCCTCACCGTCTACGATCATTATCTTCGCAAGACGAACGCCGGTAACGCCGCTTGTTAAAACAACTAAGGCGATCAAAACGATCATTATGCGCCTGAGCATAACTTTATTCAGTTTTGCATTTTCGCGCACAGACATCATTAAAACCTCACTAAATAATATAACCTTTTTAATGCTCGAAAACGAGAGTCGAATTTTAGTTCAACTCTCGTATCTTTTATATATCTTTTATTATACTGTAATTATATTCATAACGCAACGACATTATTATTCCACCAATCAGTTTGTTGCGGCAGAAAAAACACCATCGGATGTTACGGCCGCGTTGGTATCGTTAGTTCTGATGTATATTACCTGGGATTTATCCGTTTTGCTCATGCCGAGTGCGGCAGCCTGCTGCTCCAGATTTTCGTAAGAAATTCTGTTTTCAAACTCAACATTTAAACGGGTTTGTTCACTCTGGAGTTCGGTAATCTCGCCCTTTATATCGCTTATTTGGGAGTTAACCTCGGTGATGCGAACACGCAGGAAGATATTGGCGCAAATGACAGCAAGAATAAAGCCTATCACAGCGATGGCTTTTACCTTTTTGCCGACCGCAGTAGCAGCGGCCCTGCGAGAGGCCTGCTTTTTAGCGGTTTGCGGCATTTTAACTATTTTGGCTTTTTGAGGCTTTTCCTTCGGCAAGAACATATCAAAATCATATGCCAAGCTGTCGTTATAATACCTGCTGTTATCCATGCCTTGTCCTACTCCTTGATTTTTTCTATAACACGAAGCTTTGCGCTTCGGCTTCTTTGGTTAATTTTCAGTTCCTCGTCCGAGGGCTGAATGGGTTTCCTGCTAACGAGCTGACCTTTAGGCGTTCTTCCGCACACGCATATTGGAATATCGGGCGGACAAACACAGCCTTTGCAAAGTTCGGAAAAACAGCGTTTTACAATTCTGTCCTCCAAAGAATGGAAGGTTATTATCGCTATTCTGCCACCAACGTTTAGGTGCTCGAAAGCGCTGTTTATCGTGGTTTCGATGCAGTCGAGTTCGCCGTTTACCGCAATTCTTATTGCCTGGAAGCACTTGCGGGCCGGATGGCCGTTTCGCTTGTAGGCGGCCGGTACGCTGTTGGAAATAATATCTGCAAGTTGAAGCGTGGTTTCGATGCGTCCGTTTTGACGCTCACGCACGATTGAGGATGCTATTTTACGGGCAAATTTTTCTTCACCGTAATCAAAGAAGATTTTTGAAAGCTCTTCTTCGCTCATTTCATTTACTATGTCTGCGGCGCTTATTCCCTCTTGGCTCATTCTCATATCGAGAGGAGCATCGTTATGAAAGGAAAAACCGCGTTCCGCCGTATCAAGCTGATGCGAGGAAACGCCGAGGTCAAGCAAAAGACCGTCGAACTTTTCTATTCCCTCTTCGGCCAAGACTTCTTCAATTTCAGAGAAGTTGTGGCGAAGCACCTTAGCAGGAAGGCCGCTCAATCGCTCGGTTGCTACCGCTATGGCATCGGGGTCACGGTCAAGCGCCAATAAGCATCCGGTTGATAACCGTTTGGCTATTTCCTTTGAGTGACCTGCGCCGCCTGCGGTACCGTCGACGTATATTCCGTCGGGTTTTATATTCAAAGCAGAAACTGCTTCGTTTAACATTACTGATATATGATTGAATTCCATATATACACCTTAGAAGTTGAGTTCTTCCATAATAGAAGCAACAGATTCCGGAGTGTACTGCTGAATCTTGTTTTCCCAGCTGTCGCTGTTCCAAATTTCGAGGTTGGTTGACATACCAACTATCTGGGCTTCGCTTTCAAGCTGAGCATACTCACGAAGGGTTGTGGGGATGAGTATTCTTCCCTGCGCATCACACTCAACGGTAAATGCGCCGCTGAATAAGAAACGCTTAACGCTGCTCGATTTTGTGTTGGGCAGCGTGTTTATTTTTTCTACGAGCTTTTCCCACTCTTCATTCGAATACACGCAAAGGCAACGTTCGCCCGATATGCCGCAGCATATCATAAAGCTTTCGCCTAAGCTGTCGCGGAGTTTTGCCGGAATGAAAACTCTACCCTTTTTATCTACGGTGTGCTTGTAATTACCGAAAAGCATAGAATTTTCACCTCCATACACACCACTTTAAAACACTTTTGTGGTTTTTCAATCCACTTTAAACCACTACACACAAATTATAAGCCCTATAAATGATAAAATCAATGCTTTTTTCGCTTTTTCTCGGACTTTTTTTATAAAATTGTGGTTAGCGTAACACTGCACCACAATATGTTGTGGTTTGTCGTTTTTTGAAATTTTAATAAAAAATTTTTTTGTTTTTTTAATTTTTGTTATTGACATCGCGAAATCAAAATGATATAATACATAGGCTTGATTTGCGAGTGTGCTGGAATAGGCAGACAGGCACGTTTGAGGGGCGTGTGTCCACGACGTACGGGTTCAAGTCCCGTCACTCGCACCAGCAAAAAACAAGGACGCCACACGCGGGC
>JAFXGK010000027.1 GCA_017513245.1 Clostridia bacterium
GTTTTGTAACCTAAAATTTTGCTTTATGGCGAAGCCTTTGCCACGAAGTAATACTTTGTGTCTTACAAGGGGGAAAGGCAAAGCATTAAGGCAAAATTTGGTTCCAAAACCGATTTCGTCCCTAATCGCAACTCCCTAATCGGGCGAGGTTCTTTTTTTTTTTTGTTTAGAATTCAGTTCTGGCGCCAACGGTATAAGCGAGGATTGCGAGAGCATCCTTTGCGGTTATATCGTTGTCATCGGTAACATTAGCTGCCAACATCTGCTCTTCGGTGAAGTTAGCGGCTGTGGAGGAGATAACATACTGGAGAACTAAAACGGCATCATCAGAGTCAATATAGCCGTCTGCGTTGATATCTCCGAGGGTGAATACAACCGGGTCGGTTGTTTCCTTGAGAACAGCACTTGCAGCACTCTCATAAGTATCTTCGGTGCGAGCAACACGCTGATAGAAGGTATACTCGGTATTAGCCTTAAGACCGGTAAATACATTGTTGGTGGTCCAGGTTATGCCGTCGCGGCTGTATTCATAGCCGGCAATAGCTGTAAGGGTAATGCTGTGCTTATCCTTGGCAGCAACTGTGGGAGCTGCGGGAGTTGCAGCGGTCGAGGTGTATTTCTTCTGCATTGCTGCAAGCATTGTCTGTGCATAGATGCGGCAACCGAAATCGTTTGCGTGATTCAGGTTGTTGGAGAGCATATCGCAAGCTTCCTTGCGCTTTGCTATATCCATAAAGATGGAGGTAAGGTTGGTTGCGGCTGCGTTATCGGTTGCAGCGGCGATTTCCTTGTTGGCGTTTTCATAGCCAAGGAGGGTTTCCTTATCATACATCTTGGAATCAACATTGGTGCAGTTTGCGCCGTAGAAGAGAATGGAAACATCCGAGCATTTTGCTCTAACTGCATCAACTATGCCCTGCTGATTTGCCTTAAACTCGTTAACAGTGTTTCCTGCTCCGTTATCGTTGATGCCCCAACCAATGAGGAAGAGGTCAACATTCTTGTTGGAGAGGAGGTCGAAACGAGCACCAAAGTTTGCAAGACCCCAAGCGGAATCCTTGCCGCCCAAGGAGAGGTTCTCCCAAGTAATGGTAGCATCGGGATATTCCTTCTTTAGTCCCTCAATGAACATTGTCATCCAGTTGGGAGCATAGGGAGCGAAGTTAAGACCTGCAGATTCGGTTGTGCCGTCGTTAGCTGCGGTGTAAACATCAGTCTTTCCGCCGCTGGCGCTCCAACCGCTGGTCATAGAGTCGCCGTAGAATACGATATGAACATTTTCGCCATTGCGGAGCTTCTGGAATACATCGAGCTCATCTTCAACCGACTTTTGAACTGCGCCCGACCAGTTGTCCTCATGAACATAGGTAACAACGATAGCCTTGGAAACACAGGTAGCATCGCTGAACTCGGTAAGACCAACGTTCGGGTCATCCGACTCCCAGAAGTTTGTTGCGGTAGTCGGGTCAACGGTTACGCCCCAATCGGCCATAGGAATCTTGGAGCCGGGGAGGATAACAAGATTTCCTGCTGCGTTGATTTCAAAGTCATAACCCTCAACGTAATAGGTCTGAAGGTCATAGGAGCGAACCGAAACGATATCCTTAACGGGATACATAAGCTCAATTTCGTTTCTATCCTTATAAACAACTGCGGCCTCGTGATAAACTGTATCGCCCTTCCAAACCTTTTCGGTATAGAGGTCGAGGTCGTATTTGGTGAGGTCGTTGCCGTCCATATCCTTGCCCATAGCGGGATATTCGCTATCGTTTGCGAGGGTAACGGTAATCTCGTTTGCATCCTCGAGTGTAACGGTGTATACGCCGTTATTTGCGGTAACTTCGTTGCCGTTGTGCTTAACGGTTGCCGAAACGGCAGCTGCCTTATCAAGGGTGAAGGAATATTCATTACCAACTGCCATGGGGCCAATGCCCTGACGAACGGGACGAACATTTTCCTTATGAGCATAGGTTATGAGGTCAGTATTCTCATAGAAGCTCATGTTATCATAGATAGCACCGGTCTGCGAAGTTGCAAAGTTGTGTCCGAGTGCGAAGTAGATATTTGCGGTATCAGAGCTTGCGAAGAGGTTGCCCTTATTGCTGTAAGAGGTATCGTCGCCAAGCTCAATCTCGATGGTAGCATTAATCCAATCGTTGCCGAAGAGGTCCTTAAGGTCTTGGAAATTGGCCTGATGGATGTTAGCGGTGTTGAAGCCGGAAACAACATACTGCTTGGAAGCATCGGTCATCGACTGAAGGGTAATCTTATAGCTGGCAAGCTTGGGCCAGTTGCCCCAGTTGGAACCATCGGGGCTTCCCGAAATCATGGGCGACCAAACGGGGGTAGCGGTTGCGTTTGAGGGAGTAACAGTGCCTATCTTCATGTTGAACTGAAGGGTATAGGCGGTGTTTTTCTTAACGGTTAAGGGATACTGAATGGCCATCATCGAGTTACCGTTGGAGTAGGCATTCATACCCTTGCCCGAAAGGCCATCGGCAGATTCAATATGGAATACGTTAGAATATTCGTTTGCCTGCCATTTTGCAAGACCTGCATCGGTATCAAAAGCACCGTCAACAATCTGGTTGTAAACTGCGAATTTAGCAGTGTATCTCTCAACGCCGTTGTTGGTAACGGTTGCATAAGAGGTTGCGAGGGTATCGCCGTTATACCAACCAAGGAAAACGTTTCCGTAGTAGGCCTTTGCGGTAACGGTTCCGTCGCCGTTATCAAAGAGGTATCCGCCTTCGCCGCAGGCATGACCCTGGCCGAATTTAGCGGTATATGTTCCGTTATTGGAGAATGTGGTTGTGGCATCGGTGGAAACGAGATCATCATTTTCGTCATACCAACCTGCAAAGATGTAGCCGTTATTGGCGGTTGCGGTATAGGTAGTAGTTGCTACCTGCGAGTAGGCGGTAGAACCTTCAACAATAACAGCATTGGTGCCAACCTTGGCGCCGCCATGGTTTGCATAGTAAACCGAATCGAGTTCGGGCTGCGCGGCCTTAACGGTTCCGTTCTCGCCTGCAACTGCCTTAACAACTCCGTTTACAGTAGCACCTGCCTCAGTAAGGCTAACGTTATCAACATAGAAGGTGTTGGTGGTGGAGTTGCTGACACCAAAGAGGAAGAACATCTCGGCGGTATCCTTGCCGTCTTCAAATACGGTAGTGGATTCGCCGGTCTCGAATGTTACCCAGTAATCAATCCACTGGTCTTTACCTGCGTTAACGGTTGCATGAGTCTGGTCACGCATCATGCCAAAGCTTCCGTTATATCCGCCGTAAACCGACCAAGCGCGCCGATTGGTTGTTCCTTCGGGCTCCCAGTGGTATGAAATGGTGGGAAGGTAGGTTGATTTGGTCCAGCCGTTAGAGAACGACTTTTTAGCATGGAGACCAACATAAGCGGTAGCATTGATATCTACCGAGTAGTAGGAAAGGTGCATTACATAGCGGGTATTCTTCTCAACGGTGAAGGGGATGGTTAAAATATCGCAGTTGGTGTTAGCAGCGGTAGCGGGGTTAACCTTTAATACCTTATCACCATGGTTGTTGCTGGCGG
The DNA here is from genome assembly GCA_017513245.1 of Clostridia bacterium. Taxonomy (GTDB): domain Bacteria; phylum Bacillota; class Clostridia; order Oscillospirales; family Acutalibacteraceae; genus SIG589. The sequence continues at coordinate 3,571 of JAFXGK010000027.1, forward strand.
TGGGGTTATCGATAACAACATTTGCTCCTGCATTAGCTGCATTCTTTTCTTTATTGAAGAATGCTTCACCGGCTTTGTTTGCCGACTCGAAGTTACCATCGTCAACCTGGTTGTAAACATTAAACTTTGCAACAAGGCTCTTTGCGAGGGTTCCGCTATATGTAGCAGAGGCGGAAACGAGGGTATCGCCTGCATACCAACCGAGGAAGGTGTTTCCGTAGTAGGGAACAGCGGTAACGGTAAAGCTATCGCCTGCGCCTGCATCGGTATCTCCGGTTATGTAACCGCCCTTATCTGCAGAAATGTTAGCGCATTCATACATAGTAACATCGTCAACAAGTCCGCTGAACGAGCCGCCCCAGGAGTAGTTATAAATAACGAGACGGGCATGATATTTTCCGTCGGCTCCTGCGGTGAGGTTATTGGCGGCGATGAAATCATCGGCCGCGAAAATGAAGCTATGGTCGGTCATATCGCCGGCGCCATAGTATTCTGTGCCATCGATAGCCGCGAAGCTTAACGACTTTTTAACCGACCAATCAACAGTGCCTACAACGTTTCTGTTGGACGAAGCAATTCCGGTTTCGGCATCGAGATACATATCGATAGCCCATAAGGCCTGGGATGTAGAATCGGTCTTGCTGGGACGGTAGCCGAGCTTTGCCGAAACAATATAGCTCTTGCCGGCCTCAATGCGAACATCCTGAACCATAGCAGCACCCTGGTTGATGGTTCCGGCAATGTTGTTGTAATTAGTTAAATATCCTGCGGGAACAATGGTCGAGGGATAAACGATTTTTGCATTGCTGTAAACATCGCTTAATACTCGCCAACCAACAGGGCGTTCGGCGATAAATTCGCCGGCATAGGTGCTGGCAGCCTGGTCGTCGGCATCGTAGCTCCATTTGTCGGCTACGCCGTCGGCATCGGTGTCAACGCCCTCAAAGTCGCCGTTAACAATAAGATTAACAGGACCGCTTTCCTCAGCAGTTGTGGGGAGGATAGTAAGCACTGTAAGGGTGCTTATTACCATCAAAACTGCGAGGATGATACTAAAGGTCTTTTTCATCTCACATTCTCCTTTTCTATAAATATATAATAATGAGAATAACCTACGATAATATTACCATTATTTGTTCCTAATTTCAATACCTAATTTGAATTTTTTGTGTTTATTTTTAACAAAAAACACTCCCAAAATCGTTAGGTTTAGTTACAAGACAAAAAAACAGCACCGATAGCGTTTAGGGAGTTGCGATTAGGGACGAAATCGGTTTTGGAACCAAATTTTGCCTTAATTCTTTGCCTTTCCCCCTTGTAAGACACAAAGTATTACTGCGTGGGAAAGGCTTCGCCATAAAGCAAAATTTTAGGTTACAAAACTGCACGCACCTAAAAAAGATAAATTTTTAGTGGAATAAAAGGCAAAACCCCGTGGTAACGCTGACGCGTATCACGGGGTTTTAACACATTAGACCGCAAAAATTTGCTTTTTTAGGCGTTTTATCCCTA
>JAFXGK010000032.1 GCA_017513245.1 Clostridia bacterium
ACCTGCATATATACGAACACAAGCACACCCATGATCACCGCATAGAAGATGTACAGCGCGGTAGGCGCACCGAGGAATATCTCGGCAATCACGGCGTGAACGAGAACAGCCGAGAGCGCAAGACCGATGATAGCGCAAGGTATGTATTTTGAGGGATAGGATTTCATGATCGGCACACCGTAAAGCGGAGCGAGCATACAAGCCGCCATACCAAATCCGATCAACGCGCAAGCGACGTATGCAAGCGCGGGAACGTAGTCGGTAACAAGCATCAAAAGGAAACCGAGTCCGCCAAGCCCCACCAGCACGGGCATCAGTCGGAAGGGATGAACGTTCGCTTTTTTGTGGAGCAAATACATCGTGAAACAGGAAAGTGCCACGACCAAATACATAATGGAAACGCCGTGCTCTGCCTTACCGACAACCGCAGGGCCGGCAACGCCCATCAGTGCGATAATGAACATAAGAAGATATGTCCCCCACATCAGCTTTTTCGGTGCAGAAATACCGTCGCTCTTCTTAACAAATCTCGGCAAACGCTCCTTACCCGCAGGGATACGGAGGAAGAAGATAAACAAAAGCACAAGCGCCGCCACCATTGCATAGCGGAAGGTAGAGAACGGGATGGATATCACCTCGTTCTGAACCAAAGCGATCAGGAACACCGCTATACCGTAGCCGAAGGTCAGATACTTAACGCTGCTTTTCTCGGAAAAGTAAGTAACCACAAGAAAGGTCTCAAAGCCGATCATTAGACAGCAGCAGAAGATCTGCAGGTAAATGTTAAAGCGCAGAGCTTCCTCCGGCAGGGGTAGGAAGAAAGCGATAGCCGAAAGAAGCGCAACGCCCGTGGCGATCCTCTGCGCCCACGTAATAATCCTCGGCAGGAAGATCATGGTGAGGATACCCAGTATGTAACAAACCGCGGTCAGCGTAGTGCCGTAATCGATGTTAATGTCGATGGGGATCTTTCCGTCGAGAGCCGAGGACGGCTCAAGGAAATAAAAGATAAATCCCATCTGCCAAAAGCTGAACATGGAGAAGCAGACGAGCATCCACAGCGGAATATCTCTCCTCTTTTTTTGGTTTTCTATAAGAATCGGGTGATTCATAATCAGCACCTTCCTTTGTGTCAAATTTTTATCCGAAAAGGGGGTACCCCCACTTTTTTTCGAAAAATCCCCCGTTTTTTCGGGGTATTTTCGCAATATCCCACCAACGTGGGATATACAAAACCGAAAAAATCCGTATAATTTTAAGTGTAAAGCACGGGAGGGGCAAGCTATAACCTTTCCGCAGGAAACAAAAAGTTAAAGGGATATCCCTTTATGTTGGTACTGTGTACCAACATAAACTCCTCTGTCTGCCCACGGCATTGCAGAGACCGTCCCGATATGTTGCCTGTATATTATAGCACAGATGGGCATATTTTTCAATGGCTTTTGAGCAAAAAACGAAAAGCTTTGAAAAAAAGTTACAAACGGAAAATCTACAGAACGGAGGTGTGATATGAAACTGTTCTACAAGCGGATCCGAGTGGATGCGGAAACCTTGCGCTTTTATGCTGAGTGTCCGATCTGCGGCAAGAAGCAGTACGGAGCGAGAATACCGCTGATCTGTCGGAACGTGCGAACGCTTGCGAGGTGTGCGGATGGCAGGGCGAACAAATTAAGCCAGTCAGCCTTTAACCACGCAAAGGTGAAAGCAACCCAGCAGCTTGCCTTGCGGTTCAATCAGTGCCGACATTGTTATCAGTGGGTATGTGA
>JAFXGK010000028.1 GCA_017513245.1 Clostridia bacterium
GCCTGTTCCTTTGCAAATTGGACATTGACCGTCGTGATTTCTTGCATATATGCACCATTCGTTGTTGTGCCAAACCACTCTTTCTCCGGTGCAATCCGGGCATTGGTTGTAGTACTGCCCTTGTGTACAGGGGCCCCATCCCGGACCGCCCTGACACTGGCCGGTGCCGTTACAATTATCACAATCAATTGTGTCATCGCCCAGACGCTTGCCGGTGCCTTGACATAATCTGCATTTGCCTGTGCCGTTGCAATCGCCACACATTTCTATTGTTTGTCCTGTGCTGTTGCATCTGCCGCAGGGGAGCTTCCCGTCTTTGCAATCCACGGCATCACAGGTGTATATTCCGTCACCGCCACAGCAATGGCACTGGTAAAGAATCTTTGCATACGCTGTTGTGGCAAAAGAACCGCAGAGCACAGCAAAAGCAAGGGTCAATGCCAAAACACGTATTATTTTTTTCATATGACAGGTTCCTCCTTGCAAAAAAATCCATTAATCCATTTTAAGTATAACATAAATATCAATTGAATGACGAGAATTTTCCAAAATTGTCAATGACATTTGCGGAAAGTGTATTGTGTTTATTTAGCGTATTTCTTAAAATTAAACTATAAAATCATGTTGTATCGCAACGGCATAAGAAAGGCGGAATACAAAAATGAAAACAAGAAAGAATATTGCAAGGTTACTTAGTTTCCTTATGGTGCTTTCTCTGCTCTTGGGCATCTCCGCAGCACCGGTATACGCAGTCGGCGGCGAAGGAGAGACAGCTTCCTTTGAAATCCAAGAAGCAAACGGACAAACGGGAACGGTGCAGTATAAGCTGAATGGCGGCGAAGATTTCACACCTGTCGATGCTAATACATCAGTTGACCTAAATGGTGTAACATCCATCACCATCAAAGCTATTCCCTCAGGGGAGGCACAAGTAAACCAAAGCCACAGCAGCATAACCGGCACGGCAGAAGCGGTAACCTTTGATTATACCCAACTGATCAGTGATACCGGATGGACATACCAAATTCAGGATAATGATGGAAACATTACCTTCACCATAGAATTTGACAACAACAGCGGAACCAGCGGAACCGGCGGCGGTGAAGGGGGAACTGTTGGAGGCAAAACAGCGAGTGTAACCATTAACTCTGATGTTGACATCGCTGTTCAGTTCAGAAGCACGGAAGAAAAAACAGATAGCACGGTTTACTATTCGACGGGAGATTCGTCCGACTACTTGTTTGGAAGCGGTAGTGTCAGCGGTTTGCCGGAGAGCGGGACTGTTTATTTGGCGATAGAGCCGTTACTTTTTGCTTCCAATACTTATACTTCTATAGCGATAAACGGAACATCCAAAGAATTTCATAACGGAACCGATGCAAATGTTTATGAAGTTGACGTTTTGGACAGTTACACAATAGAGGTCAGCGGCGCATCGAAAGAAAGCTACACGATTATGTGGACAAACTCCGGTGCAACCAATGTGGAGGGCACCGATTATGCAAGTTCGGACTGCATTATTGGCAACGGCAAGGCCTATGTAAAAGCTGTTTATGATAATGCGACAAATATGAATGACATTACTAACACCATTACCAATATTGGGAATGGCTGTGTGGATGGCGACGGTAAAGGGTATGTCGCAATAGAGGCAGGAAATGTTGTGGATTTTGCATTCATTCCGGACTATGGTTTCCAATTGACGGCTATCGGAGCGAATGACACTCAATTAACAGCACAAGTTACCCAAAATGAATTTCGTTTTATAATGCCGAATACACACATTCATTTCAACGCTACCTTTACGCCAACAGAAGATATTGTTGCGGCGAACTCCGCAAGCATTTCGGAAGGCGGCATTGCGCTGTCTGATAACGAATTGACCGGCGGCTCTGCCGTGCTTGAAGTGAATGAGGCCATCGTCCCGAACCAAGGTGATTTTGAAGCAGCAGCGGAAGGCTATGTGGTTTCCGAATATCTGGATATTTCGTTGTACAATGTTTTCTACAAAGGAAAAAACGATGCTGAAGATGTTTGGCGTTCTTCTGTTGAAAGCCTGAACAGCCCTGCAGAAATTACATTAAAACTCCAAGACGGTATTGACACAGAAACGGTAAAAATCGTTCACGAAAAAGGCGTCGGAGAATTTGAACTGTTGGATGCAGCTTACAATCCCGAGACACAAGAGATCACTTTTTCCACTTCAAGCTTCTCCAATTATGCGATAGCTTATGAGGAATCCGGTAACGAACAGACAGACCGTTACGCTATATTTTTTACCGATGCGCCGTGGATGGTTGATGGCGTAAAAGTCGATATTGAGGGGCGTGAGCCGGATGTCGAACTGATGAGATGGGTAAGGACAGAGGATGTCATTTCCTTGACAAATTTTGATCCGGATACGATGGATGCCGTTCTTATCGTGGATGAAAACGTTACGCTCCGCTTGAATGTGGATGAAAACGGCAACACCAGACTTGCAGATGTGGACGGCGGCGTTGAAGTATTGCCGCCTTCAGGTGCTATGATCTTCAGCGTGGTGAAAAAACCGGTCGACAATGAGGAGTTCGAAACCGAAAGCTATACTTTAACAGACGATAAAGGAAACGTAATATCACTTACATACGAGAAGAATAGAGAACTTTCGTTTACAATGATCGATTATTTAGCGTTTTCACCTGAAGAATTGGAAGCTGCAGGCATTCCGCAACCACTATATGATTCTATGATGGAAGGTATTGCAAATGCGACTAAGCAGCACGGTACTCTGTTATCCTTCTATGAAATTCAAGTTGAGAACGACGACGGCTTTTTGATACATGAAGGTCCGTTTTATATCAAAATCAAAATGACCGACGAGATGAAAGAATATGATATCTTCAAAATTGTTTACTTAGATGTTGAAGATAATTTCGCTACAGAAGCACCGATTACATTGACTCGAGATGGCGAGTATCTGGTTGGCACTTTGGAGCATTTAAGCACCTACGCTTTAGTGGGAGATAATGCGCCAACTTCTCCCCAAACTGGAGACAACAGCAATCTTGGATTGTGGATGATTCTCTCAGTATTGAGTAGCTGTTTAATTATTGCTTTGCTCGTTATTGATAAAAAGAAAAAAATCGTAAAATAATCCAATTACTTTCCCCGTTGGGAGTACAGTAAATTCTGCATTCCTAACGGGGCTTTTTTGCGTTATATCAAGTCTTTTATGGCTTCTTTTAATTTCATAAGTGCCTTTTCGCATTTCTTATGTGCGGCGTTGGCAGAACTGTATTCGTGGTCAGTAGCAATGTCGGTATACATCATTGGCTTGATAATAAAAATAAAACCCCGAGAAAACTCTCGGGGTTTATTTTTATAGATTAGAACTTGCCGTTCTTTGCAGCTTCTTCTACAGCAACTGCACAAGCTACGGTCATACCAACCATCGGGTTGTTACCTGCGCCGATAAGACCCATCATCTCTACGTGTGCGGGAACCGAGGAGGAACCTGCAAACTGAGCGTCAGAGTGCATACGGCCGAGAGTATCGGTCATACCGTAGGAAGCAGGACCTGCAGCCATGTTGTCGGGGTGGAGGGTACGGCCTGTACCGCCGCCCGAAGCAACCGAGAAATACTTCTTGCCCATCTCGATGCATTCCTTCTTATAGGTGCCTGCAACGGGGTGCTGGAAGCGGGTGGGGTTGGTGGAGTTACCGGTGATGGAAACGTCAACGCCCTCCTTGTGCATGATAGCAACGCCCTCGCGAACGTCGTTAGAGCCGTAGCAGTTAACCTTGGAACGAAGACCGGTGGAATATGCCTTGCGGAAGATTTCCTTAACCTCGCCGGTTGCATAGTCCATCTCGGTTTCAACGTATGTAAAGCCGTTGATACGGGAGATGATCTGAGCAGCATCCTTGCCGAGACCGTTAAGGATTACGCGAAGCGGCTTTTTACGTACCTTGTTTGCCTTTTCGGCAATACCGATAGCGCCTTCAGCAGCAGCGAAGGACTCGTGACCTGCAAGGAATGCGAAGCATTCGGTGTCCTCTTCGAGGAGCATCTTGCCGAGGTTACCGTGGCCGAGGCCAACCTTACGCTGGTCTGCAACCGAGCCGGGGATACAGAAAGCCTGCAGACCCTCGCCGATAGCGGCAGCTGCGTCAGCAGCACGGGTGCAACCCTTCTTTATAGCGATAGCGCAGCCAACGATGTAGGCCCAGCAAGCATTCTCAAAGCAGATAGGCTGAATGCTCTTGATCTGGTCGTAAACGTTAAGACCTGCGTCCTTGGTGATTTTTTCTGCTTCTTCAATGGAAACAATACCGTATTGTGCGAGAACTTTATTGATCTGGCCAATTCTTCTCTCGTAGGATTCAAACAATGCCATGGTTATTACCTCCTTAAATTATTCTTTTCTGGGATCGATGATCTTAACAGCATCATCAACACGGCCGTACTGACCCTGTGCCTTTTCCCAAGCGGTGTTAGCGTCGTCACCCTTCTTGATGAAGTCGGTCATCTTGCCGAGGTTAACGAACTTGTAGCCGATAATCTGGTTGTCCTCGTCGAGGGCGATACCGGTAACGTAGCCTTCAGCCATCTCAAGATAGCGGGGGCCCTTTTCGCGGGTACCGTACATGGTACCAACCTGCGAGCGAAGACCCTTACCAAGGTCCTCAAGGCCTGCACCGATTGCGAGACCGTCCTCAGAGAAAGCACTCTGGGTTCTGCCGTAAACAATCTGTAAGAAGAGCTCGCGCATAGCGGTGTTGATAGCATCGCAAACGAGGTCGGTGTTAAGAGCTTCCATAACGGTAAGACCGGGAAGAATTTCACTTGCCATAGCGGCCGAGTGGGTCATACCCGAGCAACCGAGGGTTTCAACGAGGGCCTCCTCGATGATACCGTTCTTAACGTTGAGGGTCAGCTTGCAGGCGCCCTGCTGAGGTGCGCACCAGCCAACACCGTGTGTGAAGCCGGAAATATCCTTAACGTCACGAGCCTTTACCCACAGAGCCTCCTCCGGAATCGGAGCAGCGCCGTGATGTACGCCCTGTGCGACAGGACACATCTCTTCAATTTCTTTTGTGTAAATCATATGATAACTCCTTTCGGTCATAATCTTCTATTATTATAACTAAAGCGAGAGAAAAACACAAGAGCAAAATCACAGTTTGTCGAAATTTTCACAAAAAGACAGACCTTGCTCCGCTCGGGTGCGAAGCAAGGCCTTCGGTTAGTCCTCTGTTTCTTCCTGTTCCTCTTCGGGGGAAGGGAGGCGTTCGACTATTACGCGCTCTATTCGGCGCTCGTCAACCTCTTCCACTCGGAACAGATAGCCTGAATACTCGATTTCGGGGTGCTCGCCCTCTCCGGGTATGCGTCCGAGCTCGGATAAAATAAATCCGCCTACGGTATCGTAGCTTTTATTCGGGAAGGTAAGTCCGAGCAGTTCTTCAAGTTCTTCAATATCGGTTATACCGTCGATATCAAAGGTGGTTTCATTAACCTGCTCGATTTCTTCCTCCTCATCGTCGTATTCGTCCTGCATGTTGCCTACGATCTCCTCGAGAAGGTCCTCAAGGGTTACAACACCGGCAACGCCGCCGTATTCGTCGGTTATAAATACCATCTGCAGACGATTTTCGGTCATCTCGTCGAAAAGCTCGCCGCAGCGTTTGAATTCGGGCACAAAAACGGCCTCACGCATAATATTTTCCACCCTTAAATCGGCAGGTATCTTTTTGCCGACGTAGGGGAGAAGGTCTTTAATATAAATGATGCCTTTAATGTTGTCGGGATCCTCCTCATAAACGGGTATGCGAGAGTAGCCCGAGTCGATGGTCTTGCTGAGAATTTCGGCAAAGTCATCGTTTATCTCAACCGAGATAAGATCGGTTCGATGGGTCATAACGTCGGACGCGGTGGTGTCGTCAAACTCGAAGATGTTTGTAATCATTTCCTTTTGCTGTTCTTCGAGAACGCCCTTTTCCTCGCCGGCGTCAACCATCATAAGAATTTCCTCTTCGGTAACGGTTTCCGCGTTTGCGTTGGGGTCCATACCGAACAGTCGAACTATTGCGTTGGTGGAAAGGGAAAGAATTTTAATAAACGGGGTCATAAGCTTTTTAACGAAAAGCAAAATGCCTACAACCTTATATGAAATAGCCTCACCCTTTTGCATAGCGATTTGCTTGGGGACAAGCTCACCCAGCACGAGGGAGAAATATGATATGACACAGGTGACTATAACGAGCGAAACGTCGTGCATCCAGGCAGGAGTCACGGATTCGTAAAACCTGCTCCACAACCAGTCAGCCAGAGGCACCGAAAAGCTGTCGGCAGCGGCTGCTGAGGTCAAGAAACCTGCCAGCGTAACACCTATTTGAATGGTTGAAAGAAAGGCTGCCGGGCTTTTTGTAAGCTTTATTACCTTTTTTGCGCCCGAGTGTCCGTCCTCGGCCAATTTTTTAAGTTTCGTATCGTTTAGTGAAATGATTGCAATCTCGCTCATCGAGAAAAATGCGTTTACAAGAATAAGTAAGAAAAGTAAGACCAAAGGCCACCCGTCCATAAAAAATAAAAACTCCGTTTCATAAATAAATTAGTGCAAAACCGCACCGATACACATAATATCATAAAAAAAATAAAAGTCAAAAGCCGACCTGCCATCCAAGAACCGATAAGAACTGTTGAAGTAATCTGCGAACCGAATATTTGGGGAAAACAGTTTTTTAAGGTCCAAAAAGGTTCTTTTCGGCCAAAAACGGGCAAAATTAAATATTCGTAAATCATCTTCGGGCGGTATTGCTTTTTTCGGGGAATATGGGTATAATGAAATATATCAATTAAGAAAAGAGGCGCAAGGTTGAAAATCAAAAAAGCTTTGGGCAGCAATCGCGGCATTCTGCTTAAGAATACCATAATGCTGTATATACTCCAATTTTCAACGTATCTGCTTGCACTGCTTGTCGCTCCGTACGAAACCCGCGTACTGGGAGCCGACGTCTACGGCGGATTCTTGGAAGCATCGGCTTCCATAATTATATATTTTCAGCTCGTTATTGATTTCGGATTCCTTTTATCGGCAACCGAAGAGGTTTCTCGCAACCGCAGCGATAAGAAAAAGCTGTCCGAGATTTTCACCTCGGTCACCATGGCTAAGATCGGCCTTTCGATCGGCTCCTTCGCAATAATGATGCTGCTGTGTCAAATCATCCCCGCATGGGAGAAAAAGCAGACCGTCCTCATTTTAACCTTCGTGGCATCTATGCTTAACTCGATGATACCCGATTTTCTCTATCGCGGACTTGAGCGCATGTCGGCCATAACGATAAGAACGGTGCTGGTTAAGATTTTCTTTACGGGCTCCATATTTATTTTCCTCAAAAAGCCTGAGGATGTTTGGGTTGTTCCTGCGCTTAACGTGGTAGGCAACAGCGTAGCACTTCTGCTGGCGTACGTCCACGTCGTTAAAAAGCTGGACGTTCATTTCTGCAAGCCCTCTGTAGTCGCAACCTTTAAGGCTCTGCGTTCGTCGGCGTTTTTCTTCTTCTCGCGAGTTGCGACCACCGCTTATACCGCGCTCAATACCGTTATTCTCGATATCATAACCAACAGCGGTGCGTCCACAGGTTACTACACCTCTGCCAATAAACTGATAACGGCGGGCAAAAACGGTCTTACCCCCATTGCCGACAGCCTATATCCCTATATGACCCGCAACCGCGATTTCAAGTTGGTCAAAAAGGTCCTGCTTATATTAGAGCCTATCATTATCGTTTTCTGCGCGGTAATTTTCGTGTTCTCAAAAGAGTTTTGCGCATGGTTCTTCGGCGCCGATTTTGCCGCAGCCGGCTCGGTGCTTCGCGCCATGTTGCCTATCGGCGTAGTAACTCTGCCGAGCTATATTTTCGGTTTCCCGATGCTGACCGCGATGGGCATTTCCAAACACGCAAATTATTCTACGATTTTCGGCTCGGTGTTCCATATTGTTTTACTCGCAATTTTATTTGCCTTCGATAAGATTAACATGATTTCGCTGGCTCTTTCGGTTTCGGCAACCTCCACCGCGATACTGCTTTATCGTATAGTTGTTATCGTAAAGAACCGCCATCTTATGTATGCTAAACTGGAAGGGGAGAATACCGATGCTAAATAAATTGCTTAAGGTTTTTTTCAGCGCCGTATACTCTCTTTTTCCCGTTAAGAAAAATAGGGTGGTTTTCTCCAGCTATTACGGCCGCGGATACTCCGACAGTCCCAAGGCAATAGCCGAGGAAATGATAAAAAGGGGTACCGATGCCGAGCTTATCTGGCTTTGCAAAAACGAACGTGAAGCGGCAACTCTCCCGCCCGAAATCAAGCCCTGTCCGCACGATTCCATAAAGCGCATATATGCGCTTGCGACCGCGCGTGTTTGGGTTGATAACTCCAGAAAATATGAGCGCATTCGCAAGAAAAAAAGCCAAAAATACCTTCAGTGCTGGCACGGTTTTCCCCTAAAGAGAATCGAGAAAGACGCCGTTGACAAAATGGCTCCCGATTTCGAAAAAGGCGCCATACGCGACTCAAAAAACATCGACCTTTTGCTGGCGTACGCCGAAGCAGACCACGATATTCTTCGCCGCTGCTACTGGTATGATGGCGAGATAGCCATTTGGGGTGTTCCGCGTAACGACGTTTTTATAACCCCTAATCCCGGCACCGCCAAAAAGGTGAAGGACGCCTTCGGCCTGCCCGAAGACCGCCGACTTTTGCTCTATGCACCCACCTTCAGAGCCGACCATTCGACCGACGCCTACCGAATTGATGCCGCCCGTATCAAGGCCGCTTGTGAAGCGCGTTTTTCGGGTGAGTGGACGGTACTTGTCCGCCTGCATCCCAACGTTGCGAAGCAGTCCGAGGGTCTTTTTCCCTATGACGGAAACGGCATAGTCGATGCTACCCTCTATCCCGATATGCAGGAACTGCTTACGACAAGCGATATTCTTATTACCGATTATTCCTCTTCAATGTTCGATTTCGGTCTTAGCGGTCGACTTTGCCTGCGTGCCGCATTCGACCTTGAAGACTATATGGCGGACCGAAATTTTTATTTCGATTTTGAGGAAATTCCGTTCCCGGCAGCCTACAGCAACGATGACCTTGTGGCTGTAATCGAGCATTTCGATGCCGAAAAATACGAGCAGGCGAGGGGAGAGTTCTACAAAAAAATGGCCTTCGCGTCCGACGGTAAGGCAGCCGCACGCTGCGCCGATTGGATAGAAGAAAAATTAGGATAACAGGAGACTGAAAATGAGACGAGTTATAACCTACGGAACCTTCGATTTACTGCATTACGGACATATAAATCTTTTGCGTCGCGCAAAGGAACAGGGCGACTATCTGGTAGTGGCGCTTTCGAGCGACGAATTTAATGCAGGCAAGGGCAAAAAAAGCTTCTTCACCTATGAAGAACGCAAGGCCATGCTCGAGGCTATAAGATACGTTGATATGGTTATTCCCGAGGAGAGTTGGGAACAGAAAATGACCGATGTTGATAAATACGAAATCGACGTTTTCGTAATGGGCGACGATTGGGAAGGCAAGTTTGACTTCCTTAAGGAAAAGTGCGAGGTAGTATACCTTCCGCGCACCCCCGAAATCTCGACCACCAAGATAAAAACCGAGCTTCATAACAAATAATTTTAGAAAAGCGCCCCGCGGGAAAACCGTGGGGCACATTTTTTGTTATTTTTTTAACAAAAATCCAAAAAAGTTTCAAAACACCACTTTACATATAAATAAAAAAGTGGTATGATATCTTTGTATGGAATGTTGTTATTAAATTTCTATAACCAAACAAGCGCCGATTTCGGTCGGCGCAAAATCTAAGGAGGAGAATTTCCATGGCAAGAAAGTTTAAAACTATGGACGGTAACAATGCTGCTGCGTACGTATCCTATGCGTTCACAGAAGTAGCAGGTATCTACCCGATCACCCCGTCCAGCCCTATGGCAGACTATGTTGACCAGTGGTCTGCTCAGGGACAGAAGAACATTTTCGGTACTACCGTAAATGTTGTAGAAATGGAGTCTGAAGCAGGTGCTGCAGGTACCGTACACGGTTCCTTAAACGCCGGTGCACTTACCACAACCTACACCGCATCGCAGGGCTTACTTCTCATGATTCCCAACATGTACAAAATAGCAGGTGAGCTGCTTCCCAGCGTATTCCACGTATCGGCACGCTGCGTAGCCAGCCACGCTCTTAACATTTTCGGTGACCATTCCGACGTTTACGCCTGCCGTCAGACAGGTTTCGCAATGCTCGCCGAAACCAACACTCAGGAAGTTATGGACCTTGGCGCAGTTGCTCACCTTGCAACCATTAAGAGCCGCGTTCCCTTCATCAACTTCTTTGATGGCTTCCGTACCTCTCACGAGATTCAGAAGATCCAGATTTGGGACTATGAAGACTTAAAGGAAATGTGCGATATGGATGCTGTTAACGCATTCCGCAAGCGCGCACTTAACCCCGAGCGTCCCGTAATGCGTGGTTCTCACGAAAACGGTGACGTATTCTTCCAGCACCGTGAGGCCTGCAACACCTACTACGATAAGGTTGCAGACATCGTTGAAGAGTATATGGACAAGGTTAATGCCAAGCTCGGCACCGACTATAAGCCCTTCAACTACTACGGCGCACCCGATGCTGAGCGCGTAATCATCGCAATGGGCTCGGTTTGTGACGTTGCTGAAGAGGTTATCGATTATCTTACCGCTGCAGGTGAGAAGGTAGGTCTTGTAAAGGTTCGCCTTTACCGTCCCTTCTCGGCAGAGCGTCTTGCTGCTGCTATCCCCGCAACCGCTAAGAAGATCGCAGTTCTTGACAGAACCAAGGAGCCCGGCGCACTCGGCGAGCCGCTTTATCTCGACGTTGTTGCAGCCATGGCTTCTATGGGACGTCAGGCTACCATCACCGGCGGCCGTTACGGTCTCGGTTCGAAGGATACTCCTCCTTCCTCTATCATCGCAGTTTACAACGAGCTTAAGAAGGATGCTCCCAAGGCTCAGTTTACTATCGGCATCGTAGATGACGTTACCGGTCTTTCCCTCGAGGAAACCGAATCGCCCAACACCGCAGCAGAAGGCACCATCGAGTGCAAGTTCTGGGGTCTCGGCGGCGACGGTACCGTTGGTGCTAACAAGAACTCCATCAAGATCATCGGTGACCACACCGATAAGTACGTTCAGGCTTACTTCCAGTATGACTCGAAGAAGACCGGCGGTATCACCATCTCGCACCTGCGCTTTGGCGATAAGCCCATCAAGAGCCCCTACTACATCAACAAGGCTGACTTCGTTGCCTGCCATAACCCCTCCTACGTTATCAAGGGTTACAAGATGGTTAACGACGTTAAGCCGGGCGGTGTATTCCTCATCAACTGCCAGTGGTCGGCAGAGGAGCTCAACAAGCATATGCCTGCTGAAGCCAAGAAGTATATCGCTGAAAACAACGTTCAGCTTTATACCGTTAACGCTATTGACCTTGCCGCACAGATCGGTATGGGCAAGCGCACCAACACCATTCTCCAGTCTGCATTCTTTGCACTTGCAAACGTAATGCCCTCTGAGGATGCTATTAAGTATATGAAGGAAGCAGCAGAGCGCTCCTACCTCAAGAAGGGCCGCGACGTTGTTGACATGAACTGGAAGGCTATCGACGCCGGCGCTACCGCATTCCAGAAGATTGACGTTCCCGCTGACTGGGCAAACGCTACCGATGATGCTGCTGCAGAGGCAGAGCAGGGTCCCGCAAAGCTCGTTAAGATGGTTGACGGCATCATGAAGCCCATCTCCAAGATGGACGGTGACGCTCTTCCGGTATCGGCATTTATGGATCATGCCGACGGTACCTTCGAGCTCGGCGCATCGGCTTACGAGAAGCGCGCCGTTGCAGTTATGGTTCCCGAGTGGAATGCAGAAACCTGCGCAAAGTGTAACAAGTGCGCATTCGTATGCCCCCACGCTACCATTCGTCCTTACGCTCTTACCGATGATGAGGTCAAGGCAGCACCTGCAAATATGAAGGTTGCTCCGAAGCCCATCGTTAAGACCGAATATAAGTACACCCTCGCAGTATCTCCCATGGATTGTATGGGATGCGGCGTTTGTATCGGCGTTTGTCCGACAAACTCGCTTAAGATGGTTCCGCGTGAATCTCAGAATGCTGAGCAGGCAGTATTTGATTACTGTGTTGCAAACGTTACCGAGAAGGAAGGCGTTGCCACCGACGCTAACGTTATCAGCTCGCAGTACAAGAAGCCGCTTCTCGAGTTCTCGGGCTCCTGCGCAGGCTGTGCAGAAACTGCATACGCTCGCCTCGTAACCCAGCTCTACGGCGACAGAATGTATATCTCCAACGCAACCGGATGCTCCTCCATTTGGGGTGGTCCCGCTGCAACCTGCCCCTACACCACTAACGAAAAGGGTCAGGGCCCCGCTTGGGCAAACTCCCTCTTCGAGGATAACGCTGAGCACGGTCTCGGTATGTACTTCGGTCAGAAGGCTCTTCGCGACCGCCTCATCGCAGACGTTGAAGGCATCGTAGCCTCCGACAAGTGCTCTGCTGAGGTTAAGGCTGCAGGTGAAGAGTACCTCGCAACCGTAAACGACGGCGCAAAGAACGCTGCCGCTGCTGACGCTTTAGTTGCTGCTATTAAGGCTGCAGGCGCAAACTGCGACCTCTGCCGTGACGTTCTCGATAATGCTGAATACCTCTCCAAGAAGTCCGTTTGGATCTTCGGCGGTGACGGTTGGGCTTACGATATCGGCTTCGGCGGTCTTGACCACGTTCTCGCTTCCGGCAACGATGTAAACGTTATGGTATTCGATACCGAGGTTTACTCCAACACCGGCGGTCAGGCTTCCAAGGCTTCTCAGATCGGCCAGGTTGCACAGTTCGCTGCTGCAGGTAAGGCTATCGCCAAGAAGTCGCTCGCTGAAATCGCTATGTCCTACGGCTATGTATACGTAGCACAGGTAGCTATGGGTGCTGACCAGAACCAGACCCTTAAGGCTATCAAGGAGGCTGAGGCTTACAACGGCCCGTCCCTCATCATCTGCTACTCGCCCTGCGAAATGCACTCCATTAAGGGCGGTATGGTTAACTGCCAGAAGGAAATGAAGAAGGCTGTTGATTGCGGCTACTGGAATATGTTCCGCTTCAACCCCGCTGCCAAGGCAGAGGGCAAGAACCCGCTCACCATCGACAGCAAGCCTGCAACCGCAGACTACAAGGAGTTCCTCCTCAACGAGGCTCGTTACTCCTCGCTCACTCGCTCCTTCCCCGAGCGTGCTGAGGCTCTCTTCGACAAGGCAGCTGCCGCTTCTAAGGAAGCTCGCGCTCACCTCGAGAAGCTCGCAGAGCTCTACGGCAAGATCGACTAATAGTCAAAATAAAAGCACCCTGAGAAAGGGAGTTGCGGTTAGGGATAAACCGCCTAAAAAAGCAAATTTTTGCGGACTAATATGTTAAAAACCCGTGGTACGCGTCAGCGTTACCACGGGTTTTCGTCTTTTATTCCACTAAAAATTTATCTTTTTTAGGTGAGC
>JAFXGK010000029.1 GCA_017513245.1 Clostridia bacterium
ATACAAATTATTACAACAAGGTTGTTCTTTCCCTTCGGGGATAGACCATATCCACATAACAGGTTCTTTTTCGTCGGTCAGTGCCAATGCAGCACCAAAATAGTCATCTGACTCTTTTTCTTGAACCACTCTAAAACCTAATGCTTTATAAAATTCAAAAATCTTTTGCGGTTGTTTTGAATAAAAATTAAGTCCGTGAAAATTTAAGTTCATTGTTTTTCTACCTTTGCAATTACAGTTTTCTTAAATTGTCTATTCTTTCAGGATTTTCAGACGATGCCCACTCTTTCAATGTGTTACAAGGGAATTGAGAACATTTTCCGCAATGTTCTTGATTTTTTTGTGAATTACATTTATATAAATCACACTCTCCCCAAAATACTTTTCCTTCAATAGTTTTACAACCCTTACAGTTTTGTTCTGTTTTGAATTTACATAAATCACAATCAATTCCACAAATACTGTAATTTGCCATATTATACTATTCACCCCGAATTAAATTTTGTTGAACTAATTATATCACATTTTTAATATCTTTGCAATCTTCTTGAGTCATAACGATTCTTTATAAAATCGTTATGACTCTTTTTTTATATAAGACTCTTAGCCTTGTGGAGACACAGGGCTTGTTTTTTAATTTCCAAAAATTTGTATCCTAAATGTAAGTTTTTTTAATTTCCTTATTTATCCATAAATCCCTGCCTTGTGCAATTTTGTCGCGTGTGGTAGAATAGTATCATAAAAACGAAAGGGGATAGGGTTATGATACAAAAACTACTGCAGTCCAAAGCGGCGGTGATAACGCTTTGCACACTGCTCATAGCCGCGGTCTGCGTTACGGTTGCGCTGCTTTTGCCGAAGGATACCGCTACCGAAACGATAGCAAGCTCATCCGAGTCCGAGCCCTCCTCTTCGAGTGAAACGCCCGTATCAAGCGAGGAAGCGCCCTCAAGCAGTGAATTTGTTTCCTCTGCGCCGCCCCCCGAGTTTAAAATAACCTCCCACCGCTCGACCGACGTAACGGTGTGGGAGCCGTTCACGGTTTTTTCGGGCGTAAGCGACCCTGCCGAAAAACTGCTCCTTAACGGAAAAGAACTCTCGCGTGATGATAAAGGCGCCTTCTCGGCCGAGTTTACGCTAACCGTTGGCAATAACAAATTCACGTTCGAACACAAGGGCAAAACTTATACGTATATAGTAAGATACCGCTTCGACGTAATGCAGTCCTTTTCGCCCGAAAAGGCTCAAAGCTTTGAAAGCGGCTCAACCTTTGCCGTAACGGTAACCGCCCGTGTCGGCAGCACCGTTAAGGCCACCTTCGCAGGCAATACTGTAACCCTCGTCCGCGACGATACCCAGGGTGGCGATGAGGAGGCGGCAACCAGCGATACCTTTGTAAAATACCGCGCCAATTTCACCCTGCCGTCGGACAACCGCCAAGACCTTGATATGGGTGTCGTGAGCATAACGGCAACCCATAGCGGAGTGACCGAAACCGCAAAAACAGGCAAGATAACCTGCAAGAAAAAGGTGCTTCCCACGATAGGCGAGATAGTTGCCTTCTCGGCCGAAACCTTTGACGGCGACACCGCTGACGATGCCTCGCGCCCGACCAACAACTATCTGCCCGAGGGTACGGTCGACTACGTCGTAGGCCGCGCCTATAACGGTTCTAAAGAGTATCTCGTGCTGCGTTGCGGCAGGCGTGTATACGTGAATAAAAAAATGGTGCCCACCAACGAACTCACTACCGTAACCCGTGAATACGAGGGCACCCTGCCCGATACCAATAAAATCGCCGTAGCGGCATTCGATACGGGCGAGCGTTATTCAACCCTCACCCTCGACACCGAGTGGAAGGCACCCTTCTTTTTGGACCTTTTACCACAAAAATACACCAAGCCCTCGGTACAGGATTATACCGTGTCGTCACTTACCTATACCTACCTTGATATAACATTCTGCTATGCCGAAAGCGTGTCGGGCGAGGTTTCGGTTCCTGCCGACCATCCCGTATTTTCCTCGGCCGAAATCATAACCGAAGGAAATGTCCGCAAGCTTCGTCTTCACCTGAAAAATAAAGGCGCATTCTACGGCTGGAACGCCTACTATAACGCCGAAGGCAAATTGGTTTTCGAATTTTTGCATCCGGCGCAGGTGACCTTGTCGCAAAACGAATACGGCGCCGACCTTACGGGCGTTAAGATACTCATAGACGTCGGCCACGGCGGCAAGGATTTCGGCGCCCCCGGCATTGGTAATACCTATTTCGAGGATGAGCGAAACCTCTTCCTCGCAAAGAAGTTGAGGGATGAACTGGAAAAAACCGGCGCTACCGTTATTCTCAACCGCGAAACCAACGTTACCATAAAGGCCGATGACCGTTGTACTCAGCTAAAAGACCTAAAACCCGACCTTTGCATCGCAATTCACCACGATTCCAACGGCTCGTCAAAGCCCAACGGATTCGGAATGTACTACAGCACCCCGTTTTCCTACACTGCGGCCAAATATTTCTATACCGAAACTCGTGACGCGCAGATATACACCCCCTCGGCGGCAGGCTACCGCGGCAAGCTTGATTGGCACTACTATTTCGTCGCTCGTATGACCGACTGTCCCGTAGTCCTTACCGAAAACGGATTTATGTCCAGCCCCGTTGACCGTGACGGCATAGTAAGCGAAGCGAAGAATATTGAAAAAGCCAAGGCAATGACCCGAGCCGTGGCCGATTACTTCCTCTCGATAACCACTGACCCGACCCCACCCGAAAGCAGTTCCTCGAGCGAACCGCCGGTATCGAGCGAGCCACCGATGTCGAGCGAACCGCCCGTGTCTAGCGACGCGGATGAAACCCTGTAGTAAATTTTTTAGAAAAAATAAAACCTATGCGGCATCTCGTTCCCCTTTATTAACGTAAGGGGGCAAAACCCCAAACGAAAAAGTTAATGAGGAGTTTTTAAAATGAAAAGATTTGCAGCATTATTCTTAGCAGTATTGGTAGTATTCTCTATGGCGGCCTGCGGCAGCGAGCCCGTATCGACCGTTGACCCGACCGACGGTATGTCGGTCGAGGAGTGTTATCTCGCGATAATGGACTCGAAAAACGCCGAAGAAATGAGCAAATATATATGTGTCGGCAAGGCCGAGGACTACTATTCGAACGTAGAGAAGCTCTTTGGCGGCGACACCTTTACCGTATCGGCCGACTATTCGGGAACCTACGGCGGCTACGAGGTTTATTACCTCACCATCAAATCCAAAACCGACAAGAGCAAAACGATGTCCAACTTCGAAATCTTCAAAAAAGAGGGCGACGATTATAAATTAGCCCTCGATGCCGAGATCATCTCGAAGATAAACACCGAGTGTCTGTGCCCCACCTGCAAGGGTGTTGGTACCTTTACAACCGGCGGTAACGCCTGCGGCATCTGCGGAGGTACGGGTGTACAATATTATCCCAACGCCTACTTCGATGCAGGCACCAATATGTGGATGGGCGAGACGCGTGCTTGCTCGGGCTGCGCAGGCGCAGGCCATATGGGCGGCACCACAACAAACTGCTCCACCTGCCACGGCAGACGTTATGTATTTAAATAAATGCAAAAGGAAAAGCATCCGTCAGGAAACTGACGGATGCTTCTTTTTTTATCTCTTTAATTGTAGCCCTTGGGGTTATTCTTCTGCCAGCGCCAGGTATCCTCACACATCTGCTCGAGGGTCTTTTCAGCTACCCAGCCAAGCACTTCACGCGCCTTGGTAGCGTCGGCATAAACGGTGCCGAGGTCGCCGGGACGACGGGGAGCAATAACGTGCGGAACTGCAACGCCCGAAGCCTTTTCAAAAGCGGTCTTAAGCTCTAAAACGCTGATACCGTTACCGGTGCCGAGGTTAAAGGGCTCACATCCCTCGTTGGCCAGTACCCAGTCGGTAGCCTTAACGTGGCCTGCAGCAAGGTCAACAACGTGTATGTAATCGCGTACGCCGGTACCGTCGGGGGTATCGTAATCGTCGCCGAATACGTTAAGCTTTTCAAGTCTGCCAACCGCAACCTGCGAAATATAGGGCATAAGATTGTTGGGGATACCGCGCGGATCCTCACCGATGGTGCCGCTTATGTGAGCGCCGATGGGGTTGAAGTAGCGAAGCAGCGCAATCGACCAGCTCTTATCCGAAACGTAGAGGTCGCGAAGCATCTCTTCAATAAAGTATTTGGTTCTGCCGTAGGGGTTGGTAGCGCCGAGCGGCATACCTTCTTTAAGCGGCATCTCCTCAGCAACGCCGTAAACGGTAGCCGACGAGCTGAAAACAATCTTCTTGCAGCCAAACTCCTCCATAACCTCTAAGAGGTAGAGGGTGCTTATAAGGTTGTTGTCATAGTACTTAACGGGAATCTGAACCGATTCGCCAACCGCCTTAAGACCTGCGAAATGGATAACCGATTCAATGTTGTTTTCGCTGAATATTTTGCGAAGAGCGTCCTTATCGCGAACGTCTGCCTCGTAGAACTTTATCTTCTTGCCAACGATTTTTTCAACACGCTTTAAGGATTCGGGGCTGGAATTGTCGAGGTTGTCGATTACGATAACGTCGTAACCGGCCTCGGTCATAGCAATACAGGTATGACTTCCGATATATCCTGCGCCGCCTGTTACCAATACTGACATAATATCATCTCCAAAACTGATTTTCTCCTACTATTATACATTAAAGAGAAGAGAATGAAAAGAAAAATTTAAAAAATTTTTTAAAACTATATTTTGTGTAAAAACGACTGGTTAGAGTATCCTTAATTCAACCCGTTGTGACGGGGGAGAAAGTGGAGATTTTTTGTCGGTTTACAAGCAAAAATTTTGATGATATAATAATATTGACAAAATATGTAGGGAGCAGATTAATGACCTATAACGTTAATCCTGCGTCGCTTTTCGGGGCCTTTTCGTTGCCTTCTGACGTGGTAGACAAGCACATAAAAATGGCAGGTGCCGTACAGCTTAAGGTACTGCTTTATATTTTTCGAAACCCCTCGGCACCCATCGTGCCCGAGGATATTGCCGCGCACCTTTCTCTCCCTGCCTCCGATATACGCGACAGCCTCGTGTTTTGGGCCGATGCAGGACTTTTACTGTGTGACGGTGAAAAGCCGGTAGCGGTGTCCACCCCCGTAAAGGAAAAACTGCCGTCGGTTCGCCCGGCGGCCCAAAAACCCGACCGAGCCGAGGTTGCCCGCCGCGGCAACGAAAACGCGGAAATCGCATTTTTGCTCCGCGAATCGGAGCAAAAACTGGGCCGCACCCTCCGCCAGAACGAGGCATCCAGCCTTGTTTGGCTTTATGACGACGAGGGTATCAGCCTTTCGGTGCTTTTGATGGTAATCGAGTTCGCGATAAGCGACGGAAAATCCAACATAGGCTACATCGAGCGTACCGCACTCGATTGGGCCGACAGCGGTGTTGAAACCGTGGCCGATGCCGAGCGCAAAATCGCCGATATTTATAAGGCTCGCTCTTCCTTTGCCGTGCTTAGAAATGCCTTCGGCCTCGGTGACCGCAAGCCCGGCAAAAAGGAACTCGAATATGCTCGCCTTTGGGTTGAGGATTGGAAAATCAGCCGTGAGCTTTTAACCCATGCTTATGAAATCTGTGTTGACAACACCGGAAAATATTCCATAACCTACATAGCAACCGTAATAAAAAAATGGCACGCCGAGGGCGTAAAGACCGTAGCCGACATAAAGCCCGATAAACCGCAAAAATCGGGCGGATACCAAGCGTACGACAGTTCGCTCTTTGATGAGATGATTAATTCTATCGATAATAAATAGGAGACAGAAAAATGGGATTTAACAGTGCCGTTTACCAAGAGGCATTTGAAATAAAAAGAAGAAGGCAGCATAACGCCCGCCTGCGCTACGAAAAGGCGCTTGCCGAGCTTTACGGCGCAAATCCGCGACTCGAGGAAATCGAGCGTGAATTGCGTGGTATCGGCGCGCGCGCTGCCATCGCCGCAATTGCAGGCAACGAAGAGGTAGTTGCATCGCTTCGCGAAAGCGCCGAGGCACTCAAGGCCGAAAAGGACGCCATATACGGCGACGATGCTTTTGAAATTGCCGAGTACGACTGCGAGGCCTGCTCAGATACGGGCTATCTGCCGAACGGTCAAATATGCGATTGCGTTAAGGCCATAGCGAAGGAAATTGCCCGCAAAAAGCTTTGCGAGGAGATGCCGATTGGCGACAGTCGTTTTGATAATTTTGACCTTGACTTCTATTCCGATACAGCCGTAGGCAATACGACACCTAAGAAACGTATGACCCAGATTTTACGCGTTTGCAAGGAGTTTGCCGAAAACTTCGATTCCCATTCGGAGAACCTGCTTTTCTTAGGCGGAACCGGTCTTGGCAAGACCCATCTTTCGCTCGCAATAGCGGGTGAAGTGCTTGCAGGCAACCGCAACGTTATCTACGGCAGCATTCAAAATCTTGTAAACAAACTCTCGGCCGAAACCTTCTCTTATTCGGGCAGTACCGACGTAAGCGACAGTATCCTCGGCTGTGAACTGCTGATAATCGATGACCTCGGCAGCGAGATGAGCACGTCGTTTTCGCAGTCCTGCATCTATAACATTATAAACACCCGTATGATGCGCGGGCTTTCGACTATCATCAGCACAAATCTCACACTGGAAGAGATAGAGAAGCAGTATACCGCCCGTGTTGCATCGCGTATAATCGGCAACTATACTCTGCTTCAGTTCCTCGGAGCCGACGTCCGCCAGCAGAAGGCCATAAACGCCATAAATCGCAAATAAAATTTTGACCGCAGAAATTTTCCTGCGGTCTTTTTTTATATTTATGGCCTTTCTTTACGAATTTATAAAAGCTGTTGCAAAAGGGCAAGCGTTATTGTAAAATAAGGGCAGAAACTATGATACGGGGGAACTAATATGGAAAAGAACCTGCGTCTTGAATATCCGCGTCCGCAGAAGGTGCGAGGCGACTATATTATGCTTAACGGTGAATGGGATTTTACCATCGATAACGATGCCGTGGGAATAGACCGCGGCTACGCTACCGCCGAGCATTTCGATATGAAAATAACCGTGCCCTACTGCCCCGAGAGTAAACTTTCGGGCCTGGAAATCAAGGACTTTATGTACGGCGTATGGTATACCAGAACCGTAACCCTGCCCGAATCCTGGACTGAGGGGGAGCGCCGCACCTTTATAAATATCGGTGCCTGCGATTATATCACCCGCGTGTTTGTAAACGGGGTAGAGGTGGGAATGCACCGCGGCGGCTACGTATCCTTCTCGTTTGAGATAACCAAGGCGCTGAAAGCCGGTGAAAACCGCATAACCGTCTACGTGACCGACGATACAAAAAGCGATGCCGTCCCCTCGGGCAAGCAGTCCGACCGCGAGGGCTCTTACGGCTGTTTCTACACCCGTACTACCGGCATTTGGCAGAGCGTTTGGCTTGAAAATACCCCTTATTCTTACATAAAGAGCTTTAAAATGACCCCGTCGGTTGCCGATACCTCGGTGCATATCGACCTGCGCACAGCCGCGGCCGAGGGTAAAACCCTTATAACCACCGTCTACTATGACGGAGAAATGGTCGGCAACGATGAGCGAGAGGTAAAGTGGGACAACCTTTCCTACACCGTGGCACTTTCGGAGGAATATCTTTGGGATACCGATTCTCCCTGCCTTTACGATATTACCTTCGAACTCGGTGAGGATAGGGTAGACAGTTATTTCGGTCTGCGCGATATAGCACTGCGTGACGGCGTGACTTATCTAAACGGCCGACCCGTTTTCCAGCGTCTGATTCTCGACCAGGGCTTCTATCCCGACGGTATTTATACCGCCCCGTCGGACGAGGAGCTTATAAACGATATTACCCGAACCATGGATATGGGCTTTAACGGGGCCCGTCTGCATGAAAAGGTTTTCGAAGAGCGCTTTTTATACCACGCTGATCGTCTTGGCTACCTCGTTTGGGGAGAGTACCCCAACTGGGGACTCAACGTTGCAAAAGAATCGGCCTATAAAAATATGCTGCCCGAATGGCTTGAAGAACTCTGCCGCGACTATAACCACCCCTCGATAATCGGCTGGTGCCCCTTAAACGAAACTCAGCGCGATATCGACCCCGAGTTCGTGCGCTATCTTTACAATATGACCAAGGCCTACGATCCTACCCGTCTGTTTATTGACAATTCGGGCTGGTTCCACATTGACGGCACTTACGATATGTACGACGTGCACGACTATCTCGGCGAACCCGATAAATTCCGTGAGAAGTACTGGGTGCTTACCCGCGGTGAGGCGGCCGAATGTATGCTCGATAACGATGAGGGCAGCCGCAAAACAGGAAAGAGCGATGAAATTTGCTTTGTAAGTGAATTCGGCGGCGCCCGATTTATACTCGACGGCGATAACGGCGGCGACAACTGGGGTTACGGAAAGCAGGTAAAGGACATTGAGGACTTTATAGCAAGATACAAAGGCCTTGTCGACGCACTGCTCGACAATCCGAAGATTTCGGCGTTTTGCTATACCCAGCTTACCGACGTTGAGCAGGAAATGAACGGTCTATACACCTATGACCGACGTGCAAAATTCCCCCCCGAGCGTATGGCCGAGATCACCTCGCGACCCGCCGCGATAGAAAAATAAGCATAAAAATACCCGTCTGCCCAGGCAGGCGGATATTTTTTTAAAAAAAGACTTGTATTATTATGCGGGATATAGTATAATCCTCTAGTAAAAATGAATATTTTTGGATGAAGCTTGCAGGAAAGCATAGATGCGCCGAAGGAGTAACGCTCTCAGGTTTCCCACACGGGATGAGGACTGCAGGCCGACAAAACTTTGGAGAACCCCATTAAGTTGGGTGCCGAAGGTGCAAGGTGCAACTGCGCTAAATCTCTCAGGCAAAAGGACAAAGTTAAAAACTTTTTTCTTTTGGGCGTGTTATGCGAGTTGCATTTTGGCAACTCGTTTTTATTTTGCAAATTTTGCGGTAGACCCGCGTTTTAGGAGGAAAATATGCAAGCATTTTTAGACAAAGTCGCCAGCATAAACGGCGAAGTTAACGGCGTCGTTTGGGGTATTTTCGGTCTTGCTCTGCTTATCGGTACGGGCATTATCGTTACCTTCGCAACCAAGGTGTTCCAGATTTCGCATCTTGGCCATTGGTGGAAAAACACAATCGGAAGTCTTTTTAAGAAGGACGTAATCGGTCACACAAAGGAAAAGGGTACAATTTCTCCCTTCCAGGCTCTTTGTACAGCCTTGGCAGCTACCGTAGGTACAGGTAATATTGCAGGTGTTGCCGCTGCTATTTGCATCGGTGGTGCAGGTGCGGTATTCTGGATGTGGGTTGCCGCATTCTTCGGTATGATGACCAACTACGCTGAAAACGTTCTCGGTATCTATTTCCGCCGTCGAAATCAGAAGGGCGAATGGTCCGGAGGCGCAATGTACTATCTGCGCGACGGTTTAGGTGCCAAGAAGGGTTGCAAGTGGATAGGTAAGGTTTTGGCAGTGCTTTTCTGCATCTTTACAATGCTCGCATCCTTTGGTATCGGCAGCATGGGCCAGGTAAACAAGATTGTTGCTAACGTAGCAGCTGCCTTCGACGTAAAGGCCCTTTCTTCTGTCCAGGTTATGGGTGGTGTTTCGCTTTACAACATTGTTATCGGCGTTGCAATTATGGCTTTAACTGCTCTTATTACCCTGGGCGGCCTTAAGAGAATTGCAAGCGTTGCTGAAAAGATCGTTCCCTTTATGGTGGTTCTTTTCGTAATAGGCAGTCTTATTATTATCGGTATTAACTACACCGCCATCCTTCCGGCATTTAAAGCCATTTTCGTAAACGCATTCAAGCCCGAAGCCTACGTAGGCGGTGGTATCGGCGGCATTATCGTTGCTATGACCAACGGCTTTAAGCGTGGCGTATTCTCGAATGAGGCCGGTCTCGGTTCTTCGGTTATGGTACACTCCAACTCCAGCGTTAAAGAGCCCGTTAAGCAGGGTATGTGGGGTATATTCGAGGTATTTGCCGATACAATGGTAGTTTGCACCATGACTGCGCTCGTTGTTCTCACTTCCGGCGGTCTTAACGGCGGCGTATTCAACGTTACAACCGGTGAAGTGGCAAAGGGTCTTTCGGATGCAACACTCGTAGGCGGCGCCTTTAACGAGGTATTCAGCTACGGAAATATCGGTAGTCGCTTTGTTGCCATCGCTATGTTCTTATTCGCCTTCACAACCGTTCTCGGTTGGTCGCATTACGGCTCGAAGGCTTGGGAATATCTCTTCGGCGCAAAGACCACCGTTGTATTCCGTATTATCCACGTTATTACCGTTATCTTCGGCGCAGTACTTACTTCTTCGCTCGCTTGGGACATATCCGATACGTTCAACGGCCTCATGATGGTACCCAACCTTATCGGCGTAGTTACCCTCTTCCCGTTGGTTGTTAAGATCACGAAGAACTATGTAAACCGCAAGATAAAGGGCAAGGCAGAAGAGCCCGTTCTCTCTTACGCGCCCGGTATTCAGGCCGAAATGGTAGACGGCTTAGAAGACTAAAATATTAAAAAACCCAGTTCCAAACGGAACTGGGTTTTCTTTTTTTTTATTCAGCGCGGAGATTTTCGTAAAGGGCGGGATCGGTCCAATCCTTAACAATCATATTGGTGCCAAGGTTTTCGTGAATCTTTCGCTGTGCGTCGGCGTTATCGTCAAGGCGGCTGACACAAAGAGCGCCAAGCTCAACACCTGCAAAAATTTCACTGCGGCCGTCGCCTACGACGAGAATATTTTCGGGCTTCAAGCCGAGCTGCTTAATAAGATTCTCCATAACGACGTTCTTAGGAATCTTCTCGGTCCAGGTAGAGCCGTAGATATCCTCCATCATTTCATCGGGTCCGAAACGGTAGCCGAGGGTTTCAACCTCCTCGTACATACCCATGCCCTTTTCAACAACAGCGCCGGTAACGAAGTAGTTCTTAACGCCGTTGTCCTTTAAAAACTTCATCCACTCAAACGAACCCTTAACTCTGAAACGCTCGGGGTTGTTCTTTGCGATCTCAAGGTTCTTGTCGCGGCAGTAACCGTTAAGCACCTTCTCATAGCACTTGAAAAGACGGGGCGAATGCTCCGAGAGGAAGGCCTCAATCTCGGGCTCATCGGCGAGGTCCTCGAAAATTTCTTCGCCCTTCCAGATGCGCTTGATCTTCTCACTGTTAACCGATTTGTCGCAATCAAACTTAACGGTGCCCTCTTCAATTGCGCGACGAATGGACCACTCCATCTGGGTCAGCGCCGAAAGGCCTGCCGATTCAATGCAGAAACGGTCGGTCTCGGGCAGGGGGCGACTGCCTGCAGCATCTATAAGACGCTTTACGTTTGCATCGCTGTCATAGTCCTCGGGAAGACCGTTTTCAATTACGTCCCAAAGAACGATGCTCATAACGGGCGGCCACTCGCGAATAAGCGAATGAGTGCCGTCGATATCGTGAAAGGCGTGGGTTATAACGCGCTTTTCAAATTCCTTTTTAACAATAGATTTATTTTTGCTTTCGGCAACTATCATTTTTACCCTCCAAAGGTGTTAATTTTTTACCTTTTTATTGTACAACAACAGTGCGAAAAAAGCAATAATATGATTAATTTAAATCGTTAAGCAGTGCTACGAGAGCGTTTCCCACGAGTTCGGCCGAGTACTTTGCTTCGCCGAGTGAGTTGGCGTCGGTGCCGATCTCGATTAGCATCGACCCCGTAGTCAGATGCTGATTATAGAGCTTGCTGGCCACAACCATCGGGCGTGCAAGCGAAGGGTAAAGCGATTCCAGCTTTTTATGAAACTGCATCGCCAACCTCAAATTCTGCCGCCAGTTCGGATATCCCGAAACGGGCCCCGTCTGGCTGCCCATAACAAGCATTACCTGCGCCGCCTTTTTGCCGTTTATATCGGTCACGAGCTTGGTTTTATCGCTGCCATCGGACAGTGCGTCGCGGTGTACGTCGATCACTATTTTGATGGAGGGATATTTTTTAAGGTACTCATTTACCGTTTTTTTCGAGCGGTCATAGCTGCCCGAATAGGTAGGGTAGTCGTGCTGGGTCGTGTCGTGTATAACGCCAAAACCGGCAGCCTCGACCTTTGCGGCAATAATATCGCCTATGGCGGCCATATTTTTAGCGTTATCGGTCGAACGCGATGAGTCGCTCTTTGTGTAGTAGTCGCGAGCCTCGGGTAGGTACGATTCGGTCGTGTGGGTGTGCATTATAAGTATCTGCGGCTCGGATGATTTTTGAAGTTTTATCTTCACTCCGGCCGCAAGTTCCGTTTTTATGTCTATTTTTGCACCGCTGCTGTTTTTCATATAAACGCCGCCATACGACAGCGCGGCCGATTTCGGGTTTATCGTTTTGGCTATTACTCTGCCCAGTGCTGTCTCTTTTCCGCCCGCAGCTACGGCCGAACTCGACGGCTGCACGGCCGAAGAGGAGGGTGCCGACGAAACGAACTCGTTTTTGCCTTCACTTACCGAAAAAACGGGCAGGGAAGAGGAAACATCGACCGTTACCGCATCGGCAAACGCTAAGTTTATACCGCCGTATAAAACAGTGGCAACCGATACCGCCGCCACCGCAAAAAGCAGAGCAATCGCCCTTAAATTTCGCATAAAATATCACCCGATAAAGCATATGCTGAAAGCGAGCGTTTTAGACGAGGGACAAGAGTATTTCTCGGTCGATTTCGGGTTGCAGACAAATATTTACCGCATGGGCTAAAAGCTCGCTTGCGTGGATGATGAGCATATCGATTTCGCGCGGTGTCACTATAAAACCGCCCTCACCTCCAAAGGTGGACGAATCAGCAACGGTCGGGATTCCCACCGCGATAACCCGAGTGCCCAGGGTGCGTTCACTGAGCTCCGCCCGTCGGTTGCCGACCCCCGACCCGGGCGAAATCCCGCCGCTTGAGAGTTGTACCGTGTTGCCGAGCCGATTAATATCGGCGGCCGCCAGCGCGTCGATTGCTATCACAGCGTCGGGCTTTACGGTGCGGCATACCGCGCGTATTACCTCGGCCGATTCCATACCCGTCTGACCCAGTACACCCGGCGACAGCACCGAAACGCTTCGAAGTCCCATAAGCCCCGTGCGGCGCTTAATATCTTCCGACAGATGCCGCGTTGCCAGCACACGGTCGGCCGTCTTTGGGCCCAGTGCGTCGGGGGTTATTTCGGTGTTGCCGAGACCGATAACAAGGGCGCGCTCAAAATTTCCCACAAGCGCTGCCAGCTCTCTTGCAACAGCGGAGGCGGCCTTTTCCGTGTCTAAAAGTCCTGCTGCAATATCGCCCGTTTCGAGCGTTATATATTTGCCCTCGGCGCGACCTATGCGCTTTGCAGATTCCCGGCCTACGGAAATCCGCGTAATTTTAATGCCGTCTACCGAGTTTTGCTCGCGCATTATTCCGTCTGCGGCGCCTAAATTTTCGGTCGCCTCAATTGCGAGATCGGTTCTTTTCATCTGCATCTCTCCGTTTTTTTGACTATCTTTCCCCTAACAGCGCACCCATATACCGCAAAAGTTTAATAATTTCTGCCTAAATTTAAAAAAAGTGTTGCAATCTTGCGCGGTTAGTGGTAAAATACTGTTACTTGAGAATTTTAAAGGGAGGTGGGAAAATGCCTAACATTAAGTCTGCAAAGAAGCGTGTTATCGTAAACGAGAACAATGCAAAGCGCAACAAGGCAACCCGTTCTGAACTTAGAACTGCTATAAAGAAGGCTGATGCAGCTATCGCAAACAATGCTTCCGATAAGGATGCAGCTGTAAAGCTCGCCGTACAGAAGATTGACTCGGCTTCCACTAAGGGTATTCTTCATAAGAACAATGCCGCCAGAAAGAAGTCTGCTCTTGTTAAGCGTCTCAACAGCGTAGAGGCTTAAGAGCATATTCCCACATGGCATTTCAGGCTTTGTTTTGCAAGGCCTGTTTTTTGCTACTTGTTAGATAAAAACCGGCAGACCCTTCTGTCGGTTTTATTCTTGACTTTAATATAGTCCGTCTATATAATGTATATATTGTACCACATGCGCATATCATTTTTATTAAAACCTATAAGGAGAACAGTGTAGTGGCTAAAACAATTAAGCTCACAGCCGATGGCCTCGAAAAGCTGGAAAACGAGCTTGAAACTTTAAAAACAGAGGGCCGCAGAGATATTGCGGAGAAAATAAAGGTAGCACGTGGATACGGCGACCTTTCTGAAAACAGCGAATACGACGAAGCAAAGAACGATCAGGCAAAGTTAGAAGCCAGAATCGTTGAGCTCGAAACAATGCTCAAAAACGTTGAGATTATCTCGGACGGCGAATCTTCGGATACCGTTATGATGGGATCTCGCCTTAAGGTGCTCGACGTTGAGTTTGATGAAGAATGCGAGTATAAGATTGTCGGCTCTCCCGAGGCCGATGTTCGCAAGGGACTTATTTCGGATGAATCACCCGTAGGTCGTGCCCTTCTCGGACACAAAGTAGGCGACGAAGTAATAGCCGAAACCCCCTCGGGCAGCATAGCATTCAAGATAATCGAAATATATTAAAAATTCGGGGCAGTCATCGACTGCCCTTGTTTTGAGTAAAGACACAAGCAAAAGGATGTGTAAAAATGGCAGACTACAATAACGCAGTAGAGGATTTAAGCGAAATTTTAAAGGTGCGTCGCGAGAAACTTGCAAATCTCGTAGCCGACGGCAAAAACCCCTATGAAAAAACCGTGTATGACTTTGATGCATACGCAGGCGATATCAAATCGAAATTTGAGGAATACGAGGGCAAAACCGTTAAAATCGCAGGCCGAATGATGAGCCGCCGCGTAATGGGCAAGGCCAGCTTTGCAGGCGTAGCCGACAGCTCCGATTCCATTCAGCTTTACGTCCGTCGCGATGATATCGGCGAGGAATCTTATGCCGCATTCAAAAAGTACGATATCGGCGATATCGTAGGCGTTAAGGGCTTCTGCTTCCGCACCCAGACGGGTGAAATTTCCATCCACGCAGAGGAGATTGAGCTTCTTTCCAAGTCGCTTCTGCCGCTGCCCGAGAAGTTCCACGGTCTTCGCGATAACGACCTTCGCTATCGTCAGCGCGAGGTTGACCTTATAATGAATCCCGACGTTCGCGAAACCTTCCGCAAGCGTTCGCAGATTCTTCGCGAGATTCGCGCATACCTCGATTCCAAGGGCTTCTTGGAGGTTGACACCCCCATCCTCGTTCCCATCGAGATCGGCGCATCTGCCCGTCCCTTTAAGACCCACCACAACACCCTCGATATGGATATGTTCCTGCGAATCGAGACCGAGCTTTACTTAAAGCGTCTTATCGTTGGCGGTATGCACCGCGTTTACGAGGTTGGCCGTATCTTCCGCAACGAGGGTATGGATACTAAGCACAACCCTGAGTTTACCACCATCGAGCTTTATCAGGCATTTACCGATTACCACGGTATGATGGATATAGTTGAAGAGCTTTACGGTCTTCTTGCCGAAAAGATTTGCGGCAGCACCGTAATCGAATATCAGGGCAAGCAGATTGACCTTGGCCACTTCGAGCGCCTTACAATGGTAGAGGCCGTTAAGAAGTATGCCGGTGTTGACTATTACGACTGGGCTGACGATGCCGCTGCACGCGCAGTAGCAAAGGAAAAGCACGTTGAGGTTCCCGCCGATGCAACCAAGGGCACCGTGCTTGTTGAGCTTTTCGATGCCTACGTTGAAGAAAACCTCATCCAGCCGACCTTTATCTACGACTACCCGGTAGAAAACAGCCCCCTCGCCAAGCGCAAGCCGGACGAGCCTGCTTTCACCGAGCGTTTCGAGTATTTCATCAACGCAACCGAGTTCGGCAACGCCTTCTCGGAGCTTAACGACCCCATCGACCAGCGCGAGCGTTTTGAAAAGCAGGTAGCCGCCCGCAAGGCAGCCGACCCAACCTGCACCGCACAGGTTGACTATGACTTCGTAACCGCACTTGAGTACGGTATGCCTCCCACAGGCGGCCTCGGCTTTGGTGTTGACCGTCTCGTTATGTTACTTACCGACTCGGCCTCCATCCGCGACGTACTCCTCTTCCCGACAATGAAGCCC